>CAYTIW010000005.1:0-59885 GCA_964438075.1 uncultured Planctomycetales bacterium
GCGGTTGATTTTGCGCAGATGGCGGTGCCGGAAGTGAAGGCTGCGGACATCACGGGAGCTTTACCGGAACAGACCGTGCGTGAAGTCAACGCCCGTATCGCCGGGACCATGAGCAGCATGGGTATAAGTGATATCGAGGCTGCTAATACTGTTTCAGGACAAATAGTCATTGAGAGAAGTGCAGTAGGTAAGGAAAGCGTACGGAAGACGGCTGCTGTAGTGGCTCCTAAGGCCGCTGAGGCAATAAAGGGGATGACGCTTTCTTCCGAGATGTCTTTACCTGAGAAACAAGCCCTTTTGGCGGGTGAAGTGAAGAAAGCCTTCACCGCTGAAGTCAGTACTTTGGTCACACAGGGCAAGCAAGGCACCACTGAACAGAAGCGGGCTGTAATCCTGGCGATAGGGTCGATGGCTTCTTTGACCCCTGAGGAAATGACCGGCAGTTCGGACCTGGATATAGATGAAGTAATGGAAAAGGCTTCGACGGCCGTAGCTCGGGAAGCTACCTGGAGTATGGAACTAAAACAGGTCGCTGTGGTGGACCGTGAGAAGAAGCTTGCCAGTTTTGACATAGGGGCCAAGGAGGTCATACAGACAGGTTATGCGGCTAATACACCGGAGCATCGTGACAGGACGCAAGCGGCCGTTTATCTGAGCGGGACACGTCCCGGCACTCCGGAGAATGCCTTTTCAAAGATCGAAAGCCCGGTAGTCTTGGGCGTGGTTTCCGATGTGATCAAGGAAAAAGGGACCGCTGTTCTTACTACGCAGCAGGGAGGGGAAATACTGGTCCGCGAGGCCACGAATAAGGCCTTGGCCATCAGCGTCTCCAATCCAGCCGTATTCGAACCGACTCAGGGAGTGAATAGGGGGCCGGTACAGACAATATCCAAGCCGCAGGTCACACAGATCACTTCAGATCTGAAAGCCGCCGGGGTGGACAGCCAGACGTTCACCAGGGTCGTTATGGCTATGAAGGTGGCAGAAGACAAGACGGTCCAGACCGGTGAGAGGCTGGATATTGAGAAGGCCGGGATCCTGGAGCAGCAGAATATCCCCGAGACAGCCAAACCGGCATTGACCGAAGCTATTAAAGTGGTAGTTGGTGCCGATCTCAGATCTCCGGTGGTCCGGCAGATAGCCCGTGGGCTGGATGAGCAGAAGCCGGTCGAAGTGGGCGCAACGCAGCAGTTCACGGTCAATCCGGAAGTATCGACACCGGTCACGGGTGTGGCAGTTAAAATGACCGTCACTGACAAGAGGGATAATTTTGTCAAAGTACAGATGGCCACGACCAACAAGCAGGGAGAAGTCGTTACGAGCGAGGGATGGACTTCGGAGCGTTCTTACAGGGAAGCGTTCGCCCTTCCGGAAACGGCAGTAACTACTTTCTCCGGCGACAGAACGATTTCTGCTCCGGCGGTGACTAAGCTGGAGGCCGGTATAAAGGACCTGCAGGGACGTCTTATGCCGGAACGTCCGGAGGGCATTACTCCGCAGATCACCACCGCCGCGTTGCAAAAGGGCGGGCTGCCAGAGTTCTCCAAAGCGGTGAACGATTTTGCCGGCCAGGATTTCCAGGTCGTATCTTTTGACCGGAAGACCATGACCATGCCGGAAGGCGTCAAGATTGTGGATGTGGAGGGTCAGGATGTGGCCCTTTCCATGCCTGAGATCCAGCAAAAAGTAGACAGCGGGGCAGCGAGCATTCTGGTCGTGAGCGGGCCTAACAAAGAGATCAAGCCTACAGCTGTATATGTAGCAGCTGCCGACAGGCCGAATATCATCGAGAATCTGGCGAAAACATCGGGCACGCTCCCGGCATTTTTCTCCAGCATGGAACGCGACCTTAATCTTACGGCAGTGGAATTGGACATCGAGACCGCCCGTACCGAGGTGGCCGCGGTAGAATCCTCCTTCGGCAAGGACAGTATTCTGTATGTCCGCCCGGATGGCAGTATGGAAAGGATGGAGCCGGCGAAAGTCAGCGAGATGCTCAAAGCAGCGCCGGGAGTAACGGTTCCTAAGGTCATCGCCTTCAGCAGCGCGGATAAGGCCGATAACCGTTTGGCATTCGCGCCGGAGGAGAGAGAACTCATCGTGGTCGACAGGGGGTACAGCGATTTCGCCATGGGCACTCGTTCCGAAAGGGCCACTACCGCAAGGGCGCAGATCACTGTGGCCAATCTGACGGAAGCTGTGGGGCCAGTCGTTTCCACGCTTTCCAGGATCCAGGAGCGGCCGGTCCAGGACTTCTCCAACATAAAGAGGGGTATGGAGATCGCTCTGCCGCCTAATATAAGTGCCAAGGCCGCGGAAGCCCTGTTGCGCGAGTCGGTCAAGACCCCGATAAACGGTATCAAGTTCGATATCAGGACCGCTGAAAGGGGGCAGCTCATGCTGTTCACCAATAGTGATGCTACGCCGGAAGCGATAAAGGTGGCTGTAGCCAGCGTGTCGGATAATATGAGGGGCATGAGCAGCGCCGACTTCAAGCAGATCAGCCGCGGGATAGAGAAAACAGGTGGTATCGACTTTGATATCGACCAGTTGGTAATGCAGATCAAACGTGACGAGAACGGCGTGCCACTGCCGTTGCCGATGCAGAACATCGAAGGCCTGGGCAATATCAGCGGGTTTGCGCCCCAGATCATGTCGATACAGCCGGAGAAGAGGCTGCCGGCATTGAGCGATGTGTTAGCTAAATGAAGCAGTAAACAGGTACGGATCTTATCAAAAAGCCGCTCCTTGCATATCTTTGTGGGGAGCGGTTTTTTAATTGTAATTGGATATAATCTAATAATTAAATATTTAAAGGAGAGCCCCATGCATCTAAAGCTCGACCTGCATGACATTTTTTCTACTTCCAGCGCGATCGACGGCGCACTCCACGGCGTTATGCGGGAAGCCATCGAAAAACGGGCTGAATACGTTGAGATCATTCCCGGCAAAGGGAGCGGCCAATTGAAGAAATCGGTGCTGAGATTCCTGGAAAAACAGTACAAGGGTAAATATTCCCGCCTGGAGAAGGACGACAAGAACTTTGGCCGTATTTTTGTCCATTTCAACTGGAACAAGCTGCCGCACTGACGAACAATAACTCCCGACGGTATCTATGATGTTTCGCATGCGGAACAGGGTGTTGTCATTGTGCTGGATTCATTTCCAGCCCCTGTGATATACTGTCCCGTAAATTGTCGCAAGACGTATCCGCAGACAATATGAGATAGATCTTCATCAACCGCTGCCAGAGGGTAGAGAATGGAGAACATCTTTCTTTTGACCGTTATTGTGGTCATTTATCTTTTTGTTGTTTGTTACTTGGGATATTACGCTTACCGCAACACTAACAGTGCCCTTGATTATCTCCTCGCCGGAAGGAACACCCATCCGTTCATCATGTCGCTGTCATACGGTGCGACGTTCATCAGCACCTCAGCCATCATAGGGTTCGGTGGCGTCGCGGCCATGATGGGCATGGGTATATTGTGGCTGCCGTTCTTCAATATTTTCATTGGCATTATTATCGCTTTCCTAATATTCGGCAAACGGACACGAAGGATGGGGCACAACCTCGACGCGCACACCTTCCCGGAACTTATGGGCAAACGGTTCGATTCGCGTTTCATCCAGGCGTTTGCCGGCATAATGATCTTCCTATTCATGCCGATATACGCTGCCGCGGTACTTATTGGCGCGGCGCGTTTCCTGGAGACCACTTTTCCCAATTATTTAAATTTTAATGTGGCATTGATGATCTACGCTTTGATCATAACCGGATACGTCTTGGCGGGCGGTATCAAGGGGGTCATGTATACTGATGCCCTGCAGGCGGCGATAATGATCGTCGGCATGTTGGTGCTGGTGATCATGTGTTATGCGAACCTGGGCGGCATAACAGAGGCGCATCAGGCCCTGGCAGCGCTTGCCCCGAGGGTCCCGGAGAAACTGGCGGCCTCGGGCCATTTGGGCTGGACGCGTATGCCGGCCATGGGCTCGGACCTGTGGTGGACCCTGGTTTCGACCATCACGCTGGGGGTCGGCGTGGGGGTCCTGACCCAGCCGCAGCTGGCAGTCCGGTTCATGACCGTCAAGAGTGACAAGGAGATCAACCGCGGCGTCGGCATCGGGAGCGTTTTCATCCTGCTTATGACCGCCGGCGCTTACGTGGTCGGGGCTTTGTCGAACGTTTATTTCGTCAACAATCCGAAGTTCGGCGATATAGCCATGAAGGCCGCCGGAGGCAATATAGACAAGGTCATGCCGCTTTACATCAATTCGGCCATGCCGACCTGGTTCGTGTATCTTTTCATGCTTACTTTATTATCAGCCGCGATGTCGACCTCGAGCTCGCAGTTCCATACCATGGGCACAGCGATAGGCAGGGACCTTTTCGACAAAACCTTTTTCCAGGGCAAGATGAACAAGTATACGATACTGATAACACGCATCGGCATCATGGTGGCGGTACTTTTGACGCTGGGGGTGGCCTTTCTTCTTCCGACGAGCATAATCGCGATCGCAACCGCAATGTTCTTCGGGCTGTGCGCTTCGACCTTCCTGCCGGCTTACTGGGGCGCGCTCTTCTGGAAAAGGATGACCAAGGAAGGCGCCCGGACCAGTATGGTCGTGGGATTCATGGTCACCGCATTCTGGTTCCTGTTCGTGCATAAGAAAGAGGCCGAAGCGATCGGCCTCTGCAAGGCGCTTTTCGGGGTGCCGACTTTATTGGGGAAGCCTTGGGTCGTAGTTGATCCGATATTGGTGGCCTTGCCAGCGTCTTTCCTAGTAGCG
Organism: uncultured Planctomycetales bacterium; assembly: GCA_964438075.1. GTDB lineage: Bacteria > Omnitrophota > Gorgyraeia > Zapsychrales > Fredricksoniimonadaceae > JAAXVU01. The sequence goes on from CAYTIW010000005.1 coordinate 4,795, forward strand.
GTCGTCGCGAGCCATTTGACATCCCCCATGCGGTCCGAACATCTGGCGAAGTGCTTCAAGTACATAGGCAGAAAGGATGGCTAGGGTATATTTTCGACCCGGTTCTCAGAGGGATCCCTTATTACCAGGCAGAGGGAAAATAATAAGAGACGACGGGCCGGACAGGGAACAAAGGCCATTTCATATATAAATCACCAAAGGGCAGTTTTTTTAGGCAATAAAAGGGGAGGGACGGTATATGCTGGGAATCGATGATCCACAAGTTTGGCTGGCTTACGTTCTGTGCATCGCCTCAGCCGTATTCGCTGTCATCTATGGGACGGTGAATTGGAACAAGGGGGATGCCCAGGTCCATCCTGAAGACAAGGAGTGGGTGAAAGAAGAGAGATCGGTCGAAGAGCAGCTGTAACGACGGAGAACTTGTTAACCTTAAACATTTAACCTTCAGGGTGATTTATGGAAAATATTGTTCTTCTTACCGTTATTGTCATTGTTTACCTCTTCATCATCGCTTATCTTGGTTATTACGCCTACCAGAAGACCAGCGGCGCCTTGGATTATCTTTTAGCCGGACGTAACACGCATCCTTTGGTCATGGCGCTGTCGTACGGGGCGACCTTCATCAGCACCTCCGCCATAGTCGGGTTCGGAGGTGTCGCGGCCATGATGGGCATGGGGCTGTTGTGGCTGACTTTCCTCAATATAGCAGTCGGCATTGTCATCGCTTTCTTGGTTTTCGGGAAGCGGACGCGGAGGATGGGGCATAACCTCGATGCGCATACGTTCCCCGAGCTATTGGGCAAACGGTTCGAATCCCGCTTCATCCAGGCTTTTGCCGGGATCGTGATCTTTGTTTTCATGCCGATCTACGCGTCCGCGGTCCTGATCGGGGCCGCGCGGTTCCTTGAGACGACTTTCCCGTCCTATTTTAATTTCCAGGGCGCGTTGATGGTGTATGCGCTGATCATTACGGCTTATGTGCTGGCCGGAGGGATCAAGGGGGTTATGTACACGGATGCCTTTCAGGGTGCCATCATGGCAGTGGGTATGATCGTGCTTTTGGTCATGACCTACGCTTCTTTGGGCGGAGTCGTCCCGGCGCATCAGGCCTTGTCGGACATGGCCTCCAAAGTGCCGGAGAAGCTGGCAGCCATCGGACATCAGGGATGGACAAGTATGCCGGTATTCGGATCGGACCTGTGGTGGACCATGGTTTCCACGATCATTATGGGCGTGGGCGTGGGCGTTCTGACACAGCCGCAGTTGGCGGTACGGTTCATGACCGTCAAAAGCGACAAGGAGATAAACCGGGCGGTAGGTGTCGGCGGGGTCTTCATTCTTCTTATGACCGGAGTGGCTTTTGTGGTCGGCGCTCTATCTAATGTCTATTTCTTAAACAATCCAAAATTCGCCAGCGTAGCCATGAAGGCTGCCGGAGGCAATGTTGATAAAGTGATACCGCTTTACATCAATTCGACCATGCCGCCCTGGTTCGTTTACCTTTTCATGCTGACACTGCTTTCCGCCGCCATGTCGACATCGAGTTCCCAGTTCCATGCCATGGGCACGGCCGCCGGAAGGGACCTTTTTGATCGCACGCTCTTCAAGGGGAAGATGGGGCAGCATACGGTCCTGGTGACGCGGATCGGTATTTGTTTGGGCGTGATCGTTACGGTCCTTCTCAGCTTTAGACTTCCGGAGAATATCATCGCGGTGGCGACCGCCATCTTTTTCGGGTTGTGCGCGTCGACGTTCCTTCCGGCCTATGCCGGAGCGCTTTTCTGGAAGCGGATGACCAAAGAAGGGGCCCGGGTCAGCATGGTGGTGGGTTTCTTGGTGACCGCGTTCTGGTTCCTTTTTGTGCACAAGAAAGAGGCCGAGGCGTTCGGGCTGTGCAAGACCGTTTTTGGTGTCCCGACGCTCTTGGGCAAGCCTTGGGTGGTGGTGGACCCGATAATAGTGGCACTGCCGTTGGCGCTTTTGGTAGCGGTCATCGCCAGCCTGCTTACACCAAAGATGCCGGCGGAGCATATTGCCAAGTGTTTCAAGTATATAGGCAAAAAGAAGGATTAATGCCGGGAACGGTCTTGTTGTATCGATACATCATTGAAGAGGCTAGAATTATTCTGAACATCTTGAGATATGTTCTTTTGCTTTGGGTGGTCTTTCTGTGCTCATCATGCGCTGCCATATCGCATCTTGATGAAGCATTGGTTTTGAAGGAATATTCGGACGATAAGGACGCACAAGCGGCCTTTGTCGCGGAGTCCGACCGCAGGTTCGATGAACTGAGGTCATTCATTGCGAAAGGCGATCCGTTCGACGAATACCGCAGTCGTAAGGACTTTATCGCCAGATTCGGGGAGCCGGTATTGGTACAAACTGTGATCTTACCGGACGGAGCGAAAGAGGAACGGCTCCTTTATCGCTACGCAACCAGGTATTTCGATGGGCCCAAGGTCTACGTTTTTTTTGACAGTTCCGGCCAGTTGACGCGGGTCGAGCATGATAAGCGCCAGCTTTGAGTTCAACCGGGGGCGCATCATTCGGGCCATGTACGATCGCCTGTTGGCCGTTTACGGTCCACAGTCTTGGTGGCCGGCCCGGACAGCCATTGAAGTCATGGTCGGCGCGGTCTTGGTACAGAATACGAATTGGGCCAATGTCGAGCGGGCCATCCGCTCTTTGAACGGGCGCGGTCTTTTAAATTTTCAGCGTCTGCATGTTTTGCCGGAGCATGAACTGGCCGAACTGATCCGTCCTGCCGGATATTTCAGGGTAAAAGCCCGGAGATTGCGCAATCTGCTGGATTTCCTTGCCGGAGAATGCGGAGGGGATATCAAGCGCTTGGCGCGTAAGCCGGTCGAGCCTTTGCGGAAGGCCCTGCTTGGGGTGAACGGCATCGGCCCGGAGACAGCTGATTCTATTTTGCTTTACGCTTTGCATAAGCCGGTCTTTGTGGTGGATGCCTATTCTCGAAGGCTGCTCAAGCGGCACGGGTTTTCCGAGTGGGATGCCGATTATGGAGACGTGCAGTCGCTTTTCATGGCACATCTGCCGCGGGAAGAAAAGATCTATAACGAATACCATGCGCTGATCGTCCGTCTGGGCAAGGATTATAAGAACGAAAAGTCCGTGCGAGAAGGGCCGTATCCGCTCGAGGATAGTTTTTTCTTTCTTTAAGCTTAATTCATGTTGTGTCATGTATAATGAAAATGAAGCAGATCTATGGGAGGGGTTAATATCGATACTGAACTTTCTAAGAAACTAAGCGAGTTGCTTGAACTTGCCAGCAGACTGCATGGTTCTGCTCCCGCCCACCGCGAGTTCACCTTGCAGTCCATGAAGGACCACGTGGATGAGATCCGCATGCTGGTGAGCCAGGGCGACGAACACTGGAAAGACGAGACCACGGATCTTTTTATCCATTGTCTTTTGATCCTCCAGGGTTCAGGTTTAAACGACGATGACCTTGAGCGATTGCTGGCGCGGAGACTGGAACGTTTCCGCGAAAAGATAACCGATGCCTTGCGGGACAAGGAACATAAAGCCAAATTCAGGGCCGATGTGTACGGGAAGAAAAATAACGGGCATTGATCTCTATCATGGAAGTCGCCGTTAGCAGAGCCTGATCACTTCCTTGCATTATTGCGGCGTGAATAGACAGCGATCGCTTTTTTGAGCCGTCCCCGTTGACGGCCCCATTCAGTCAGGAACAAAGTCAGTTGGTCGGCCTCGCCTTATCCCCGGAGAATATATGTCAGCCGTAATTGCAGTTTCCCTGCTGGGGTTGATCGTTCTTATCCTTACCGTTGTGCTTCTTCGCCAGAACGCGCGTATCGAAGAAATGCTGCGTTCGACCAGCGAACAGTTCAGGAGCGAGCAATCCAAGGCGGCGCTGGAACAGGAGGCACGCCGCCAGTCTTTCGAAAGCACATTGAAGGCTTTGGAAGAGAAGTTGCGTTCCTACCAGGACCTGTTGCGCCAATGGGAAGCGGACCGGGCACATAAGTTCGGGCGTCTCGAACAGGAACTTGCCAGCGCCTCCCAGGCGACCCTTAAACTGCAGGAGACGACGGGAAATCTCACCAATATCCTGGGTAATGTCAAGCTGCGCGGCCAATGGGGCGAGCGGATGGCGGAGGACATCATCCGCCACAGCGGCCTCCTGGAGACCGTGCATTATATCAAGCAGTCCCAGCAGTCCTCCTCTGCCACGCGGCCGGATTTCAGTTTCCTTTTGCCGGACGGCAAGCGGGTGAACATGGATGTAAAGTTCCCGCTGGATAATTACCTTCGCATGGCGAACGCGGCCAGCGAGGTGGAGCGGGAGGCGGCCAGGAAGGAATTCTTCAAGAATGTCCGCGGCCGGATAGGGGAGATCAAAACGCGCGAATATGTCAATCCGGCGGAGAATACGCTGGATTTTGTACTTTTGTTCATCCCCAATGAACAGGTATTTGGTTTCATACAGGAATCCGAACCCGGGATCATGGACATGGCCTTGAAGGACAAAGTCGTGCTGTGTTCGCCGTTCACCCTGTATGCCACCCTGGCCGTCATCCGTCAGGCGCATGAACATTTCCGTTTTGAGAAGGATCTCAAGAAGATCATCCAGCTCATCGATCAGTTCGCGCGCTATTACGACACTTTTAAGACGCGGTTCGAGGATCTCGGCAAACTGGTCGGCGACCTGGACCGGACGTATGCCGATGTCCGGGATAAAAGTTTCCGCAACCTGGATACGAAGATCCGCCATATAGAAGATTTCAAGAAGGGACATATGCCTGAACTTTCGTCCGAGGACGGCGCGCATGCGGATGGAGAGGCGTGATGCCGGAACTGGAGTATTCGAAGGCTTTTGGCTCAATTGGGGTGGCGTTCTCCAGTGGCCGTTCGGTCGATTTCCATAAAGGTGATCCCGATCATCCCGACCGTTTTGTCCTTACCGCCGCACAGAAGGAATGGCTGCGGGCTTGCGGCTTGAGGTATCCGGAAGGCGTCATATTCCCGAAACAGGTCCACGGCGACAATATATGGCGCGTAGGGGCCAAAGAGGCGGGAATGCGCGGCCGCTGTGAGGCGGATGCGATAGTGACGGCCGAGCCAGGGGTGCCCATAGCGGTCCGAACCGCCGACTGCCTTCCTTTACTGGTCTTGGCTCCGGGGAAAAAAGTGGCGGCGGCCATACATGCCGGATGGAAGAGTTCCAAGCTGGGGATCGCTGCGAAAACGCTGGCCGTTATGCGCGATGATTATGGCGTGCGCATATCGGAAGTCCGGGTGGCGCTGGGCCCCTGTATCCGTCGGGACAGTTACCGGGTGGGGCCGGAGTTCCGGGAGCATTTTCCCCATGATGTGATAACTTGTTCCGGCGGACTGTTCCTGGACCTGGTGGCCGTGAACGTCCGCCAGCTTCTGGAACACGGTGTTCGGATTGAGAACATCCATGATTGTGGTTTGTGCACCTTCAGCGCGGAGGACCGGTTTTTTTCTTTCCGACGTGAAGGCGAGAGTGCCGGGCGTATGATCAACCTTATTATGCTGGAAAAGTGAGATGGCCGGTACCAGGGCGATCCGATCTTGGATGGATCATTGGCCGTTGGCAGTTATCTGTACAGCGGCGTTTATTTTTTACACTTTATTGGTTTGTTATCAGTATGTCCATTTGGTCTATTCGGATTGGGACCTGGCGGCTTATAACCAGTTCTTCTGGGGGCTGGTCCACGGTCAGTTCTATTCCTCCTTGTATGGTTTCCATTGTTGGGGAGAGCATGCGGGACTGATCGACGTGGCGGTCGCGGCTTTCCTGGCGTTATTCCCTTCGCCGCTCACGTTCGTTTTTCTCCAGATAATATTCTTCGTTCTATCAGCTGCGGTCCTGCATCGTATCGCTTCAGACGAACTCGGCCCCGGGACGGCTTTGACGATAACCGCGCTGTATCTGGTCTTTCCGGCCAATTTGCTGGCGATGATCAATGATCCGAACCCGGAGGCTTTGTCGCCTTTCTTTATTTTGACGGCAGTATTGCTCTATCGCGAGAAGAGGCTGGGGGCTTATTATCTGGCCCTGTTCTTTTTGCTCGGTATCAAAGAGAACATAGCGCTCATCGTTGCCATGCTCGGATTGTGGGGGGTGTTCGCTAAAGACAGACCGCGTTTCCCATGGGGAGCGGTGCCTTTGGTCGCGGCTATCGTCTATTTTGTTTTTGCTGCCTTTTGGTTTGTGCCGCATTTCCGGGGGATCGAACAACATCCGCTGTTGGCCGGGCGTTACGGTCATCTGGGCGCCGCTCCTCATGAGGTCTTGCTGGGACTTTTGAGCTGGAAGACGTGGGCAGGCGTTGCCGCTAACCCGATGAACATCGGTTTCATCTGTTCCCTTTTCGGCATCCTTCTGGTGCCGGCATTGCTAAGCCCGTCGGTGTTGCTGCTCATGGTCCCGATCCTGGCGCAACATCTTTTATCCGGTTTCCCTTCCGAGAAATCGATCTATTATTTCTATTCCTTGACCATGACCCCGGTCATCTTCCTGGCCACGGTCCATTCGTTGAAGAAAGGCATTGCGGGGATCCCGACCAGGATCATTTGCATCATATTGATCGGCGGCTGCTTGTTGCAGCTATTCAGCTTGCGGGAGCAAATGATCAGCCGCGTGGGTATTGGTTTCGGGGGAGATGCCGCTGCGAACTGGAGGCTGGTGCGGAAGATACCGGATGATGCCGGAGTGGTGGCTACCTTCAGGTTCTTGCCGGCCCTGTCATTGAGGGAACATTTATATTCATTCCATAAGATCATTTCACGGCCCGTACCCGGAGAGAGGCTGATGAGGGAAAGATATTTTGATGTGCCTTCCAATAGCCGCTCACTAGCCAGGGAATGGTATGCATTGATCGACCATGAAGATGGCTGGATACGCAGTCAGTCGCGGGAGGACGCGGCTTACATAAAGGGGAAAATAGCCGGTTTTCTTCTGGGATGGGAAGAGGTCGGTTCGGAAGGGTCGGTTAAATTGTACAAGTGGAAAGGCCGAGGCAGGTGATCTGCTCTCGCGGGAGGGTGGGCTTCCCGCCAGCCGGAGATAAAGGGGGGGATGAATATGGCATACGGGATCGTATTTGTCACAGCCAAAGATGCCGATGAGGCCGAGAGGATCGCCCGCGGCCTGCTGGAGAGGAAGCTGGCCGCTTGCTGTAACATCGTAAAAGACGTCCGTTCGCTGTACTGGTGGCAGGGCAAGGTGGAAGATTCTCCGGAGGTGCTTCTGGTGATCAAAACCAGACAAGAATTATTCAAGCGGCTGGCGGCGGAGGTCAAAGCGCTGCATAGTTATTCAGTACCTGAGGTTGTGCTGTTGCCGATAACCGAAGGGAACGAGGATTATTTGCGTTGGATAGATGATTCTACAAAATAGTCCGATCGCTCAACCGGTTTCTATAAACGGTTCTTTCCCGGATTCCACGTCGGCAGGATGCCTTTCACGGTCTTTTCTTTTTGGGAACGATCCTGTCTATATAGCTTTCCATCTTAGCGCGAGCCCGGATCTCCTTTACGACGGCGTTGATGGCCTTGGCGCTTTCTTCGCGGTAAAGCGTTAGGGCGAAATCATTCTTCACTTCCTCGAATTTCTTCTCATCTATCAGCTGGAGGGCTTGAAACCAGAAGATGACGGGGCCTTTGGCGGTCATTACTATATTGCCGAGGGGTTTTTCTTGGCTTACCTTTTCAGCGGCCGAATGGAAATCTTCCGAAAGCCCGATCTCGGGGATATATTCCCCCATGGCGAAGAAAGGTGTTTCTTTGGGGTTCAACCCTAAACTACGTACAGCTGTTAAGATGTCGTCTTTGGTGGAGGTTGGGGACTTGGCCAGGGCGGCATGAACTTCTTCGGCCTTTTGTCTGGCCAGTTCGGCGGCTTTCTCCTGCAACAGGCTCTCTTTGACCTGTTCTTTCGCCTTTTCAAAGGGTTGGATAACGGCCGGTTTGTGTTCCAGTATCTTGATTATGGTGATACCGTCCGGGGTCACCGAGGGGGATAGAACGGCTCCGGTCTTGGCTTCGAAGGCCTGGGCGAGGAGTTCCAGCGACCAGCCGGCCGAAAGGTTGGGTGCATCCATGCTGAAAAGGCCGGTCTCGCGTAGCTCCACTCCATGTTGCTTGGCCGCGGCGGCCAGGTCCCCGTTCACCGAAGCCTGACGGAAGATCTCCGTAGCTGTCGTATTTAATTTTTGATGTTCTTCCAGTGATCGTTTGGCGTCCAGCGGCAGTTTAACGTATTGGACATTGATCGTGTCCGATGTTTTGAATCTTTCACGGTTGGCTTCATAGTAGGCCTGCAGGTCGGCATCAGCCACATTCATGTCTTTTACAAAGGGGTGGGGGTCGATAAGGATGTAGCCAGTTTGCATCCTTTGGTTACGCTTAATGTATTCCTCTCGGATTGTCTGGTCGGAGATATTAATGCGGCCGACGGAAGACTGGATCACTTTGGTGATCTTGATCTGGTCGCGGATGGATTCCTCGAATTCGCGAGCGTCACGTCGGAAGATATGCGTCACGATCGATTGATAGAGCTTGCTGTCAAAATCGCCGTCCCGTTGGAAAGCCGGTATGGCACGGATATAGGAGATGACCTCGCGGTCCAGCACTTTGATGCCGCGGCGTTCCGCTTCCTTGACCAGGAGTATGCGGGTCCAAGTTTCGTTGTCCATGTCAATGAAAGGCATGACCTTTTCTGCTTCTGCGCCGTAAGTCAATACGGTCTGGTCGCGGGCGGCTATTAAATAAGACTGATATTCTTTAAAACTTATCGCTTTCCCGAAAACTTTGCCGGCCGTGGCGTTCATTTTTCCGGACTCGGGATAACGGGAGAGGCTATATCCCAGGCCGAAGGATAAAATGATCAAGACGGCGATCACCCACAGCAGTTTCTTTTTGAGGCCTTTTTGGCGAAATACCTTTAACATGCAGTATGCTCCTTGTTTCAGTTAGCTGGCTTTATCAAGAAATGGTCGGTGAAAAGGATAGAAGTCGTTCGAATTATTAGACAGGTATCCAGGAAAGCATTAGAGATCCACCGCCAAGTTTTAATATGGGATGGATTATAAAAGATGAAAGGGGGTTAGGGAAGTATTTTTTGCCGTGACTTTGTTCAGAAAGGCTTTTTTTCTTTACTTTTTTTTAAGGCATGGGATATAATACACACCTCTTTTGAAGTTTCTTAAAATTATAAAGGAATTAATATGAATAAATTAAAATTAGGCTTGCCCAAAGGGAGTCTGCAGGACGCTACTATCGCATTGTTCGGCAGGGCGGGCTTCAAAATCCTGGTATCGACCCGTTCCTATTTTCCACAGATAGATGATATTGAGATCACCCCGGTCCTTTTGCGAGCTCAAGAAATGTCCCGTTACGTCGAGGACGGGGCTCTGGATTGCGGTATTACCGGTATGGATTGGATCGTAGAGAATGGATCTAAAGTCGAATATCTTGCCGAACTGGTCTATTCCAAAGCTACTACGAACAAAGTGCGGTGGGTCTTGGCAGTCCCTGAAGATTCGAAGATCAAGTCTGTTAAGGGTCTGCAAGGGAAGCGCATAGCTACCGAGGTCGTCGGCCTTACCCGGAAATACCTGCGGAAGAATAAGGTTAAGGCCGATGTGGAGTTCAGCTGGGGCGCTACCGAGGCGAAGGTAACCACGGGGCTGGTAGATGCTATTGTTGAGCTGACCGAGACCGGCAGCAGTCTGCGCGCGAATAAGCTGCGCATCATGGATACATTGTGTGAATCCTCGACCCAATTTATCGCCAACAAGGCAGCTTATCGCGATGCCTGGAAACGTAAAAAGATGGAACAGGTTGTAATGCTTTTACGTGGCGCACTGGCAGCTAATAATATGGTCGGATTAAAGCTGAATATCGAAGAAAAGAACTTGATGAAAGCCATTAAACAGATGCCGGCTTTGAAAAATCCTACCATTGCGCCGTTGGCCCAAGGGGGTTGGGTGGCGGTAGAAACTGTCATCGAGGAGAGCGTGGTGCGTTCTATTATCCCGGCGCTGAAAGACGCCGGGGCGCAGGGGATAATCGAGTATTCTTTGAATAAATTAATATTATAAATCGAAGCTGTTGTGGGCGAGCCGCATGATATGAGGATCGACCGCCCAGCGGTTTCTTGCAAAAACAAAGGGAAATCTATATGCCTTGTGGAAGAAAAAGAAAATTGAGGAAGATCAAGACACACAAGCGCAAGAAAATGCGCAAGGCGTTGCGTCACCTCAAGAAGCGTGACACACGCTAAGTTAAGCAAAAGAAAAATGAGGCTTGATGCTTTTGTGAAAATCGGGTGTGCCCGTCTTAAGCGGGGCGGATCTCTTTTAGCCTTTATTTACCTCTGTAGCGTTGGCGGAGTGTCTGCGGCGACTCTTTCCGAGCTTAATTCCAAGGATAAAGAAGCGCGCAGCCTTGCCCATTATATAATGGGCGTGGGTTATGACCTGCAGGGTCTGGCCCTTGAGGCCGCCCAGGAGTATCAGGAAGCTATTCGTTACGACGGATCTGTCTTTGCCTCACATTTACGCTTGGGATCCAACTATGCCCGTCTCGGGCGCTATTCTGAAGCTATCATTGAACTTCAGCAAGCTTCGCAACTTGATCCCACGGATCTGCAGTCACATTATTTCTTGGCCCTGGTCCATTCAGCCCAGCGTGATTTTACGAGTGCGGCTAATGAGTACGAGACCATCCTCAAGCGTTTCTCCGATAATGAACCGAAGAATGCCCAATTGTTGGTGTATCTAGGCCAGCTGTATTATTCGCAAGGCAAGCTGGATAAGGCGCTCGAACAGTTCGAAAGGGTTTATAAGGCCGACCCGAAGAACGTGGATGTCGCCTATTTGGTGGGGAACTTCTATTTGGAACAGAACCGCCGCGGCGAGGCAGTCAAAGTCTTTCAGTCCTGTATTGAGGCTGATCCGTTCCATGACGGCTGTCTGAATTCTTTGGGGTACATTTATGCTGAGGACGGGGAGAACCTGGACGAGGCCCTGCAGTTGATCAAGCGCGCTTTGGAGATCGATGCCAAGAATCCGGCCTATCTGGACAGTTTGGGCTGGGCCTATTACCAGAAAGGCCAGTATGCCGAGGCTTTGACGGAACTGACCAAGGCCAGCGGGACAATAGAGGACCCAACGATCTATGACCATTTAGGAGATGTACAGTATAAGCTTGGCAACATGGATATGGCCGAGAAGTATTGGAAGATGTCCCTCGGTATGGATGCCCGGCAAAAAAAGGTGAAAGATAAGTTGTTGCAGATCGAAAATCAGCGTATTTCCAATAGCCAACAGACCAAGTAATCACGGTGCGGGTAGATCATAGGGGAGCCAACGTCGGCGCCCCTTTTTTATGTATCTGAATTAAAGGGCTTATAGAGAATTAATGTTCGCTGCTAATGGCCACGGAAGGAAAGATGTCTAAGGTAATTACTTTGCCGGCTTACGCAAAATTGAATTTGGCGCTGCGTGTAACAGGAAGGCGGGCGGATGGATTCCATGATCTATGCACACTGTTCGAGAGGATCGACCTTTACGATGACATAAAGTTCACCGATTCCATGGATCAGGAAATACATATAAGTTGTGACGATCCAGCGGTTCCGGTGGATAGCAGAAATTTGGTATACAAAGCCGCAAAATTACTCCGGGAGGAGTATAAGGTCAAGAGAGGGGCTCGGATAACGATATACAAGCGAATTCCGGTTGCGGCGGGCTTGGCTGGAGGGTCGTCTGATGCGGCTACCGGGCTTATGGGGTTGAATAAGCTATGGGGGCTTGGGCTGGACAGGCAGGATCTGGTCCCCTTAGCCAGGAAGATCGGTAGCGATGTCGCATTTTTTCTATATGACATTCCTTGGGGGTTGGGGACAGGGCGGGGGGATATGATCAGGCCTCTGGATATAAAACTAAAACTGTTTCATGTGCTGATAACTCCGATGGCCCCTGTGCTGACCAAGGACGTTTATGGGGTCTATGCCAGCCGTCTTTCAGGACGGAGGACAAATGGACGGGGAACTGGAGATTTTTCTTTGACAAAGTCAAATGATGCTGTTACTATTCTAATCTGCTCTTTAAGAAAAAATGATATTATTGGGGTAGGAGCGCACCTTTTTAACGATCTTGAGCCGGCAATCTTAAAGATCCGGCCTAGTCTTCAAAAGTTGAAAGAACGTTTAGTAAGAAGCCGGGTACTTGGTGTGTCTTTTTCGGGCAGCGGGCCTTCGATCTTCGCATTGACCTCCACGCGGGAGGACGCGGAACGAATACGTGAAAGATTTATGCGTAAGTACCGCCGGGTCTATGTCGTGCAGACCTGCTATTGACCATTTTCTCGTTTTGGTCATGCCTTGGGAGTTAGGCCGTTTTACGAATTTCGACTTATGAGGAGACAGCTATGGAGATAACAGAAATAAGGGTTTTTCTCAAAGAAGGCCAAGATAAAAAGTTGAAGGCTTACGTTACGGTGACTTTTGATCACTCTTTTGTGGTCAGGAACATCAAGATCATAGAAGGCAAGGATCATGTGTTCATAGCCATGCCTTCGCGGAAGTTGCGTTTTTCCTGCCCTAAGTGCTCTTTTAAGAATGAGGTTGAAAGCCGATTTTGTAATAAATGCGGAGCCCAGCTTCCATTGGTCAAGGAAGAGGATATCGAGGAAACTCCGGATGCCAAGATGCAGCACCGGGACATCGCGCATCCGATAACGAAAGAGTTCCGTGAATACCTGCAGACGTGTATTTTGGAGGTTTACCGCAGGGAGGTCGAGTCCGGGCGGATCGCGCCGGTCGGTTTGTCAGATGCGGAGCATTGATTGCCCGGTGGTGTAATGGTAACACATCGGCCTTTGGAGCCGCTATTTCTGGTTCGAATCCAGACCGGGCAGTTTATTTCCTCCGGCTTGATTCTGTTGACAAAAAAAGGCCGTTAGATTTTGGCAAGGGATACGGGGAGTAGAGAGTTTGGTGGTAGTTCACGCTGCGGGCGTTGTAGCTCCTTCCTCACAATCACTTTCCTCCGGTTATATGAAATCGTTGAGAACGATCATACTGGCAGCGGGCAAAGGCACGCGTTTCAAGTCCGATACCCCCAAGGTCCTGCATGAGTTGTGGGGGCGGCCGGTCATTGATCATGTTATAGATGTGGCAGAAGCCATAGGTTCTTTGAGAATATATGTTGTGGTGGGCCATAAAGCGGAAGATGTCGCCGAGGCTGTGCGCGACCGGGCATCGGTCATAGTTCAGAAAGAGCAGTTGGGAACGGCGCACGCGGTTCGCTGTTGCGCAGCCCAGTTCAGAGGCTATAGCGGGTATGTGGTGGTCATGTGCGGTGACACCCCTCTTTTGGATAGGCGGATCGTCCGCGGGCTGGTTGCGCGGCACAAAAAGTCTGGAGCGGCCTGCACATTTTTGACCGCGCGTATCGCCAATCCACATGGGTATGGCCGGGTTATTCGTAATGCCCAAGGGGATATTCTGGCCATTCGTGAAGAAAAGGACGCTTCGCCGGATGAAAGGAAGATCGCCGAGATCAATGTGGGGATCTATTGTTTTGATTCAGCTCTTTTATTTAGGACTGTGGTGGATATCCGAAGGAATGTGAAAAAGAGAGAGTTCTATCTGACGGATATCGTTGCGCTTCTTCTTGCACGTGGAGAGCGGGTCGGTACATTTGTTACTGACGACTGGACCGCTAATCTCGGCATCAATACCCGGGCAGACCTGGCCTTGGCTGGGGCGGTAAGTCGGGAAAAGATCTTAAAGGCTTTGATGGCCGATGGTGTTTCTATAGTTGATCCAGCCACCACTTATATCGAACCTGGGGTGAAGATCGGGCGGGATACCGTTATATTCCCGTGTACGTATATTCATCATGGTGTGAAGATAGGAAAACACTGTTCAGTGGGGCCGTTCGCCCGGATACGTCCAGGCACAACCTTGGCAGACGGGGTTTCGGTCGGCAATTTCATTGAGGTGTCAAGGTCCACGCTGGGGCCTGGTGCGGTGGCAAAGCATTTCAGTTTTTTGGGGGACACCGAAGTCGGTGCCGGGTCCAATATAGGTTGCGGGACGGTAACGGCAAATTACGACGGTAAGAATAAGAATAAAACAACGATAGGCAAGCGCGCGTTTATCGGTTGCGATACGGTCTTGGTCGCTCCGGTCAAGATAGGTAACGGGGCAAAAACAGGCGCCGGCAGCGTTGTCGCGAGACGGCGGGATGTTCCTGCTGGCATGTTGGCCGTAGGCATACCGGCCCGTGTGATAAAAAGGGTGGACAAATGAGCGAGATCTGTGTTGTGACGGGGAATGCCAACAAGGAATTGGCTGAGAAGATCTGCAAATGCTTGGAAATCCCGATGGCGGACGTGATCTGCAGCCGGTTCAGCGAGGGGGAGATCCGGGTACAGATTGTGTCGAATGTGCGCGGCAAGGATGTTTTCATCGTACAGTCGACATGCCCGCCGGTGAACGATAACCTCATGGAGTTATTGATCCTGATCGATGCTGCGAAAAGGGCATCGGCCAACCGTATCACGGCGGTGCTGCCTTTTTATGGGTATGCCCGCCAGGACCGCAAGGATCAGCCACGCGTCCCGATCACTGCTAAACTTGTAGCTAATATTATGACAGCAGCAGGCGTGGACCGGGTCTTGTGCATGGACCTGCACGCTAGCCAGATCCAGGGATTCTTTGATATACCGGTGGATCATCTATATGCCATTAATGTTCTTTGTGAATATTTTGAATCATTGAACCTTAAGAACCTGGTGGTGGTTTCCCCGGATGTGGGCGGCATCCGCATGGCGCGTGCCTATGCCAAACGTCTGGGGGCCGGGCTGGCCATTATAGATAAACGCCGCATGTCTCCCGAAGAGACTGAGGTCATGAATATACTCGGCAAGGTCAAGGGCAAAAACGCGATCCTCGTTGACGACATCGTCGCTACCGGCGGTTCGCTCATTGAGGCTATCAAGGCCCTCAAAGAAATCGGCGTGGAAAGGATCTTTGCGGCGGTGAGCCACGGTGTTCTTTCTGGTTCTGCGGTCGAGCGCCTCGGTGAGTGCAAGGCCCTGGAAGAACTGGTCATAACTGACAGCATCCCCCTGGCCAAGAACAAGCGTTTGCCCAAGATCAAACAGCTCACGGTGGCTCCTTTGCTGGCGGAGGCCATTAAAAGAATTCATAACGAGCAGTCAATCAGTTGCCTGTTCGATGTCAATCGTTAGTCTTGCTCCGGATCGGGACGATCACCCTCGACAAACTCGGGCAGGGCAGTAAAGAGGAGAAGGTGGAAGGAAGATGGAACAGATCAAGTTGGATATGCAAGTAAGGAACAAGCTTGGCAGCCAGAAGATGAAAGACCTGCGCAAGGCGGGCCTCATCCCGGCGGTCGTTTACGGCGGAGATGCTCAGCCGACCAGCGTGCAGGTATCGCGGAACGATTTTGAGCGCATCATGCGCAAACATGAAGGAGAGAGCGTTATTTTCCACGTGCACTTGCAGGATAATGGCAAGGCGCTGGTTGATTTCCCCGCACTGATGCGGGACATGCAGTACGACCCCGTCTCGGATGCGGTGGCGCATTTGGATTTTCAGCGTATTTCGCTCGACAAGGAGATCTCTATCCGCGTTCCGATTATTCTTAAGGGAGAGGCGGTCGGCCTTAAGAAGCCCGGAGCTACTCTCGAGCAAATGATGCGCGAGCTTGAGGTTATCTGTCTGCCGAAAGATATACCGCATCACATTGAATTGGATGTATCCAATCTTGATATTCATGATTCGATCCACGTCCGCGAGGTAAAGTTGTCTGAAGGGGTGAGGACCAAGGCTGATCCGGAATCGGTGATAGTGGCGGTCGTTTTTGCGACCCGCGAGGTCGAGCCGACGGCAGCTGAAGAAGCTCCGGCTGAGCTTGAGGTCATCAAGGAGAAGCCCAAGGAGGAGAAGGCCGCGGAAGGTGCGGCCGCAGCTCCTGGCGCCGCGGCCAAGCCGGCGGCTGGTGCGAAGCCCGAGGGCGGCGCAAAGAAATAAGGCACCGGTCTTTTCCGGTTCCCTGGGCCGAGGGGAGAGGAATTGGCTGAAACTAAGCTTATAGTCGGCCTGGGGAATCCAGGCCGAGAATATGAGAAGACCCGACATAATATCGGTTTTATTGCCGTCGAGGCATTATCCGAGGAAATGGACGGGGAGTTCCAAAGATGCCGGTATGCCTCGGCCCGCATTGCCGGGGTCCGCGGCGAAAAGCATAAGGTGATCCTGGCGCTCCCGCAGACGTACATGAACAATTCCGGGTTGGCAGTCAGGGATATAGTAAAATTTGACAATATCGCCCTGGACAACATGATAGTCGTTTGCGATGACATCCGGCTCCCGTTCGGCGAGATGCGCCTCCGGACCGAAGGTTCGCACGGGGGGCATAACGGATTAGGTTCGATAATAGATCATCTCGGGACGCAGAAATTCACTCGTTTGCGTTTGGGAGTTGGGGAACCCCCGAGGGCGGACCTGCAGGCTGATTATGTTCTTTCGGAGTTCAAAAAGGAAGAAAAAGCCCTTTTGGGGGACTTTATAGAAGAGGCGGTCAGCTGTCTGAAGCTCTGGCTGAGCGGTGAGGCAGCCAAGGCAATGACACAGTACAACAAAAGGAAGGGAAATGGTTAAGTACGAGCTAGTTTTTATCGTGGATGCCAGGTTGTCCGATGCCGAGAAGAGCGACGTTGCCAAGCAGATCTCGGATCTCGTTACGAAATGCGGCGGCAAAGTCGTTAATTTAAGCGTTTGGATAGAGAAACAGCGGTTCACGTTCCCAATGAAGAAAGTATGGGAAGGAACCTATTATTTAGCGAACATCGAGATGCTGGGGCCGGAGGTTGCACGTCTACGCCGCGAGTTGCAGCTGAACGAGCGCCTTTTGCGCTTCTTGATCGTTAATGTCGAAGTGACAAAGAAGGCTTAATTTACGCTCTTATTGAAAGTTAATCACGGAGGGTGGAAGCGATGGCGAGTTTGAACAAAGTATTTTTGCTCGGCAATCTGACGAAGGACCCGGAACTCCGGTACACTCCTAACGGTACCGCGGTCGCGAATCTGCGTATCGCGGTCAATCGCCGTTTCAAGGACCGTTCCGGGGAGCTCAAGGAAGACACCTGTTTTGTTACGATAACGGCCTGGGATAAACAGGCGGAGATCTGCAATCAATATCTTCAGAAGGGGCGTCCGATCTTAGTGGAAGGCATTCTGCAGTCACGTTCTTGGGAAACCCCGGAAGGACAGAAGCGCAGTACCATAGACGTAAGGGCGGAAAGGATACAGTTCCTCTCGGCCGGTCGTGCAGCTGAGGCCGGGAATGGCGGAGGTCCAGGAACCCCGTCCGGTGACAGCGGACCTGTAGAGGCCCCGGACCAGGTTGGGGCAGACTCTCCTGTTCGGCCGGAGGATATAGCTTGGGAAGAGTAAGGTTGGACATCCGGCAGAGAAAGGTTTCTTTTTCTGCTTAGGGTCTTGAGTTGAAATTAAGGTGGTATTACAAGGAGGATACAGTTGGAAAGGAAGAATAATATTAAAAAAGGGGAACGTAGTAAGATGCGCCGGGCCCCTCGGCCGATCAGGCACCCGATCGAACTGCCGGAGGTCATCGATTACAAGGATTATGCGACTCTCCGCAAGTTGATCAGCGAGCGCGGAAAGTTCATGTCACGTCGTTATACCGGCGTTACCGCCAAACAGCAGCGGCTTTTGTGTGAAGCGGTAAAAAGGGCAAGATATCTGGGACTATTGTCGGTCGGATCAGCAAAAAGGAAGTGAGAACATGGAAGTTATCCTCTGTCAGGACGTATCCACTCTCGGTAAGACCGGTGAAGTGGTGAAAGTAAAAGACGGCTATGCGCGTAATTATTTGATCCCCCGCCAGTTGGCTTTGGCGGCGACCAAAGAGAACAAGAAGGCCATGGAGATCCGTAAGGCCAAGCTGGCCGCCGCTTATGAAGCCCAGCGCAAGGAAGCGGAGGCGTTCGCCGAGAAACTCGCCAAGGTCTCCTGTACGGTGGTCGTTGAGGTCAATGAACTGGAGAAACTTTACGGGGCTGTTTCTGAGACTGATATTATCCACGCTCTAGAGCAGGAAGGTTACAAGTTTGAACGTAAGGACCTGGTCATCGAAAAGCCGATCGAAGAGCTGGGTATTTTCGACGTCGGTGTCAAACTGCATCCGGAAGTGATTGGGAAATTCCGGCTATGGGTCACCAAGAAATAAAGCTCCCTCCGCAGAACCCCGACGCCGAAAAAGCGGTGCTCGGGGCCATGCTCATTTCGGATGAGGCTATCGGGGATGTCATAGAGATCCTCGAGAGCGCTTATTTCTATGAAGCGTCCCACCAGAAGATATTTGAAGCTGTCCTACAGCTGTATTCGAGCCGCCGTAATGTTGATACCATTACTCTTTCCGAGCAGTTGACCGCCAACAATGCATTAGAATTGGTAGGCGGTGTCAGTTACCTTACCGAACTGGTCGATTTTGTCCCTACGGCCGCCAACGTCCTGCATTACGCGGCGATCGTTAAAGAAAAGGGTATCAAGCGTCTCCTTATCAAGAATGCCACTGAAATAGTTACCCGCAGCTACGACCCGGAGGCCGACGTAGACGAACTGGTCGATACATCCGAAAAGCTGATCTTCGAGATCGCCGAGGCCCGTCAGAAGCAACAAGCCACCGCACTCAAGGACATTGTAAAAAAGACCATTGAAACGATCGATCTTTTATATCAGCGCAAGGAGAGCGTTACGGGGGTCCCGACCGGTTTTTATGAGTTTGACCGATATACTTCCGGCTTGCAGCGGTCTGACCTGATCATCGTGGCTGCTCGTCCTTCCATGGGCAAGAGCGCTTTAGCCGCTTCGATGGCCGAACATGCTGCCATAGAGAAGAAAATTCCCGTGGCCTTCTTCAGCTTGGAAATGTCCAAGGAGCAGGTGGTGATGAGAATGTTATGCAGCCAAGCCAGGGTGGACGCTTCCAAGGTCCGGACCGGCATGCTGGCAGCCTCGGAATGGCCGCTTTTGACCCGTGCGGCCGCACGGCTTTCCAATGTGCCCATTTATATCGATGATACCCCGGCTATTTCTCCTTTGGAACTCAGGGCCAAGGCCAGGCGCCTCAAGGCCGCGAACAATATCGGGCTGGTCGTTGTTGATTACCTTCAGCTTATGCGCAGTTCGACCAAGGCGGAGAACCGCCAGCAGGAGATATCCGAGATATCACGCTCACTTAAGGCGCTCGCCCGTGAACTGAGCGTCCCGGTCATTGCCATCAGTCAGCTGTCGCGTGCGGTCGAGAGCCGACAGGACCACACGCCTCAGCTATCAGACTTGAGGGAGTCCGGGGCCATCGAACAGGATGCGGATGTCGTTGTTTTGCTGGTCAGGGATGACTATTATGATCCTAGACCGGAGAATCTGGGTTTGGCCAAGATCATTATCGCCAAACAGCGCAATGGGCCGACCGGCATCGTTAACCTACGTTTTTCCAAGGAGTTCGTGCGTTTTGATAACCTAGACGCTGTTCACGCATAACTCTATTAAATAAAAGTTATCTTGTTTGACAGTGATATAACGCGAAAGTATAATCAAACCCATGAAAAAAATAATCCTGTTTTCCCTTGTTTTTCTGCTGTCAGGCATCTCTTTCTGCGCAAACACCTTGCATGCCCAGGAGCAGGCTTCTCAGCCGACCCTAGATGAGTTGACTGATAAGGAAGTATTGTCTGACCAGGGAGCTGGTTCTGCTTCGGATAATATGGCTCCAGCGGTGGAGGAGAGTGCAGCGCCCGGAAAGATGGTTAAATCGATAGATATAGAAGGGAATAAAAGCATAGGCATAGCCACTATCTTGGCCAAGATAAAGACCAGGGTAGGGGTGGAATACCGTCAAAACGTTATTTCTGACGACCTGAAACGCCTTTATAATTCCGGTTATTTCTCGGATGTTCGCGTTGACCGCAAAGATGAAGGGGATGGTCTTAAAGTGATCATCTCCGTAGTCGAGAGGCCGGTCGTAGAAGAGATCACTTTCTCCAAACTACATTATTTTAATAAGAGAGTGATCTTGTCCAAGATAAAGACGCAGGTAGGCAAATTCCTGGATAAGAAGGCATTGAACGATGACGTAAATACGATAAAAGAGCTGTATCAGAAGAAAGGGCTTACCCAGGTCGAAGTGGAGGTGGAATCTTTTATTGACGAAGTAACCAACAAGATAACCTTGCATTTTGTGGTACGGGAGGGTTTCCGGGTCAAGGTAAAGAAGATCAGCGTGCTGGGTAATGCGGCTTATAATGACGACAAGGTCATCAAGGCCATGAAATCCCGCTCGGCGTGGATGTTCAACTCGGGTTATTTGAAGGAAGAAGTATTAGCGGAAGATATGGAGCGCATACAAGCATTTTATGAGAAGAACGGATATATAGATGCGGCTGTGACCTATAAGGTCGAGCCTTTGCGCCAGGGATTGGTCAATGTCGATATCACTGTCGAGGAAGGCAAGCGTTTTTATATAGGGGATGTTCTGGTCAGCGGCAATGCGGTGCTATCTACTGCTGAGGTAGAATCCGCCATAAAAGAAATGCGCAAGGGGAAGATATTCTCCAAGGCCAAACTGGCTGACGATGTGGCCAACGTGAAGTCGCTATATTTTGACCGCGGCTATATCTTTGCCAAGGTGAATGAATCGACCTCGCTCAATAGCTCCACCGGCCAGGTGGATCTGAAATTGGTGATCGAGGAAGGCGGTATCGCTTATATCAACAAAATAAAGATCCAGGGAAATACTCAAACCCGGGACATAGTTATCCGCCGGGAGTTAAGGATGTACCCGGGCGATCAGTTCGATGGGACCAAATTGCGCCGCAGCAAGGACAGGCTGAACAACCTGGGCTATTTCGAGGATGTCAATTTTGATATAGAGGACACTGACCAGGAGGAACAGAAGAATCTGGTGGTGGATGTGAAGGAAGCCAAGACCGGAAGTTTCAGCTTCGGCGGTGGGTATTCGACTGTGGACCAGCTCATAGGGTTCGTAGAGATCGAGCAGCGTAACTTTGACTTTTCCAACTGGCCGACCTTCACCGGTGGCGGGCAAAAGATCTCGGCCCGCGCGGAGATCGGTTCGACCAAGAACAACGAGATGCTTTCTTTTACCGAACCGTGGCTGTTCGATTATCCTATCTCCGCCGGCTTTGACCTTTACCGCATGGAGTATAATCGCGATAACGACACCGGTTATGCCTATGACCAGACCAGGGTCGGCGGCAAACTGCGCTTCGGCAAGGAGATATCGGAATATTTGTCCACCGGAGCCTATTACCGCCTCGAGAAAGTTGATATCAGTAATATGGAGGACGACGTTTCACAGGATTTGAAGGAAGAATTAGGCAAGAACACGGTAAGTTCCATCGGGCTTTCTTTCACGGATGACCATCGTGACAGTACGATATCTGCCACTAAAGGCTGGGTGGGCACTATTTCCGGAGATGTGGCTGGGGGGCCGCTAGGAGGAGATAAGGATTTCTACCGTCTGGAGACCAATGCGGCTTATTATATCCCGCTTAAGTTCAGTTCGGTGATAGAACTGAGCGCGCGTGCCGGGATGGTCGACGCTTATGGTGATAGCAGCAAGGTTCCGATCTTTGAACGGTACTTCGTCGGCGGATCGCGTTCGATCCGGGGCTATGATGAACGTGGTATCGGACCGATAGATGCAAATACCGAAGACCCGATAGGCGGCGAGGCTATTTTCGTCGGTAGTATAGAATATACGATACCATTGATCGACGTTATCAAGTTCGCGATCTTTTACGACATCGGTAACGTATGGGGAAAGTATAGCGACTTCATGTCCACCAAGCTTTATGCCGGTACTGGTATCGGGCTAAGGATCAAAACCCCTATCGGTCCTATGAACCTGGATTACGGCATACCGCTTGATAAGCAGCCTGGGGAGGAAGATCGTAACAAGAACGGTAAATTCTACTTCAGCGTCAGCCGTGGTTTTTGACGGGACCAGGTTTTTTTTGCGAGATCGGTCTTATTTATCAATGGAAAAATGTGAGATAACAAAAAATATCACCAATAATAACAGGAGGTTGTTATGAAGTCATGGAAGTTGGTTTGTTTGGTTCTCTGTTTCGTTTTTGCGGCAGCGTTAGTAGCTCGCGCCGAAGATGTCAAGACCAAGATAGCGTACGTGGATCTTGCCCGTATTTTCGATGAATACGGCAAGACCAAGGCTTATGATAAGATCCTGGAGGCGGAGAACAACAAGTACCAGGAAGAGCGTAACAAAAAGATCGACCAGATCCGCGAACTCCAGGGCAAGATCGCCATGATGAAAGATGCCGAGAAAGCCAAGGCCGAGAAGGACATGGAGAAGTTGAAGAACGACATCCTTGAGTTTGACCGCCAGAAGAGGACGGATCTGACCAAGAACCGGGATGAAAAGGTTCGTGAGATACTTCTTGAGATCGAAAAGACGGTGAGTGAATATGCCAAGAAAGAAGGCATCTCCTATGTCCTCAATGACAAGATGCTTATCTATGGTGCCGAAACTTCGAATATTACCGAGCCGATCTTGAAGGGTCTGAACGACTCCTATAAGCCGGATGTAAAGAAATAAGGCGATTCATGCGTAAGACTCTCGCCGAGATTGCCAAGGCTATCGGCGGTCGGGTCGTCGGGAATGAACAAATTGTCATCACCGGCGTCTCGGGGATCAAGGAGGCGAAAGAGGGCGACCTCACCTTCCTTGCCAATCCAAAGTACCTGCCGCTTGCGAAATCTACGCTTGCCTCGGTTATCATCGTAGCCCATAACGTGACTATTGAGGGGAAGTCGGTCATCCAGACCGACAACCCCTCACTCTCTTTTGCCAAGGTCGTGGGGATGATCAAGGAAGACCTGACGCCGAAGCTGAAGGGGGTCCATCCGACAGCCGTGGTAGCTCCCGGGGTGGTGATTGGAGAGAATGCGGGGATAGGGCCGCATGTGGTGCTCGAGCCCGGCGTTAAGGTAGGCCGGGATTCGGTCATATGCGCCGGAGTATATCTCGGACAGAAATCCTCGGTAGGAGAGCGTTGCCTGATCTATCCGAATGTCACCGTGCGCGAGGAGGTCACTATCGGGAACAACGTGATCATCCATAGCGGGACCGTGATAGGTTCAGACGGTTTCGGCTATGTCCAGGTCGGGGAGGAACATGTTAAGATACCGCAGAACGGCGTGGTGATAGTTGAGGACGATGTCGAGATCGGGGCGTGTGTTACTGTTGACCGGGCCCGTTTCGAAAGGACGGTTATCGGTCGGGGCACCAAGATAGACAATCTGGTCCAGATCGCCCATAATGTGCAGATCGGCCGTAACTGCCTGATCATCGCCCAGGTCGGCATAGCAGGTAGCGCTGTCCTGGGAAATAACGTGACAATAGCCGGACAGGTCGGTGTCACCGGGCATATCACGGTCGGTGACCGCGTTGTCGTGGGGGCACAGTCCGGCATAACCAAGAGCGTTCCTGCCGGGGCCAAGATGTTCGGAACGCCGGCGGATGATTACAAAGAGACCATACGTATCCACAGCCATGTAAAGAAGTTGCCTGGTTATGTGGATATGATCGAAGAACTGCAGGCCAAGGTCAAGGCGCTGGAAGAGAAACTAGGGAAAGAATGATGCTGGTGAAACAGCGTACCATAGCGAAAGAGGCCACGGTTTCCGGTGAAGGCATACATACCGGTCACGTGGTTAATGTGACCTTTAAGCCTGCTGCCGCTGGTCATGGGATCGTTTTTGTGCGCGTCGACCTTCCGAACAAGCCTGCCATAAAGCTGGGTGAGATGGAGTTCGTACATGGCGTAGAGGCCGGCAGGTATTCGGCCATAAAGGATAAAGAGGCGATCATATACACCATTGAGCACTTGCTCAGTGTGCTGGCGGGTTTGGGCATAGACAATATTACCGTTGATATGGATGGCGACGAGGCTCCGGGCCTGGATGGGAGCGGGCTGGAATACCTGAAAGCGATCAAAGCCGCCGGCATCCGGGAACTGGACGCCGACAAGGAATATATAGAGATCAAAGAACCTATCTGCGCCGCCCGTGATGGATCGTCGGTAATGATCGTTCCGGCGGATGATTTCCGTATCTCTTACGGGCTGGAATACCCGCACCCGATGCTCAGGCAGACCTGCACTTTCACCATGACCCCGGAGGTGTTCGAGAAGGAGATAGCGCCTTGCCGCACGTTCTGCCTGAAAGAGGAAGCGGACATGCTTTTGGCCAAGGGACTCGGGCAGGGTGCGGATCACGACAACACGCTCGTTTTCGGCCCGGAAGGTGTGGTCAAGAACAGGTTGCGGTTCGTGGACGAGCCAGCCCGCCATAAAGCGCTCGACTGCCTGGGGGATCTTTATCTTTTAGGGCGGCCGATCAAGGGACACGTTTTTGCTTTCAAGAGCGGTCATGTCCTGAACCGGGAATTGGTGAAAAGGATAGCAGCCCAGAAGGAGAAATACGGCTCCAAACGTCAGCTTTCCAAGATCGAATACAAGGAAGGCGGAGAGATAAATGTGCACGGCATCATGAACGTGATCCCGCACCGTTATCCTTTCCTCCTTGTGGACAGGATACTGGAGCTGGAGATCGGCAAACGCGCTCTGGCCATCAAGAACGTGACCGCTAACGAAGCTTTTTTCCAGGGGCATTTTCCGTCGCGTCCGGTGATGCCGGGTGTCCTGATGCTGGAGGCAATGGCCCAGGTGGCGGCCGTCGCCCTCATATCTACGCCCGAACTGCGCGGGAAGGTCGGTTTTTATATGTCGGTGGACGGGGCCCGGTTCCGAAAGATCGTAGAGCCCGGTGACCAGGTGTTGATCGAAGTCATTATCACAAGATCGCGGACGAGGGTCGCGCAGGCCAAGGGCACTTGTAAAGTTGACGGTAATCTGGTCTGCGAGGCCGAGATGGGGTTTGCGTTCGGTTAACGACGGCAAGCGGCAGATGGAGCTGTCTCTGGGCGTGGCCGCGGTGTTCCTCAGCCCGGCATAATTCCGTTGGGCTGGATGCAGAATAAAGCAAAAGAAAAGAAAGGTCCTGCGGATCAAAACCGCATCGTCTTATATGTCCAATAATATACATCCCACAGCTGTAATTGCCCCGAGTGTCAAGATGGGAGATGGTGTTGTCGTCGGGCCATATGCGGTCATTGACGGCGCTGTCGTGCTTGGCGATAATGTCGAGGTCGGCGCACATGCGATATTGTCCGGCTGGACCACTATCGGCCGGGGCACTATCGTTTTCCCGCACGCCGCTATCGGTTCCGATCCTCAGGACAAGAAATACAAACGCGGCGACAAGACTTATCTGGAGATCGGCGAGAACAATGTGTTCCGGGAGTTTGTGACCGTTAATCGTGGCACTGCGGAAGGCGGTGGCATCACCCGCATCGGTAACAACAATCTTTTTATGGCCTATTCGCATGTCGCCCATGATTGTACTGTCGGGAATGATTGCGTGCTGGCCAATGTGATGACCTTGGCCGGCCATGTCAAGGTCGAGGACCGGGTCGTCATCGGCGGCTTGAGCGCGGTGCATCAATTCGTGCATGTCGGAAAGATGTCGATGATAGGCGGTTGTTCACGGGTGACCCAGGATGTGCCGCCTTATTCGCTATGTAACGGGGTGCCGGCCTTGATATACGGTCTCAACGCCGTCGGACTAAGGCGCGCCGGGATGGATTCTTCCAGCCTGAAGATATTGAAACAGGTTTTCCGTATCTTTTTTAATTCCGGGTTATCCAGGCCCACGGCCATCGAGCGTGTCAGCAATGAGGTCGAGCTTATTGATGAAGTTAAGCATATCCTGGAATTCGCCCGGGCTTCTGAACGCGGCATGTGCGGTTCGGTCAAGAACGGCGCTGGCCAGGAGGAGTAGTTCCCCCGCCACTTAATATGCTTTCCGGGTTCCCGGTCCTGTGGAATGGCAGCACGCATAAGGTAAGGCCCAGTATGGACAGCATCGGAGATTTTGACAAGGTCGGTCTCATAGCCGGTAATGGCAAATTCCCGCTGCTTTTTGCCAGGGCCGCCAGGCAGAAAGGCTTGCGCGTGGTGGCCGCTGCGGTCAAGGGCGATACTTCTTTTCTTTTACACTTGATCGCCCATGAGGTGCACTGGTTCTCTCCGGGAGAGCTAAAAAACCTATTCGATTATTTCCGGTCTCGCGGTGTGAAGAAGGTCCTCATGGCCGGGCAGGTCCACCCGCGTAACCTTTTCGCCAAGAATGTGGCTATGGATGAAGAGTTCCGCGAACTGTTCCAGGCCATGGCCGACCGCCGTTGCGATACCATTTTCGGCGCGGTGGCCGACCGGCTCAGGCGAGAAGGGCTCGATCTCTTGGATTCCACCTTTCTTCTGCAGGACCATTTGGCCCCCAAAGGCACGCTCACGCGCCACGCGCCAACGGAGAGTCAGCTGAAGGACATCCAGTTCGGCATCGGCATCGCCAAGGGCATGGGCGGGCTGGATGTCGGGCAGACGGTGGTAGTCAAGGACCTGGCCGTTGTGGCCATCGAGGCCTTGGAAGGGACCGACCAGTGCATACTGCGCGGCGGCGCTATCGCCCGCGAGAATGCGGTGGTCGTGAAGGCCTCCAAGCCGAAACAGGACAACCGGTTCGACGTCCCGGTGATCGGGCCCCGGACCATCCGGACCATGCAGCGCTGCCGGGCCTCCTGTCTGGCCGTCGAGGCAGGAAAGACGCTGATCATTGACCGCGAGCGTACGGTCGATCTGGCCGACAAGGCCGGAATAACGATCGTTTCAGCTTGATTGATCGGGTCTGCCGGGCGGCGTCTTCATTTTGCTTTTTCCATCAGGAATTTGTTTCCGCTGATCCAAAAATAGCTTGCATCCTTTTCCACCCTCTGTGACAATCTGTGGCAGAGGGTTTCCCCTTCATAGATTGAGCGGTGGTCCGACATGGTTCCAACAATGAGGTGGCCTATGCAGATCCGCGTCCCGGTTGTCTTAAGAACGATTACACATTTTTTACTTATTACGGCGCTGCTGACAGCCAATGTCTGCCCGTCCTACGGTGACGATTCCCGGCTGCCTCCCATGTACCGAAAGCCGACGGCCACCGATCTGCACGAAATGATGGGCAACCTCGCCAGTTCGAGCTTTAGCGAACTGGAAAGGAAGCGGATGGCGGCGGTGATCTTCGTACACGAGGACGTTTATCGCGCCGCAGTTATCCGTGGAGAATTCCCCGATGCCGATGAAGAGGTGAAGACGTTCTTGAAGGCTAAGGAGGAGCTGATGGAAGAAGTCGCCCACCGGATGAACGTTAACTACCGCAACCGATTCGGCCAGAACCTCAAGGCGCCGATCATCCCCTTTGAATGCCGCAACATCCTCTCCGACGACGATATAATCATGGGTTCTGGTAAAGTAGGCCAGGTCATGGAAGGGCTTTTTGTAGACTCCCTGGACGAGATCATCAAGGAACGCGTGCTGCGTCCGATGACGGCAGCGGACCGCGCGCGGGTGGACGTGAACGGTCTTTCGTGGGACATGACCAATGAAGGCGCACTACAAAATTTTTGGCACAAGGAAAAATACATCAATCCTCAATCGGGTTTTGCCAACCAGGTGAAATTGTCGGAGGCAGGGGACAAGGTGAAGGTCTTGACGTTTGACGACCAGGGCCGGATGGTGCGGCTTACTGGCGACGAGGCTAAAAAGGCCATAGCGGCCTTGTCGGTGGACAAGCCTCTGGCGATCCCTGGGATCGACTTGGAAAAGGGTAGCGGTTCCATGTCCGACTATATGCGCATGGCCGAGATCCACCAGGTCAAATTCCAGGGGCGGGTGTCGGAGGAAGACATCGCGCATTTTATCCGCAACCAGAAATATACCGACCGCGTGGCCGGCGACTTCAACGCGGTGGCCTTGAAAGACAACCCGGAGCTGGCCCAGAAATATGCCAGTTTCCTCGAAACGTCGAAGAGGATCCGCGGCCAGGCGACCATGGCCGGGGTGGCGCAGGTTTTGGAGATGGAATACAAGATCAAGATCGTGGATGCGAACGGCATCGTCGACTTGGAGAAACTCACCCAGGCGATGAAGCTCCACCAGCAACGGCAGATCACCGAGGCCATGCCGCAGCTCACGGGTGCGGTGATGAAGAACGAAGCCTACAAGATGCTGCAGTGGATCAAGGGCGAACCGGTGGGGTCGGCCAGGCGCGTGCTGTTGCGCAAACAGCTGGCCTTGACCTGTGCGGCGATGACCGACCAGCAGAGGACCTCCATCGCCACCGACCTCGAGAAGATGGAAGCGGACGCCGCTGACAAGGCCTTCCTGAAGCGCGCGGTGGTCGATGATGCGGGCCAGATCCATAGGTACGCTGAGCTCTTGGAGATCCCTCGGGAAGACCTGGCCAAGGCCTTGAAGATTGAGGGGGACAATGTGGCCTGCGTGGATTTTATCATCTCAAAGAATGCCAAGATCAGTAAAGCCGTTGACGCGATCGCGGCCCGGCCGGGCGGGAGCCGGTTCGCCGAGTTCCTGAAATCCAAGACCGCCAAGGCGCTTAACCTAGACGTGATGCTGGGCGACGAAGCTTCGAAGAGCGATAAGTTCCTGACCTGGGGCCTTTTGCTCTTTTCAGTCGGGCAGGCTTACTATTCATCGGGCACCAACGAAGAGGCCCTGAAGAACGTGGCCATGGCGATGTTCGAGCGGATCCCGTTCGTTGCTTCGGTTCTGCGTTTTTCCGAGGCGGATTTCAAGCAGGCGTTCAAGGAGTTCTGCATGGACGTGATGCCGCCCCTGGCACTGGCCAACGTGGCCGGGATGTTCCTTAATTACGCGGCCCAGAGCGCCAAGGAATCCTTCAAGGAATCCGTGTGGGAAGGGCTGGTGCGCGAGGCCCTGCGCGATTTCGATAAGGATGACTTCGAGAAGACCGATTCCGGCTATTACCGGCTTAAGGACCGGGAGGGTTATTTGCAGTTCCTGGAAGAAGTGGCACCCGGTATGGGCCGGGTGGCCAAGCTCGCTTCCATGGTGGAGCCGGAAGTGGAGGCGCGCATGTCGCGCGACCAGGAGGTGCAGAACAACAACGCGGCGCTGCATACCCTGCAATATCTGGAAGAGTTCGATCTGTACCTGGTGCGGGTCCGTTACGGTAAGCAGTTCGACCTGGAGCAGATCAAGAACCGCGTCTGGGAGAAAGGCGTGCCGCCGGCCGGGGCGGCCTCTCCGGTCGAGCGGGTGGCGGCCAAGATCATCCTGGATAATCTTTCGGTCCGGGCCAAGCTTTACACAGAAGTCCTGGAGGATTTCATTGACCGCATCGAGCGCCGTTTCAATGAACTCAAAGGGGAGCTGGACCCCGAATTCGACCCCTCGGCGATAATCGCCCAGACCATGGCGATCTTGAAACAGGACTACGAGAATGCGCCCAAGGAGATACTGGAAAGCCCCTGGGGCAAGGAGCGGCTGGATGCCGGCTACCGCGAGCGGGTGGCATACCTGAAAGATTATTCGCCCAAGGACAAGGACGAGCTGGATATCCGCCGGGAGATGCAGCAGATCATCGAGGATTTCCGCAAATTCATCAAGGACCTGGAGCTGGGGGTTTCGCTGTACGAGGAGATGCAGTCGCTCAATTTGACCACTTACGCCTACGGCGGCGAGAGGTCCCAGGAGCCGACCGGTGAGGTCCTGCTGGGCGATGTCTTCCGCGTCGGAATATCGGCGAAAGTGCGTCCGTCTCGGGCGACTCAGAAGTGGACGGTCTTCTATTACCTTTTCAGCCAGAAGAGCGGCGATCTGCGTTTGATCAAGGGCGTGCCTTTGAGCAGCGGAGCTTTCAACCCCGGCAACGAAGGCCTGTGGATCATAGAGCCGCCGGAACCAAAGACCATGATAAGGATCGAACGTAACCTGCTTGAGGAGGAATTCGATCAGGTAGGTACTTATGAGATCATCTCGGTCTTCGCGTTCGGGGGCTGGGCCGACCCCATGAAAGAGGTCGGATACAATGCGCTGGTCAGTCCCATCGATTATGCCGAGCTGTTCAGCAAGGACAAGGCAGCTTTCGCGGGGGCAGCCTTGAATGTATCGATCGTTAGGGCCGAAGTTTCGGTTAAAGTCCCGCGGTATGTCTACCGGAACGAAGTGCCGAAAGCGGACGTGTTCCTCAAGGTCCCGCCTTACGCCCGTGAGTACGCGGTGGAGGCGAAGTTCAAGATCACCCCGCCTAGCGGGTCAGAGCCGGGATTGGACCCCAAAGACATCGACCGTTTGTCGACTGATCCGGAAAGCCCGACCAGGGTCCGGGTGCTCCTGCCGGAGAAAGACCCGGCCGAAGGGACCTACGTTTTCGAGGCCGAGGCCGAAGTGCCGGTCCTGCCTCGGACAGGTCAGCCGCTTCCCAGATCCGCGGTCTTTGATTATTCCAAGGATGCCAACCCGGAAACCCCGGCGGATGCCCAGGGCGAAAGCCTCGAAGAACTCCTGCGGCAGATGGAAGGCTTCCGCGGCCAGTCGGACGGACTGTTGGGGCAGAACAAGAACATATTGAACACGGTGACCAAAGAGGCCCGCGAGCTGACTAACCGGGTGAAAGGCGAGTCCTCCCAGCTGGAGAGCGTCAAGGCGGAGGTCAACGGTCTTTCCGACCTGGAAACAGCGATCGACCAGGACCGGCAGAAGTTGGACCAGGCCGCCCGGGAGGCCTATAATTCCGCCCAGACCTGCGGACAGGAACGCAGCGACGCCCAGGCGAATACGCTGAAATTATGCGAACTGGCGGCGGCTATCAAAGGGACGGACGTGGTCAACCGTCTGCAGGAATTGATCCAGGAAGCGCGCGGCGAGTACTCAGAGGCCCGCCAGCACGCCGGTCAGTTCGACGCCGGATTAAGTCAGGCCCGGGATCATTACCGGCAATGCCAGGACCTGCAGGCGCGGATACAGGCGCAGCAGAAGAAGATCGATGAGATCAAAGCCAGCCTCACCCGCCTCAGGAATTCATTGGAACTCATGGACGCCGACCAGGCGCGCCTGGACGGCCAGGCCGGGGAGATGGGGGAGAACGTCGAGAAGATGCAGAATGTTTCCAGCGCTGCGGCCGGTGTGGCGGAGAAGGCCAGGGACAGGCAGACCGTTGCCCCGACCAGAGAAGGAGACAGGATACTACGCCTCATCGAACAGGCCTATCAGAAGATACAGAAGAACGCCGGTGCCATTGAGCCGCTGACGGCCAAGGCCCGGGAGGCCGCAGCCGATGCGGGTGCCGCGTTAGGGGATTACCGTGGCAGACTGACCAGCGTGGAGACGCTCTTTGAACAGAAGAAGCAAACTGTTTTGTCGCCGCAAAAGTTGAAGGAAGTCGCGGATAAGGTGGAGGAATGCCGCGCGTCCTTCGATGCCGCGGATGTCTTTACCGATTCGGTCGCCGAGACCATGAGCCAGGCGGACATATGCATGTCCCGGGCGGAGGAGCTTTTTGCCGGGAAGACCTCCCCGGAATCCCAGGTCTCGCAGGCGGATTGTTCCGGGTTCCCCGGAACTCATCCCGAGTGGGATGCCCGGATGAACCGGGTCCGCTGTGTGTGCGCCGCCTCGGATATCTGGGTGGAGGCGCGCAGCAGCTGTGTGGACAAGAAACAGTACGCGGTCGAGACCACGGACTGTTCCCGTTTTGGCTACGCCGAGGCGCGCTGGAGCGAGCCGCACCAGAAGGCCCTGTGTTTCTGCCAGGGGAATTTCGTCTGGAACGCCGGCCAGACCCAGTGCATCGACTGTAACGCCTATTTCCAGCTGTGCCAGGGGTCCTTGTCGGCGGGAGATCTTGGCGGGGCGCAGGCCTGCGCGGCAGACGCCCGGAACTGCCCATGGGCCGGGGACATGCTGGCCCAGATCGACCAGATCGTCCGCCAGCAGCAGTGCCAGCAGCTGGAGGCCCAGATCCTCGGGCTGGCCCAGCAGGTCCCGCAGGTCCGTGTCGAGCAGGCCAATGCCCTGATGGACCAGGCCCTGGGGATGGGGTGCATGCCCAGCCCGGCCGTCTACCAGGCCTTGTCGGCGGCCATGCAGCGTCAGCAGGCCGCGGATTACCAGCAGCAACAGGCCTGGGAGCAGGAGCAGGAACGCCAGCGCCAGGAAGCGATACAGCGCCAGCAACAGCAGCAACAGGCCTTCCAGGACATGATGCAGAACATGATGGGCATTTTGGATGCCCAGAACCAGAACAATAGGGGTTATCAACAACCGTATAAAGATGGAAGGAATCAGGGGGCGGGCCAGGGCGAAGGAGGGACTTCGACTACTGCGATGTCGGGCCGTTGCCGGGGTTCGATCCAGGTCAGTCCGACGAACGGTTACGTGGGGACTACTTTTACGACCACCATTTATATAGAATTTCCGGAAAGCCAATATGTGACCCGGGTCACTACGGATAACCCGCTTTGTCATAACTGCGACGCGAGCAAATCAGGGCCGAACACGTGGACCCTTAATTTGCCATTCGCCGGAAGCAAGGGGTCTTTCGTGATGAAGTATATCGCTTTTGATTCCAGCGGACGGGAATTGTGTTCCGGAGCTTCCGGCAGTTTGCAGGTGTTGGGTTCGAGATAAGGGGGAGGCTGATCCTATGAGGTATAAATATCTTTTTATGGCTGTTATGGTTGTATGTTCCGGCATCTTCGCCGCTGTCGCTGCACAGGCGCAGGAGACCAGCGGAAAGGTCATTGACATCTTTGGTAATAATGTCACGGTGCAGTGTGATTCCGCCGTCGTTTACAACAAGGGCGACAAGGTCGACCTGACCTATATGGCCGGCGTAATGGAGATGCTTATCGGTCAATACGAGGTCGTCCAGACTAAAGACAAGGTATTCATCGGAAGGGAGATCTCGCAGTCCATACCTCCCATGAAGGACATGAAGGTCCGTATCAGCAGGGCAGCGGTCATCGAGTATGTTCCGTCTCCGGTCAGATCTTCGGCTGCCGGGGAAGCCGCCAATGATCTCGCGGAGGTCAATACCGGGGCCATGGACCCGCGTGAGAGGGACCCGCGATTTTTGGAGGCCAATAACAAGCCCTATGTCCCGTCCAAGTCTCCCGGTACGGTGCCGTCCAAGCCCGCATCAAAAGTTAAGCCGCCCGTCAAAGTGGAGGTCCTGGGGCCGAACGAAGGCGTCGATCCATCGGCCGCCGCGCCGTCCGGCCAGTCGGTCGGTCTGCTGGGCGCCCCTATACCGTCGGGACAGCCGGCCGAAGGCGATCCTTTCGGCCTTGCCCAGCTCGACCCTGCCCAATGGAAGGAAGTAACCTTCGAGGGGTACAAGCAGCAGCTAATAAATGAGGCAAAGTTTTCCGCGCAATATTCCAAGGCCGGCCAGAACAGCCCCGCGCCCAAGGTGCGGCTGGGGGTATCGGTCAAGACCAACGACAGCCCCGTCGGGCAGGCCTTTGCCGCCGCCCCCATGGGGGTGCGCGTGGTTGCGGTCACGCCGGGTTCGCCGGCGGAGAAGAGCGGCCTTGAGGTAGCGGACATTATCTACGAGATCGACAATATCAAGGTAGTTTCGTCGGAGATGTTCGTCAAGTATATCTTCAGCGCCGGGAACAAGGTCCGGTTGAAGGTCCAGCGCGACGGCCAATTGTTGGAGAAGGCCATTGCCTTGCCCAGGATCTGATGAGAGGAGTGAGCCGATCACGGATGACAGGATATACGGCAGGTCGGCCAAGTTCACGAGGAGAGCGTAATGACCGAAGTTCGGGAGAACAAAGGCGCAGAGGGCGGCCCCAAAAGTTATTGGCCGGCTCCGGGGCTCATTCTTTTCGTTGGTATCATGGCGGCAGCGGGTAGTTTTCTGGTCTGGCGTCCGCCGGGCTGCAGTCCTACTATCCCAGCCTCGGGCCTGCGCCAAAGGGCTGCCTCGGCAATGGACTTGGCCTTTCTGGAGGCCGTCCGCAAAGGCGACCTGGTCGAGGTCAAGAACAAGTTGAAGACGGGAGCGGATATCCGCGCCAAGGATGAATTCGGCCAGTCAGCCCTGCATGTGGTCAAGGATGTCCGGGTGGCGCAGTTCCTTCTCAGCCAGGGCGCGGATGTGAACCTGCGGGACAAGGATTTCCTGATGACGCCGCTTTTTTCAAAGGAAGTTCCGATCGCCAAGCTGCTGGTCGCCGCGGGCGCGGACGTCAACGCGCGCAGCAACAAGGGGAATACCCCGCTCATCTGGTATTCCTACAGCAGCTATTTGGACGGCATCAAGTATCTGCTGTCCGCCGGTGCCGACATCAATGCCCGCAATGATGACGGCCAGAACGCTTTGGACGTGGCTGAACATTTCGCGGATAAGAGGACGGTGGAGTTCCTCCGGGCCCGGATGCAACAAGAAAAGAAATGAAAGAGGATTTACGCCGAGGGAAAGGTGTTGCGGACTGTTTTTTAGTGTATACTTGAATTGAATCGCGCCGAGAAGCAGTTCGGGCCATATAAGGGGGGTCTTTCGAGACCTTACCCCGCAATAGGGGGCGATCGAAGTCCCGTGCTCTTAAGTAGGCGCGAGGTCTACCGCATATATCGCCCCCTGAAAATTATCCCGGGATGGAGTGTGTTTTCAGTGGGTCCCGGGTTGTAATATCCCTCCTGAGCGTGTAAGTCTAGGTTATCTCTATCGCGATCAGCCCCATGCCGCAGTAGTTCAGCTTCACCTTTGACACCTTTCTTCTTTTCCCATATAATTAAACCCTCTTTTTATTATAAATATTAATTATGAAGGGAATAGCCGTGGAAATAGACGAAATAAAAAAGGTCCGCATGGACAAGCGGGATGCGTTAAGGTCTAGGGGCATCAATCCTTACGGCGGCCGTTTTGAGGGGCCGGAGGCGGTGGCCAAAGTCCTGGAGAACTTTGCGGAAGACAAGCCGGCCGTTGTGGCCGGCCGCATCATGGCCTTGCGCGACCACGGCAAGGTCTTCTTCGCCGACCTTTTGGACCAGACCGGCCGACTCCAGCTTTTCTTCAAGGAAGCCGTGCTGGGTGACCAATGGGCGGCCTTCAAACTGCTGGACATCGGCGATATTATCGGCGCGGAAGGCCGGCTTTTCACCACCAAGATGGGACAGAAGAGCCTGCGGGTGGAGAAGTTCACCGTCCTGTCCAAGTCGCTGATGTGCCTGCCGGAGAAATGGCATGGCCTCAAGGACGTGGATATCCGCTACCGTCAGCGCTATGTGGACATGATCGCCAACCCCGAAGTGCGGGACGTCTTTGTCAAGCGCAGCCGTATAGTGTCGTTCATCCGCCAGTGGCTGGACAGTCGTAATTTCCTGGAGGTGGAGACCCCCATGCTGCAGACCCTGGCCGGCGGCGCGCGCGGCAGGCCGTTCGTCTCCAAGCATAATGCCTATGACATGGAAGTTTTCCTGCGCATAGCCCCGGAACTGTACCTGAAACGTCTCCTGGTGGGCGGGCTCGAGCGCGTTTACGAGATCAACCGTAATTTCCGTAACGAAGGCGTTTCCACCCGACATAACCCCGAGTTCACCATGCTGGAGCTTTACCAGGCCTATGGCGACATGGAAACGATGATGGATATAGCCGAGACCATGCTCAGCGAGGCCGCCAAGATGGTCGCGGGCAGCTACCAGGTTCCATACCAGGGTAAGACCATCAATTTCGCCCCTCCCTGGAAGCGGGTCAGCTTTGCCGGTCTGGTCAAGGACAAGTTCGACATCAACCCTGATGATTCGGCGGAGAAGATGCTGGAAAAGGTCAAGGTGAAGCGCCCCGGGAATTACAAGGTCGAACGCCTTACCAAGTCCGCCATCATGAAGATCGTGGAGGAGATCCTCGACGAAGACGCTTCGGTGGACCCGGTATTCTTCACGGACTATTTCACCTTCCTCTGCCCCTTGGCCAAGACCGACCCGGCCAACCCGGCGCTTTCGAAGCGTTTCGAGTTCTTCATCGCTGGCATGGAAGTCGGCAACGCCTATTCCGAGCTGAACGATCCGGCAGAACAGCGAGCCCGGTTGCTGGAGGACCTGCAGGATGATACCGAAACGGGGTTGCGTAATATCGACGAAGATTTCGTCAAGGCCCTCGAGTACGGAATGCCTCCGGCCGGCGGGCTGGGCATCGGCATCGACCGGCTGGTCATGCTTTTGACGGATTCGGCATCGATAAGGGACGTGGTGCTTTTTCCGTTGATGAAGCCTTTGGAATAGAAGGGAGGACGCGGTGATCATAAAGATAATGTCGGGCGTCGTGTTTATTGTTGTTTTGTTGATGGGTACAGCTTTAGCCTTGGCTGATGAGGAAGCGCCCAATCGTCCCTATGCGAAGACCTCTTTTTTTGGTACTGTCTTTGCGAAATGTTTCCCGGCCAAAGTGATCGCTGGAGATGACGGGGAGACCAAAGGCAGGACCGAGGTCCTGAAAATAAAAAATAAGGGTGAACAGAGGTTATGTTCGTTCCCCTGGTATTCCGATCAGATCTATTTGGCTGAAGACGGTGTCGGTACCGGAGATGGATTCGTCTTGGTAAAGATGG
The DNA here is from genome assembly GCA_964438075.1 of uncultured Planctomycetales bacterium. Taxonomy (GTDB): domain Bacteria; phylum Omnitrophota; class Gorgyraeia; order Zapsychrales; family Fredricksoniimonadaceae; genus JAAXVU01. The sequence goes on from CAYTIW010000005.1 coordinate 41,469, forward strand.
GCGCTTGGCCGCGAGGGATGGAGCCCAACGACAAATGGCTGGCGATTGCTTTTTATAAAGGGTGCCGGGAGATCAGGCGTTATTCTACTGCGGACATCGTAAGATGGGGATATAAAGACCCCAATAATATACACCGTTCCGTTTCGCATTATACCGTCTTCGGCGAAGTGAAGGGTTTTAGGATGCTCGCATCCCGGGGATATGCATTTGATATTGTTACAGACGAAGGGACCGTTCTTTCTTTTGATACCGCCACCGGAGCCTTAAGATCGGCAGAAGATGAAGCGGAGGATCAAAAAAAGAAGGAGGACCTTTTAAAGCAGATGTGCGATGAATCGAAGGGGACCTTGATCCAGGAGCCGCAGAAAGACGGGGTCCCGAGTTGGATATGCCATTTTCCTGAAGGTGGATCCAGCAATTTTGGCCCGGTTATATATTACATGAAATAAGGTATTTTTGTTTTGGATGTCGGTGGGGAGTTGGATGCAGGAGGGGACCATGAAAAAATGTCGTGAATGCAAGAATGATGTCAGCGAACAGGCGTTCGCCTGCCCCAAGTGCGGGTGCCCTTATCCGGCCCGGGAGGTCTGGGACGGGTGGGGTTTTGAATACAAGTCTCAGGCTGTCATGCTGGGGCTGCCGCTCATCCATATTTCTTTCAAATATCGACCGGACCGCGGGCCGGTAGTGGCCAAAGGGATAATCGCTATCGGACAGTTCGCCGTGGGGGTGGTCACCATAGCCCAGTTCGGCATCGGCATCATTTGCGTTGCGCAGTTCGCCCTGGCGGCTTATGCTTTGGCCCAGTTCGCCGCGGCTTATTCTCTGGTCGCCCAGTTTGGATTGTTTTTAGATAAAGGGACCGGACTTTTTGTGATGAGCCTGGCGGATCTGGTCAGCAAACTTTTTCAGATGTGATCGGGGATCGGCATCTGGATGCCGAGCGGTGCATATTTAATATTCGATGCGAGGGCTGATGAACTACGAATACTGGCTGAGTTACAGGTATCTGGTGGCGAAGAAGGACAAGGTCCTCTCGTTGATCAATATCGTTTCGATCGTGGGTATCGCCATTGGCGTGGCAGCCTTGATAGTCGTCATAGGGGTCATGACCGGGTTCGACCGCGACCTCAAGGACAAGATCGTCGGCACCAATGCCCAGGTCGTGGTGGAAAGACAGTCGGGGGTCAAGGACTTTGAAGAACTGCGCAGGACGGTGGCCGCAGTACCGGGGGTGGCCGCCGCTTCGCCTTATGTGCACGGCAATGTTTTTCTGGAGCACCGCGACCACGCCTACGGGCTGCTCATCCGCGGCATCGACCCCAGGACCGAGGGCGGGGTGACCAAGATCCAGGAATATCTCCGGGACGGTTTCAGATTGGGGTCGCTGGAGCCAGGCCAGGTGATCATAGGGCGGGAACTGGCCCGCTTTTACGGCTACAAGGTCGGCGATATGATCACGTTATTGTCGCCGGTATCCGGCGTGGCCGGCGAGGGCTGGCGGTACAAGTTCAAGGTGGCCGCGGTCTTCGATTCCGGGATGTACGATTACGACCGCAACCTTATCCTGGTCGATTATGCGAGCGCGCAGGAGATATTCAACCTGCCGCCGACCCTAGTGACCGGCATCGCGCTCAAACTGGACAACGTGGATGACGCCCCGCGGGTCAAGGGCCTGATCGTGGAAAAGATCGGGTTCGCTTACGAGGTGCGGACCTGGATCGAACAGAACGCCAATTTCTTTGCGGCCTTGAACCTGGAGAAGTTCGCCATGTTCGTCATCTTGACGCTGATCGTGCTGGTGGCCTCTTTCAATATCGTCAGCACCCTCATCGTGACGGTGACATCCAAGACGAAAGATATCGGGATCCTGAAGTCCATCGGGGTACCGGCACGGTCGATACGGAGGATATTCACGGTCTACGGCATAGTGCTGGGCCTGATCGGGACCGTTTGCGGACTGGCCGGCGGCCTGGGCTTGGGGTATATCCTGGAAAAGACGGAGCTGGTCAAGCTGCCGCAGACGGTCTACTACATCGACCATCTCCCGGTGGCGGTACAGCTGAGCGATGTTCTGATCATTTCCGGCAGCGCCCTTTTGATAAGCTATCTGGCCACGATTTATCCGGCCAGCCGGGCGGCCAGCCTGGAACCGGTAGAGGCGTTGAGATATCAGTAACGGGGACCTGGCAATGGAAGCAGTGCTTGAGACCAATAACATTTATAAGTCCTATACCGATACCAACAAGCGCTTGGACGTGCTTAAGGGCATCGACCTGGAGATCTATGCCGGGGAGACTATTGCGATAGTCGGCCCTTCCGGGGCAGGGAAGTCGACGCTGATGCATGTGCTGGGCGGACTGGATTCGCCGGACAGGGGTAAGGTTTTCTTGGAGGGCCGCGATCTGTACCGTTTGTCCGATGTGGAGCGCGCGGCAGTCCGCAGCCGCGATATCGGGTTCGTCTTCCAGTTCTATCACCTGCTCCCGGAACTGGACGCGCTGGACAATGTGTTGCTGCCGGTCTTCATACAGAAGAACGTCCGCCGGAAGACCCCGGAATTGGCCGATATGGGTGTAGCGGCCCTGCGGGACGTCGGGCTGGTGGACCGGCTGGACCACAAGCCGAGCCAGTTGTCGGGCGGGGAGCATCAGCGCGTGGCCATAGCCCGGGCGCTCATCAACCGGCCCAAGGTGGTGTTGTGCGACGAACCCACCGGCAACCTCGACTCGGTGAACGGTGATGCGGTGATTGAGCTTTTACTGGGATTGAACTACAAGGTCGGCCAGACCTTCGTTATCGTGACCCATGACGAGCATGTAGCGGCCCGGTGCGGCCGAATAGTGCATATGAAAGACGGCTTATTGTCCAAGTAGGAGGCAGGTCCACTGGTCATCGGTACTGGGGACCCAACGGATCAGCCCGGGACGGTGTTCACAGATAAGAAATAGTCGTTTGAGGAGTTCGGGAAGTGAATATAATAGAAAGAGTTATTGATATAAATAATTAACGCGCGCATCAGTGTTAGAACGGAGAAATCTATGAAGATCTACTTTAACGGCAAGCTTTTGGAGAAGGCAGATGCCAAGGTGTCCGTGTTCGATCACGGGTTGCTATACGGGGACGGGGCTTTTGAAGGCATCCGGGCCTATGATAACGTGGTGTTCAGGCTGGAGGAGCACATTGACCGTTTGTATGAAACTTGCCACACCATGCTTATCGAACCGGGCCTGTCCAAGAAAGAAATGATCGCCGCGGTGGTGAAGACCCTGCAGGCCAATGGTTTGCACGATGCTTACATCCGGCTGGTCATCACCCGCGGCGAGGGTGATCTGGGCCTGGACCCCCGCAAGTGCAAAGGGAGCCCTAATATCATCATCATAGCGGACAAGATCACGCTGTATCCGGATGAACTTTACCAGAAAGGGCTGGAGATCGTCACTGTTCCCACGGTGCGCAACCACCCCGAGGCGATCAACCCGCAGTTGAAGTCGCTCAACTATCTGAATAACATCTTGGCCAAGATAGAGGCGAACAACGCCGGAGTGCCCGAGGCTATCATACTCGACGGCAGCGGTTATGTCGCCGAGTGCACGGGAGACAACATCTTCATGGTCAAGAAAGGCGAGTTGAAGACCCCGCTGCAGGGCCGGTTGCGCGGGATCACCCGGGACGCGGTCATGGAGCTGGCGGAGAAAAAGTGCGGGCTTAAGGTCCTGGAGACTTTCATCACCCGGCACGAGTTTTATAACTCTGAGGAAGCGTTCCTCACCGGGACGGCGGCCGAGCTTATTCCGGTGGTCAAGATAGACGGGCGTGTGATCGGCAGCGGTAAACCCGGCCCGATCACCGCGAAATTGCTCCAACTCTTCCGGGAAGTCACCCGGAAGGACGGGGTCAAGTTCTGACCCGAGGCGGCCAGCGCCTGGTTAGGCGGGCTGTTGACGGTTTATTCAAAATGATGGGCAGACTATGAAATGTGATAAATGCAATAAAAAAGCCACCGTTCACCTGACCGAGATCGTAGACGGGAAGGTCATGGAGATGCATCTCTGCGAGGACTGTGCCCGTGACCAGAGCCAGAACATGGAGCAGCAGTTCGGCCTGGCCGATCTGCTGGCGGGGCTGACCGATTTCGGCAAACATGTTCCCGCGGTGGAGAGCCAGACGGTGGCCCAGTGCCCGGTCTGCGGGTTGACATACGAGGATTTCCGCAAGTTCGGCCGTTTCGGGTGCGCCCAGTGTTACCTGGCTTTCAAGGCGCATCTCAAGGTGCTGTTGAAAAAAATACACGGATCGAACGTACACCTGGGGAAGAAGCCGGTGAACGTAGTGGCCCTGCAGGCCGTGGGGGAAGTCGCGGCGGAGCCGGCCCAGCCGGAACATCCGGAGGCGGATACCATCGAAACACTGCGCGCCAAACTCCACGATGCCGTCGAGAGAGAGGATTTCGAACTGGCGGCCCAGATCCGGGACCAGATACACGAAATGGAAAAACAAAATTGAGCATAAGCTATGGAACTGAATGATCTGATACATCACACCGGTGAATGGCTGCGCGGCACGGGACCGTTCGCGCATATCGTTCTGTCCTCGAGGATACGTCTGGCCCGCAATCTGGCCAGCGGTCCTTTCACGAACCGTTCCCAGAAAAAGGATATGGAAGAGGTCATGCGCTTGGTGGAGAACGCGGCGCGCGATATCCCGTTCTTCAAGGCTTCGACTTTTTTCCGTCTTAACGAGCTGGACAGTATCGACCGCCAGTTCCTGGTCGAGCGCCATCTGATGAGCCACGACCACGCCGCCAACCCCCAGGGCAAGGGGGTTCTGGTATCTGAGGAAGAGGTCCTTTCGGTCATGGTCAACGAAGAGGACCACTTGCGCATCCAGGTGATGCAGTCCGGCTTCAACTTGGACAGCACGTGGGACATCATCAACAATGTGGACAACTCCCTTTCCGAGAAGCTTGCCTTCGCCTTTCTGCCGGAGTGGGGTTTCCTCACGGCCTGCCCGACCAACACCGGCACGGCCATGCGCGGCTCGGTCATGCTGCATCTGCCCGCACTGGTCATGACGCGCCAGATCAACAAGGTCCTCATGGCCATTTCCAAGCTGAGTTTCGCCTCGCGCGGTTTTTACGGCGAGGGGACGCAGGCGATAGGGAATTTTTATCAGATCTCGAACCAGGTCTCTCTCGGCCACGGCGAGCAGGACATCATCCAGAACATCAACGGCCTGATCCGCCAGATCGTCGAGCAGGAGGAACAGGCCCGCCAGGCCCTCCTGGTGCAGAACCGCCCGGTGCTGGAGGACAAGATCTGCCGCGCCTGGGGGACTCTGCGCAACGCCCGCATAATCTCGAGCCAGGAGACCATCGAGCTGTTGTCCATGGTCCGGCTCGGGGTTGACGTAGGCGTGATCCGCGAGCTGGCACCGAACACGCTGAACGAGCTTTTTATCATGATACAGCCCGCACATCTGCAGAAGATCGAGGGCAAGAAGCTGAATACGCTGGAGCGCGATACCAAGCGCGCCCAGGTCCTCCGGGAGAAACTGAACGGCGAGGCCTGACAAGAGCACCGCCGGTATGAATAAGCAGGTTGCACAAGATTGACCAAAGGGAGGGGATATGTTCAATCGTTTTACGGAGCGCGCACGCAAGGTCATTGTTTACGCCAAGGAAGAGGCGCGTCGTTTTAATCACGATTATATAGGCACGGAGCATCTGCTTTTGGGGCTCATCCGCGAGGGGGAAGGCGTGGCCGCTGCCGTTCTGCAGAAACTGGGAGTGGACCTCGAATCGATCCGCATCGAGGTCGAGAAGCTGGTCCAACCCGGGCCGCAGACGCAGGTCGTGGGTGACATACCGTTCACCCCGCGTTCCAAAAAAGCGCTGGAACTTTCCGCCGAAGAGGCCCGCGCCCTTGGCCATAATTATATAGGCACCGAACACCTTTTGCTCGGCCTGGTGAAAGAAGGCGAGGGCATGGCGTACCGAGTGCTCCTCAACCTCGGTCTGGACCTGGGCAAACTGCGCAACGAAGTGATGGAGCTTTTGGGGTCCGGCATCCCCGGATACGGCCAGCAGCAACAGCAGCAGGAGCCGCGCCAGGGCGGGGCCTCCAAGACGCCGGCCATCGATGCTTACGGCCGCAACCTGAACAAGCTCGCCAAGGACGGGAAACTCGACCCGGTCATCGGCCGCAAGGACGAGATAGAACGGGTGATCCAGGTCCTTTCCCGCCGGACCAAGAACAACCCGGTCCTGCTGGGTGAGGCCGGCATAGGCAAGACCGCCATCGTGGAAGGGCTGGCCCAGCAGATCATCGCCGGAGAAGTTCCGGAAGTGCTGCGTGACAAGACCATCGTCGTCCTGGACCTGGCCATGATGATCGCCGGCACCAAGTACCGCGGCCAGTTCGAGGAGCGTATCAAGGCGGTCATGGAGGAGCTCAAGCGCAACGGCAAGCTGATCCTCTTTATAGACGAGATCCATACCCTTGTTGGCGCGGGGGCCGCCGAAGGCGCGATCGACGCCGCCAATATCCTCAAGCCGGCGCTGGCCCGCGGCGAGATCCAGTGCATCGGCGCAACTACCCTGGACGAGTACCGGAAGAACATCGAGAAGGACGCCGCGCTGGAACGCCGCTTCCAGACCATTATGGTCCTTCCGCCGACGGTCGACCAAACGGTGCAGATCCTGAAGGGTCTGCGCGACCGCTACGAGGCGCACCATCGGGTGAAGTATTCCGACGATGCGCTCGACGCCGCTGCCAAGCTTTCCGACCGTTACATCACCGGCCGTTTCCTGCCGGACAAGGCCGTGGACATAATCGATGAGGCCGGCGCCAGCGCGCGGCTCAAGGCCATGGTCACCCCGGATGACATCAAGAAGCTGGAGGCGCAGATAGAGAACTTGCGCCAGGAGAAGGAAAGTTTTATTAAAGGACAGGATTTCGAAAAGGCCGCCATGCTCCGTGACCAGGAGCGGGCGGTGCGCGAGAACCTGGAAAAGCGCCGGACGGAGTGGATGACCCAGCGCGATGATTCCTCGCTGGTGATAGGCCCGGAAGATATCGCCCGGATCGTTTCGCAGTGGACCGGGGTGCCTTTGATCCGGCTCGAGGAGAAGGAGAGCGAGCGCTTGCTCAAGATGGAAGAGCACCTTTCCGGTCAGGTCATCGGGCAGGCTGAGGCCATCTCCGCCATTGCCCGCGCCGTTCGCCGTTCCCGCTCCGGCATCAAGAACCCGCGCCGGCCCATAGGCTCTTTCATCTTTCTGGGGCCTACCGGAGTGGGGAAGTCGCTTCTGGCCCGCGCGCTTTCCGAGTTCATGTTCGGCGACGAGAACGCTCTCATCCAGATCGATATGTCCGAGTACATGGACAAGTATAACGTTTCCCGCCTGGTGGGCGCTCCGCCGGGGTATGTGGGATATGAAGAAGGCGGGCAGCTGACGGAAAAGGTCCGCCGCCGCCCCTATTCGGTAGTCCTTCTGGATGAGATCGAGAAGGCACATGTTGACGTCTTCAACATCCTTTTGCAGGTGCTCGAGGACGGCCGCCTGACCGACTCGCTCGGCCGCAGCGTCGATTTCCGCAACACCATCATACTTATGACCTCGAATATAGGGGCGGAGATGCTGCGCAAGCAGGGCTCGCTGGGTTTCGCTACCCGCAAGGAAGAGGAAACCTACGAAACCATGAAGGAAAAACTGCTCAGCGAGATCAAGAAGGTTTTCAAACCAGAGTTCCTTAACCGTATCGACGATACGATCGTTTTCCGTTCGCTGACCAAGGACGACCTTTACAAGATCATCGACTTGGAGATAAACGCGGTCCGTTCCCGGCTTAAAGAGCGCAATATCACTCTCGACCTAACGCAGGAGGCGATAGATTTCCTGATCGAGAAGGGCTTTGACCCGCTCTTTGGCGCCCGTCCGCTGAAGCGGACCATCCAGCGTTATCTCGAGGACCCGATGTCTGAGGCCATAATCGCGGGGAGCTTCAAGGACGGAAAGCCTATAAAAGTAAGTCCGGATAATGACAAGTTGAAGTTTGAACAATGGGACGCCTGAGCGTCTTCTTGAAGCTCATTCTCATTGGTCTTAGCCTGTGGTGTTCTTCGCCGGCTAATGCCCGGGCGGATATCCCTTTTGACGGCATGGTCGAACTGCGTAAGGAACGTCTGTTTTTGCGCGTCGGCGCCGGTGACACCAACGCGGTCGAGGTCGGTTTGCAGCTGGCAGCCAAGGATACGGTCGCTTTTTCGGTCGACTTCCGGCATGTTCAGCTGTCGGCTCTGGACCTGGCCATGGTCTTGCAGGGACAAGTCCAGTTGACGGGGACCGGTCCGCATCAGTGGGAGGCCATGGGGGATGTCGTAAGCCGGTATACTTTGCTCAACCGTAAACCGGTCCGGGACCTGTCCTGCAAATTCTTTGTTCAGGACGGAAAATTGGTGATCGAAAGATTGTGGCTAGGGTCGATCTCGGTCAACGGCCAGATAGATTTGCAGGGGGAATATCGTTCGAATCTTTCCGTTGAGCTGGTCGCATCCGATCTCGAACAAGTTTGCGGTCTTTTTCAGAACACCGGTTCGGTCCGCACCCCGACCGTGACCGGGACTTTGACCGGTGCGCTTTTGCTGACCGGCCCTTTTTGGAGACCTGTGATAAAAGGCCGCCTGGCGGCTTATGATGGCTGTTTTAACGCTCTTTGTTATGAAAGCATATTGCTGCAATTGGAAGGTGAGTTCCCGAATATCCGCCTGGACGACTCGGTGGTGACCCATGCCGATGGCTACAGTTTCAATCTGGCTGGGGCGGTCGACCTTTCCGACTTGGAGCGGTTGCCGTTCCAGGTCCGCCAGTTGAGGAAGGTGCCGGTGGTCTCTGCCGCCAAGAACAGGCGGGAGTGGATCCTGAAACGTCAGCGGTCGGGATCGAACCGGGATGCTGTTACTGAGATGAAATATATCTGGCAGAAGGATGACCGGGGCGACGCCGAGAGCGTGCTGGGCATCGAACACAAGATCGGGTTTTGAAAGCTATGGTGCGCAGAGTTTGGAACAACGGGATCTTACTGTTCAGGGCATTGTTCCGTTATGCCGGCCAGCTGTCCTTACTTTTTTACCAGACCTGGGTCTGCCTGTTCACAACCCCTTTCAACTGGTACCGTTTCCTGGCCCAGGCCAAGCGGGTGGGGCCGGGCAGTTTCCTGATCGCGTCCTTGGTCGGATTTTTCGTGGGGATGATCATCGCGCTGCAGATGGCGTACCTGATGGTGAGGCTTTCCGCAGAGATATATATTCCCAACGTCATCGCGGTCGCGCTGACCCGTGAACTGTCACCGGTCCTTACCGCGCTTATAGTGGCCGGACGTATCGGGGCCGGCATAACGGCCGAGATCGGCAGCATGGTGGTGACCGAACAGGTCGATGCCTTGAGGGCCTTTGCCATCAACCCGGTCAGTTACCTGGTGGTGCCCCGGTTCCTGGCGCTGGCAGTGATGCTGCCGGTCCTCACAGTTTTTGCGGTGGTGATCGGGATCTTCGGCGGGTTTCTGATATGTTTTTATAAGCTGGGCATCAGTCATTTCATGTTCTGGCAAATGGTCTCCGAAGCCCTGGTGGTCAAGGATATCGTCACCGGACTGGTCAAGACGGTCTTTTTCGGCATGATCATTGCGGTGGTGGGTTGTTTTGAAGGTTTGCAGGTCAAGGGAGGCGCCGACGGCGTCGGACGTTCGACCACGCTGGCGGTGGTTCGTTCTTTTGTCATGATCATTATGTTCGATTGCATCTTTACGTTCATTTTTTATTTCTTGTTCAACGCTTAATGGCCTGGAGTGCTGTGACGTGCCGTGATCGAGATAAAGAACCTTTACAAGACCTTCGACAAGGTCCAGGTGCTGAACGGTCTGAACCTGACCGTCCGGGAGGGCGAGACCAAGGTCGTCATCGGCCGCTCCGGTGCGGGTAAGAGCGTTCTTTTGAAATCGATAGTGGGGATAATACGGCCGGACAGCGGGGCCATCAAGATCAACGGTGTCGACCTGAGCAAGGTCTCCGAAAGGGAGTATGACAAATACCGCAAGAACATCGGTCTGGTCTTTCAGGGCGGCGCGCTCTTTGATTCGCTCAATGTGGGAGAGAACGTAAGTTTCGTGCTGGACGAGTTCGGCCGGCCGAGCGCGGCTGAAAGGCGCGAGCGGGTGGCCCACGCCTTGTCCCTGGTCGGGTTGAAAGGCATCGAGAGCATGATGCCGGCCCAGTTGTCGGGGGGCATGCGCAAGCGGGTCTCCCTGGCCCGCGTCCTTTGCATGGAGCCGAAGATACTTTTATATGATGAGCCGACGAGCGAGGTGGACCCGATAACCTCGGACGCCATCAGCCGACTGATAATGGAGATGAGCGACCGGCTGAAGGTGACCTCGATCGTGGTGACGCACGACATGTCGACGGCCTACCGGATAGCCGATTCGATAGCGATGTTCTACCACGGCCAGGTCATTGCTGACGGTACGCCGGATGAGATACGTTCTTCCAGCCATCCGGTGGTCAGGCAGTTCATAAACGGGGCAGCGAACGGGCCGATCACGGAAGACGAGAGCATGCGGTTCGGTCATACGAAATAGTTGATAGCGCCTTTCATCAATTGGGAGGCGGGGGCGGTCAGCGTTCGTGGTGGAGAGGAGAAAGCGTATGCCCAGAGAATCAAATCTGGAAATAAAGGTCGGGATATTCGTTGTTCTTTCGATAATCTGCCTGGTATCGTTCATATTCATGATCAGTGATTTCTCGGTCTTTCAGGGCGGCCATGTATACCGCGTGGTGTTCGGTTTTGCCAACGGTCTGAAAAAGAGCGCTCCCGTCCGTATCGCCGGTGTCGATGCCGGCCATGTCCGCAGTATCAGGCCGTTCTTTGACCACAACCGCGGCCGGATCATGGTCGTTGTAGAGGCCTGGATCAACGAAGGGGTGGCCATCCCGGTTGATTCATCCTTCATGGTGAACCAGTTGGGGCTGCTGGGGGAGAAATACCTCGAGATAATGCCGGGGACCGCCTCATCGTTCCTGGCGCCGAGCGCCCTGGTGGTCGGTGAGGATCCGGTCGCGATGGAAGTGGTCCTCCGGCAGGTCTCTTCGATGGGCAGCAAGGTGGACGGGCTTCTGAACGATATACACAACGGCGTATTGAACGAGGGCAACAAGAAGGCATTGTCCAGCGTGCTTTCGGACATGGCCGGCCTGGCAGGGAAGCTCAATAAAGACGTTCTGACGGACGCTAACCATCAGGCCCTGGCTTTATTGTTGGCCAATATGGCCTCGGTTTCGGAAAAGGTCAACAAAGGCGAGGGGACCATAGGGAAATTGCTGAACGACCCCGGATTTTATGATAACCTTGATGAATTATCGGCCGACGTCAAGGCGAACCCCTGGAAACTTTTTTACCGGCCGAAGGTAAAATGATGAAAGCCAAAACCGTATTTGTCTGCCAGGCTTGCGGCCAGGAATCCTCCCGCTGGCTCGGGAAATGCCCGGGCTGCGGCGGCTGGAACTCTTTTGTCGAGGAGACGGCCGCCGTCAAGCCGGCTCAGGATTCGACCCGCGGCTTGCTTAACAATATGGAGGCCCCGGTCCTTTTGCAGGACATCACTTCCGGGGCCGAAAAGCGTTACCTGACGGGGATCAGGGAATTCGACCGCGTTATGGGCGGAGGGGTGGTGGTCGGTTCGGTGACGCTGATCGGCGGCGACCCCGGCATAGGCAAGTCGACCCTCGCACTTCAGGTGAGCTGCCGTTTGAGCGAGCAGGGGCTCAGGGTGCTTTATATTTCCGGCGAAGAGTCGATCGCCCAGACCAAGATGCGCGCCGACCGGATAGTGAAGAGACCATCCGCGACCCTTTTCATCGTCAACCAGATCGACCTGAACATCATCATCGAGTTCATCAACAAGGTGTCCCCCGAGGTCGTGGTGCTGGATTCGATCCAGGTGGTCTACGAGCCCGGACTGGGGTCGAGCCCGGGCAGCGTCAGCCAGGTCAGGGAATGCGCCTCGCTCATCACCCAGCTGGCCAAATCGCGCGGGATAGCCTGTTTTATAATCGGCCACGTCACCAAGGAGGGGGCGATCGCGGGGCCGCGGGTGCTGGAGCATATCGTGGACACGGTCCTGTATTTTGAGGGCGAGAGGTATTCCGCCTACCGGGTCCTGCGGACCACGAAGAACCGTTTCGGCTCCACGAACGAACTGGGCGTTTTCGAGATGACCTCCGACGGGCTGATGGAGGTGGCCAACCCCTCGGAGATATTCCTGTCCGAACGAGCGCAGCACGCCACGGGTTCGGTAGTGACCCCTATCCTGGAAGGCACCCGGCCTTTCCTGGTGGAGGTCCAGGGGCTGGTCTCGAGGTCGGCCTTCGGGATGGTGCGCCACAAGTCGCAGGGCTTTGACACCAACCGGCTGGCACTGCTGGTGGCCGTGCTCGAGAAGCGCCTGGGTCTCAGGCTGGAAGACCAGGATATTTTTTTGAACGTGGTGGGGGGCGTGCGAGTGGAGGATCCGGCGGCGGATCTCGCGGTCGCGATGGCCGTGGCGTCCGCTTTCCTGGACCGGCCGGTCGACTATAATACGGTGGTGCTCGGAGAGGTCGGCCTGTCGGCGGAAGTGCGCAGTGTCAGCCACCTTCCGCTCCGCCTCAATGAGGCGGAGAAGCTGGGTTTCAGGAAATGCCTGGTGCCCAAGAACAATTTGAAGGCGCGCCACCAGTTCAAGACCAAAGCTTTGGAGATCGTACCAGTATCGACGGTAAAAGAGGCGATGGACCATCTGGACCGATGACGGCGGGTCCGTCCGTAGGACCCGGTCATCAAAATATCGGAGGGCTTAATGACATTATTATTCATCCGCATTTTCTTTTTAATCATGAGCGCCGTGGTCGGTTATCTGATCGGGAACGTTTACAACCGCGAGGTTTCGGGCCTTTTGATCGGCATTTTCGGCGGCGGCTTCCTGATATCGCTGGAATCCGTCATGAAGCGGGTCTCGGTACGGGGACTGTCGAGCGTGGTGTTCGGGCTCTTGTTCGGTATCATCATGGCCAAAATGATATCCGACATCCTGTCCCTGCTGCCTTACGGGGAAGCTTTTCACGCCTCCATCCGCGTGGTCCTGACGCTTATTTTCGGGTACCTGGGCGCTGTAATAGCTTTGCGGGGCAAGGATGAGTTCAACCTGATCATCCCTTATGTGCGCTTCCGGAGGACGGACCTCAAGGAAGGCGTGATCCTGCTGGATACGAGCGCGATCATAGACGGACGGGTGGCCGATATATACCGCAGCCATTTTATGTCCGGGCGGCTGGTGGTCCCGCGTTTCGTCCTGCATGAGCTGCAGCGCCTGGCCGACTCGGACGACGAAATGAAGCGCCAGCGCGGCCGCCGGGGATTGGAGATCCTGCGGGCCATGCAGAAGGATGCCACCACCGACATCCGTATCCATGAGGATGACCTCCCGGGGGAACGCGAAGTGGACCTCAAGCTGGTGAAACTGGCCAAGATCATGGAAGGCCGCCTGTGCACCACGGATTTTAACCTAAGCCGTATGGCCGCCATCCAGGGCACGGAGATCCTCAACATAAACGACCTGGTCAACTCGGTCAAGCCGGTCATTTTCGCCGGCGAAGAACTTATCATCCAGATCATCAAGGAAGGCAAGGAAGAGAACCAGGGGGTGGGTTATCTGGATGACGGCACCATGGTGGTGGTTACCGACGGACGCCGTTTTGTCGGTCAGAAGCTTACGGTCACGGTGACTTCTGTCCTGCAGACACAGGCCGGACGCATGATCTTTGCCAAGGTGAACCATTGATGAACGCGGTGGCCCTGATACCCGCCGCCGGCACCGGGGAACGTTTCGGGGCCTCGGTCCCGAAGCCGCTGGTCGAACTTTGCGGCCGGCCTCTGATAGTACATACTTTGTCGGTGTTCGAGAAGGTCGACGAGATAACCGGCGTTATCCTGATCGTTCATCCGGAATATCTCGGTGATTACCGGCGGGTCCTGGAGCGGTATGGCCTGAAAAAGGTCTTGCGGGTAGTGGCCGGCGGCAATACGCGCACCCGGTCGGTGCGCAACGGCCTGCGGGAGTTGCCTCCCGGTGCGGAGTACGTCGTGGTCCATGACGGCGCCCGTCCGGCGGTAACGGCGGAGATCATCGGCCGCGGGCTGCGACTGGTGGCGAAAGAGAAAGCGGTGGTGGCGGCGGTCCCGGTCAAGCCGACCGTGAAGGTGGTCGACCCCATTACCAATGTCATCCGCCAGACGCTGGACCGGACCTTGTTGTGGGAGGTCCAGACCCCGCAGATCTTTGAACGGGAGCTTCTGGAGCGGGCTTATTCGGCTGACGTCCTGGCCACCGACGATGCGGCTCTGGTGGAAAGATTGGGCGTCGCGGTCAAGGTCTTCCCGGGCGATTACCGGAACGTCAAAGTGACCACCCCCGAGGATCTGGTGGTGGCGGAGGCATTGTTGAGAACAGATACAGCTTCTTGATATCCCGATAACCTTGGCATGACCGGCCTTGGGGATAAAATAATTTCCTGGAAACGGCAAGGAACAGCTATGGGACAGCCGACATGGTATAAACCGATCGACTACAGCATTGGAATAGGGTATGACGTGCATCCTCTGGTCCCCGGAAGGAAGCTGGTGCTGGGCGGGGTCAAGATACCGCATTCCCTCGGTCTTCAGGGCCATTCCGATGCCGATGTGCTGCTGCACGCGATAGCGGACGCGGTCCTGGGTGCTGCCGGTAATGGCGATATCGGCGAACATTTCCCGGACACGGACCCGCGATACAAGAATATCTCCAGCCTGGTGCTCCTGAAGAAGGCCAGGGCCGAGGCGGAAGCGGACGGCCTGAAGGTGGCAAATGTGGATTGTGTGCTACTGGCCGAGGCGCCAAAAATAAGTCGTTACAAGCAGGCTATGAAAAGGAATATAGCGAAAGCGCTTAACATCGACCCGGAACGGGTCAACATCAAGGCCACCACCAATGAAGGCCTGGGGTTCGTAGGCCGCCGTGAAGGCATGGCGGCTTATGCGACGGTCTTGCTGCGTTCGTCGGAATATTAGTGCCGTCCATGGATTGGGCGTTGGCAGTGGCTCGAGGAGGGATTATGTTGTTCATCCTGTATTGCATCCTGGCTTTCTGGATCATTATATTGGTCTGTTTCCGTAAGGAGATCGCAGCGATACGGGAGCGCGATCCCGCGGCCCGTTCGGCGCTGGAAGTAGTGCTTTTGTATCCCGGCCTGCATGCGGTGGTCTTTCACCGCCTGGCCCACCGGCTTTGGCAGGCCAAGATCCCGCTTCTTCCGAGGCTGATCTCGCAGTTCTCCCGGATGCTGACCGGAGTCGAGATACACCCCGGGGCGGTCATCGGCAGCGGCCTGCTCATTGACCACGGCATGGGAGTGGTGATCGGAGAGACCTCCGTGGTGGGCAACAACGTGACGATGTACCAGGGGGTGACCCTTGGCGGCACGGGCAAGGAGACCGGCAAGCGCCATCCGACAATCGGGGACAATGTGGTGATAGGGGCCGGGGCGAAAGTGCTGGGCAACATAGTTATCGGCGGGAACTCTTATATCGGGGCCAATGCGGTGGTGCTGCAGAGCGTGCCTGCCAACACGACAGTGGTCGGAGTGCCGGGGCATATTACCAAGCAGGACGGCGAGAAGATCGAGAGGAAGCTCGACCATTCCAAGATCCTGGACCCGATCATGGAAGATATCGACGAGATCAAAAAGCGCCTGGATAATATCGACAGCCGGGTAAATAAGTGAAGGAGCCATCCGGATATGGAGCTTTATGATTCCCTGACCAGAAAAAGGCAACCGCTTCCGCCCGCGCCGGCGCGGATCAATATGTATTCCTGCGGGGTCACGGTCTATGACAAGTGCCATATCGGCCACGCGCGTTCGCTCTACACTTTTGACTCGCTGGTCAGATATATGCGCTACCGCGGCTACGAGGTCCGATTCGTCCGTAATATCACGGACGTGGACGACAAGATAATCGCCAAAGCCCAGCAGACAGGCAAGACCTTTGACGAGGTGGTGCGCGAAAATCTGGAATTGTATAGAAAGGACATGTCCGACCTGGGCATAAGGCCTGCCGATGCCGAGCCGCGTGCGACGGAGAACATCCCGCTCATGATCGAACATATCGCAGGGCTCATCCGTAGCGGGCACGCCTATGCAGTGGACGGCGATGTTTATTTCCGCGTGCGTTCTTTTTCCGATTACGGCAAACTTTCCGGGCAGGGCATCGACAAGATGCTCGAGGGGGTGCGCATCGACAAGGATGAGAAAAAGGAGGACCCCCTGGATTTCGCGCTCTGGAAGAAGGCCAAGCTTGGGGAGCCTTTCTGGCCCAGCCCCTGGAGCGACGGGCGTCCGGGCTGGCATATCGAATGTTCCTGCATGAGCCTGCATCACCTGGGCACGGAGACGCTGGACATCCACGCCGGAGGGCGCGACCTCATCTTCCCGCACCACGAGAACGAGATCGCCCAGGCGGAAGCTCTGACGGGGAAGACCTTCGCCCGGCTGTGGGTCCACCACGGGCTTTTGACCATCGACGGGCAGAAGATGGCCAAATCGCTGGGGAACTTCATTACTGTGCAGGAAGCGCTCAGGGTCCATTCGGCCAACGCCCTCAAGCTTTTTTTCCTTTCGACGCATTACGCCAGTTCCATAGACTATACGGCCGACAAGCTGGCGGACATGGAGAAAGGGGTGGCGCGGTTCAAGGGCTTTTTGAGCCGCGCACGGCAGACGGCGCCGGACCGGATGGAGGTCCGGGCGGCGGACGTGGAGTTCCTGGTCGACGGAAAGGAAAAGATAATGGGCGCTTTGGACGGCGATTTCAACACGGCGCTGGCGTTGGGGCACCTGTTCGACCTTTTGACCGCGGCCAACCGTTTCATTGATGCCGGAAAACAGGACGAGTATTTCGAAGGCAGCGTGCGTCTGACGGAGAAATTCCTGCGGGAGCTATTGGAAGAAGTCTTCGGCTTCAACTTCGCCGACAGCCCGGAGCCCGGGCTGGGGCCTGAGGAAGAAGCCTTGCTGGGTGAACGCGCCCGTGCCCGCCAGGAAAAGGACTGGAAGCGTTCGGATGAGATCCGCGCCATCTTGAAAGAACGCGGCATTATCGTCGAGGACGGCAAGCAGGGCCAGATCTGGCGCCGCGGCCATTGAGCAGGGCGGCTTTCTGTGCCCTTAAAGGAGAGTTATATGGAAGAGGTTGCCAAGGGTACCGCAGTATCACCAAAATCCAAGCTGGCGTGCCTCCTTTTTTGCGTCTTCCTGGGGTGGATGGGCGCCCACCGTTTTTATGTCGGCAAGATAGGGACCGGGGTCCTGATGCTTCTGACCACCGGCGGCGGGATAGTTTGCACGGTCTGGCCCCTGGGCGGGGTGTGGGTCGTGATCGACCTGATATTCATCTTGTCGGGATCATTCCGCGATAAAGAGGGCAGGGTGGTAGGAAACTGGATGGAAAAGGTTTGATCACCCCGGTCAGTTAAGTCCTCGGAACTCGGGCCTTCATTCTTGCCGCGAGCTTCGAGCGGACAGCGGGACAGGAGGAGAAGGATTGGCGATGCGGGATCGCAAAGGGAAACTCATCACTTTTGAAGGCTCCGAGGGTTGCGGCAAGAGCACGCAGGCTCAGCTCCTGGTCGATTTCCTCAAGTCCCGCGGCATGCCGGCGCAGCTTTTGCGCGAGCCGGGCGGCGTGGTGATCAGCGAGAAGGTGCGTGGCATACTGCTCGACAAGGCCAATTCCGAGATGAACAGGGAATGCGAGACCCTCCTTTACATGGCCGCCCGCGCCCAGCTGGTCGAAGAAGTGGTGGCCCCGATGCTCAAGCTGGGCACGGTTCTGGTCTGCGACCGTTTCCTGGATTCCACATTGGCTTATCAGGGCTACGGCTGCGGGGTCGACATCGATACCATAAAAGTTATCGGCGCCTTCGCGACTGGCGGTGTCTCCCCGGACCTGACTTTTCTGCTGGACCTGCCGGTCGAGGAAGGACTGCGCCGGCGCGGAGGCGAACTGGACCGCATCGAGCTGCGCTCCCTGGATTACCATCAACGTGTGCGCCAAGGATACCTTGAGATAGCGCGACTGGAGCCGGAACGGGTGGTGGTGGTTGACGGCCGGCAGCCCAAGGAAGACATATTCGTTACCGTAACACAAAAGGTGGAGCAACTCTTTAAGCCCTGATCGAAAAATCTGGAATACTGCCGTGCATTCTGAACACGTCGCCCTGATCCACCAGAAGATACTTGATCGCTTCTTTCGGCTGAACGCCAACGGCCGCCTCGCCCATGCCTATCTTT
>CAYTIW010000005.1:59985-99963 GCA_964438075.1 uncultured Planctomycetales bacterium
CTTGATCGCTTCTTTCGGCTGAACGCCAACGGCCGCCTCGCCCATGCCTATCTTTTTACAGGCACCAAAGGCATCGGCAAAGGCGAGACGGCACGGGAGATAGCCAAACTGGTCAACTGCGTCGAGCCCGGAGGCTTCAGGACCGGTTGCGTTTGTGCCTCGTGTCGCAAGATCGAGGCCGGGAACCATCCGGATGTCTTTGTGGTCAGACGGCAGGAGGACAAGCAGGAGCTGGGCATTGAGCAGGTCCGGGACCTCATGGAAAGATTCACCCTCCGGGTATGGGAGGGGCGCATGAGGGTGGGGATAATCTTGAATGCCGAGGAGATGAACAACTTCTCGCAGAGCGTCTTTCTGAAGACCCTGGAGGAACCGGCCCCCCGCACGCTCATCTTATTGACGACCAGCCAATCCGGGTTATTGAAGCCTACCATCGTCTCGCGCTGCCAGCCGGTCTATTTTTTTCCGCCCGGCAAAGCCGTGCTTGCAGAGTGGATAAAAAATGAGTATCATGTAGGGTTCGACGAGGCTGAAATTCTGGCCCGTTTAGGAGAAGGCAGCCCCGGGCATGCCCGGGAGATGGGCCCCGGTTTCCTGCAGAAGAAGAACGGGATGATCGATAGTTTCGTCTTCAGTCGGGACGGAGAGCCCGCCATCAAGGCGTACTGTGCGGACCGGGAGTCGGCACGGATCTTCCTGGAAGTGCTTTTGACTTTCTTCCGGGACGTGGCGTTGGCCAGGCGAGGGGTCGGGACGCAAGACCTGGTGCATAGCGACCGCGCAGAAGAGATCCGGGCCCTGGCGGCCCGGTATACCGAAGAGGATGTGGATAATATTCTGGCCCAGACGTTGGCGGCGATCCGCGGCGTCGGGGAATACATGAACGTGAAGGTCGCGGTGATGCTGCTCAAGGAAATGATCAACCGATCATAGCGGCCGGGAAGGCAAGAGGTCGGCCGGCCTTTCGGGGGCCGTCTTCGGGTTCTATAAAGGAGTCCAATGGCAAATCTAATACAGGTTCAGATCGGTGAGTTCCGCGGTATCGAGATCGTCGATGCCGGGAACGTGGAAGTCGTCCGCGGTGATTTTGTCATCGTGGAAATAGAACGGTCTTGTGAGTTCGGAAAGGTGGTATCGATATCGCTGCCGAAAGTTGAGGCCGATAGCGTGCCGGTGGCAAAAGGGCGGGTGCTCAGAAAGGCCGCGGAGGGCGACCTCAGGCAGATGGACAATAACCGCACCAAGTCGCGCGACGCGCTCAATGTTTGTATTTCGAAGGTGACGGACCTCCATCTGGACATGAAGATACTCAAGTCCGAGTACTCTTTCGATTCGACGAAGATAATTTTTTATTTCAGGGCCGATGGCCGGGTGGACTTCCGGGAGCTGGTGAAAGAACTGGCCAAGGTGTTCCGCGTGCGGATCGAGCTCAAGCAGATCGGCGTGCGTGACCGGGCCAAGATGATCGAGGGTTACGGCGTTTGCGGGCAGCATCTCTGCTGCGCGTCGTTCATACGCGATTTCAGCCAGCTGTCCATCAAGATGGCAAAGGAACAGGCCCTGCCGCTTAATCCGTCGAAGATATCGGGCGTCTGCGGCCGCATCAAATGCTGCATGGCCTACGAGTTCAACGTCTATCGCGAGCTTAACCGCGGGATGCCTAAGATAGGCGCCAAGATCCAGGTGGCGGAGGGCAAGGGACGGGTCATCAACATGGATATCCTCAAGCGTTTGGTCTATGTCGACTTGGGAGAAGGCAAGGTGGTCAAGGTCACCATCCCCAAGGAAGGGAAAGAAGAACCGGTCACGAAACAGGGTCAATAGAGGGGAAAACGAAAAAAGCAGGCTTACGGGAGAACAGTCGGACTTTTTGTTCTTGGGGCCTGGAGAGATCATATTATTATGGCCAGTAAATTCTACGTCACCACGCCCATTTATTACGTCAACGATGCGCCTCATATCGGACATGCCTACACGACGATCCTGGCGGACGTCCTGTCCCGGTTCCACCGCGCGCTGGGGCACGATGTTTTTTTCCTGACCGGCCTGGACGAACACGGCCAGAAGGTGCAACAGGCGGCTGAGAAGCGCGGCCTGCCCCCGCAGCAGCACTGCGATGAACTGGCCCCGCGTTTCCAGAACTTATGGAAGACGCTGGAGATCAGCAACGATGATTTTATCCGTACGACCGAAGAGCGCCATCAGAAGGTGGTGCAGTCCATCCTGCAAAAGGTCTATGACAGCGGGGATATATACCAGAAAGAATACGAAGGTCTCTACTCGGTGGCGGAGGAACGCTTTATCACCGAGAAGGAGGCCGAGAGCGGGCAGTTCCGCGAGATCAAGCGCCTCAAGGAGAAGAATTATTTCTTCCGGATGAGCAAGTACCAGGGCCGGCTGGTGCGCTACCTGGAGGAGAACCCCCGCTTCATCCGCCCGGAGCACCGCATGAACGAGATGCTGGGCTTCCTGCGCCAGCCGCTGGGCGACCTGTGCATCTCCCGGCCCAAGTCGCGCCTGTCCTGGGGCATCGAGGTGCCGTTCGACAAGGATTACGTCACCTATGTCTGGTTCGACGCCCTGATCAATTACATTTCGGCCATCGGTTATAGTTCCGACGAGCAGAAGTTCCGGCGGTACTGGCCGGCGGTCCATCTGATCGGCAAGGATATACTGACCACGCATTCGATCTACTGGACCACCATGCTCTTTTCGCTCGACCTGCCGCTGCCCGATTGTATCTTTGCGCACGGCTGGTGGCTCATGGGGGAAAGCAAGATGTCCAAGTCGCTGGGGAATGTCGTGCGGCCGCTGGACCTCATCGAACAGCACGGCGTCGACGCGGTACGTTATTACCTGATGGCCGAGATGGTCCTGGGCTCCGACGCCAGCTTCACGCCGGAGAATTTCATCAAGCGTTACAACAGCGATCTGGCCAATGATTTCGGCAACCTGTTGAACCGCGTTTCGGGGTTGATTGGCAAGAACCACGGCGGGATCATCCCGGAAGCGGGGACAGCGACGGCGGCGGAAGAAGAGATCGCGGCTGTAGGCCGCGCCCTGGGCCCCAAGGTAGAGTCCCTGGTCCGCGAATACAAGGTGGACGACGCGATCAACGAGATCATGGATCTTATACGGGCGGTCAATAAATATATGGAAGCCCAGGCGCCCTGGAAGCTGGCCAAGACCGATCCGGGGGCCGCCGGCCGCGTCCTGTATACCTCGACGGAAGCGTTGCGTCTGTCCGCAGTGATGCTCAAGGCTGTTATGCCGGAGAAGGCGGGTACGGTGCTGGATATCCTGGGCGCGCAAGGGTCCGGTTTATCATGGGGCGAGCTCAGGGCCGGGACGAAACTGCCGGCGTTCCCGCCGCTTTTCCCGCGGATAGAGCTGGAAAAGAAGACATAAGGGGCTTCGGGTAAAGAATAGGATGTCTGGGCCCCCACAGAAGCTTTCTTCGGTGGGGGTTTGATTTTTTGTGGGGATCGGGGGCCGATTTGAGGCGATGAGCCGTTAAAAGGGGAGAAAATGGCTATTGACACTATCCGCTGGACGGGCAAGGCCGTCCGCATCATAGATCAGACGCAACTGCCTAATAAACTGGTTTATATCAACTGCCGGGAGGTGGGCCCTCTTTGGCACGCGATCAAGGCGCTGAAGGTCCGCGGCGCGCCGGCGCTGGGCATCGCGGCGGCCTATGGAGTGGTATTGGGCGCGCGTTCTTTCCGCGGGGACAACAGCGCGGCCTTCGTCAGGCACGTCTGTGACGTCTGCGACTACATCGGGCGCTCCCGTCCGACAGCGGTCAATTTGTTCAACGCCTTGGGCCAGATGCGCAAGCTGGCGCTCAACAACATCGGCCGGCCGGTACCGGTACTGAAGGCCGTGCTGGAGAGCGAGGCCAACGCTATCTACGAGGAGGACCGGGCGGTGTGCCGGGCCATGGGGAGGTACGGCGCGAAGCTGATAAATAATCATGACACGGTCATGACCGTCTGTAACGCCGGCGGGCTGGCCACCGCGGATTACGGTACCGCGCTGGGTGTCATGTATGCGGCGAAGGAAGCCGGCAAGAAGTTCAAGGTCTACGCCCTGGAGACCAGACCGCTCCTGCAGGGCGCGCGCCTGACGGCCTGGGAGCTCATGAAGAACAGGATCGATGTGACCCTGATCTGCGACAATATGGCCGCCTCGGTGATGCGGAACAAAAGGGTCGACATCATATTTACCGGCGCCGACCGCATCGCAGCGAACGGTGACGCGGCCAACAAGATCGGAACATACATGCTGGCCGTGCTGGCCAGGCACCATGGGGTACCGTTCTACGTGGTGGCCCCGAGGACGACCTTTGATCTCAAGATATCTTCTGGACGCCAGATCCCTATCGAGGAGAGGGCGGCAGACGAGGTGACGCATTTCGGCCTGCGACCGACGGCGCCGAGAGGTGTCAAGGTTTTTAACCCGGCGTTCGACGTCACGCCTAACGAGCTCATCAGCGGGATAGTGACCGAGTATGGCGTGATACGTAAGCCTTACGGAAAGAATATAAGGAAAGCTTTGGGCGGAGTATGAAAATGAAAAGGGGATATGACATGAACAATCAAGTTTTAGCGGCGGCAGTGATCCTGGCGCTGGCAGCCAGTTCTCCGGCCAGTGCCGAGAACGAAGACGTGAACACCGACGGTGACCTGACCGCCTGCATGCAGAGCGTCAAAAGACCGGGTATCGAGTCGCTAGTTACCGAGGAATGCCAGGCCGCCGGAGAATATTATAGGGAGGCCATTGAGAAAAACCCGGATGAGGCCGAGAACTATCTGATGATGGGGCGCTGCCACGGTCTCATGGGGCAGTTTGAAGCGGCCCTGCAATATGCCGACCGGTATATCGAGCTGAGGCCTGATGACTGGACAGGGCACATGGACAAGGCCATGGATTATGTGGCACTGAAGCAGAACCAGGACGCCGCGCCGGAATTACGCAAGGCCCTGGAGCTTCTCAAGTCGCAGAACGGCAAGTCGAGCGACATCGAGATGGTCGAAGATATGATCAAGAGGTATGGCCAGTAAGGCTACCGCGATCTCACTGCGAGATATGTCAACAGTCTGGTTGAAACGGAAGGCCGAGCGCCGTCCCTTCTTTGGGCGCATAATAATATGACGAAAAGGATAAAGTATTCCATCCCCTATAACGGCGACCTGGACCTGATGAGATGGGCCATTGGCTCGGGCCAGGTCTATGAAGTGTACTTCAGCGGCATCAAGGGGGGGGATTTCTCTAGCCCGTGCGATCACCCCAGCGTTTCCGGCCAGACCCCGGCCGCGGTGCCAGGTGGGGATATTACGGAGCTGATCGAGCTGTGCGCCGCCAAGGGCATAGGACGTAATTATCTGCTGAACAAAAGCATCCTTTTTTTCGATAGCGTAAAAGAGATACTGCGGTATTTGCGTAAACTCAAGTCGATGGACGGCCTGACATCGGTGACAGTGGCCGACCGGGCTATCGTCCCTTTTATCCGGCAGATGCTGCCGGACGTCCGGATACAGTCGTCGGTCTTCCTGCATATTGACAGCGTGCACAAGGTGCGGGAGGCTTACAAGATGGGCATTACCGAGTTCTGCCTGGACGTATCGATGAGCCGTAACGGCCCGGAACTGGAACGGATACGCGAATTCAGGTCCACGCGTCCAGATATCAGGATCAAGCTGCTGGCCAACCACGGGTGTTACCAGTATTGTTTTTACGCACCCAGGCACGAGGACTGGCTGTCCTTGCTGGAGTTGGGGAAAAAGATCGGGAAAGAGAAGACCCCGGATGCCCTGGTCTGGCATCTTAATTATAACTGCCTTTTCAAGTCTTCCGATATCGCAGACGAGATCCGCCGGCCGTTCATCCGCCCGGAAGACGTCGAGTTCTACGAGAAGCACCGTTTGGCGGATTATATCAAGATCGCCTACCGCACTGATGCGACCCCGGTCCTGAAAAAAAGGATGCAGGCCTATTTCGACCGGTCCTATGAAGGGGATCTCCTGGATATTGCCCCTTCCAACCTGGGGCGGAAGTCCTTTTCAGTCCGGAATAAGTCTTTCCCGGAGGCCTTCTTAAAGAAACTTTCCTATTGCGGTTTGCGTTGCGATACATGTGCTTATTGCTCCAAGGTGGCTGCCCGGGTAGTGGTTGCCAGATCGGTCAACCGGCGTTTGAGGGGCCGGAAATGAAAACCCGGGGCGATACAGTGAACAGGATCGGCGAATTCGGTCTTATCGATATTTTGAAGAAGTTCCAGCATCTTCCTCCGTCGCTAGTCAAGGGCATTGGGGATGACGCGGCGGTGTTCGTTCTGGATAAGAAGCGTTACCAGCTTTTTACCACAGACATGCTGATAGAGGGAGTGCATTTTCTGCCCGGTACCAGGCCGGTGGATATCGGACACAAGGCCATGGCTGCTAACATCAGCGATATCGCGGCCATGGGTGGTGTTCCAAAGTACGCCCTCGTTTCCATCGGGATCCCGGTCCGGACGGGGCAGAGATATATAGAACGGATTTACCGCGGGATGATGACGTGTGCAGATGCCTTTGGCGCCAGTATAGTTGGCGGCGACACTGTGCAGGCTGAGCATTTGGTGATCAACGTTTCCCTTCTGGGCGAGGTCGAATGCACCAGGCTGGTGCTGCGTTCGGGGGCGCGCCCCGGCGACAGGATCTTCGTTACCGGTCCGCTGGGAGGATCGTTCCGGTCCGGCCGGCACCTGCGTTTTACTCCCCGGATAAGGGAGTCCCGTTTCCTGGTCGAAAAGTTCAAGCCTTCGGCCATGATCGACATATCGGATGGGCTCGCCGGGGACCTGGGGCATATCCTCCGGCAGAGCGGAGCGGGGGCGGTGATAGATGAAGACCGGGTGCCGCGTAATCAAGGAGCCGGCTTGGAGGCCGCTTTGAGGGAGGGCGAGGATTTCGAGCTGCTCTTCACACTTTCTTCCCTGAAAGCGAAGAAACTGCTAGAATATGCACCTGTTGGCCGGGCTTTTTCTTTTATTGAAATAGGGGAGATCGTTCCAGGGCGAAACAGATTGTTCATCCGGGACAGACGCGGACACTGCCGGCCGGTAGAACCTAAAGGCTATGAACACTTTTGAGCGGCTCGGGTATGAGTTTCGAAAGATCGATAGGGAAGGCTTGGAGGAGTATGGCGGATGGCAATAAAGTCGGCACGGGCAGGGCGCAGATCCCGGCCCGCTATTGGTCTGCAGTTTCTTTCGCATTCATATGAAGAGACGCTGGCCCTGGGCGCAAGGTTAGCAGAGATATTGAAGAAGGGCGATATCGTTTGCCTTTTCGGAGAATTGGGTGCCGGCAAGACGGCTTTTGTCAAGGGGCTGGCCAAAGGACTCGGGATCGACGGCGATCATGTTCACAGCCCGACCTTCACGCTGATGAATTGTTACGAGGGCAGATTGCCGCTTTATCATTTCGATCTTTACCGGATAACGGAGAGCGACCTTTTCAACCTTGGTTACGAGGAGTTCTTTTTCGGGCAGGGCGTGACGGCGGTGGAGTGGTCGGAAAGGCTCGGGGCCCTGAGCCCCGACTGTTTCTGGAAAGTCGAGCTCCGGCATGCCGGAGAGGATGTCCGTGATATCCGGGTCTCGGCCCACGGAGGGGCGATCGGTGAACGGTTGATGAAAGCGGGAAAGCGGATCATCGCACACAGCAAGCCTGATAAAGGTGACAGATGAAGATCCTGGCGGTAGACACTTCTACCCGGCATTTGACCATTGCGTTGACCAACGGCGATAAGCTGCTGGCCGCCCGCAACGTGGCTCCCCAGAAGGACCTGTCGATGACCATAACTTTCGACATCGAAAAGGTCCTGCAGAAGGCGAATGTTTTCCTGCATGATATAGAAGGCTTTGTGGTCGGGCTCGGGCCCGGTTCTTTCACCGGCCTCAGAGTCGGATTATCCATGATGAAGGCGTTCATCATGGTGACCGAAAAACCAGTGGTCGGCATATCCAGTCTGGACGCCGTAGCCATGAACGTCAGATGCCGGAAACCGGTCCATGTCTGCGTTATCAACGATGCCCGTCGGGGATTATTGTACGCCTGCGTTTACGATAAGAAGAACGGAGGCTTGACCCGCAAGTGCGATTATCTTCTGCAGCCTATCGGGGAAGTGCTCAAGTACGTCGAAGGCGAGACCTTTTTCATCGGTGACGGGATCCCCCAGTCGCGCGATATTATCATCCAGGCCTCTCGGCAGAAAGACGCCAGATTCGTCCCGCATTTTGAGCCCGACCGGCACTGGCTGCCCAAGGCCAAGGAACTTGCCCGGCTGGGGTACCAGCGGCTTTTGCGCGGTGATTTTGACCGTATCGAGACACTGGCGCCGCTTTATCTTTATCCCGAGGACTGCCAGGTCAGCCGGCGGACTCACGCGCCGACCGGCCAGCATCGGCCTGGTTAGCACCCTGAGAGGCGACTTATCGATCCCCTACCACTGAACAGATGTCAGGAGAGGTATCATGTCCGCTTTCCCTAAGTATAATATGGGGGCCTGGGTCGAGATCGATCTTAAGGCCGTTCGCCACAATTTCCGCCAGATCCGTCGATTGGCCCTGGAACAACTCGAGCCGAGGGTGAACCGCGATGTCGACATCCTGGCGGTAGTTAAGGCTGACTCTTACGGCCACGGAATGGTCGAAGTGTCCCGGGTACTGGAGCGGGAGGGATGCCGTTTCTTTGCCGTCTCTGACCTCAACGAGGCGGTCAGCCTCCGGCTGTCGGGGAACAAAAGACGCATAGTGCTTTTCGAGACCACGCTGCCTGGACAGGCGCCGGAACTGGTCAAATATGAACTGACCCCGAGCGTCTGCACCATGTCTATGGCGCGCGCGCTGGACCGATATGCCCGCCGAGCGCGGAAGAAGCTGCCGGTGCATATCAAGATCGATACGGGCATGGGACGGCTGGGCGTTTGGCACATGTACGCGGTGGACTTTGTCCGGGATGTGAACAAGCTTGAGCATTTGCAGGTCGAAGGGATCTTCACGCATTTCCCGGTGGCTGATACGAACAAGAGGTTCACCGAACAGCAGATGAAGGATTTTTCTGTAGTGGTGGCGGATCTCATACGTCACCAGGTCCCGTTCCGCTACCTGCACGCTGCCAACAGCATGGGATTGGCTGCTTATAAGAACCGCTTGTTCAACCTTGTCAGGCCCGGGGTCATGCTCTATGGTCTTTATCCGTCACAAGAACTGAGATCCAAGATAGAACTGAAGCCCGTCATGTCGGTCAAGTCACGCGTTCTGATGACAAAAACCATTTATCGGGGCAGCGGAGTGAGCTACGGTCATATTTTCCGCGCCGCCGTCGATACTCCGGCCGCGGTGATCGCGGTCGGTTATAGCGACGGATATTCCCGCTTGCTTTCGAACAAGGCCTTTGTCCTTATCAACGGCACGCCTTGCCCGGTGCTGGGCAGAGTGACCATGGACCAGACCGTTGTGGACATTTCCCGGGCCGGGAAGGTCTCTATCGGCGACGAAGTGGTAGTCGTGGGCGAACAGGGCGTGTGCGAGGTTTCGGCTGACGATATCGCGGCCTGGTCCGGGACGATAAATTACGAGGTCGTCTGTAATCTGGGTAATCGCCTCACGCGCGTCCATCGTCCGGGATGAATTCTTTTCTCCCTGAGTATTATGGCCGGTCCATTAAGGCCGGGCGGGGACGATCTGCCAGAATAAGGACAGCCGATTATTAACCTTCTATTAACAAAACAGGAGGAGCCATGGGAAGATCAGGCAAGAAACCTAGAGTCAAAATAAATCCGCGGCAGTTCGAACCCAGCCCTGTAGCCAAAAAGAAAGAAAAGGATTGGTCTTTCGAGGAGATAGCGCGTTCTAAAACGCGCAGGGTATAAAGCAATTGCTAACCTTATATTTTGCCAGCATGCCGGCGTTATCGTTTAGTCTTGGCTCCCGGGGAGTGCGATCATGATACGGAATAACTGGCGCAAGTTTTTTATTGCCTTGCTCCTGCCCCAGGCGGCAGGAGCGCTGGCGGGTCTAGTTACCGTCCGGTCGGTCTCGGAATGGTATCAACACCTCAACAAACCAGCCTTTACTCCTCCTGCCGGAGTATTCGGCCCGGTCTGGGGCGTACTTTATTTAATGATGGGGATGGCGTCGTTCCTTGTCTGGATGGGGGAAAAGGGGACTTCCCTTTTTCGTTTTTATCTGATCCATTTATTCTTCAATTTTTTCTGGAGTATACTTTTTTTCGGCCTGCGGAGCCCCTTCCTGGCTTTTTTGGATATTATTGTCCTGTGGCTGATGGTAGGCGGCATGGTCTTCCTGTTCTGGAAGTCCAGCCGGTGGGCGTCGGTTCTCCTGGTGCCTTACTGGTGCTGGGTCAGCTTCGCGGCCGGGTTGAATTACGCTATCTGGCGGATGAATTAAGCAAGTGACATATGGGGGATGGATAAAAGACGCCGGGCGTTTTTTTTCATCTGCAGATATGGTAATATATGAATATATGGAAATATCATTCAGCAGGCAGCCTTGATTATAAGATCAATATCACCTGAGGCGATCGATCCGCCGAAGGCGATGCCGCAAGTTCCCGCTGGATAGAGATAGGATATTCGAGCGGCATAAGGATAAGCGAGGAGTGCCGATAGTCTTTATAATACTTCGGACAGGGTACCAGGTCAAAATAACGGCATATAAGGATCCCTAGGCCGGGAACCGGATATCCGGCCCCCAAATCTCAACGGAGGTTGTGATGAAGGACGACGCCAAGCTTTTTGAGGCCTGTGCAAGCATATCCAAGGACGCGCTCAGTTATGTCATAGACCTGGTCGATCCCAAGTTGCTGTTCATGAAATTCCGTCCCCAGGCGGATGTCAATGCCCGCGACACTTTTGGCCGCACGCCTTTGTATGTGGCAGCCGAGAACGGCCGCCGGGACATAGTGCAATACCTTATCAGTAAAGGCGCCGAGGTGAATGCCGTGAAGCAGGACGGGTATTCTCCTTTGCATGCCGCTATCCAGTCACGACATAAAAATATCGCCGAGATGCTTATCAATAAAGGCGCCAATGTAAATCTAAAGGCCCAGGACGGCAGTACGCCGCTCTCCATTGTTACCCGTAATATCCAGGATGCCATGAGCCGTCGCCTGCACGCTATCTCCGAGAACGCCGAGGAAATCCGTCTTCGGCATATTGAGGCCATGGATGATTTTGAGCATATCGTGAAACTCCTTTTCCAATCCGGGGCGGTTCTGTCCCCTGGAGATCCTATAGGATTTGCCTTGATGATCTTTGGTGTCCGGGAACGGCGCGGAGCGGTGGTGAGACTTCTGGTCGAGAATGGGGCTGATATTAAAGCGCGGGACCGTTACGGCTATACCATCCTGCACATCGCCGCCCGGGAGGGGACCGCGGATATCGTGGAGTACCTGATATCCAAGGGGGCGGATGTCAATGCCACCAACGAGTTCAGCGAAACTCCGCTGAATCGGGCCTTGACCGCCCACAATAAAGAGACCGCCGATATGCTTATAAAGCACGGCGGCATCCAGTGATCCGCAGATAGCGCAGGCGGACACGGGGATATTGAAGCAGGATCGTTTCTTTTCAGTACGACTGTATTCCTCAAGGGGTAGCTGGCATGGATCAAGACCCCGCAGTTCTTATTATTATGCTTTTTTGTGCCCTGACAGGGATCGGCGGGGTATTGGCTTCGCGGGGGTGGCTCAGGTCCGTGTTGTGGTTTTTGTCGGTACTGCCGTTCTGTATCGGTCTACTGCTGCTGAGCGATGTTAGGATGTTCCGGGGAAAAGTGCCCGGTTTTGAGTTGTGGTGGAGCTTCATCTTTTTTTGGCCTGCCGCCGGATGTTTGATCGGAGATATTTTAAGGCATTGGCATGCGGCGGTAAGCGTCCCGGCCGTGATCTACCTGTCGCAGAAGGAAGAGGCGGCCCGGTATGAAAACGCACCAGTCCGGTTCCGGGACCGGGTCGAGTACCGGGGTATCACCACCCAGGAACTGACCAAGCTCTGGCGAGTGATGCGGGAGGCCGAGGGGCGAGATGCGTCTTTGGTCGAGTTCCCGTGCCTGCATCAATCGGACAACGGCCGGAGGTTCGTCCATCAGTTGCCGACGGAGATGGTCGAGGGCCTTTCCCGCCTTACACCGGAAAAGACAGCGGTCGTGACCGAGAAGTGGTCGGGACGGGAAGTATGGGGTTGGTCGGAAGAGGCGGCCCGGCGTCTGGTTGGGGATCTGGTGCGGCTTTCCAGGATGGCTGTTGAGAGCGGACGGGGTGTCTACTTGTGGAATCGCGTCAGTTGAACCAGGCATTTCATTAATGATCAATAAGTAAGGAAGGCAGGGAAAAAATTACCATGCGCACACATATCCAGTTCCGTTCTTCCGAGTTCCCGGCCTATCCGTATGAGATGGAGGGTTGCGAACCCGGCCGGTGGGGGAAGCGTTTGGCGGAATATATGCGGGTGAAGTTGGATGGCAAAGGGTTCAAAACCAAGGATATCTGTCCCGAAGACTGGGGATGGCTGGTGCCCATCAGTCATGACGATTTCCCTCTATGGGTCGGATGTAAACATTCGGATGATAATGAGGATTCTTACTTGGTATTCATAGAGCCGTCCAAACCCGTGGTCCGCAAGGGGTGGTTCGAGGATATCGATACCACTGTCGACGTGGCTCGTGTCGCTGATGCCCTGGAGGCCATACTTAAATCAGACCCCAAGATCCGGGATGTGCGGTGGTTGGCAGAAAATGAACGCTGAACAGGTTGTATTATGATTGTTGGGTCGGGTATTCCCATACGCTTCAATTGCAGTCTCCCTTTATACTGTTGCTTATCTCGACCGAAGGTTCAATCCTCGCTTATTTTTACAATTTTAAATCCCAATTTTTATAAATAGTTATAACACTCTGGCATGTATTAACTTATAAATGAACCTGGGTATTGACAGATGGTGTATTGGTGTATTATACTGTTAATACAGTGAGGAAAATTTATGGAAAAGAATGCCAAGTTGAATTTTCAGGTCAATCCCAACTCGGGAGTACCTATCTACCGGCAGATCATAGACCAGGTCAGGATAGGTATCGCTATCGGGAGGTTCTCTCCTGGTAATTTCCTGCCGTCCGTGCGGGAAATATCGGTAGCCTTTGACATAAACCCCATGACCGTGTCCAAAGCCTACTCTTTATTAGAGAAGGACGGTGTCATAGAGTTCGTCCGCGGCCAGGGAATGCGGGTGCCGCAGCAGGCTAGGACCGCAGGCAAGCTGGAGGCCCAAGAGGAGATCGCTCCACTTCTACAGGAGGTCGTCAACCGGGCCCAGCAATTGTCGCTGGACCAGGAGCGGGTGGTGGAGAAACTGCAGAAAATCTGGGAGGGATATAGCCATGAGTAGTGCCATAAGCCTGGAAAAAGTTACCAAGTCCTATGCCCAACGCGTCGTGCTGGACGATCTGTCCGTAGAGATCCCGGAAGGCTCGGTAGTCGGACTTTTGGGGAAGAACGGTGCCGGCAAGACCACGCTGCTTAAATGCGTGCTGGGACTGTTGCGCATCGACCGGGGTGTCATCAAGACCATGGGGGAAGCCCCCTGGACCATGCGCGATGTTGTAAAGGCCCGGATCGGATATGTTCCGCAGGGGTACCGTCCTTACCCTTGGCTGCAGGCAGGAAGGCTCATCGAATACACCGCTTCTTTCTATCCCCATTGGAATAATGTCCTCGTCAGCAAATTGGTGCATGATTGGGAAGTGGACCTGTCCTCCCGGGTAGGGGTGCTGTCCGAGGGCGAGTTGCAGAAACTGCTGATAATCCTGGCGCTGGGGCATGAACCGGAACTGCTGGTATTTGACGAACCGGTGGCCAGCCTTGATCCGGCGGCCCGCCGGCAGTTCCTGAGGACCGTCCTCGACGTCCTGACCCAGCGCGCGGTTACGGTGTTCTTCTCGACGCATATCACTTCCGATCTGGAGCGCGTGGCCGATACGGTGGGCGTGCTGAAGAAAGGCCGCATCGATTTCTTCGGCGGATTGGATGAGCTCAAAGAGGTGGTCAAGCGGGTCAAGGTCCGCGGGAAGAAGCCGCTGACGGATGACTTAAAGCTTGAAGGCGTGCTTGGCCGCCAGGTCAGCGGTGGCGAGGCCGTGTTGACCATTCGAGGCTTTAATGCCGAGAAACACCGCACGCTGGAAAAGTATTCCGGGGGTACCGTCGAGGTTGAGGACCTTAACCTGGAAGAGATCTTTCTGGAGATAAGCCGATGAGAAAGGTAAGAGCGGTCTTCAGTCTTTATTCAGAGCATTCTTTGTTCTGGACGCTGGTGATCATGACGGCCGGTACCATGGCCGCGGCGTCTTTTGCAAGCCACCATCATCAATACTGGGGCTGGTTGGAGGATCTCTCTACCTTGTGGCATCTGTTCTGGGTGTGCCTGGCTTTCTTTTTCGGGATCCTGATCAAACGCCAGATGGCGTCCCCGTTCGCCCATATGTTGCCGGGATATAAGTCCGCCCATATCTGGCTGGCGCTCGGGTTATGGATCCTGTTTGCCGTCGTTACGGTGGCCTGGCTGTTCACCATGCCCAAGATCCTGGTGGCACCGGAAAAGGGGCCGATGGAGATGCTTTGCGTTTTGACCTTCCTGGTGACCTTGATGCTGGCGTATCTTTCTATCCGCCCTGTGTTCCTGATCTGTTATGCGGTCGTGCTGGTCGCTTACGCCAACGTCATGAATATTTATGACTTCATAGTCCGGATGGAGGGGGGGATCGGCTGGTTGACCGTATTGATACTTGCCTTGGGCAGTATTTTGGTGTGGCGACTCTTTATGCTGCGGGAAGGCATGCTGGAATATCCGTTCCTTTTCTCCTGGCCCCCGCACCGTTCTATGGTCGGGGACATGGGCTGGGGCCGTCCGGAATTCCGCGGCATGCTGGTCACTCCTTATTATCGTCGGGAAGGATTGATCCAGAAAAGCCTCCACTGGGCCAATCTGGAAAGGGAGGGGATGTTCGGGTTGGCTGTTTTTATACTGCTTGGTGCGGCAGCCTTCGAACTATTTGTGGTGCATTTCGGCTCCTCGGAGGGTTTCTACGCCAGGCCGTTCGCTAATTTCCTGGTCCTGATGATGTTCCCAGTATTTCTCACCCTCGCCTTCACCTACCGCATACTGGCTTACGGCGAATACGCGCTGCTTCGTCCGTTGCGGCGGGAGGATCTGTTCCGGCAGTGGGGGTGCCTGTTGGCGCTTAATCTGCTGGTGGCATGGCTCCTGGTAGTGACGGTCTTCGCGGTCATGCCGGCTTTCCTTATGGGCCTGCCGTTCGCCCGGACCGGGCGGTTCTGGTGGTATCTTCTTTTTTCAGGGGTGTTCGCGCAGATGACCATGGCCTTTCTGGCCTACCTGGCCAGCGTGAAGAGCCGGAAGTCGGCGACTGTGCATTGCCTGCTTTATCTGTGCTGGCTGTCGGTCGTGCTAACGGGGGCCAATTATTGGGATGCGCCGGTGATCCTGGCACTGGTATTCGTTTCAACTGCCGTCGGGATCATGTACGGTGCGGTCGCCTTCAGGAAATGGTGCCGGGAGGAGGTGTTCTGATCCGGGCAGTTGCGGTATAACTTCGTATGGGTCGTGGGTTCAATGAGGATCGATCGCGAAATTCAGATGAACTCACTTGGTAAAAGGAAAGAATGAAGATCAGGAGGCGGTTATGACACCGGAAGCAGTAAAAACAATGAGCCAGGCCCTGGCGGTCGTGCTCTTCGTTATCGGCGGGCTGGGGTCGATCGTATGTTTGCCCTACGCCATGAGCCCCTATTTGAGCGTGGTCAGCGCTACGGGGATCTATTTTTGTGCCGGTGCGGTGATGATGACGGGCGGCTTGCTGGCCTTTGCGTATCTCGTAACACAGAAGTAGTGCCGTCCGGGCCGGTTCTCCTTCCGCGGAGGAGGGCCGGCAAGGGCGGTCGCTGAGAAGGGAATACTTCCCGAAAGATGAATTAAATTGTAGTCACCGTCGATCATATCGCCAAGATCCAATATGAGCAAAAAGATTTCTTACCCCATAAAGGCAATAAAGAATGACCGAGTAGTCCTGCAGGCGCTGGGACTTTTTGTGCTGACCAACCTCCTATGGTCCGGACACCGACCGGTGGCAGACTGGATCCATCTGTGGTGGGGCACGCCGGCGGCGCATCTGGTGGGGATGTATTTCGGGCATTCCCCTGTATTTATCGACGGGAGCTGGGTGGTGCCTTTGGCCGGGAGCTATATCCGGGTGACCTCCGAGTGCGATGCTTTCGGTTTCTTTTCTTTGGTGACGGCCGTGTCGGTCGTCCACGTGTTGGGCCATTATAAGGCGCGGAAGATATCTAAATACCTGGCGGTGGCGGCCGTGGTGGCCGCACAGTACCTGCTGACGATATTCTTGAACGGCCTGCGGATCATCGGCGCGTATTATGTGCACGATTGGGTGCGGGAGTTGCAGTTGGACCGGTTCCAATCGGTATTCCATTTAGGGATAGGGGTGCTGGTCTTCCTGCCGGCGTTGATCGCGGTATTAATGTACTGTGAAAAGGAGCTTTTTTATGAATAAGCCTGTATTGCCTGAATCCTTCACGAGACCGGCGGCTTTGTGGTGGGTTTTCATCCTGCCGCAGACGCTACTTTTTTTGATCAACATGCACGCGTGCTGGCTGGTCGGCCCAGGCTCCAGGTGGTCCTGGCTGGCAGTATTGACCTATGAGGCCGTGCTAATAGGACTGGCCGCGACCCTTTGGTGGTTTGGCGTTTCTCGGGGAAAGGCGGTCTCGGTCAAGGTCAGTTCGCTGCTCCTGGGCGCCAATATCATGCATCTGTTTGTCATGGTCAATGCCGCGCAGAATCTGGTGCCGGACACGATCGACCTCTGGATACTCGACACGGGGGATCTGATGCTGTCCCAGTTCACGTTCATGATGCCCGGCATCTTCTACGGTGTCACCCGGCTGTCGTGCCATAAATTGGAGGTGACAGTGGACCAGAACAAGGCGGCCCTCTGGTTCCTGGGTGCCATCTTTGTCCTGCCGGTGCTGCTTTTGGGGTCCTTCCTGCTCTTCGGTCACGCCTATAATTTGTTCACTTTTGTGCCTTTCTTCGTCTTTACGGCGGTGGTCCTGTTCTTCATGCATTTGTTCATTCGATTTGTGCTGGCGACTTACCATACTTTGGCGGAGAAGGGCGCCTTGGAGAACAGCATTTTGCGGATACTGATGGCCGCTTCGGGGCCGGCGCTTATTTCTCTTTTGGCCAAGGTCTTCGATGTGTGGACCGGGCCGGAGCAGATCACCCTTTTCATCCTGGTATCCATCAACGCCGTGTTGATGATCCTGCCGTCCTGGTGGCGCAGCCCGGGCTGGCTGGGGGCGGGTCTGTTCTTGCGCAGTGTGACCTACCCGGTCACTTTTTATTTCTTCCTGATGGTCCTGCCTTATCTGCCTCTGGCGGTCTTCTTGATCCTGGCCCTGGGGATCGGCTTTTTGGGCTGGATACCGGTCGCACTGTTCCTGCTGCATACGAAAAGCCTCGTCGAGGACTGGAAAGCTGCCGTGGCCGGTCTGGGGCGGTGGAAGGCGGCCGCCTGGTTATCAGCCGGCATCATGGTCCTGCCGGCCTATTTCTGCCTCGGGGCGGTGTCGGACAGGATCGTGCTCAACAAGGCGCTGGAATATGTTTATTCTTCGGACGCCCGGGGGGAAGTACACTTTAACGGCTCGGCCCGGGACGTGGCGCGGACCATGCGGGCGCTCAAGGATTTCAAGGACGGGGACGGATTCCCTTATCTTTCGGACATGTATAATGCCATCGTCTTCCAGGGCCTGGTGCTGTCCGACAAAAAGATCCAGTATGTTTACAAATTATTCTCGGGCGAGGACCTTTCCAGGTTCTCCGACGGGTGGGGAGGCGGGTACTGGGGGCGTGGGTCCCGCTCCTCAAGGTCGTTCCGCGGCTGGAGAGCACCGGTCGATCATAACGTTGATCTGGTATCGGCCACGGCGAAACCCGTAAAGCTGCCGGGGCACACACAGAGTACGTTGTCTTTGGGCATGGCCTGGGCCCCGGAACCGGACAAGAAAGACGAGAAGAACAGTTGGCGTGGGACAACCTGGCAGCGGGAGTTCGTCCAGCCCATCGATCTTCCGCCGGGGGTCCTGATCACCGGCTTCCGTCTAAAAGTAGGCAACGATTTTGTGCCGGGCAAGATATTCGAGAAGAAGACCGCGTTGTGGGTCTACGAACAGATCCGGGACACCCGGAGGGACCCGGGACTATTGGTCTACCAGTCGCCGACACGCGTGGAGCTGAAGGTCTTTCCTGTCATGCAGAAAGAGACCAGGCAGGTGGAGATCGACTTTTTGTTCCCGGACACTTTCGCTCCCGTGCTCAAGCTGGGCGGTCGGAATGTGGCCCTGGCCGGCGATTCGGCCCGGACGGTACCGGCGGCCGTGGTGAGCCCGCGTTCAGTGGTCCTAGCGGATGGTGCTATCCAGCAGTTGCCGCGGACCATTCGTAAGCCGTACTTGCATTTTATCGTCGACCGTTCGCTCCATTCGGTAGTCCATCCTTCGGTGTATTTATCAATGGTCAAGAGCGCGATGGAACAGTACCCGGGCGTAAGCCGCGCCAGGCTTACCGCGGCCAATTTCGAGATGCAGGCGTTGTCCCCGGGCATGATAGATCTGCGTGACCCAGGGCAGCTGACAGCGGCCTTGAACAGGATGGCCCTGCCGTTGCAAGGTTCGCTGGACCTGCAGCGGGTCTTACAGAACGCCATCCTGGAGTACAAGGAGCAGTGCCTGGACCAGGCGGGGGCTTCCTGCTGGCAGGAGTATCCGGTGTTCGTGGTGCTGACCGGAGCGGCCCAGCGGATCATGCCTTTCCCCGACGGGATTGAAACCCTGTCCAGGTATCTGCCGGAGTCCTCTAGTTATTGGGTGGTGTCGGCCCATGCGGCCAAGGAACGTAGACCGCTGTGGTCCGCCTCGGTATTTACTGATAACCCAGAGGTGGTCGTGTTCAAACAGGGGCCGCGGGTTTCGGTGGTGTCCGCCCAGGCTGGTGGTTTTTACGACCGGGCAGAGAACGCGCCTTTGGAAGTGTTCGAAACGTCGATCGGTAATTTCAGGCTGTTGGATAATGTGCGGCCGGCCGGTGAAAATCCGGTTTACGAAGAAGGGCTGGACCTTTTGCGGCGCAATGAGAACGCCCTGACCAGCCTGAAGGACATGGACCGGGAAAAGGGGGCCCTGGTCAGCCGCAGCAAGGAGCTGGGGGTCCTGATACCGGCCTCGGCGTATATCGTCGTGGAGCGGGATGCGCAGTGGAGAGGACTGGAGGACCGGGAAAAGCAGAAACTGCGGGCTTCGGAGGCCTTTGATTTTGATGATCCGGCCGAAACAATGGAGTCGCCCCAAGGCATGGACTCGCCATCGCCGTCGACCTGGCTTTTAGCGGGAGTGGTGGTGGCCTGGTATTACTGGAGACGCCGGCGGGCTTTGAGGTTGTCGGCGGCAAGGATGGATAACTAATTAAATTCAGGCTCAAGGAGGATCAAATGATGAACAAAATGTTTGACAGTTGCGTGGCTCTTTTGCTTGCCTTGGCGGCCCTGACCGGCGCGATCTATCGCGAGGTTAGTGTGATCATCTTCAGTGTCCTGTGGCCGTCCGCGCTGGCGTGGCTGATGCTGGTGATTCTGCGGCAGCGCGACAAGATCCGGGATCTGGAGAAGAAGTGCGTGACCGGGGTCCTCAAGTGATTCCTCGCTTGTATCTGTAATTCCGAACAAAGGTGGTGGAAATGGCGGACAAAATGTTCGATGCCTGCGTGACGATGCTTCTTGACCTGGCGGCTTTGACCGGTACGACCTACCGCGAGATCAATGTGATCATTTTCTGTATCCTGTGGCCGGTGGCTACAGTATGGCTGGTCGTGGTGGTCATTCAGCAAAGAAGGAAGATCCTGGAACTGGAGAAAAAATGCGTCGCCGGTGTGATCAGGTGATAGCCGTTTCCAGGGGCCGGTCTTTTCCCGAAACTATGGTTTGATGTTATGCGTCCACCGATATTTCTGACCGCAGCTCGAAAAAGGTTCCTGGCAAGAAGGATTTTATTGCCGATGCTTGTAGTACATTCCAGTCTCTGTGTCTATGCAACGGCGGATAATTTCCTGGTCAAAAGAACTGTGCGGGCGGCTGTCCTTATCTCGGATTATGCCGCCACCCGTCATGACTATTGGGCCTCGCCGCTGGCGTTCTTAGGAGCGTATCCTTATTGGACAGCCTATTTCAATAACCGCGGAATGCAGGTCAGGTGGTTCCTGCACGCCAAAAGCACGGACCTGTACAAAGTGGTCCGGGATGAAAGTTTCCAGAGCATTGTTCTGGTCGGGCACGGGAGTCTGAATTCCTGGCAGGCGGTTGACGTGCTGGTAACAAATGTCGAAGTCGCCAGTCTGATGGAAGGGATGCCGAAAAAGAACGGCGAATGGATCCAGCTTACGTGTGCCGTAAAAGACAAATGGCCGCTTAAGATGGGCGAACTGGTCATGGCGCCGTCGAATGTCTATACCTACCACGATGAAGTCAACACCTGGTATTTTGTGGCCGACGCGCTCTCCGGTTTCAAGTTGATCCGATTCCGGGCAGACTTTACGAGCGGGGCATAGATCGGGGGCGGGGGAATAAAGATAATCTGTGCTTGAGGCTTAAATATGAGCCGGGGGTATGCTATACTTAAAACAGTAGAGTCCTGTCGTTTGGGCTCCCCGCCGTGCTAATAAATATATATATATGCGCGCAGGGGGCGGCGACAATATGTTGGAAAAGAAAGGAGGCGATGGAGCAGTTTAATACCGAACAAGGCCGTGAGAAGGGTAAAGAGGGGAAAATCATAAATGCAATAATAATTCCCTACCAATATTTTCCTCCTTTACAGAAGCGCGGCTGTGATTAAAAAAGAAGGAGGAACTATGTCTAAGAATAAGAAAGGTTTCACTCTCGTTGAGATCATGATCGTCGTGGCGATCATAGCGCTCTTGGCCGCTATCGCCATACCGAACCTGTTGAGAGCCAAGATCTCAGCCAACGATGCGCTGGCCAAGGGGACGATCCGTTCGATCTCGACCGCATGTGAGATGTTCGCGACCAGCAATTCGGGCAATTATCCGACCGATATTTCCTCGTTGACCGGTGCCGGCCCAGCTTACCTGAATGCGCAGTATTGCGGCCAGACGATCTCTGGCTTCGTTTATAACTGCACTTTTGGGCTTGCGGCTTATACTGTTAGCGCCACACCAGTCACGATCGGGACTTCGGGGACAACCACCTGGACCATCACGACCGGTGGAGTGCTGACCCCGTAACGTCATAAGCGTGCGGATGTTCAAAAGGAGGCCTTTTAGGCCTCCTTTCTTTATTGGGACACGAAAACCAACGGCGTCAGGGTGTGGGTGGAGTGCATCCAGCCTGAACAGTATTGTGCGGAAAGTAGGACCAGCTTAGCTCCAATTCCGACAGGATTAGGGCGTAAGCTCGTGGGTTTTAACTTTTAAAGGGGTCAGAAAATCCTACGGATGAGATATATACCGGCCCCGAGAAAAAGCAAAGGCGCGAGCCAGGCCGCAGCCAGCGGTGGCAGTGCTCCGCCTTTACCTAACGCCAGGCCGACCGAATTGATCACGAAAAAGAGCAGGCCTATCGCCAGCGCTATTCCCACCGAGGCGAACGTCAGCCCTTTACGGTGTCCCGTCACGAGCGAGAACGGCAGTCCGACGAAGATGATCACGATGCAGGCAAAGGGATAGGCGATCCGGGCGTGGAGGTCGACCTTGAGGCTGTTGATCACAGCGACAGCGCCGGAGGCCTTGAATCGTTTGATATAGCTTTTCAGCTGTTTGATGTTCATGGAGGACATGTCCGAGCTCTGCTTCAGGAAATCCGCCGGGGTCTCTTTGATGTCCAGGATCTTTTCTTTCAGGAACGGCGCCTCGCCGATCAGGGTCTGGTCTACCGGGTCGTAGTGCGTGATCTGGCAGTTGGAGGCTTTCCAGCTGGACCCGGTCCACTCTCCTTTAAGGGCGATGAGTTTATCCGTCATGCGTTGTTTTTCATCCTGCCCTATAACCGTGAGTCCCTCGAAAGTCTTTTCCGTCGGGTCGAACATGTCGATAAAGAAAAGGCGGTTATCTAGTCCGTAAAAGAAGAGCTGTTTGATCGGTCTCGGTTTTTTCCCCCTGTCGGACACGTTTAGCTCTATTTTATCTTTCTTCAACTCCCTGGTCAGGGAGGCAGATTGGGGAGCGAACTTTTCGTTGACCATGAAAACGAAGGCAGTGACGATCAAACCGAAGATGATGGCCGGCCGGGTTATTTTCCAGAAATCAAGACCGCAGGCCCTGAGGGCGATGATCTCGTTGCTGTTGTTGAGAGAACTATACGTGAAAAGGACGGCCAGCAGGCAGGCCATAGGTGACATCTGTACAAAGATGATGGGCAGGAAGGCCAGGTAGTATTGGCCTATCAGCATGGCCGGGACTTTATTGGAGATGAAATCGTCCAGATGCGAAGTGGCATCGATCAGTACATAGAGGAGCGTGAAGATAAGTATGGCGGAAATGAAGACCCGCACAATGGAACCCGTTATGTAGTTGTCTAGGATACGCATAGTTTACGGTTGAGGACCAGGACCACAATGCCGCCTATAAGGTTGGGCAGCCACATCACGTATTCAGGCCTGGCCAGGCCCTGGGTCGCAAGCGCCTGGCAGCCTACCGATAAGAGATAATACGGCGCGGCAAATAGAATGGCAAGGAGAAGGTTGGCTGTTTTTTGTCTCCGGTGGGTTACCACAGCCGCCGGGAAACCCAGCAGGATAAAGATCAGCGGCGAGAAAGACCAGCTGAGCTTGCGGTGGTATTCGGTGATCAGCGGGACCGGGTCGACGGACTGATTGAGCATGGACTGTATGTTCTGGGACAGCTCTTTAAGGGTCATCCCTTTGGGTTTTTTTTCTCTTTTTCCGGAGGCTTTGGTCAGGTCCAGAGTCATGAAGGATGTCTTGAAATTGAGTTTGTAGAAATTGTTGGGATTCTTAAAATCCGGCTCATCGGATGTGCCGTTGATAAGTTTGAAAAGTATTTTCTTCTCTCCCGGCACGGGAGTGAATTCGCCTTCCTGGGCAACAATGGTCCGCGTCGGTTTGCCTTCCTGGGGCTGATAGATGCGTACGTTATAGAGCCGGTTCTTTTCGATCCGGTATATGAAAAGGATGTGCCCTTCGAAGTCGTCGATAAAAGTTCCGGCTTCGATGAGCGAAGCGGGGTTCTTGGATCCGGCTTCGTTCAGCAGTTCCCGCTGGGCCTGGTAGGCATGGGGTATGACACGGTCGTTAATTATCCACAAGCACAAGGAGAGTATTATGCCAATGACAACAAGCGGCATCAGGATGCGGGTCAGCGAAATGCCGCTGGCCCGCAATGCGATTATTTCATTGTCAGATGAAAGCCGGCCGAAGGTCAGTATAACTGTGGCCAG
Organism: uncultured Planctomycetales bacterium; assembly: GCA_964438075.1. Lineage (GTDB taxonomy): Bacteria > Omnitrophota > Gorgyraeia > Zapsychrales > Fredricksoniimonadaceae > JAAXVU01. The sequence goes on from CAYTIW010000005.1 coordinate 83,612, forward strand.
GGCCGCGATAGGCAGGGTGAAAGAAAGCAGGATCGGAATATTATAGAAAAGGGCCAGCGTGACCGCATAAAGGCTGACCCCTTTGTTGATGACCTTGTTAGCTAGCTGCGGCAGGTACCCAAGAAGAAATACGAAAGTCAGGACCCCCAAGCAAATAACGAACGGGATGATACTTTCTTTTAAAATATAATTCCTGATTATACGCATATTCTTTGGGAAACCAAACCAACTATTTATCTTACAAGAGTTTCCCCTGGAAAGAGGGGTTTATTTAGCGATCTTCCAGATATCAGGAAATAGCTCGCGATAGGTTTCGAATGCCGAGCGTTTGTTTGTGGAAAAAAATTCTGCTTCTTGGCGAACAAGACCTTTTGGGTCGCAAAATTGTATTCTAAGCTATTGCCAATGTCAATACGCCTACTTTGACCGTCCCCGCTGCCTTTAAGACATTGGCGGCTTCTGAGGCTGTTGCTCCGGTGGTCAAAAGATCATCTACCAGCAGGATATGTCTGCCTATGAACATTGAAGGAGTTGTTATTTTAAAAGCGCCTCTTATGTTTGTAAAGCGTTCTTTTTGACCAAGTTCGCTTTGTCGCCGTGTGTATCTTTTTCTTTCCATTCCTCCAGAGCAGACCGGTATGCCAAGTAAAGGTGATAGACAATCTGCGATCAAGGCGGATTGGTTGTAGCCCCGTTCTCGTAGCCTGGTGGGGTGCAAGGGGATAGGCAATAGCATATCGGCTTTGATAGGGATTTCGTATCTTTTAAGGAATTCATATATAATTTTGCTGAAGGTTGTTTTTAGTGCAGTTTTGTTGTAAAATTTACAAGTAGGTATTAAGTGGGTAAGCGGGGCTGTATAGGCGGTGGCCCCCCAGGCGTAGTCAAAGTTCGGTGGATGGCGGTAACAATCTGAGCAAAGGCCTCCTTCGCTGCAGGTTTTCAAGCGGCGAGAACATTTAAGGCAAAAGGGAGGTTTATTGAAAGGGAGGCGTTGGAAGCATATCGGGCACAGAGGATCTTTGGCTGTTGAAAGATCATGCCCGTGGCATAGGGTACAGTTCCTGGGGAAAACCAGGTCAATAAGTCCGCTAAGGATATCCTTGATCACGGGGCGATTATAGCCGTTCTTTGAGGTTGTGTCAAAAAAACAAATTTTGGCTTTACAACCCACATAGGCGGTATAAAGATGAATTAATAATAAAAGGAGGAATATGAGATACCTAACCTTAATTATTATTCCAGTTGTTTTATTTGGCATCACAGTTGCTGAGGCTGCTATGCCCAAAAGTGTTCAGGGATCAAATGTATTGAACGCGCTGGACAGTTATGAAAGCCAAAGGGCTCAGGCTATCCAGCAAATTTCCACGAATGATTCTGAGGTGGTTGATTATAACGCAACAGCAATGGCCAAGAAGTTGTTTTCTTTCGAAATGGGGTTAGAAGTATATAGTTATACCTACGAAGAAACGGTAGAAGGCGATCATTTCATGGATCTGAAAGGCAATTTCGAGGGGTTCTTTACCAAAGTAGCATGGAATTTGCAGAAACAACCCGTGGGTGAAGATGCCTGGCAGGAGAACAAGAACGAATGGGCGGACTTAATCGATCAGCTTTCTCTTGAAGCACGCATGGCTTTCGCCAAGTTGGATTATACCGGTGGAGTATCTGACGGCGCTGGCTTTGAACAGGAGATCACTCTATCTGATACCCCGGATATGGTGGCGGAAGTGCGTCTGTTGGGAAGCAAGGATTTTACGTGGCAAGGGATAACCATTACGCCTTTCAGCGGGTTCGGTTTCCGCTATCTAAGGGACGATTCCTCCGACCAGTCAGTGACGATAGATTATTACGGGACTCCCACAACGATAGAGGCGGGGTATGTCCGCAAATCACACTACTACTATCTTCCCATTGGTGTGACTATATCCAAGCTTTTTGCTAATTCTTGGTATCTGGGGCTTACGGCTGAGTTCGATCAGCTCATAAGCGGTACGCAGAAAAGCTGTATCGAAACAACCGACGGCCGGGTGCCTACGAACACGCAGAATCAGGGATATGGCATGCGGTGTTCCTTGAGGTTAGAAAAGCAGTTCGATAAGTTTGGGATCATGATAGAACCGTTCTACCGCTATTGGGATATCGAAGATTCAGATATATCTGTATACTGGCTCATGGAGCCTTCCAACACGACCAAAGAAGGCGGTTTGAAGGTGGGTATAACCTTCTAATTAAAAGATCTTGGTATCGGCGTTCGTGATAAAAAGGGAGATGTGATAAAATCGGCATGTCTCCCTTTTTAAATCAACGGAAATAAGACATAAGGCGATGATGGCTAAGAGATTTTTAGGGATAGCGTTAGCGGTCTTAATAGGACTGGGTTCTGACTTTTCTTGCCCCGTAGTTTACTCGGCGGAAGAGGTGATCATATTGGAGCAGAAGGATATTGTCCTTCTGCCGGATGACAAGTTGATAGATATCTACATCGATGTCCTTGCGGAGATGGACGCCTCCAAGACTTTTCATGCCACCAGCGGTTTCACCCCGAAAGAATACAAGAAATACAAAGATCTGGTCAAATACCGTTTAAGGCTTATGTTCGAGCTGCACCGCCGTAAACTCGAGTTGCCCCCATCGGTGATCTAAGCCCTGATTTTATTTGGCAAAATTACTTATTCAACAGCCAGGTCCGGGTAAAATAGTATATCCGGATCTTGATGCGATCTCTTTTACACTCTGATCGATTATTCTCTTGGAAGATATATACTCGGAAAAGGATCGCAATTCCACAGGAGGTATCAAATGCTGGACCAGCCAATTGCTGATTGCAGGAAACGGTTGTTCGATATCTTGAAGTCACGGGCTTTTTCCCGGGGCGATTTTGTTTTATCCTCCGGCAAGAAGAGTAATTATTACCTGGATGCCCGTTTGGTGACCCTGTCGGCGGAAGGGGCTTTCCTGTGCGGTCGACTGATACTGGATCTGGTCAAGGAGGCTAGACCAACCGCCATCGGAGGTCCTACGCTGGGAGCTGACCCCATGGTGGGAGCTGTCGGAACAGTAAGCTTTCTCTTGGGTCGACCGGTAAAGACTTTTATAATCCGCAAGGAGCCTAAGGGGCATGGCAAAGGCCGGATGGTGGAAGGGCCGGAGCTCGGCAGCGCTGACCGCATCGTGGTCATAGATGACGTGGCCACCACCGGCAAGGCATTCCTCCATTCTATCGATGCCTTGGCCCGTGACGGGCTTAAGCCGGTATTCTGCGCCTGTATCATTGACCGCCAGGACGGGGCCAAGGAAGCTTTGGCAGCGCGGGGCGTTGAGCTGGTGGCCTTATTTTCCGCCCATGAATTCCTCAAAGAGGATCAGGCTGATCCCGGCCATTAACATCAACTAAGAAGAGTCATACAGAAAGTGGAGTTGTTGAAATGAAACGTCTGATCCTGGCTTCCGCTTCTCCGCAAAGGAAGAAACTATTAAGAATGCTGGGGCTCCCGTTCGTGGTCCGCAAGTCCAAGGCCCAGGAAATAACGGACATCAGGACCAATGTGACGGACCTGGTGAAAGAGAACGCGCTCATCAAGGCCCTCGATGTGGCGGAGGAGGTGCGTGGGGAGGCTATTGTCATCGGCGCGGACACCGTCGTATATGCCAAAGGGCGCTTGGTCGGAAAACCTCGCGATCTTAAAGAAGCGCGCCGGAACCTCAAACTGCTCATGTCCGAGCCGCATTGGGTCTATACCGGCGTAGCGATCATCGACGTCAGGTCAAAGAAGACACTGGTCGCCAGCGAAAGGACCAAGGTCTTCATGAATAAGCTTTCTGACGCGGAGATCGAACGGTACCACCGGGAAGTATGTCCCCTGGACAAGGCCGGCGGGTTCGATATCGAGGGCCGCGGCGGGCTTTTCATCCCGCGGATCGAGGGCTGTTATTTCAACGTGGTGGGGCTGCCCATAGCCAGGCTTTGTCAGATGCTGAAGAAGTTCGGCGTGCACGCCCTCATGGTTGTGATGGCAGTGTCGCTATACGGCTGCAGCGGGATCATCACCAATTACAATACGGCCACCGGCAGGCAGGAGACCTCTTTCTATTCTACCGATCGGGAACAACAGCTGGGCGCGTCGGTGGCCCAGGCGTTGGAGAAGGAATATAAGGTCGTCGACGACGTGGAAATGAACGACAGGCTGGACCGGATAACCGACAGGATAGCACAGGTCTGTGACCGCAAGGAACTGGTGTACATCGCCAAGGTGGTCGAAGGCAAGAAGGACGAGGAGGAGCCGGTGGTCAACGCGGTCTCCCTTCCCGGAGGATATATTTATGTGTTCAAAGGCCTGATGGATTACATCAAGAGCGACGATCAGCTGGCAGCGGTCATCGCGCACGAGATCGCCCATGTGACGGCGCGTCACAGCATTAAACGTTTGGAGGCGTCATACGGCAGCGTCGTGGCCATCATCGCGGCTATGCAGGCTGGCGGGCAGGCCGCCGGAGGCCTGGCGGCTACGATGGAGACGATGTTCTTTAAATATTCCCAGGACGACGAGATCGAGGCCGACAGCCTGGGAGTGAAGTATATGGCGGCGGCTGGTTATGACCCCAAGGGCATGGTCGGGATGCTGGAGAAGCTGAAGGAATACAATAATAAACAGCCGATAAGACCGAAGATGTACGGGCGTACGCATCCTTATGTGCACCAGCGGATCGGTTCAGCCAACCGGGTCATAAACAACGACCTGACCTTCCGGGATTATATCCGGCTGACCGGGGAAAGGGACGATTATGCCAGATAAGATCCTGGGTTCGGTAATCTTGCTCTTCTTGCTGGCGGCCGTAACTCCCGGGTCGGCCGGCGCCCAGCCGGATTTCGAGCGAGTGTGTTTTAGCGGCGAGTGTTTTACCGTCGAGATAGCCGACACCCCCGAGGCCAGGTCGAGGGGGCTTATGTGGCGTTCGGAGCTCCCGGAAGGGCAGGGCATGTTCTTTGATTTCGGGGTCTCCGGCGTCTATTATTTCTGGATGAAGAACGTTCCTTTTCCGATCGATATGGTCTGGCTGGATGATGACCTGAAGATAGTGCACGTGGAAAAAGACGTTCCTCCGTGCCGGCAGGACCCGTGCCCGACCTATGGCCCGGATCTGAGCGCTCGATATGTGCTTGAGATAACGGGCGGGGCGTTCGACCGTTACGCTCTGCAGGTCGGGGACCAGGCTGAACTGAAGTGAGGATCAAGTGATAGAATTAGGCGTGGTCGCGCTGATGCGTTCACTTGCCGGGTTTAAAGATGTGGGTCGGAACGCCGAACAGCCCTTCAGCCGCCTCCAGCATTGTCTCTGACAGCGTCGGATGAGGATGGACCGTGAGACTGAGGTCTTCGGCTTTCATCCGGGTCTCTACTGCCAGCGTCCCTTCCGCGATGAGCTCGCCGGCATTCGCCCCCACGATGCCAACCCCTAATAGACGGCCGGTCTTTTTATCAGCGATGATTTTAGTGATCCCGTCGGTGCGGTTGAGGGTGACGGCCCTGCCGGAAGCGCCCCACGGGAAGGCCGAGACCGCCAGGTCCAGGCCTTTGGCTCGGCCTTCCGACTCGGTCAGCCCGCACCAGGCGATCTCCGGGTCGGTGAAGACCACTGCGGGTATAGCCGCCGGGGCGTACACAGTATCCTGGCCGGCGACAGACTCCGCCGCCACCTTTCCTTCCAGCGAGGCTTTGTGCGCCAGCATCGGGTTCCCGGCGACATCACCGATGGCGTAGATATTCTTTTCATCCGTGCGGCGCCGCTCGTCGACCTCGATGAAGCCGTTCTCGGTCAGCTGCACCTTGGTGTTCTCCAGACCCAGCCCGTCTGTGTTCGGACGCCGGCCTACGGATACCAGCAGCTGGTCATAGACCCCGGTGGATTCCTGTCCCTGGCTGTCCTGTACGGTGACGCGGATCCCGGCGCCGGCCTCTTCGGCCTTCACGACCTTGGCAGCGGTCGAGACAGAGCTGAACGTCCTTTTCAGGCGGCGGAGCATTATGTCCACCAGGTCCTTATCGATATTGGGTAATATATACGGCAGGGCTTCGACCACTGACACCTGGCTGCCGAACGACGCGTAGGCCGTGCCCAGTTCCAGCCCGATGTAGCCGCCACCGATCACCAGCAAGGTGGAGGGCACAGAGGGCAATGACAAGGCGGCGGAGGAATCCCATATCCGACTCGAAGCCGGCAAGAACGGCAGGGAAACAGGGCGTGAACCGGTCGCGATGATGGCTTTCTCGAAAGAGATCTGTTCGGAGACCCCGTCTTTTTTTGCGATATCCAAAGTTGTAGAGTTCAAAAATCTGGCCGAGCCCTGGATATAGGTTATTTTACGCTGTTTAGTAAGGGCCCCGAGCCCGTTGGTCAGCCTCTCGACGATTTTGTTCTTGTGGGCGCGCAGGTTGTCAATATTCAGCTGCGGCAGTTCCGGCTGGACAAAAAGGTGCTTAAGTGCCGAGAGTTCTTCGGTGACCTTGGCCACGTGCAGGAGCGCTTTGGACGGGATGCACCCTTCGTAGAGGCATATTCCGCCGGGGTTGGGCGCTTTGTCTATAAGCGTGACCTTTAGTCCCAGGTCCGCCGCGCGGAAGGCGGCGACATAACCTCCCGGACCGGCGCCGATAACGACCAATTGAGTAGTGAGCATAAGGAGAATATCAGGTTAATGATCGAAGCCACTATATCAGAATTCACCAACCGGTTCAATGGGCGCATGAATAAAAGGCATCTGATCAGGGCGGGCTTCTTGGTGTGCGGCTCTTTTCAGTTTTCACCAAATATACAAGGATAGGGTCAGCAGGAGTGTTTTGTATAAAAATATTTTAGTCTTTTATGTAAGAAAATGTTATATTCTAAATACTAATACTATAAAAAGATATTTAACCCAATCAAGTATAAACAAATTTATGCCGTTCAAGCGTTTAACCAGCCTAATCCTGATCCTGATCTTCCTGGTTACCAGCGTAACTCCGCTGCCATCTATTGCCCAGGTCATTCCTTCTTCTAATGCTATCGCCCCGACGCTTGCCACCACCGCTCCCTTCCATCCGGTCAGCATAGAGGGGATGCGTATGAACCCGAAAGAACCGCTGCAGTTCGATTTCATTGTGGACACCGGGGACACATTGCTGGACGTCAACGGGGCCCAGTTCCGGCAGGAGACGACCAAACTGATCAAATATTTCCTGGCCGCCCTGACGGTGCCGGAGAACGAGGTGTGGGTCAACCTTTCGCCGTATGAGAAGGACCGTGTCATAGCCGATGGCCTGGGGCAGACCGAGATGGGCCGGGACATGCTGGCAGAGGATTACCTCCTTAAGCAGCTCACTTCGTCACTGATCTACCCGGAGAGCGGTACCGGAAAGAACTTCTGGAGCAGGGTGTACACCAGGGCGCGGGAGCTTTACGGCACCACGGATATACCGACGGACATGTTCAATAAGGTGTGGATAGTGCCGGACCGGGCGGCGGTGTATGAGCGCGGGAACAGTGTCTATATCACGGACAGCCACCTCAAGGTCATGCTGGAGAGCGACTACCTTGCCGCCGAGAAACAGGCGGCGGAGAGAACGGCGCAGGAAAATAATGGTTACGGCGAGCCGCCGGTCGATATGAACACCGCGGCCGCCCGCCTGCACGCGCCGGGGTCGCAGGAACTCGCCAAGCAGATCGTGCGCGAGGTGGTGATCCCCGAACTGGAGAAAGAGGTCAACAGCGGCAGGAATTTTTCGACCCTGCGCCAGATCTATAATGCCATGATCCTGGCCGTTTGGTTCAAGGTCAAGCTGGAGAACAGCCTGCTCGGACAGGTGTACGTCAACCGGAACAAGACCTCGGGCGTGGACGCCGAGGACAAGAATTTCCGGCGGAAGATATATGAACAGTACGTCGAGTCCTTCAAGAAAGGTGTCTATAATTACATCCGGGAGGAATACGACCCGGTAAGCGACCAGACGATACCGCGGAAATATTTCTCCGGCGGAGTGGTCGGTATCGACCGGGCGATGCTCGCGGTGGAGAAGGGAACGCCGCCGCAGGTGCTTTATGAACGGCAGGTCGGTCGGCGCGTCCTCGTCGGTTCGGCCATGAAAGGCATAGCACCGTCGGCGGCATCCGCCACCGGATCGGACGCCGCGATGAAGGACAGCGGGACGCTCATGGGACGTATCTCCAACGCCCGGCAGTCCCGGTCGGAAAAGAACTGGACCGAAGCGATCAGATGGTATGAAGGGGCGCTGGAACTGGATGCCAGGAACACGGAAGCGCTCAGCGCCTTGGGGGATATCCTATCGCAGCAGGGCAGGCAGGCCGAGGCCGAGAAAAGGTTCGAGGCTGTTATCGGTAACCCGGCGGCCGGCATCCCCGCGATCGACCGTTCCAACACCCAGTCACTGAACGGCATGGCCGAGCTGAGGATGAAACAGGGCAACTACGCTGAGGCGCAAGCCCTTTTCGAAAGGGCCAGGACGGTGGATCAAAGGAACGCTCACGCCCGCAACGGTCTGGCCCGCGTCGCCGTCGCCTTGGGCCAGAAGGAGGAGGCGGTCCGGCTTTTGAATGCGGTCCTGACGGAGATCGACGCCAACAACCGCGAGGCGCTGGAAGGTTTGGCGTCTTTCCTGCCGGCGTTGGGAAGCTATGACGAACGCGAGTACCGGCAGGTGTTTTCCGGGATTTTGCAGGAGGCTACGGTACACGATATATACAATATTCTATATGGCAACCAGCCTTTCGACCTGTGGCTGAAGAACGAGGCGACGCAGACGGCCACGCGCTTCAGGATCAAGGGGCTGGCGGGACTTACCGCTGCCCTGGACGCCATACTTTCCGAAGAGACCTCGGAGGAAGAATACCGGTCTTTTGTGGAAGGATACCTGGTGCCGCAAAACCGGCTGGATGCATATTTCACCCTCCTTCTCAATACCGTTCCGGCCCAGCCGGCCTTGAACCGTCTGCGGGCCGACCTCTATCGTATCGCCCGGGATTTCACCGAGCCCGATGCCTACCTCAGACAATTGCGCAGTTACCTGGACGGGCTGGAAGCCGTCTTTGAAGCCCCGTTAAGACCGCTGGCGGAAAGGGTGGCCGAAGCCGGCGTTCAATGGCAGCCTTTGGCCGCCGGGGAACAGGTGCGTCCGGAAGCGCGGTTCAGGCCCCAGGATACCGAGCGTATCCGGGAATTATTATCAATGCTGGACCTTAAGGTGGGGCAGGAAAAGCTGGAAGCGGGTGACTGGGTGATCTTTGAGGACCAGGCTTCAGGCCTCGTTATGTGGAGGAACCTGGTTTCCGGTTTCCCGGAACACAATTATCTTTACGATAACCCGGCGGATACAAGAAGCGCCAGGATGAAGGAATTGTGGAAGAGCCAGGAAGGGGAGACCGGACAGATATTCATAGGCTACCGCTCGGAGGGCCTCAAGGTGCCGGTGGCCATGATCCAGGCCGCCTCAGCCGGCGAAGGCATTTTTCTCTTTATGCCGCCGGAGAAAGCCGGCGCGCTTTTGCCGCAGGCCCATGCCGAGCCCAAGGTGGCGGCCGCGATCGACTTCATCCGCAAGGAGATGTCCTTACCCCAGCCCGTCGAGAGGATTAGGGGAGCGGCTATGGAAGACATCGGCCGGGAGGCGCGCGCCATGAACGAAGCGCTGAACTCGATGGTGAACGTAAGGGGGGCATCCGGCGCTGTCATAGGAGAGACCGACACGCATTATTACATCGAGAGCGCGAAACATTTCGTGGTGGGCCCGGGCCAGTTCATGGAGACGAAACAGGTCAAGATATCTTTTTACGCCGGGCAGTTCAGCCCGGTCCTGACCGCCGACGTGGTGAACCAGGGGGAATTTTTCGAAGGCGGGGCCGCCGCCGGGTTCTATGAGGACATACTCCTTTTACGCATCGCCAAGAGCAGCATACCGGAGCAGGTCAGGTCTAAGATACGCGTGCCGGTGTTGTCCCCTCTGAGACAGGATTCGCCGCAGGTGTGGTCGCCTTACCAGCCGGTGGCCTTCATCGGACTTTCCGGCGATGTGCGCAGGAAGAACGTCGGCATATCCTACGGGTACACCTCCAATGTCCCGCTGGAATCCCGGACTGACTCCTACGCTTCGGGGAACGTCCCGGTAACGGCCAGGTCGGAGACCGGTTTTTCCGGAGGGCCCATACTCACCATGTTCGGCGAGCAGAAAGCCCTGGTCGGTTCGCGCACCAAACACGGCTGGAACAGCGAGATCTTCCTGGGATATTTCACCCCGGCCTGGCCCATGGTGCAGAAGCTGATCGATTTCCAGGCCCTGGAGGAACAGAAGCGGCCGGAGAACCTGGACCGGGCGATGATCACCCGGTATCCGCTCCAGATAGACAAATTCCCCATTTCGGATTACTGGACCCTTAAGGAACAGCCGGCGGTTTCCGTCCAGCCCATAATCCCCAAAGAGTTATTGGGCCGGATGCCCAGCGCGGTCAACAAGCAGGACATCCTGAACGGGAGGATAGATGTCATTTACAATCCGGAAGATGTGGAGGCCCGTTATTTCCCGGCTGTTCTGAAGAACGCGGACAAGGTCTTGATGCGCTATTCTTACGACGGCGCAAAGTTGAACAATGTCGCCCGGATGGTCAGGTCCCAGGACGGCACCTGGCAGGCCGCTTTGAGCGACGTGGAAGGTCACGCGGAGATATACTATACCTTCATCGACGGTAAAGGGAACCAGGACAAACAGATCTACAAGTCCTACCTTTTTATCGACAACCAGGGCTGGCCGATCACAATGGTCGAGGGGCATGCCCACACGCATATCGACCTGGAGCAGGTCGACACGAACATGATACCGGCCCTGGCGGCCGGCGGCATGGAGAGGGCACTTTTCTTCGACCGCCACAACAAGGTCGCCGAAGCATTCCTTAAGGCTTATCCTCAGCTGCGGGCTTTGGCCTGGGTGACGCTTTCAGAAAGGCCGTACAAGCTGTCTCCCAACCGGGGGATGCCGGATGCCAGCGATCTGGGCACGGTCATATCCATGGTAAAGGCCAACCCCGGATTCATGGGCCTCAAGTTCCACCCCACTATCGACCAGGTGCCGGCAAATGACGAAAGGGTGAAGGTGTTCTTGCGGGAACTTTCGAAGCTCCAGCATCCGCTGGGACTGCAATATTCCGTCTTAATACACGGGGCCGTGGACTATGGTGAACCTCGGCAGATCCGGGAATTGGCCGAGGAATTTCCCAACCTCAATTTTATCATCGGACATATTTTTATCGACAATACCGTCGAAGGCGGGAAGGACAGCTGGTCCAGGCGCCTGGAGGCCATGCAACTGGCCCGGGATCTGCCGAATGTATACCTGGAAACTTCCTGGGCGCCGTGGGGGATCATCCTTAAGGCGGTTGAGATCGCCGGTTCAGATAAAGTCATATTCGGCACGGACCTGATGAGCGGCAACCATCATGCGAAGAACAACATCGGGGACTTGATCAGATATTTGAAACGTAAGCTGGACCCCATGCGTTTCTCCCAGGTTATGTCTGGCAACGCGCAGCGGCTGTTCGGATTTGATATGGCGCAAAGGACCCCCGAAGAGGTCCAGGCGGCCAGGCAGCTTCAGGCGGGTTATGCGCCGGGTGGTGTTGACTTCAACCGGGCGCTCATGAACCTTCAGGTCCTGGGGGACGGCAGGGGAATGGACCTTCCGTTGCCTCAGAATATGCCCGGCTTGACAGCCGTGGAAGGTTTCACGCCGCTCATTATACGGGTCACGCCGATGAGCTCTCCTTTACTTCCGGAATAGTCGAGCCGGAAGTATATTACGTTAGGATAGCTCTGTTATGAGGGATCGTACTTAGTTGAAGCCGCGGTCAGGACACCGCGGCCTTTTTATTTCTGAGATCAGGTCCGGATCGGCATTAAAAGGAGAGATCTTCCCCGGGCAGTCACGGATGCTTTTCTAGTCAAGCATGTCCCCGTTAGGGAGCATTGCCTTGGGGACCTCTTCTCCGCGGTCTGCTTTTTGCTTCCTTTTACAGGCTTCGAATTCTCCCTTGCAGTATAAATTTATACAGGAGTCTTTTATCTCCACAAAATGCTGGAACAAAGGACATTTTTCCAGGCGGGGGCATTGTTTAGGCATAATTTATTCTCTTCTTGAACACAGCCGGATTATATGCCAAAGGGCGGATCGTGACAATTATAATTAGAACTTATTGAAATATATATGATCCACTTTCAATAGTCCCGCGGTTCTTAGGTGCTGGCCAGATATATTGAAGATTTTTCTTATGTAAATCCTGATAGCAGGATATATTAGTTATCATGAAAAAGCTTTTTAAGGTCTTAGTCGTTGATGATGATCCGGCCTTTTTGAGTTTGATGGGTTCCTACCTGTCGCGTCTGGACTGTGACGCCATACTGATACAGGATGCCCGGCAGGTAGTACCGCTCATGACAGGTGATGCGGACATCGGGCTCTGTTTTATGGATTTCGTCATGCCTGATATGGACGGGATCGAACTGGTCCGCCGGATCAGGAAGGAAGTGGGCAGTGATTGCCCTATCATCGCGGTATCGGCCTTTGAGAAGGACATCAGCGTCGACCAGTGCCGGGGGGCCGGGATGGCCGATGTCCTGTATAAGCCGCTTTTGTTCGAAGATGTGAAGAAGATAGTAACGCGCTATGCGAAAGAGGATAACAGTTAGAGAACGTTCCGGCCAGGTTGAGGGTTTTTTATAGAGCCCCGGTGCGGCAGCCAGTTGTTTTTTAGAACGGATGAACGGCCCCATGCGGTATTTCCCAGATGGGGCTTTTCTTTTTTGCGGGGAACATGATCTGACGGGACATGGACCATATAGTTGCCCATCCGACAAAAAAGAACTGCTATAATCAGTAACGATGTTGGACATACTCTTCTCGGGGAGACGATAATAAATGCAAAAGGAAAGAAATATTATCGGCGGCATTCTGAGCGATCCCCAAAGGATGCTGTCTTTGCGTTTTGACATCGCGAGATTGGATTTCTTGTTTATCCTGCTGGTCGTCATCGCGATCAACCTCCCTTATTTTTCACCATATTTCCTGCCGCGGCATGACACCCTCTCTGCCTTTCAAATGTATTATTTCTTTTATAACGAATTTTTCTTCAATAACAACATCGCCCAGTGGCTGCCCTATGGCGCTTACGGTAATCTGGTAGCCAATCCTCAACTCGGGACGCTCACTCCGGTCAGTTATCTGTTGTTCTGCCTGGGCAAGATCTTTGCGATCAAGGATGTCCTTTTCCTGTTCAAATTGAACACGTTCATCGACCAGTTGATATTCCTGGTCGGGCTTTATTATCTGTCCCGGTTGTTTTTCAAACATACCTCTACGGTCATTGCCGTCAGCCTGGCGTCTTTCTGCAGTTTTGTGTGGTTCCACCAGCCGTTCTTCAATTTCAAGATCTATTATTTATTCCCCTGGGTCATCTATTTCCTGGTCCTATTTGTCCATAACCGCCGGTCATTCTTTTTTTGGTTGGCGTGTCTGGTATGTTGGGCCGGGACCATAGGCAACTGCATGTATTTCATCTTATTGTGGGCCGTTATCTTCATCTTGGTCTGCGCGGTGATATTCCACAAAGAGCCGGGGGTGTACCGGGCCATCTGGCCGGGAAAGAGCCTTTCGTTAGTGACAGCCTGCGTGTTCTTGGCAGTGCTTTTTTATTATTTCGCCAAGGCCCCGTACGACGGTACCGCCATTCTATTGCGTTCGGCCGATGGAGTGAACACGATGGAGTCTTTCCTCAGTTATGGGGGCGTGTCGGACTTCGGACTGGCGGTTAAATACTTTACTTTTGGCCCGCCGGTCTATCCTCCGTTGGGGATCGGGGTGGACAATACGATCTACGCCGGCCTGCTGACGGCATTCTTTTTCCTGTGGGCGCTTGTGTTCGTCCGCGACAAGTTCTTGCTGGCCCTTTTGCTGTCGTTCTTTTTCCTGCTGCTGTTCTCGTTCGGCGGTATTTTCAGCATGGCCGCCTACTATTTCCCGGGCATGAAATATTACCGCCATATAGGCCTGATCTATCCCTTGATGAAGATCATACTCGCGTTGTGCGCGGGGTTCGGGATGGAAGATCTCTGGCGGTCGGGCTGGAAGGAGCGCCTGAAGAAGTTTTTTTCCGTCCTGTTGGTTTATCTGGTCCTGATCGACCTGGTCCCCGACTGCAGGAGCATCTTTCTTCACCATCTGGAAAAGATACTAAAGCTGGATGTCGGTTCAGGGAATATGTTATTTGATTTCTCGGTCCATTACTGGCTTTTGATGCTGGGGCTGTTCATGGCTGTCCGGATTCTTTATAGTTCCGGCAAGAAGAACGTCCCGGCGGCAATGGATTTCGGCGACAAGGCCCTGGCGGTCTTTCTGGTCGCGTTCCTGTCGCTGGATGTTTTCCTGTTCCAGAGCGCGGTCTTCTCCGGAGCGCCAAGGCTTTCACCTCAGGCCCAAAAGGATCTGGCCAAAGTGGTCAAAGCCAACAAGCTGGATTTCATGGAGCGCCGCTCGTCCATTCCGGCGACCGAACGCCAGAAGCTGGCTGTTTCCATAGCGAACGAGAGCCTGTACGGCAATTCCGCCCAGAACACGTTCGGCTACTACGCCTTTACCCAGACGGACCCATGTTATCCTGAAAGGCGCCTGGTACCTTTAGGACTTACGATAAATTCTTTCTACCTGCTCGGGACGCTCGACCCCTCCGACATGAAGTACTCCAAGATCTATGCTTGTGAAGAACCCAAGTTAAGGCTGTTTTCAAAAGCGGTGTTCCTGGACAATGAATTGGAGATCAGGGCCGCGCTGAAAAGTAATTTGCCGGACGGATTCGTATATTTGAAAAGACGCCAGCCGGGGGATGATCGGCTGGCGGGTCAGGCTGAGGCCTTTGGCGATGCGGGGGAGGTCAAGCCGGTGGATTTCACCTCCGACAGGCTTATGGCCATGGCCAATGTGATCCCGTCCGGCGGTGCCTGGCTGACCTATGCTGATTCTTACTATCCGGGCTGGTCGGCGTTCGTGGATGGAAGCCCGGTAGAGATATATGAGGCCGATCTGGGTTTTAAAGCCGTTCATTTACCGGCCGGCCGGCACACCGTGAAGTTCGTGTTCACGAACGGGGCTATCAGATGGTGCAGCTACCTGTGGGCTGTCGCGGGATTGATTTTTGGGATAATATTCCTGCTGGTCGTGATCGCGAAAGTTTTTTTCAATTTTGACCTGACCGGTTTCATTCAAAGGAGAACATAACGCCCGAGGATCGCTTCTTGATCGCGGGCGCATGGACTTTATTTCTTAACATATCGATCTCGGTACTGCCCAAGCCCGGTCCGGCCCAGAGCCGCATCGTTTTTATTTCCCTTTTTGATAAATATATTTGACAGATCAGGATTAGCCGTATAGGATGTCACAAAACAATCACAGATCGGCATGAATGCGTCAAGATGGAGGTATGGATATTCAAAGATATTTGCTCAACGGTTGATCAAGGGTCGAACATTCCTAACAACAAATGAGAGGTGTATATGAAATTTTCCAAAGTCATTATCACTCAAACGGTCTTTCTGGTCCTGGCGCTGACATGGGGAAGCGCTGTATGCTTGGCAGCTGATCCTAACTTCTACTCGACTAACGATCCAGCAGACCACTGGTTTGTTTCCACCCACGTCAATGCGGCGGGTGAGAATGGTACCGGGGACCTGGAAGAAATTCAGTTCAAGACCAACGACAGCGATTTCTTTCAGGCCGTGAACCTTACCACCGGGGGCCGGGCAGATTGGATAGCCGATAAAGCGGACGGATATCACGGAGGGATAGGCAGCTATACCTTTTTTGTGTTCCGTCAGCAGTTCGATCTCACTGGCTTCGATCCCGCCACCGCGAACCTCCAGTTCCGATGGGCTGCCGATGATTCAGGCGCAGGGTATGCCGATCGAGGGAGCTGGGTCCCCCGATTCAAGTTAAATGGTGGTGATTTCAATTTATATAGCCCCTATCCCTACCCTGGTACCAGTACGAGTCAACAATCCTATGTTTTTGGTAACCCGGTCACCCTTACCGATGGCTTTGTTCAAGGCCTCAACACGATCGACTTCTACGTTGAGGGCAATGGACAAACGGACGGATTTGTATTAGAAACAATAAGTTTCACGGCGGATAATGCCGTTGTCACCCCCGAACCGGCTTCGATGTTGTTGTTCGGCGTCGGCGGGGCGGCCATGGCCTTTTTGCGGAGGCGCAAGGCGTAAATTTTTTTTATTGATCATTTAAGGGAGCCGGCGGCTGGTCCACCGGCTC
>CAYTIW010000005.1:100063-102804 GCA_964438075.1 uncultured Planctomycetales bacterium
TCTTTTTTTATATGGGGAAATTGGGGGTTCTGGACCGCATCTTTTGCCCCTATTCGGGCGGAGCCTCATAGGGGCCCCAGTTTTCTCTCCTATAAAAACACACAACCTCGGCCCTTAGGGAACCGAGGTTGTGTGTGCTGAGGTAAAAACTGGTGCGGAAGGAGGGACTCGAACCCTCACAGCTTGCGCCACAGGCTTCTGAGACCTGCGTGTATACCAATTTCACCACTTCCGCAAATATTGACGACCCGGCGAACGGGAGAATAAAATTTTGTCCTAGTATAATCGCTAAGCTAGGGGCTGTCAATATGTCTGCCCGTCCGGTTTTTTATAGTTTTTCTGGAGGACGGGGATGTTCGATAGTACAATAAAAAATATCAGGTCCCAGCGCATTCTTGGCGCGTGAGTTTTCCTGAGTTCCCGCCGGTTACGCGGAGGTCCATTCCCGAAGGGTTTGGGTCCGTTGCCCGGCGGGCAAAAAGGACAGGAGAGTATATGACCTTCAAATATTTTCTGGTTGTCACCGTGTGCCTGGTGCTCGTGGGGTGCGGCAAGGCCGAGCCGCCGAAGAAGATCATCGCCCAGATCAACGACTACGAAGTCACGGTCGAAGAGTTCGAGCAGGGCTTCCTGCAATCGGCCTACGCCATGCGGGAAGACAAGGCCAAGGCCCGGCACGAATACCTGGACAACCTCATCAGCCAGAAGCTGATCCTCCAGGATGCCCAGAAGAAGAACCTCGACAAGGACAAGGAGTTCCTCAAATCCATCGAGCGTTTCTGGGAGCAGTCGCTTTTGACCATGGCCATCGGCACCAAGACCAAGGAGATCGCCGGGTCGCTCCAGGTCCCGGCCGACCAGATCCAGAAGCTTTACCAGCAGATGGTCAAGGAGGGTCTGACGACCCAGAGCTACGAGGAGATGTACCCGCAGATCAAGTGGCAGGCGGCCAAGCAGTTCGAGGCCCAGATGCTCACCAGCTGGATGGACAGCCTCCGGCAGAACGCGAATATCAAGGTCAACGAAAGCCTGCTGAAGGCTGCAAAATAGAGGGGGAGTCCATGAGCCAGCCCAGTCCAAAAGGTTACCGCCGTCGGAATTATTATATCGACAAGGAGTTCCAGACCAAGTTCGTGATGCGTTTCTGCTCGCTGGTCGCCGGAGGCGCGGTGCTGACGATACTGGCGCTGTACCTCCTGACCCGCCTGTCCACCACGGTATCGATCGTCAAGTCCCGCGTGGTGGTGATGACCACGGCGGACTTCCTCCTGCCGCTTCTGGTGCAGACGGTGTTCATAGTCACGATCGCGGTGGGGATAACCACGGCCGTGTTCACGCTGATCGTTTCGCACAAGATCGCCGGGCCGCTGTACCGCTTCAAGCAGTCGTTCAAGGAACTGGCGCGCGGGAACTTTTCCAACCAGGTGCGCCTGCGCAAGGACGACCAGCTGCACGAGGTGGCGACCGAGTTCAACCAGATGATCAACGCCGTCCGCACCCAGGTGCAGGCGGCCAGCGTTTCCGCCCAGGCGATCAAGAACGGTTTCGAGGACATCGGCGAGTTCAATATCGAGGATCAGAAGCGGCATAAATACTCCGAGATCAAGCTCCAGATCCAGGAGCTGGAGAAGGCACTGCGTTTCTTCAATACCTGATGCGTAACCGTTCAACCGCCCTTATCGCCGTCTGTGCGTGCGCTTTTATTCTTTCCCAGGGCACTTCCTGGGCCGGCCCGCCCATTGACGACGGGTTCCAGCCCTCCGCACGGATAGAGTCGCGCCATTTCTCGATCTTCCTGGAGGCCGGTGTCGATGAGGGCCTGCTGCTGCAGAAGCTGGATATCGGCCCGGACCACAAGATACTCGCCGGGCAGGCCCTGCAGGCGGCGTCCTTCTTTCCGGCCGGCCTGCCGGACCTCCTGGACGCGCTCTTCATCTGGTCCTGCGGCGTGCTGGACATGAACCTTTTCAACTACCGCGGGAACATCAAGATCGCCAAGGAGCCCGGCCGGCTGAAAGAGGTCTACTTCAAACTTTACGGCGTGGCCGGCCGCGACGAAAAGGCGTTCTATATCTATGAGCTCAACACCCTGTACATCAGCGAGCAGGATTTTACCAAGGAGATCCTGGGGCACGAGATCGCGCATGCCATCATCAGCAACTTCTTTGTCGTCCAGCCTCCGCAGAAGGTGGCGGAGGTGCTGGCGGGATACATTGAATTCCAGCTGCGCAAGCTCATCGCGGCCGCTCCGGCCGTGGCCGGAAGCACCGCCGCCAGGTAGGCGCAAACGAGTATGATCTACGGGGAACAGCCATGTCCGGACCGATAGCGACCAACAAGAAGGCCTACCACAATTATTTCCTCACCGACAGATGGGAATGCGGGATCGAGCTCAAGGGCGCGGAGGTCAAGTCGGTCCGCGCCGGCGAGGTCAATTTCGCGGACGCCTACGTCGGGGTCGAGGAGGGAGAGGTGTGGTTGTACAAACTCCATATCGCGCCTTACGCCCAGGCCAGCTACCTCAATACGGACCCGGAACGCCCCCGCAAGCTTTTGTTGAACCGCAAGGAGATCCAGCGGCTTTTCGGGGCCATCACCCAGAAACGCCTGACCTGCGTCCCGACCAAGATATACATAACCGCGCGCGGGCTGGTCAAGCTCGAGATCGCGCTGGGGCAGGGCAAAAAGTCCTACGACAAGCGCGCCGACATCAAGGCCCGCGAGAACAAGCGCGCCATGGA
>CAYTIW010000005.1:102904-104780 GCA_964438075.1 uncultured Planctomycetales bacterium
GGGGGTGACTGGTCTCGACTTGAGTGAGCCGGGGCCAGGTGGCATGCCGGGGATGATGGTCGGCCCCGTCAACAATCCATCACAAAATAAACGCTAACGATAATTACAGCGTTGTCGCTGAAGCCGAGGCCATTTTGGCCGGAGCCGAAGCTCCAGCCTTGGTTTAATTAAATAAACCAAGCCTTGGGACAGGTGAGCGCCCGCTGGCCTGACCCAAGCACTTTGCGGGCTGGTCCCGCGGATGTCCCCGTCCGCTGGACGAGATCACAGGGGACTGGTCCCGGCCGGGTTTGTCCGTCGAAACGGCCGGGGCGACATCAAGGACGGACTAAGCATGTAGAGGCTTGGTCTTTGACATTCGAGGACCCGGGTTCGATTCCCGGCACCTCCATTTTTATTTTCACGCACCCTCTGTTTTTGCGACGGAGGGTGTTTCTTTTTCTGCTATCCCCCTGCTAAATAAGGTAGATACAAAACAATCAAAATCAAGAATAATCAAGGTTAGACAAGACACCAGAACTACCTTTCTGAATAGAAATGGTGGTAAAAAGGTGGTAGGTTTTTGCATTTCAAGCCTCTCGGATTTTCCCGGGAGGCTTTTTTATTTTATGCCGCCTTTTTTGACCTCTAGGTTTTGGCGGGATACAAATCAAACTTGGACCGATGCGGCTCGGGGATTAAAGTTTTTCCAAAATAAACTGGAGTGCCTTTCCGAACGGCCAAAACCAACGTCTAGGGTGAGTATGGGGTATCCCATACAGACAATCCCGAACGGTGCGAGGGAAGCGATAGAGCTAAGAAAGTATTCTGACTGACCTAAACAGCAGAGCAACCAGTCAGAGTTTAACTTAGTACTGTTCAGGTTGATTAGGCGCAGGAAATCTATCTGCTGAAAGGGGTGACTTATGTCTTCTGATGTAAGAACAGCATACGCGAAGTTTTATAGAAGGATAGGTGGCCGAATAAACGCTCAGGGTAATTTCGTTCCATTTCCAAAGAAGGAGAAAGAAAATGAGAACAGTCGCTATTTACGCTCGCGTAAGCACCGCAGACCAAACCTCGGCGCAACAATTGCAAGTATTAAGAGAGCATTGCTCCAGGGCGGGGTATGAGATTGCTGATGAGTTTATTGACGAGGGTGAAAGCGCCCTTAAAAGCAATCGTCCTGAATACCTACGCCTGCTTGAGGGGGCTAGAAAAAGAAAGTTCAACACCATATTGGTCTATAAATTAGATCGGTTTAGCCGGAGTCTAAAGGAGCTTGTTAATACGATGGCAGTCTTGAAAGAGTATGGAGTAAATTTTATCAGCTATTCAGAGAAAGATTTTGATACGACGACCGCTACGGGACAGTTGATGTTTCATATAGTGTCAGCTTTCGCCCAGTTTGAAAGGGATATGATTTCAGAAAGAACCAAGTTGAAGTTAAATCATCTGAAAAGCCAGGGTAAGCGGCTGGGACGGCCGCAGAAGGCAGATAGCGAGAGGATAGTGGCCCTCCGAAAGACTGGACTATCGCTGAGCCAAATTGGCCGGGAAATAGGCTGTGACAGGTCTACGGTAAGCAAGGTGTTGAAGAAGTGTGCTTACGGCTTAGAGCAACAGGCATAAGTTGCGGTTGCCTGACGATTATTAGACCAAATAGAACGTTTTTATACTGATTGCAGGGGTATTTTATGACAGGCAAGCTGACAAGTCGGCAACTGATGTTGATTAGTCATATTATTGCCTCTCCTAGTAACGAGGAGGCATGTAGGCGAGCAAAAGTCAGCAAGGGAACAGTTTATTCTTGGCTGAAAGAACCTGAATTTCAGGCAGAGTTAAAGCGTCAGCGTTCTGAGGTAACCAGAATGAGCCTTAACCGGCTTCAACTGGG
>CAYTIW010000006.1:0-46331 GCA_964438075.1 uncultured Planctomycetales bacterium
GCGGCCGTGGTCCTGCAAAGGCCGTTAGGGCCGGACGTACTAGGGGGCCTTTCTTTTCAATAACATGACCCCGTAGTTCCAGGCCCAGCCGCCCTGATGTTTCCAGTCCCCGATGTAAAATGCGGGGGCAAAGTGTTTGTCCAGGTATTGGGCCAGAAGGGGGCAGTAGTCGCGGCCCAGGACCCCGAGCCCGGCTTCGTCGGATACGATGCGGTTCGAGACCACCGCCCAGTTGACCTGTTTTTTCTTCAGGTCGGACATAGTGGCCCTTTCCTGAGCGGAAGGGATGTGCTGGTAAGCGAAGAAACAGGTCTGCCAGGTCGGCGTACGCCGGTCGGTGAGGTAGTAAAAAAGCGGGTCGTAGGGGAAAGCGAAAAAGGTCTCCCCGGGCCGCAAGTTCTTTTTCAGGAGCGCGACGGTCATGTTCACGGTGAAGGTCCAGTGGTAATCGTTCTGCAGGTAGGCCTGGACCCTGGGGTGGCGGAAGAACCTTTCGGGAGAGCGCTCCACGACCGAGTTCAGGTATTTGAAGGCGAAAAGGTAGATCAGTAAAAGGCCGAACATGCTCCATTGCAGGGTCTTCCAGAAGGCCCCGAGCCCCTGCGAGGAAAAGGCGATCAGGACGAACATGATCGTCATCCATACCGGCTGGGACCAGTACAGGCAATAATTGACCCCGCTGAACAGATATTCGTGGGCCATGGCCGTGAACAGTATGCCCAGCGATAGCAGGGACAGTATCAGGGCGCGGAGCCGGACCGGTTCCAGCTGTTTCCTGAAGATCAGCCAGGCCAGGCGGCAAGCGGAAATGAAGACCAGCGCGGCCATGACCAGGTCGGTCCAGGACCTCTGCAGTTTGGTGAAAAAAGCGACGGCGAGCGTGATCACGGACTCCCAGGGCGTGGTGGAGTACTGGCGGTCGTGGGTCCCGAAGGGGAAGCATTGGCGGACCTCGGCTGTCGACAGCCCGTGCAGCATGAGGGCGTGTATGCCCGCCACCAAAAGCGGTACTGCCAGGAGCGCCAGGAAGAAGAACCAGCCCCGGCCGGAGGCGAACAGTTTCCGGTCGTAAAGCCCGATGATGAATACCGCCAGCAGGTTGGTCGCGAGGGCGACGATGCCGATGTTGAGCTTGATCAAGGCCAGGAGGAAAACAGCGAACAGCGCATAGAGCAGGTAACCCAGTTTATCGGTCTTTATGTACGAGACCAGACAAAAGGCCAGGGCCGCTATGCAGGCCAACCCTCCGGTGTGGTTATGGGTGTGGAAGAAGTTGGGGAAGGTGATCCAGAACCAGGCGGCCGCGGCCAGTCCCGCCAGGGGCCGGCCGAGCGCCATGACCGTCAGGCCGATAAAAGTGCCGGTTATCAGCAGGAGCACGGTCTTGCCGATCAGCACGCTTAAAAGGCTGACGCCGAAGACCTTCATGAAAAGCCCGTAATAGTAGATCATCAGCGGGCCGTACATCCACCAGTAATCCTGGTAAGGGGTCTGGCCCTGTGCGCCGTCGAAGATATGGGCGAAGGCGTAAAGCTCGCGTCCGTGGTCGCCGGTGGAGAGGTAGCCCTGGAGCTGGTAAAAAGGCCAGAGCAGGGCCGCCCCGGCAAGCAGCAGCGTAAGGGTCCAGATCCTTGGGGTGCCGATAGTCTTAGGTAAGGTCATGATAAGGTATTGTAGGGACGTGCCTGCGGGGTGTCAAAATGTTGTTGGCATAATTGGAGCGGTTTGTCGCGGGAGTATCTTTTGGGATGGTCCCGTCCGGGGATTTCTGCAAAATCGTGCTAATTTTAACCCCGGGTTTATGCTATCATTTACCAAATCCAAACGGTCAAAAGTCCCGGCGGCCGTCCTGCCGGGAGAATCCAAGTTCAGAATAGGAGAGTGTTCTTATGGCGACGATAGAGGATTTCAAGAAACTGCAGTTCGTGATCGCCCAGATCAAGGAGGTCGCGCTGCACCCCGACGCGGACAAACTGCTGGTGCTCAAGGTCGATACGGGTACCGAGGTGCGGCAGATCGTGGCCGGCATCCGCCGTTCCTACACCCCCGAGCAGCTGGTGGGCCGCCGGATCGCTCTGGTGGCTAACCTGGAGCCGGCCGTCATCCGCGGGGTGGAATCGCAGGGCATGATGCTGGCCGCTTCCGACGAGCAGGGCGTTTCGGTGCTTTCTCCGGACCGCGAAGTATTGCTGGGCAGTACCGTTAAATAGGTCCCAACCGAACGGGGCCGCCGGGGTGGCTGGATGTTGGAAGGGCTGAAGACTCTTTTGAACCACGAGTATTGTTCCCGTTGCCGGGAATGCTGTATTTTCCGTGATGCGGACGGCGTCTGGACGCCGAGAGTGGCCCCGGCCGAGGCCGTTGAATTGGGTCAGGTATCGGGGCTCGGCAGGGACATCCTGGTCTCGCCGGACCGCCTCAAGATCGAGCGTTCGCCGGAAGGCAACCGGTGCCTTTTCCTCGACCTTCCGGGATATCGTTGCACTGTGTATCCCTCGAGGCCCTCGGAATGCCAGCTATATCCTTTCCTTCTGTCGGCCGAAAAGGACGGCGTGCAGCTTTATGTGCATATAGCCTGTCCTTTTTTCCAGGAGAAAGGCGAGGCCCGCGAATGGCAGGACTATGTGGCCGTTTTGCGGGCCTTTTTCAGCCGGACCGAAGTGCGGCGTTTCGTAGCCGAGAACCGGTTCGTGTTCCCGGACTATAGCGCTTTCGCCGACCAGCTGCGCCCGGTCTTCGAGGTGCGCTCTTCTTTCACGGCGGATCTTTTGCGGGAGCGGCCCCGTTTTGAAGCCTTCGCCCGGATGTCCGGCGGGCGCCTCTCGGCCCTGGCTTTCCCGAACCTTTTTGCCTGGCAGGACTCGTTCGACTTTGATCTTCAGGAGGTCGACGGCAATCTCTGTATCTTTGCCCGGCAGCCGGTCGGGACTTTCCTGTATCTGCCGCCTTTAGGAAGGCCTCTTTCGTCCGCGACGGTCCGGCGCGTCTTTGACACGCTGCGGGCGCGCAACCGCGGCGGCGGTCTGTCCCGGATCGAGAACGTGGGCCGGGACGAGCTCCAGTTCTTCGACCCGGAGGGCTATGTGCGGACGGAGCGGGGCTCGGAATATTTCTATCTGCGCAAAGAGATAGCCTCACTGAACGGCCAGGGGCTCAAGTCCAAGCGCCACGATGTTAATCTGGTCGAACGCAAGATGGCGCCGAAGTTCCGCCGTTACGTTCCGGCCGACCGGGAGGCGTGCCGGCAATTGTTCGATCGCTGGCTTGACAGGAAGCTCAGCGCATTGGATGATGACACCAGCGGCATGCCCCGGCATATGCTGGCGGACGCCGCCTATGTGCACGGTTATTTGTGGGATTTCTGGGGCCAGCTGGGCGTGGAAGGCCGGGTGGCTGAGGTCGGCGGCCGGGTCGCTGCGTATACCTTCGGCTGCCGGATAACAGAAGATACTTTCTGCGTCCTGGTAGAGGTGGCCGACCCGGACATGGCCGGGCTGGCGTCTTTTATT
The DNA here is from genome assembly GCA_964438075.1 of uncultured Planctomycetales bacterium. Classification (GTDB taxonomy): domain Bacteria; phylum Omnitrophota; class Gorgyraeia; order Zapsychrales; family Fredricksoniimonadaceae; genus JAAXVU01. Next base: position 3,510 of record CAYTIW010000006.1, read on the forward strand.
TTCCGGGCCTTGGCGGACGATGAGGCGGTCCGTCCTTGCCGCTATCTCAATGCCATGGACGATTACGGTCTGCCGTCCCTTACCCGGACAAAATTGTCTTGGCGCCCGGCTTTTTTGGAGCCGGTCTATACGGTGACCGAAAAAAGGAGCGTTCCTTGAAATTTTTCGATATAGAGTTCGTGCTTTTCGATGTCGAGACCACCGGGCTGTCCCCGCTGGAGGGCGACCGGATCATCGAGTTCGCCGCCTTGAAAACGCGCCGGGGCAAAGTGGTGGATTGCCTGACCAGCCTGGTGAGCCCCGGCCGGGCCCTGGCCGCCCAGGAGATACACGGCATCACCGAGGACATGCTGGCAGGGGCCCCGACTTCGGAAGAGATATTGCCGCAGTTGATCGATTTCGTGGGTAGTTCCTGCCTGGTGGCGCATAACGCCTCTTTTGACATAAAATTTCTGGCGTTCGAGCTTTCGCTGGCCGGGCGTAAACTGAGGGACGAAACGCCGGTCATCGACACGGTCAAGATGGCCCGGGCCTTCTTGCCTCAGCTGACCAGCTACCGGCTTTCCTATCTGGCGACGTCCTTGGGCATTCCCGTGGGCACGGCCCACCGGGCCAAGGCGGACACCGAGGTGCTGGAGCAGGTCTTCAGCCGTCTCTTGATGATGGCGCCGGATTACAATGTCCGTTTGCTGCAGGACCTGATCGAGCAGTTCGGCGTTGAGAAACCGGTGTTCCGTCTGAAGGTTAACGAGCAGCCGTCGCTGTTTTAGGGGAATTCTTGCAAGAGCGGGCTTGCTATTCAAAAGGGCGGTCTATATAATAGGGGCGCATGAAAAAGAAAAGATTCTTTTTCCTTTTGTTGATCTCAGGCTGGGCCTTTTTTGCGAAGCCGGCCTCCGGCGGGGAAGATCCGTCCTTATCGCCTGAGCAGCAAGCCAGTATGCTGGAATATGAGGTGGTGGCCGCCAAGGCCGAGGAGACCCTGCCGCGCTGGAGATCATCGGTGGGGGACATCGAAAAAAAGGCCGCGGAATTGATGGAGGCCAACACCAAGATCGCTGCCGAGCACCGCGCCCTGAATGACCAGATAAAGGCCGCGGCTGATTCCATCGAGGCCCAGAAGGCCCTGAACAGAGCGCACCAGGAAGAGCTGCAGAAGCGCAAGGCCGATATATCCGCCTCTAAGAACGCTGTCGGGGACAAATTGGGCTTGACGGACGCCGAACGGTCTGTGGCCAAGAAACGCGCCGATCTTTCCTGTCTGCAGGCCAGGTTGAGCGTGCTGGAGAACAGGATCCGTTTGCGGCAGCTCCGGTTGTCCGAGCTTGACCTGCAACAGCGCGCGATGGCGGCCGACACTAAGGCCCCGGAACAGTTATCGGCGAAAGGCTTGAAGGCCGAGATCGATTCTTTGAACGCCATCCTGGAGTCGCAGCTGGAACAGGAGAAGATGATCCGGGAGAAGATGGCTGTGTTGCAGAGAGATAACCAGCCGTTCATCGCCGAGGCGCTGGCGCACAGTTCGGAGGCGGCTTCCCTGCGGCAGCGGTGGGCCTCGGCTTCAGATCAGGTGCAAAGGCTCGAGAATCAGACCATCAAACTGCAGGAGCAAAGGGCCCTGCTGGAGAAGGATAAGTCCGTCGTGAGGTACCGTGAGCTTCTCGACCAGAAAAAGGCGCTTAACTCGCGCATAGCCAAGATGGAAGATCAGCTTTCGGAGCTCAAGAAAGCGCGGGAGGCGGTCCCCGAAAGGGTCGATGAGCTGAAGGCCGAGAAATTGTCACTGGAGAAACGGAACCAGCTTTATCTTTCGGAGATCGAGGATCTGCGGGAGAACATCGCTGTCCTGGAATCTAAGGTCAGTTCGCTCGAACGTTACCAGGGGCGAGATCAAAACAGTGGAAGGTAGGTCGTGGTATGGATGAGATCCTGGAAATATTAAGTAATGATGCCCGCGTCTCCGCCGAGGAGATCGCCAAGATGACGAAGAAGCCTGTCGCCTCGGTCAAGCAGGCCATCAAGAAGTACGAGGATAACGGGACGATAGTGCAGTATAAGGCCATCTTGAACCCTGAAATGATCGATAACGGCAATGCCCATCCGCCGGTGCGGGCGCTGATAGAGGTGAGCATTGTCCCGCAGAAAGATGTGGGTTTTGACCGGATCGCCGAGCGCATTTACGGGTTCACCGAGGTCAAGAGCTGCCACCTGGTATCCGGCAGCTACGACCTCCTTCTGGTCGTCGAGGGAGAGAATATCCAGACGGTGGCCGAGTTCGTTTCTTCCAAGCTTTCTTCGATGGAAAATGTCCGCCAGACGACGACCCATTTCCTGCTGAAGAAATACAAAGAGGACGGCAAGATCTTCAAACAGTCTGTGCGTCCGAAAAGATTGAACATCACTTATTAATTGGTGCAGGCCTCCGGGCTTGCGACGGCGAACCGGGTCCAGGTCAGCGATGCCGGAGCGCCTTTTTCATTGCCGAGGTGAATTTTATGTACGTTTCGAAACTTGTGGAGGAGCTCCCGCCTTCCGGGATACGCGCTTTCTTTGACCTCGTCCTGGGGATGAAGGATGTCATTTCTCTCGGCGTGGGCGAGCCGGACTTCGTGACCCCCTGGAATATCCGCGAGAAGGCGATCTATTCCCTGGAGCAGGGCTATACCTCTTATACTTCCAACAAGGGGCTGGCCGAATTGCGCCAGGACATAGTCAAGTTCCTGGAGTGGCGTTACGGCCTGACTTACGACTGGGACCAGCAGGTGCTTATCACCGTCGGGGTCAGCGAGGCGCTGGACCTGGCTTTCCGGGCGATACTGAACCCGGGAGAGAAGGTCCTGGTGCACGAGCCTTGTTTCGTGGCTTATGCCCCCCTGGTGCGGCTGGCGGGCGGCGAGGCGCTGACCGTGGTCACGACCGCGGCGGACGGCTTCAAGGTCACGCCGGAGAAGATCGAAAAGGCCTGGCAGAAGGGGACCAAGGCGATGTTACTGAACTACCCCTGTAACCCCACAGGGACGTCGTACACTCGCCAGGAGCTCACGGCCATTGCGAAAGTGGCGAAGAAACGGGATTTCCTCATCATTGCGGATGAGGTCTACGACGAGCTTACCTATGACTTTGAACACACTCCTTTTGCCTCGCTCCCGGGGATGAAGGAGCGGGTGATCTATCTCAACGGGTTCTCCAAGGCCTACGCCATGACCGGGTTCCGCCTGGGCTGGGCGGCGGGGCCGGAGAAGATAATCGCGGCCATGACCAAGATACACCAGTACATCATGATGTGCGCTCCGATCACCAGCCAGATGGCGGCCCGTGAGGCGATGAAGAACGGGGCGCGGGATGTGCAGGCCATGAAGCGCGAGTATAATCGTCGCAGGAATTTCATCGTCGAGAGCCTCAACGAGGTCGGTTTCAGTTGTCATGTCCCCCAGGGCGCGTTCTATGCGTTCCCGAAGGTGGTCGACCGGCTGCGCGGCATGACCTCGCTGGAGTTCGCCAAGGACCTCCTGGAAAAAGAGAAAGTGGCGCTGGTCCCGGGCAATGCGTTCGGCTCTACCTGTGCCGACCACGTCCGTATTTCCTACGCGTCCAGCTACGATAATTTGAAAGAGGCGGTGGCGAGGATCCGCCGTTACTTGAGCAAGTTCCCGGCATAGGACGGACAGTCTTTAGACATAAGGCGGAGTTCATTATGGGAAAGAGAAGCGAGAGCGACCCCCAGTTCGAGATAGCCTTCTACGAGAACATCCTGAAGAACAGCCCTAATTTCATAGAGGCGCTGACAGCGCTGGGCGACCTTTATACCAGGGAAGGCTATTACCAGAAAGGCCTGGAGGTCGACCGCCGGCTGGCAAGTATGCGGCCCGATGATGCGATAGTCCAGTACAACCTGGCCTGCAGTTATTCCCTGATGAACGACCTGCCCCGGGCCCGGGAGGTCATGCACCGGGCCTTTGAGCTGGGTTATGATGACCTGGCTTATCTGGAAAAGGACCCGGACCTGTTGAACCTGCTCACCGACGCGGAGTTCGCGGAGTTCCTCAAGAAAGCCCGCGAAAGGACCCGCAAGAAAGACGGTAACGAGGCCGAGAAGGAAGCATGAAGACCTGGCGCGAAGAGCTCTGGTTTGAAACTCCCGCCCGGCGGGATTATATCAACATCACCGACCGGGTACAGGCCGCGGTCAGCAAAAGCGGTGTGCAGGAGGGATTGTGCCTGGTCAACGCCATGCATATCACGGCCAGCGTGTTCATCAATGATGACGAGCGCGGGCTGCATAGCGATTTTGACAAATGGCTGGAGAAGCTGGCTCCGCATGAGCCGACTTCCCAGTACCGCCATAACGAAACCGGCGAGGATAACGCGGACGCTCATCTGAAGCGGCAGCTGATGGGCCGGGAGGTCACGGTGGCGGTCACCAAAGGCCGGCTGGACTTCGGCCCCTGGGAACAGATCTTCTACGGCGAGTTTGACGGGCGGCGCAGGAAGAGGGTCTTGGTGAAGATCATCGGCGAATGATATTGCCGTGAGCGCGTCGGCCTGTCCATGTCCCGGATGAAAGTCCGGTTTAGGGTTAAGATGCGGCCGGCCGCGCCGTGATAATAGGATCTATTGGAGGGGGATATGAGCTTATTGGTCTTGGGAACGGTAGCTTTGGATGACGTCAAGACGCCTTCCGGCGTGAAGAAGAACATGCTGGGCGGTTCGGCGTCCCATTTTTCCATGAGCGCCCGTCTTTTTGACGATGTGCATATTGTCGGGATAGTGGGGAAGGATTTTCCCAAGGTCCACCTGGATTTCCTGAAACGCAAAGGCGTTAACATATCGTCTTTGACCGTTACCAGCGGCCAGACTTTCCGCTGGACGGGGGAGTACAAGGAAGCGGACCTGAACACGGCCATTACTCACGAGACCCGCCTGGGCGTGCTGGCCGATTACGCGCCTGTGATCACCGAGCAGCAGAAGAACTTCACGCATGTTTTTTTGGCCAACCTGGCGCCTACGGTCCAGGAGAAGCTGCTGGACCTGGTGCGTTCGCCTTCTTTCGTCGGGATGGATACCATGAACCTGTGGATCAACACCTCTTTGAAATATTTGCGGCGGATACTCAAGCGGGCCGACCTGCTGGTGCTCAACGACGGAGAGGCCAGGATGCTGACGGGCGAGCGCAATACGATCGTCGCCTCCCGGGTGCTGAGGAGCATGGGGCCGAAGATCGTGGTGGTCAAGAAAGGCGAGCACGGCGTGTATGTCTACGGAGGCAGCTTCGAGTTCGGCTACCCGGCTTTCCCGGTCCAGCGCGTCGTCGACCCCACCGGGGCGGGCGACACTTTCGCCGGCGGGCTTTTCGGTTATATTGCGAAATGCCGCAAGAACGACGAGAGGACCTTGCGCAGGGCCGTGGTGTACGGCACCATCATGGCCAGTTTCAACGTCGAAGGGTTCGGAATGGGCAAGACCGCGCCGCTGACCATGCGCGAGGTCGAAAAGAGGCTGAAGGAGTACCAGCAGTTCTGTGCTCTGATGTGATCCGGCAACGAAAGAACGGCCGCCGTATCCGGGCGGCGATGAACATATTATGCATGCATTTGAGGTTCTAGCTTTGATAGCGTCGGTGGTGATGCCGGTCTGGAACATACCGCTGATAGTCAAGATCATAAGGCGCAGGTCTTCCGATGATCTCTCGTTGTCCTGGTTGTGGGGTGTCTGGACGTGCATGCTCTTGATGCTTCCATGGGCCTTCATTACCAAGGACATAGTGTTAAAAACGTTCAGCTTCGTCAACTTCGTTCTGTATTCAGGCGTGGTCGCCGTGGTGATGAGATACCGTAACCCCCCTGCCGATGCCCAGAGTTAAGAAAAACACAGCCCAGCCCCCGTCCGAACCGCCTTTGCTCAAGTGCGGCTTCGCGGCCATTATGGGCCGGCCGAACGTCGGCAAGTCCACCCTCTTGAATGCCATTGTCGGCGAGAAAGTGGCGATCGTTTCGCCCGTGCCCCAGACCACCCGCAGTACGGTCAAGGGCATTTACACCGACCGCCGCGGCCAGATCGTCTTCATCGATACGCCGGGCTGGCACATAGGGCGCGACCAGCTGGACCGCTTCATGAACCGCTCCTGCCTCAACGCGCTGGAAGGCGTGGATTGCGTCATCCATCTGGTGGACAGCTCCGAGCCGGTCGGGCCGGAGGAGCGCCGTATCGTGGAGCGCCTGAAGGACGTGGCCGTGCCGATCATCATGGGCCTGAACAAGATCGATCTCAAAGGCCGGTATGTCGCGCAGTATATCGCTCTCTGGGAAGAGGCCCGCCAAAAGAAGATCGGCGAGTTCGAGGATTTTGTGATGGTGCCGATCTCCGGCCTGCACGGCACGCAGGTCGACGAACTGGTGGAGGTGGTTTTTTCTTTCCTGCCCCAGGGGCCGTTCTTTTACGAACCGGATGTGATCACCGATACCCCGCGCAAGCTGGTCATAGCGGATATCATCCGCGAGAAACTGTTCCTGCAGATGCGCGAGGAGGTGCCGCATTCGATAGCCATCACGGTCGAGGAGGTCCGCCCGGCCAAGAAGAAGACCACCTACATCCGCGCGGTGATAATGGTCGAAAGGGATTCGCAGAAGGAGATCGTCATAGGCCGGCACGGGCAGGTGCTCAAACAGGTCGGCACCCTCGCCCGCACGGAGCTGGAGGCCTTGATGGAGACCAAGGTTTTTCTCGAGCTTTATGTCAAGGCGCAGAAGAACTGGCGCGACGATCCTTCCATGCTGGAAGATATGGGGTATGTTGCCGAGCTATGAGCGAAAAAGTCTGGAAAGTCCTGATCGCCGACGATGAGGCGGTCGTCCTGGAAGTCGAAGCCAAGCGTCTGCGCGCCGAGGGTTTTGAGGTCGTCACTGCCGTCGACGGTGTTGAGGCCTCGCAGAAAATAGCCTCCGAGAATCCGGACATCGTGGTGCTCGACCTGGTCATGCCCGGGAAGGACGGCTTTGAGGTCATCAAGGATCTCCGCGGGGCTGCTCCGGCGGGGAAGTGGGTGCCGGTCATTATCGTTTCCGCCCGGGGGGATATTCAGGACATGCGGCACGGGTTCGACCTGCAGGCCGACCACTACATCCACAAGCCTTGCCGGGCGGATGATATCGTGCAGGCCGTCAGGTTGATGGTCGCGTTGTTGCCTTTAAGGAATTGATTTGAGCTCAAGCCTATGATACGCCATAAGCCTTTAATGCCTGGACTGCGGTCGCGGCCGTTGAAGGTTTTGACCGCGGCGCAGATGAAAGAACTTGACCGCAGAGCGATCTCGGAAGTGGGCATCCCCGCGCTGTCTTTGATGGAGAATGCGGGCCGGGCGGTGGCTGAGGCGGGTGCCAGGATGTTCCTTTCCCGGAAAGGCGCCACGGCCCGGGGGTATATTTGCATAGTCTGCGGCAATGGCAATAACGGCGGCGACGGCCTGGTCGCCGCTAGGCATTTGTTGAACCAGGGATTTAAGGCGGTGGTCCTGGCAGTGGGAGATCTCGGCAAGGCCTCCCCCGGATTTGCCGTTAATTATCGCGCCCTCCGGGAACTGAAGATGCCGATATCGCGGCCGGACAGTACCGGGTTGAGGGCCCTTCGTCGTTCGGCGCTGGTGATCGACGCTCTTCTCGGCGTCGGCCTGTCGAGGCCGGTCGAGGGGGACCACTTGCGGGCCGTGGAGGCCGTCAACGCTTCCCGCATCCCGGTCTTGGCGGTGGATGTCCCTTCGGGGCTGGACGCGACCACCGGCCGCGTGTGGGGGGCCTGCGTCAAGGCTGCGGCCACGATCACCTTGGCCTATCCCAAGAAGGGCCTTTTCATTGCGGAAGGCCCGCGTTACGCCGGCCGGGTCACGGTGGCTGATATCGGAATACCTTATTCTTTGCCGGTCCGATAACGGCAGGACAGGTCCTTGTTATGCGACCCCAGAACAGCGCGCAGATATCCCAGCTTATCAAGATCATCCGGGGCGCGGTAGCCCATCTGCCGGACCCTTCGGTAACGCTGGTCGGCAAGAAATGGCGGAGCCCGTTCCTGGTGCTGGTCTCGTGCCTGCTGAGCCTGCGCACCAAGGACGCGACCACCCTGCCGGCAGCGGAAAGATTATTTCGCCTTGCCTCCACGCCTGAGCGTATGGTAGAGTTATCAATCACAGATATTGAAAAAGCTATTTATCCCGTCGGTTTTTATAGGACCAAAGCGCGGCGCCTTAAGGGGATAGCGGAGGATATTATTGCGCGTTTCGGCGGGCAGGTCCCCGACACGATGGAAGGGCTGCTCAGCCTAAAAGGGGTCGGTCGCAAGACCGCCAACCTGGTGCTGGTCGAGGGGTTCGGTAAATACGGTGTCTGCGTGGACACGCACGTGCACCGCATATCCAACCGCCTCGGTTTTGTCGAGACGCGTAGCCCGGAAGAAACGGAGCAGGCCCTGCGGGCCAGGCTGCCCCGAAGGCATTGGAAGGAGTACAATGCCCTCCTGGTGGTCTGGGGCCAGAACGTCTGCCGGCCGGTTTCCCCCAAGTGCTCGGAATGCCCGGTGGCGCATCTATGCCGGAAGGTCGGCGTGGGGAAGCACCGTTGAGGGGAATATATCGTAATAAGGGTCCATTGATATGTTGAAAAAATTCTTGCTGCAGGACGGGAAAGTGGCCGAGGCGGTCAATGGCGACGCCCAGGTCTTCATGTATGTGAACCCCGATGATGCCGAGAAGAATTTTTTGATCAACACGCTTCTTCTGGACGAGCATACCTTGAATTCCTCGCTCGACCCCAATGAGCTGGGACGTCTGGAATTTGAGGCCAACCACATGGCGATAATCTCCAAGCGGCCCCGCCGGTACAGTTCCAAGGACAATTTCCTGCTGAAGGTCGATTCGATAGGGCTCTTCCTTTTTGCGGACAAGCTGGTGATGATCACCCAGGAAGAGTTCCTGTTCGAAGGCAGGATCTTCGCCAAACTGCGCTCCGTCCAGGATGTCTTCATCAAGGTCATCTTCAGTTTTATACGGCATTTCGAGGAGCACCTCATAGTGATCCGCGGCATTTCCGACGAGCTGGAGGCCGAGATAAACATGTCGATGTCGAACAAGAACTTGATCTACATGTTCAATATTGAAAAGAGCCTGGTCTATTATCTGAACGCCATCAACTCGAACGGCAAGGTCATCGACAAGCTCAAGATGAACGCGGTCAAGATAGGCTTTTCCCAGGAGATAGTCGAATTCCTCGAGGACGTCATCATCGAGAACGCGCAATGTTATGAGCAGGCCAACACCTATTCCCAGGTCCTCTCCAGCCTGATGGATGCCCGGGCGTCGATCATCAGCAATAATCTGAATATACGGATAAAAATGCTGACGATCCTGTCTTTGTGCATCATGCTGCCGACGCTCATAGTCAGTCTTTTTTCGATGAACATGCCGCTGCCGTTGCCTTATCAGGGCACATTGGTCCCCTTCTGGATAGTGGTGGCCTTGGCGGGGCTTTCCATCGTAGCCATTGTAGTGACCTGGCGCATTCGTAAGTGGTGAGCCGGAAGCAAGCCCGGCGTCCTTTCCGCAGGAATCCTTGCCGTCCGGGATAAAGGTGACAGGGAGTCCGATGAGCAGCATGGTCGACCAATTCTTCTCTTATTTTTCTTATGTGATCAACGATCTGCGCCTGAGCCCGGACCGCTGGCTGGGGTTGGTGGCCCGACCGGCTCTAGGAGCATTTTTCCCTCATCGACGAAGACACGGGAGCCGCCTCTTTGCTGCCGGAGCAACACGAGTATGGCGCCATCCCGGCTGTGGACGGTCAGGGCCGCTGTCCTCGCCCGACACGGTCGATGACGTGGTGGAGGAGATGATAGTCCTGGCCGGGGGAAGATAAAAGGACCAGTTGTGGCCCGGGGGCGTAAGAAGATGATGTTAAGGAGAATAATATTACTGACGGCATAAACCCGGAGGAGCCGATCAGTGTGATCTCGCTAAAGAAAGGAGCAGTGGCAATGGACCTGAAAAAGTATTTTGCCAAAGCGAAAGGGCTGGGGGTTTTAAGCACGGCTGACCCGCTGGTGGGGATGGTCAATTCCGCGGTCTACGCCAAGCCGATAGTGCTGGATGACGATCGGGTCGCCTTCATCATGGGCGACAAGCTTACCCACGCCAACATCCAAAAGAACCCCTACGCGGTTTATCTTTTCAAAGAGGACGGCCCGGCATACAAAGGCAAGCGTATCTACCTGAAGAAAGAGAACGAGACCGATGACCAGGAATATATCAAGAGCGTCTACCAGAAAGAGAACCCCAAAGTATATTGTGAGCCTTATTACCTGAAAAAAAGTTCTTTGGTCTATTTCTCGGTGGAGTCGGTCCTGCCGTTGGTGGGGAACAAATAGCCCCGTCCGCCGGGGGCAGGGGCAACCGTGATAGCCGGAAAGAGTGCGCACAGCGAGGGTTTCCCATGGCCCACAAAGGTGGGGATATGAACCGGCCGCTGCATGAACAGGTGCGGGATGTTTTTACCGGTTATTACAGCGTCCTGGAGGAAGGCGTTCACACGGCTGGGGCCTGCTGTGGCGATCAGAAGAAGTTAAGTTCGCTCCGGGCCCGGATCGGTGCGGCCGCTGACAGGTTCTGGGGCCTGAGCGGCTTCTCCCGGATAAAAGACCGCGATGGCTATTTCAGGGAGATCCAGGCCGCTCTCCGGGCAGAAGGTTATTATCTGGACATAACGCCGCAGCATGGGGTCGATACGGGAGCTTTAGATCTGGCCACGGTCGACAACATAAGCGTGCGGCCGATCATCCAGCGAAATAAAAGGATGGTCACTGCCGGAGGACAGAAATTTGAATATGCGGAGTTCCTGCTGGGGGAGAACCTGATAACGCCCCCTGCTTTTCTGCCGGGTATCGTTGAGAGCGCTTCCGTCTCGGAAGTCGCTGTCTTCACCGAAGACCTTTACCGGACCTTGCTGCAGGATCATCGGCTTTTTGGTGAATATCACGAGGAGGCCGGCAGGCGTTATCGGAAAGGGGTCGTTTCCCCGGATAATTTGTTCTGTGTGCTGATGCAGTTACATCGTAAACAATGGGGGGATGAACGGCCGGGGGCAGAGGCCAAGGGCCGTCTGGTCGAACACTTCCGGCTCCACGGGGAACAGCATGTGGCGGACTTCAGGTTGGCCGAGGCCGGGAAGCTGGCTTTCCCTCCGGCTGGCCCCGGGCTTACCGAGGAGTTGAGCCGGGACATGCTTTTAGAGGCCCGGGTGATGTTAAGGCAGATGATCGCCCGGTCGTTGCCGTTCTATACAATGGGGCAGGTCATCAGCTTCGCGCGGGAATGGATGTCGGGCTTCCGCTCTGAATATGCCTGGGCCGGATATACGCTGTTCCAGGGTTTTGGGGAGGACGGAAGCGAGTGGTTCTCGCGGGCGGAGGATATGGACTCGGAGGATATCTGCCGGCTGGCCGTGCGGCTGGCCCGCCGACGTCCGTTCTTCGCGGACCTTTTGACCGGTCAGGCGGAGGGGCCTCAGCGGTCCCCCTTATCGATACAGGAGTGCAGCCCAGATGGTCCTTGATCCTAACGGCAGTATCCATTCGCTTTCAGTGGTGATCCCCGTCTTCAACGAGGAAAGCATCATCGAAAAGAGCGTTTCGGCCCTGGTCGATACGCTGGAAGAGGTCTGCCTGGATTATGAAATACTGGTCGTGGACGACGGGAGCACGGATGGCACGGCGGATATATTGTCCAAGCTTGCGGCCTCTACGGGCAGGTTGCGGGTCCTGCGAAATGCCGCCAACCGCGGCCTGGGGGCCGCCTTGCGCAAGGGGTTCCAGGGAGCGGCCAAGGACCTGGTCCTTTATATCGACGCGGATATGCCGTTCAAATATGCCGAGATAGCCCGTGCGGTGAAATGCCTTGAGGATAACCAGGCTGATATCGTAGCCGGCATCCGGGTGGACCGGGAACTGGAACCCTGGTTGCGGCGGGCATGTTCGTCGGCTTACAACGGATGCGTCCGGCTTTGTTACGGAGTGGGCCTCCGCGATATGAATTGTGCGTTCAAGCTTATCAAGGCTTCCCGCCTCCGCGCGCTCGATCTGTATGCGGAAGGGTCTTTTATCGGCGCTGAGTTGATGGTCAGGGCCGCTTACCAGGGATATCGGATACAGGAATTCGGGATCAAATATTATCCCCGCGACGGCAGCCGTTCGCGTCTGTTCCGGTTTTTGCCGATACTTAACGGGTTCTGGGAGATGCTAAAGCTGTCAAAGGTCATCAGGGCGCAGAAGAGCGCCGCGAGCGGGGTAGAGCCGCATGGTTGTCGTTGACTTTCGTACCAAGGTCCGTTCGTTCCCGTTCCGAGGCCGGGCGGCTGAGGTTATAAAGCGGTTCTCCCTGACGACCTACCTGCACCTCATTGTGCGATGGGTGTCCTGTCCGTTCGAATTGCTCGAAGAACACATCCCTTCTGCCGGCACTGTCTACGAACTGGGTTGCGGGCACGGTCTGTTCCTGCATCACCTGGCCTCGGTGCGATCTTCGCCGGAGACCTTATGCGGAGTGGACATGGATAGAAGGAAGATCTCCTTCGCGCAGGCCTTGAACGCCTCTCCGCGGTTAAAGTTCGAAGTGCAGGATATCACGGGGGCACTGGAGCTGGCCGGTGTTTCGGTGGTGGTCCTGAACGATGTCCTGCATCTCCTGCCTTTCGCTGAGCAGGAAAAGCTGCTGCAGAGCTGTTTCCGGCAGCTCCCTTCCTCGGGAGTGTTACTCGTCAAGGAGATCGGGCTTTCCGGCTCCTGGAAGTACCGCTGGACGCAGGTACAGGAATTCTTTGTTAACCGGGTCTTCCGCTGGACTATCGGCGACGGATTTTACTGCCGGTCGCCCGAAAGCATGACGGGACTGCTGGCCAGGACAGGTTTCAGGGTGGAGGCCTTGCCGGCCCACCGCGGATACCCGTATGCACATATGATCTATGTGTGCCGCAAGGATTGAACGGATGAAAGAAAAGATTATCCTTTTAAATCCCCCTTTGCCGACCGGGCTGCCGGGCGTTATACGCGATTTCTATTGCAGTTTCTCTACCAAGGCCGATTATTACTGGCCGCCGCAGGACCTCGTGGCTTTTTCGGGGATATTGCGGGAGGGCTACGACCTGGAGATCATCGACGCGGTGGCCCGGGGCTTATCGCGGGAGAGATGTCTGGAGATCATCCGTAAGATACCGGCGGCGGCGGTCTTGTTCTCGACCGGGAGCGTGTCTCTGTCGTCCGATATCGACCTCGCCTATGCCATAAAAGAACAGAAGAAGGTCAAACTAATCGCCAGCAGCAGCCTGTTCCATTTCCGCGGGGAAAGCTTCCAGCAGAAGTATCCTTTCCTGGACGCGGTGGTCGGGGATATGGCGGACACTTCGCCTCTCGAGGGCGTGCTGGACGGAGAGTATATCCGGGGCCCGAAGGAGGGCGAGTTCAGCCTCGGGCGGCCGCAGTACGAACATTTCATCGGCCGGGGCCGGGCGTTCCCTTTCTTTGGCGGAGATCGGTTCGCCGTCGTGGTAAGCTCCTCCGGCTGCAGGTTCTGTTGTTCTTTTTGCGTGGCGGGCATGTATAAGATACGTTACCGTAAGCTGTCGGAGGTCATTGACGATCTTGAGGTCCTTAAGCTTATGGGGGTGCGGAAGGTCTTTTTCCCTGCCCCGCTTTTTACCGCCGATAATTCTCGGCTGAGGAGGTTCTGTGACGAGGCGCGCGGCCTGGGGATGGAATGGGTCTGTAACGCCCATGCCGCGACCATCCAGGACGGGGACCTGCTGGCCGCCATGAGGTCGGCCGGATGCCGGGCCCTATTGATCGGGGTTGAGAGCGGTGACGACGCGATCCTGCGTCGTTACCGCAAAGGCGTTGATACGGCCCAGATCAGAAAGGCCTTCGAGCTCGCCCGGAAGAATGATATCGAGACCCTGGCGTATTTCATAATCGGGTTGCCGGGAGACGACGCGGTTTCTATACAAAAGACGATCGATCTGTCGCTGGAGATCGGGTGCGATTATGCCTCGTTCGGCTGCGCCACCCCGGACGAGGGGACGGCTCTGCGCGCGGAGGCAGTGGCCAACGGGTGGTGCGCTTCGGATGACATCGTGGCCGAGTACGATTCTTCCCGGGCGCCGGCCTTGGCGACCGGCACCTTGAGCCGGGAGGAAACACTGCGCTGGCTGAATAAAGCGTATGCGGATTTTTATTTCAGGCCCCGTTACATAGCGAAGAAAATAGCAGGGTTACGTTCGTGGGGAGAGCTGGAAATATTATGGCGGTCGGGATGGGCGTTGATAAAGAGAAAATCCTGGTAGTCAATGCGGATGATTTCGGCCTTGACCGGGAAATAAACCGCGGCATAGCGCTGAGCTGCCGGCAAGGCATCGTGCGGAGCGTGTCGCTGGTCGCCGGAGGCGAGGCGTTCGATGACGCGATCGGGCTGTTGGGAGGCCTGCCGGGTACCGGGGCCGGTGTCCATCTGTGCCTGGTCGGGGAGCGGCCGGTATCGCCGGTGAATATGCTGCCTACCCTGGTTGACGGTGAGGGATGGCTGCCCGCCAGTTACCGGGATTTTCTTTTCCGGCTGTGGACCGGACGGATCAGCCTGCCGGAGGTGGGGATCGAGCTGGAAGCCCAGGTCCGCAAGGTCCTTGACCGGGGGGTCCGGCCGACCCATCTGGACAGCCATCAGTATCTGTATTTCATCCCGGCCATATTGCGCATCGTGATGGGCTTGTCCCAAAAGTACGGCATCGGCTGGTTGCGCTATCCTTTATGTCCCGAGCGGACGGGCGGCCCGACGTTGGACGGCGGATTGAAGCTCCTGTGGATCAAGGTCTTCGGCCGGGCACAGGCGCGGGAGATTCGCATGGATGGTCGCGGGCTGCCGGATCGTTCTTACGGGGTCGAGGCCGGCGGGAGGCTTGACCTCGACGCGATCACGGGTTGTTTGCGCGGTCTCGGGGAAGGCGTTAATGACCTTACTTGTCATCCGGGATATCTGCCGTCAACCCGCCGTTACGACGGCTGGCATTATCATTGGGAAAAGGAGCTGGCAGCGCTTACGGACCCCGCCGTGGCGGGGCTGGCCGACAGCCTGAAAATAAAGCTGGGTAATTATGCGATCTAGAAAGAAATCTTTCGACCTGCCGGTGATCGTTCTGTCCGCCCTTATATTGACAGCGGCGGTGGTGAATTATTTCTGGCTGGCCTGGAACTGCCAACCTCCGGTGGACGACGAGGCGGTGCACCTTTTGTCGGCCCTGAATTACCGGGACATCCTGTCCAACCCGTTCCCGGACCTTTGGGCCCGGCTGGGCCGGGTCGATCATATATATCCGCCCCTGTTCCCCTTCGTGTCCGCTTCGCTGTCCGCGTTCTTGGGACAGAACACCACTTTGTTCTTCTGCATGACCAATGTCCTGTTTATGGCCGGGACCTTTCTGTCCTTGTATTTCATCGGCCTGCGTCTGGGGAACAGGTGGTCGGGTGTACTGGCTTCAGCCTTTCTGATCCTGTATCCCATGTTCTTCCATTTGAACCGGATGTTCATGCTGGAGGTCGCCCTGACCTGCCTGGTGAGCGTGACCATCGCGTTGATCATCTACTCGGATGGGTTTGAAAAAAGAGGCTGGAGTTCGCTGGCAGGGATCGCGGCCGGCCTGGGGTTGCTGACCAAGCAGAGCTTTATCGTGTTCCTCGTCGGCCCGGCCGGGTTCTTCCTTTGTTATCCTCTGTTTGTTAAAGGGGGGGCGGCCGGATGGAAGCGCAAGGGGTTGAATTTCCTTCTTTTTCTGGCGCTGGCGGCGTCGATCTCCCTGCCCTGGTACCTGTGCGATGCCGGCGAGAAGATGGCCAGCGCGGCTTCCGCCGCCTTCGACAATGATCTGGTGCCTTTTACATTGCCGGCTTTCTCTTTCCGCGCCTGGTCGTTCTATTTTCAGATACTCAGGCAGGAGCAGATCTCGGGGCTCTTCTTAGCGGCCTTCCTGGTGGCGCTGGTAGCGGCCTGGCGGAACCGCCGCGTCCTGCCCGTCTTCCTCGTGTGGATACTGTTGCCGTACTTTATTTTGTCCCTGTTCCCTAACAAATTCTACTATTACACCGTGCCTTTTCTGCCGGCGGTGGCGTTCATCACCGCCTTCGGGCTGTTATCCTTGAGCAAGGTCCCGTTGCGCCGGGCGGTCATAGGGCTGATATTGATGCTGGGGGCCGCACAGTTCTTTTATCTCTCCTTCCTGTGCCTGTCCTGTCCCACCCGCATCTTCCATTCGAACGAGTACGCGCCGCGCTATTTGCAGGATTTCCAGTTCGACGCGGTCATCGGGCGCTTGATGGAAGCTAACGCTGGCGGCCGGGTATCGCTGGGGGTCGTTTATATCGACGGAAATGAGGTGATCCGAAAGGGATATGATGTCGGGGACGCGTACATCCTGGCCGACATCAACACGTGGAAGTATCTGTTGAAGCTCAAGGGCTTGGCCTGGGAAGCGGTCAAAGTCCGCCCTGGCCCCGGGATATCCGGGCAGGCTCGGCCGGGCTTCATTATTTCCTACCTGCGGCTGGAGGATGCCGGACTTCCGCCGGACCTGCGGGGCCGTTACCGGCTCAGCGATATCTTTGTCATGCCCGATCTTTCCCGGTGCTATTTGTATGAGCTGGCGTCAGCGGCGCCCGGCAAGGAGAGAGGCGGGGTGGTGACGCATCCAGGTTCGACGAGAATTGAGCTGGACAACGGCGCCCTAAGCCTGGTGCTGGATACCACCACCTGGAAGATATTCTGGCGCGATCAGGAGATCACCAAGGGCCTGTCTTTGTATACTTCCCTGAGTTCCCGGGGACACTGGCTCGACTCCCGGCAGTTCAACTGGCGGGTCCAGCGCATCGGCGGCTGCCGACTCCGGGCGGTAGGCTATTCGTTGTACCGTCCGCTATGCCAGGTTTGGGACCTGGCCCTGGACCAGGGGCGGATCGGCTGGGATGTCCGTATTTTTGTGACGGGGATAGTTCCAGTCGAACGGGTGCAGTTTAACGTCATGCTGAGGGAAGAGTACGACAGCTGGGCCACACGCCGTCTGGAAGGTGATTTCCCGAAGGTTTTCAACAAGGATTATAACGGCGACTGGCAGACGCTGGCCCGGCCCGAGGCCGGGAGCGCCGACCATGTCCGGGCCTGGGCGAAAGGCGGCGGCTGGCCGCAGGTGACTTTCAGCAGTGCCGGTGGCGGCCGCGGGTTGGGCGGCCGGGTCGTCAATTCCGATGACCAGTTCAACGGCCGGGTCTTGCAGTATGTGAGGGAGCACGCTAACGGCTTCCGGATGCTCCCGGGGCAGCTGGAGCGTTTCCAGGGGCATATCGATATCGAAGATAGAAAGTAAGGGCCATCCGGATAGATTGTTCTCCGGCGGGAAGATGGAATGGCATAAAGCCCTTGTTTTTTTCTATAGGCTGGTCATAATTCAAAGGGGCAGCCGTCCCGCCGAAGCCGTGGCAGGGATAACTCCGGATGGACGGCGGTGTCGTGCGAGGCGCGAGTATTCTTATCCGTAAGTGACAGGCCTTAATATTTATTGCGGCTGGGAGGGCGAGGGATGGAGCGGGCGGGAAAAGAAGCATGGCGTAAAGGTGTCGTATGGTTTTCAGCCGTGGCTATTGCCGTGTTCCTTGCTGTCAGGTTGTCCGGTTTTGCGCAGTATTATATATCCCCGATCAAACGCTTCCTTGCCGCGCAGGGGGACTATGAACAGCTGAGGCGTTTCACTCTGCATGCCAAGGTGGCAGCCGACCTCAGAAAGGTGCTGCCCCCCGGCGCCTGCGTCGAGACATCCTTCCCCAAGGATGAGGTGGACCTCAAGGCCATCGTTGTTAAATATTATCTGTACCCGTGGAAGGTCATTGATAAATGGCCCAGCCTGTTCAACCAGTCACCCGGCCCCTGCCAGGGCAATTTCTACATCGATTTTGCCGGCACGTTCCAGCCGCCGGACCATGCCGGCCTGGCCCGCCGGGATATTAACGGCGTGAAGGTCTTTGCCTTGGATAAATCCCGGGATTTTACTGATGACAAAGCACCTGCGTACCCCCGGGGCAGCATCTTGTTCCGGGCCTTTGTTTTTAATTTATGGATGTTGTTGGTGGGGGCGCTGGCTTGCTGCATAGTCCCCGTCCGTCGGTATCTGGGGGGCTTATGGGGAATGCTTTCGGTTTCGTATCTGTCGGGGTTCGTTCTGGTAACCCTTACGATCTGGGCGCTTTTGATGTCCGGCCTTTCTTTGAGCCGGGGCTTGGTGATAGCTGTTCTTAGCGTCATCAATGTCGGGTTCCTGGTCGCTCTGGCCGCGCAGAATGCCCGCGCCCGCCGGGCTGGAACGGCTCTTTCTGCCTCGAAGGACCCGTCCGGTCCCGGAAAAGGGGCCGTGAGGGAGGGCCGCGTAGCGGCCTTCGATAAATTCATCGCCGGGGCGGGACTGCTGGCCATCGCGTTCTTCGTCCTCACGGTGATCGCCGTGCCGGTGAATGTGTGGGACGAGATGCATATCTGGCTGCTGAAGTCCAAGATGTACTTTATCGGAAAGGCTTTGGCTTTCGACTACACGGTGGACACGAATAATTATTACCCGGTATTGTGGTCGTTGAACATCGCGGCCCAATATGCTTTCATCGGCGGCATGTATGACGAAGCGGCCAAATGGACCTCCGCTGTCGTACTGGTATCTTTTCTCGGCATGTTATATCAAACGGCCCGGTATCTGGGGCTGGCGCCGCGATTCGCATGGGCGGCGGTATTGATCTTTTTGGTGGGGTTCCCCTACTGGACCATGGTCACCGCCTTGACGGAGAACATTTATCTGGCCCTTATAAGCCTGGCGCTGTTCTTCGCGCTGCGTTATTTCATAGACCGGGACAGGGCGTGCGGCATATTCCTCTGGCTTGCCCTGCTGGGCGTAAGTACTGTGAAATTCGAGGGCGCCAGCATCGCGCTCTTTTTGGTCCTGGCCCATGTCATCTCCGGCCGGGGCAGGTCAAGGGCCGAACTTTCCGGCGACATTAAAAGGGCGGCCCCTTTCCTGGCGCTGTTGTTCCTGCCGTCCTTGTGGCAGATGTGGCTCAGAACGCAAGGCATCCCGTTCACGATCTATCATTTCCAGACCGGTTTCTCGGTGGAGAAAGTGCTCCTGATCCTGCAAATGATAGGGGCGACCGTTCTTTCCCTGCCGAACCTGCTTGTCGTGGCGGTCGTGTTCTTGCCGCTGCTGTTCCTCGGACGGGAAAGGCCGTGGACCAGGGCGGAGAGGCTGCTCCTGGCCGTTTGCGTGATGTTGGTCGCGTTCAGTTTTTCGGCTGGAGCTTACTGGGCCGAGAAAGAGCTGGCCGCCTATTATCCCGAGGTCTTGATGCGGTTGTTCTCGCGGGCCACGCCTTTCCTGGTCCTCTTATGGGCCAGCCGTTCCCTCGTAGACGCCGGCAAAGAAAGTTAACTGTGGGGTGACGAATGCGTATTCCGATGTTATTGACCTTTCTTTTTGTTTGCGGGCTGTGTTTGTTGTTCCAGAAATATTATCTTTTTGGCTATGTGGACTGGGACCTGGCTTTTTTCAGCCAGGCGTCCTGGAACCTGATGCACGGTGGCCAGTTCGTCTCCCTGGTGGGGATCAATTATTTCGGCGACCATTCGTATTTCATCCATTTCTTCATCTTGCCGTTCTATTATTTGTTCCCGACGCCGTTGACGCTCCTGGTCTTGAAGCTCGCCGCCTTTTTAGTGGCGGCCTATTTCCTGTACCACGCGGCAGAGGAACGCCTCGGCGGCGTCCCGGCGCTGTTGGTCATGCTGCTGTACCTGTTCTTCCCGGGCAACTTTTTCGGCCTGCTGTACGAATTCAACCCGGAGGCCTTCGCCCCGCCCTTCATCGTGCTGATGTTCATGGCTTTGCACAAGAAGCAGTTCCGGCGGATGATGTTCTGGGCGGTCTTCCTCATGCTGATAAAGGAGAACATGTTCTTCGTGGCGGCGGCATTCGGGGCGAGGGCGGCCTTTATCGCCGAGGCCAGGGAGAGGAAATGGTGCGTGCTTTTTACCTGCGCCTGCCTGGCCTTGTTCGTGTATTCGGCCGTTGTGCTGATACCCCATTTCCGCGGACTGGGCCATCACGCTTTCTCGGTCCGCTATGCCTGGCTGGGGAATAACATCCAGGAGATGCTGCTGACCCCGCTGTTGCAGCCGCAGGAGTTATGGAAGAGGGTCTTTTATGAGAATTATTTGGTACATCTGTTCAACTATCTTCTGATACCGGCGATCTTTTCCCCGTTGGCGCTTTTCATGATGGCGCCCCTGTTGCTGCAGCACCTTCTGTCCGGCAGCCGGCCCGAGCATTCGATCTTTTACCATTATGTCCCCGCCATGGCGCCGTTCATTTTTTTCGCGTTCATCGAGACCCTCTACAAAATGAAGCAGAGCCCGAGGTTGAACCAAGGGCTCTATCCGCTATTGCTTTTGTTGGCCGCGGTCTCCGTGCCGGTGCTTGTGGCTTACCGCCAGGAGGCGATGGTCCGGGACTGGAATGTCATGGACCGCCAGAGGGCGGCGACGGCCTGCCAGTTGGTCGATCTGATACCGCCCGAAGCCGGCGTTATCACCACCTTCCGTTTCCTGGCCCCGCTGTCCAGCCGGTCGGAACTCTATTCTTTTCATATGCTTTACGGGGATGAATTCAACGACCTGGATAAAATGGGGAAGATCGAACTGAATACGCGCCAGGCCTTTCGACTTTCGGACCAAGTTACCTACGCCCTGATAGACCTGGAGGACCCGTGGTATTTGTCCACCCTGGAGCTGGCGCGGGAAAGCGAAATGAAGCGTATAAACGATTTCTTCAATGACCCCCGGTGGAAGGTGATAAAAAGCGCGGACAGGATGCTGTTGTTGGAACGCGGCGTCCCGGACCGTTAGTCCCGGGCTTTCTCCCCGCCCGTTGGCTCAGGCGCCTTGAGCTCGGGCCTGGCCTTTTTCCATGCGTGCCTTTTAATCCGCGACCACGTTGATGACCTGGTCATGGTGGACAGCCCCGACGACAAATGGACCGAACGTCAGGGTCCGGGTCTGTCCGTCAGCCGTAAAATCAAGGGTCACGAACAGCTCGGTCCCCGGTGTATCCGTTACATAGAAGGAGGGGTCCATATCCGTATCGTTATCCGTTCGGGTCGTTCCTCCCGGAGGCGCATCCGGCAAGTAGGCCTCGGTATTAATACGGATACGATTCGGGTCGCCGGACATGACGGCATTCTCATAACGGATGCCGGTCGAAGTCTCCGACGTGCTGTTGGTCATGAGCACGTCAAGCTCAAAATCTTCCCCCGGGTCAACGAAGCCGTTGCCGTTGTTGTCCGTTGTGACCGGGTTCTCTCCCGGGAACCGCACCACCAGCTGCACGTTGGCCAATCTACCGACCAGCGGAGCCTGTTTCTTGACCGGCGGGTGTTCGACTTGTATCACGAAGTTGCGTTCGACCCGGTCCAGCGTCCGGGTATCAAGGGACCTGTTGCTGGAGGCCTGTGTCTTGGCTTCGGTGAAGGCCGCCAGGAGGTTCCTGGGACGGAAATCCTTGATCTGCAGGTTTACCCGGATGTCCCCCTGGTACAGCGTGGGCCCGTTGTTGTCGTTGAACACGGACAGGTTCAGCACGAACCCGGACACCGGTTTGAGCTCGACCCTGAATTTTAAGCCCTCCAGGTCGTCGCTCCGGCGGTAATCGTACCAATAGTACCCGCCGTAGAGCTTGATCCAGTCGGGAGCCCACATGCCTTTGCCGAATTCCTCCAGCCAGCCGAATCCTATGGGGCCGCCCACCTCCACGTCCAGGCCGTTGGCCGCTTGTTCGTAAAGCCTTTCGGTGGCCGTTACTCCTATGAACCGTTTCGGTGACAAACGGTAATAGCCGTTCGCCCGGAACTCGAAAGACTCCGTGAACGCCTCCAGGCCGAGGCCGGTCCGGTAATGGTCGTTCAGGGAAGTAAAATCATAAAAGTTGTTTATGCCCAGCAGCAGCTTGTTGTCCATCAGCAGGCGCCGGTAGCCCACGCCCAGGGAGTAGTCCTGGTTCCCGTTGCTGAAAGAGGCGCGGCCTTGCGTGAAGACGGTGTTCGCATCGTCGGCCGACTGGTATAAAGGCTGGACGGTCTCGAAATACAGCCGAGGTTCCTGGTCGGTCTGGATTATGCTCCCGAACCACATGCGCTTGACCCAGCCCGGCAGTTCCGCGGCCGGGGGCGTATCATCAGGGGAGGGAAGTCCGGTGTTATACGGTTTTTTCCGGATATCTGAAGCCCGCTCTTCTGTGGCATCGCTGAGGGCATTGTCGATCGTGGAGAGCCGGCGGTCATGGACAATGACCCCCTTATCAAATTGGTACTCGTATTCATAAGGGGACTCGACGGCTGCTTCGGCCGGGGCCTCTTCCGGGATGGCGGCCTCTTCGGCCTGGGCTTCGGGGGCGGTCTCTTCTGTAGCGACTGTCTCATCGGCAGCCGTAGGGGCCGCTGTTTCTTGCGGCATGACGGCGTCTTCGGCCTGGGCTTCGGCGGCGGTATCCTCTGCGGCCACGGTCTCGCCGGCAGCCGTATCGGTCGCCGTTTCTTGCGGCGTCACGGCCTCTTTGGCCTGGGCTTCGGCGGCGGTATCCTCTGCGGCCATGGTCTTGTCGGTGGCAGCTTCAGCGGGCGCCCCTTGGGCCGGGGTCGGTTCTTCCGTAGCTGCTTCCGGCATTTCGGTCTTCGTAACGCCGGCTTCTTCGGAGGCTACGGCCGTGGCGGTATCCTGTGCCGCGGCGCTGTCAGCGGCCGGGGCTTCGACGGCTATATCCTGTTTGGCCGCGGGGGCAGGGGGGACAGGTTCCGCCGGGGCGGCCTCTTCGGCGACGGCTTCTTCGGTCGTCTCTTCCAAGGATGATGTTTCCTGCGCGGTGGCCGATCCTTCCAGGGTTACTTCCGTTATTTCGTCCGGGTCATCCTCAGTATCGCCGGCTTCCTCGGCAGCCGCTTCAACGGGGACCTCCTGTTCACTGCCAGGGGTGGCAGCCATTTCTTCTGTGGCGGCGGCGTTATCGCTGGGAGCGGGGATATCGGATTGCGCGAGCGATACGTTTAACGGCAAAAAAATAAAAGATAAAAGCAGAGATATGGTCAGGAATGTTTTTGCCACAGGAGTCCTCTTTCTTTTACATTTAATGTCAGTTTTGTACATTAAAACACACGTAAGTTACACAGTCAAATCTTTTCTTCATACCCCTGGAATTAACTCGATGCCGTCTCAAATTCATTAATTCAGGGTTATATAACATTGAATGATTAAGACTTAAGTATACATTCAAAATGATTAAAAAAAACAAGGTCGGGCCCGGGCTGAGGAGCGGACGGCTTTATCCATAGATCTTCACCGCAGGGGGATCGTTAACAAAAAGAAACGAGCAGCAAATATTCTTTCCCCGGTTTCCGCTCGGACCAGACCAGCCGGTCCCCGGGGCCGACATTATCACAGATTTTGCTATCGCAAAGACTAAGTTTATGGAAAAATCGGATTTAGCCGCTGACCAGTGGCCAGGGGGTTTTCATGAAACATTTTTTTATTTTTGTGGTCTTTCTTTCCATATTGTTATCCGGCGCCTCAGGCGAAGAAGTACGGTCGGTGGACAGTGACGGGGACGGCCGGCCGGACCAGTGGCTTTACTCGGCCGGGTCCCGGCTGGTCAGGCTGGAGGAAGATCTCAACCGGGACGGGACAGTGGACAAGCGGGCCGATTTCTTCTATAAGGATGGGGAGAAATATAAGGTCGAGATCGATTCCAACATGGACGGAAAGCCCGACGGGTGGAGTTTCCACCGCGCCGGGGTGCGTTACCTGATCGAGAGCGACACGGACTATGACGGCCGGGCCGACTATGTGATCGACAATGACAAAGGCCTGACCTCGGTGGACACCGATCACGACGGGAGGATGGACGTCGAGGAGGCTAACGGCTACCGGTCGTTCGATAATGATCTGGACGGCACGCTGGAGAGCCGGGAAGCCCTGGGCGTGGACCTGGAGACCTGGCTGGCCCGGGTGCGGCCGGATTATTCGGCCCGTTTGCAGCAGTATATGAAGAATACCGGTTATAAACGCAAGACCGGGCAGTAAGACCTCCTCCCTCCCCGGAAGGGCGGAGGTTTAAAGAGGAAAGACATGGGGTTCCTTAAACGCAGTGACAACGGGCCGTCCCTTTTCGAGCGCCCAGTGATACTGGCCGAGATCATCTTTGCGGCGGTGATGCTGGTGTTCTCCCCCTGCCTCAAGGCCAACCTGTCCAACTGGGACGACCAGGTCCACATCTATCTTAACCCGCAAGTGGACACGCTGAGCTTCGACACTTTGGGGCAGATGTTCCGGCAGAGGATCAACGGCATCTACGTCCCGCTGACCACCCTGACCTTTGCCGTCGAGAAACACTTCTTCGGTTACGACCCGGGACTGATCCACCTGAACAACATGCTGCTGCATGCGACGGTGGCGGTCCTGGTCATGTGGTTGGGCTTTTCGCTGGGACTATCCGGCCGGGCGTCGTTCCTGGCCGCGCTCCTTTTTGCCCTGCATCCCATCCACGTCGAGTCAGTGGCCTGGGCCACTGAACGCAAGGACGTCCTGTACTCGTCCTTTTATATGGCGGCGGTGCTTTTATGGTGGCGCTGGCTGGGGAACCGGCGCAGCCTGGAACTGGTCCTGGCGTTCCTGGCAGCGGCGTTGTCCTTGCTGGCCAAGCCCATGGCGGTCAGCCTGCCGCTGGTGCTGGCGCTTCTGGCCTGGTACAGGAACGGCCTGAAGGCGTTCCCCTGGACGATGGTCGCCCTTTTCGCCGCGCTGGCGGCCGCTGTCGGAGGGGTGACCTATTCCGGTTTCGTGCGCAACCCGGTGGCCGATACCGGGCACGCGCCGCTCATCTGGATGTGGACGGCCATGTTCCCGCTGTGGAAATTCTTTTTTCCCGCTGTCCTGCACCCGATCTACGACCTGCCCGCGCCGGTGATGTTCTGGCACTGGCCGTTCTGGTCGTCGTTCGTCCTCGCCGCGGGCCTGGCGTGGGCGCTCTGGAAGAACCGCCGCGACCGCCTGCTGATGCTGGCCGCCGGATGGTATTTCCTGTCGACTTTTTTCCTGTACCGTTTTGACGCCTTGGATACCCATATCGTGGCCGACCGTTTCATGTACCTGCCCAGCGTTGGGTTGTGCCTCTGGCTGGGCGGTCGGTTCCACCGCTGGCTGGGTCGGGAGAAGCGGCGTCTGGCCGCGGCGCTTTTGGCCACGATCTTCACGCTGTTGAGCCTGAAGACCTACGCGCAGTGCTGGATATGGTACGACGGCAACACGCTGTGGAGCTATGTCATCGCCAACCATCCGCGCCGGGAATTCGCCTACAACAACCGCGCGATCATCTATGTCACCGAGGGCCGTTTCGACCTGGCGGAGCGCGACATCACCCAGGCCATATTGCTGGCCGACAACCCGCCGCGCGTTTTCTACAACCGGGGCATGATCCGCCAAATGTGGGCCGAGGCGCTATCGAGGGAGGGCCAGGCCGAGGAGGCCCGCGGGCTTTACCGCCTGGCGATACCGGACTTTTCGGAGTCGATAAAGGGCGCGCCCGATTTCCCCAAGTCGTGGAACTACCGCGGGCTGGTGAAGTATAAACTGGGCGATCACGCCGGCGCTTTGCAGGACCTGGGCCGGGCGCTGGAGCTGGACGCCGGCTACGTCAAGGCCCTCAACAACCGGAGCAAGGTCTGGCTGGAGCTGAAGGAATATGAGAAAGCGGCCGAGGACAACCGCCAGGCGCTCCGGTACCATCCGTCCTTCCCGCAGGCGTATAATGACCTGGGCATCGCGTTGTACATGCTCGGGCGGGACCGGGAGGCCGTGGAGAGCCTGACCCGGGCGCTGGAACTGGACCCGCGCCTCTATGAGGCTTGGTACAACCGGTCGGTCCTGCGCGAAAGGCTGGGCGACCGGGAGGGAGCGGCCCGGGACATGGAACAAGCCCAGGCCGTTAAGGCCACTGTACCGTCCGGAGAGAAGCTGGATTTTTAACGGCGGGTGAACTCCGGATCAAGCGGATATGAGGCAATCGTGGGTACGATTATGAGAGTGATCAGCATCCAAATTCAACCGGAACGGGTGGCCGGTCTGGATGTAAAGGCCGCCTTGGGCCTTTTTCGGAAGGTGGCAGGCAAGTCGGTCCATATTGCCGATATCAAGGTCAAGGAAGCGTCCCGCCGGCAATACATAAATGTGAATTTCCTGACCCGGAACCGGAAGAAGGCCTGGGCGGACATCAAGAAGGCGGCTTTCGATAACAAGAAGGTCGGGGCCGCGCTGAAGGGATGCGCGATCGTTATCTGCGAAGGTCAGCATTCCTGGGAAGATTATCTGCTGCTGCATCATTTCGACTGTTCTAAGGTCACTAGGGGTGAAGTTGAAACGTTGTGCGCGACCGCTTATAAATATCTAAAGAAGGACGATCACCGGCAAGCGTTCCCCTTATTGCAAAAGGCCGCTGAGCTCGGCGACAGCTGGGCGCAGTATCATCTGGGATTCTCCTACCAGGAAGGCCAGGGGGTCCGCAAGGATCTCAAGAAGGCGATGGGCTGGTATGAAAAGTCGGCGCGGAGCGGTTATGACAGCGCCCAATTGAACCTGGGCATTTTGTTTGCCCTAAGGTTCAAGAATTTTCGCAAGGCCGTTGAGTTTTATCGCCTGGCGGCAGCGCAGGGAAATGTGGATGCGCAATTTAACCTGGGATTGTATTATGAAGAAGGCCGTCCCGGGGTCCCGGTTGACCGGCGGAAAGGTTTTGATTGGTACCTGAAGGCCGCCCAGGGCGGACATGTTAAGGCGCAGCATGCGGTGGGTTATTGTTATCACGAGGGACTGGGACGGCGGCGGAATGCCAGGCAAGCCGTACAATGGTACATAAAAGCGGCGCGACAGGGTAATATATATTCGATGTATAATCTGGGATTGAGCTATCTTTCCGGGGATGGAGTCCCTCAGTCGTGCGCCCAAGCGGTCAAATGGCTGCGGGCCGCGGCAGGACAAGGGCATACGGCAGCGGCTAAGAAATTAAAGCAGCTGGCGACCGAGGGATGATCCCGGCTGTGCGCAGGAGTGCCAAATGAATATCACTCGTCGAAGCGTAGGGATGTTAGTGATGCTGACTTTTCTTGCCTTCGCTTTGTGTCCTGCGCACGCCAAGGAGGCCGTGAGCAAGCCGCGCAAGGAGAAAGCCAAGGACACTTCTTTGCCCGGTAATTATATTTTCAGATTAAGGGTGGACGGGTTCAACCGGTATTACACGGTCCATGTCCCTCCCGGGTATGACCATAAAAGCCTGGTCCCGGCGGTGGTGATGTTCCACTCCGGCGGCAGCAACAGCCGGGCGGTGCAACTGGAGACCGGGTGGAACGCCAAGGCCGACCAGGAGACCTTCCTGGCGGTCTATCCTGACGCGCTGCCACCGGACGCTTCACGTCCCGGCAATTCCCGCTATAACCCCCAATTGTGGAACGACGGGTCGGGCCGGTTCCACCAGTGCCGGGTCAACGTCGACGATGTGGGTTTCACCAGGGCCATGCTGGAGGACCTGGGCAAACGTTACAAGGTAAATAAACGACGGATATACGCCACCGGTCTCTCCAACGGCGCCGCCATGGTTTTCCGTGCCGGGGCGGAGATCTCGGGCCGTTTTGCCGCCATCGCTCCGGTCGGAGGGTCGTGCTGGCTGGATAAGGTCCAGTTGAAGCGCATGGTCCCTTTGTGTTATATAACCGGCTCGGCGGATTCCCTCAACAAGATCGAAGGCGGGATGGCCGGCGTTGTTGAAGGGAAGGGCGAGGGAGCGGATAAAAAGGCCGGGTCGCCTGTCCGGGACTCCATCCGGCTTTGGGGCTCGGCCCTGGGGTGCCCGGCCAGGCCTCAGCCGGCCAAGAAGGAAAAGGGCGTCAGGACCGAAATCTATGCCCCCTGCCGGGACGGGGCGGAGATGGTCTATGTGGCCGTGGACGGGATGGGGAACTCCTGGCCGGCGGGAAAGCCCCCTTCGGGATCGAAAAAAGGCACCAGCGCCGTGCAGTTCAAGGCCAACGATCTCATTTGGGATTTCTTCCAGCGGCATGAGATACCCGCCATACCGGTCAAGAAACCTCCCGCTCCTTCCAGGGGCCAGACTGAACCAAAGAACAAGAAATGAACTCCGCGGGGACATACCAAAATACCCTTAGAACTTGGACAGCCCGCGCCGATCGCTTTTTCAGCTGGACGTAGGGCTTATGATGCTTTTGGTCGTAACCGTATGCGGTTCAGTCTTTTTATGCGTTGACAGAAAGCGACCGCTGGTTATAATAAACGCCGATCAAATCTTATTAACTTTTAAAAAATGAAGGTTGGTGAATTTCGATGGTCGAGGTCAGAGTGACCGACAGGAATGGTTTCGAGAAGGCCCTGCGCCAGTTCAAGAAACAATGCCAGCGCGACGGTTTTCTCGTTGAGCTAAAAGAGCGCCGTTTCTACGCGAAGCCGTCTGAGCGCAAGCGCAGAAAAGGCAAGAGATAAGTTCAGGCAGTAAATTTCGGGGACAGGTGGCTTGATTCAGTTTCATCATGAATTAAGGCATTTGTCCCCGAAATTTTTGGAGGGCGTTATGACGAAGAAAGTTGCCATACTGGTCGACGAGGCCTACCAGGTCCTGGAGGTGTGGTACCCCTTGTACCGCCTGCGTGAAGAGGGTTTTGAGGTCGTCACGGTCGGCAACGGCAGCAAGGAGACTTTCCCGTCTAAGGAAGGGTATCCCTGCAAGGTCGACCGCCCGATAGACCGCGTCAGTGCCAGGGATTTCGATGCGGTCATAATCCCCGGCGGATGGGCGCCTGATTTCCTGCGGCGTTACCCGAAGGTGGTGCAGTTCGTCAAGGACCTGAACGCTTCCGGCAAGGTGGTGGCGTCGATATGCCACGGCGGATGGATGCTGGTGTCGGCGGACTGCTGCCGCGGCAAGAGGGCCACCTGCTTCTTCGCGATCAAGGACGATATCATTGCCGCCGGTGCAAAATACGTGGACGAAGAGACCGTGGTCGACGGGAATCTGATCACGGCCCGGAAGCCGGACGATCTGCCGAAGTTCGTGCAGGCGATCATTGAAAAGCTGAAATAAGCATATTAATGGGGCCCGGCTTGGATGATCTGTATTAATGAATCGATCGCGCGCCTTATATTGTATTTGGCAGGTCTTGTCTTCTTGGGTTCTTTTTTCATTGCGTGTCCGGCCTGTTCATGTTCGCAAAAAATAAAAATATGGGCTGGTTCGATATCCAGATTCCTGGCGTTCTTTTTTTGTGCCTTTGCTTTAGATTCGGTCAGCGGGTTTCTTTTTGATGCCCTGACAGATTATCAGTTACAGCTGAGCGGAGAGAGGATCTTTCACAAGTTTTATCTTAACCTGTGCCTGTTAACTTTGGTATGCCTTCCTTTGTGGAAGATTAACAAAAGATACATGAGGAGGATGATAGCTGGGATGGCGGGTTTCTATTTGTATATTTTTTTCGCAGCCGCGGCGACACATCTGTATTATGATTATCTGAACGCGCATCATTTGATAGGGATAAGCCGACACCCAACATTTTTGGACTATTTTTAGGTTGAAGTAATCTTAAAGTCACCGGTCAGGAGTTTATATGATTAAAGTCAAGCGCGCTCTTATTTCTGTTTCCGACAAGACCGGCCTGCTGGATTTCGCCCGGGGCCTGGCCAAGTTCAACGTCGAGATCGTTTCCACAGGCGGCACCGCCAAGGCCATCCGCGAGGCCGGTATCCCGGTCATCGACGTGGCCGAATATACCGGTTTCCCCGAGATGCTGGACGGCCGCGTGAAGACGCTGCACCCCAAGATCCACGGCGGGCTGCTGGCGCTGCGTGACAACGCCGAACACATGAAGACGGTGGCCGAGCACGGCATAGGGCTTATCGACATGGTGGTGGTCAACCTTTACCCGTTCGAGAAGGTCATCCAGAAGAAAAGCGTGACCCTGGAAGAGGCGATCGAGAATATCGACATCGGCGGGCCGTCGATGCTCCGCTCGGCGGCCAAGAATTACCGCAGCGTGGCGGTCATTTGCAATCCCGGGCGTTACGCGGCCGTGCTCAAGGAGATGGAGAACAACAGCGGGATCCTGCCGGACGCGCTCCTGTTCAGCCTGGCGGTCGAGGTCTTCGAGCGGACCGGCGCCTATGACCGGGCCATCGCGATGTTCCTGAACAAGCGTTTCTCGGCCGAAGCCTTCACTTCGTTGCCGCAGAATTTCGCCCTGAACTTCGTCAAGCAGCAGGACCTGCGCTACGGCGAGAACCCGCACCAGGCGGCCGCTTTCTACCGCGATACTGACTCCGTGACCGGCCTGGCCAAGGCCAGACAGCTGCACGGCAAGGAGCTTTCGTTCAACAATATCCTGGACCTCTACGCGGCTGTCGATATCGCCTATGCCTTCCAGGGGCCGGCGGCAGTGGTCATCAAGCATAATAACCCCTGCGGCGTGGCCGAGGACAAGGACCTGGCCAAAGCCTACAAGGCGGCCTGGGAGTGCGACAAGCTGTCCGCTTTCGGCGGGATCATCGGTCTCAACCGCAAGGTGGACAAAAAGACCGCGGAGGCGATAGGGAAGAGCGGTTTCATGGAGTGCGTGATCGCTCCCGGTTTCGACAAGGAAGCTTTCACGGTACTGTCCCAGAAAAAGAACATCCGCCTGATGGAGCTGGCCCCGGAAGATTTCATCAAGGGCCGTTATGATTTCAAGAAGGTCGCGGGCGGCCTTCTGGTGCAGGAGGCCGATACCAAGGAGATATCTTCTTCCGATTTGAAAGTGGTCACCAAAAAGAAGCCCACCAAGGCGCAGATCGAGTCCATGCTTTTCGGCTGGAAGGTGGTCAAGTACGTCAAATCGAACGCCATCGTCCTGACCCGCGGAGGCAAGACCGTGGGGATCGGCATGGGGCAGACCTCGCGGGTGGACAGCGCCCAGCTGGCCATCCGCCGGGCGGGCAAGCTTTCCCGGGGAGCCTGCCTGGCCTCCGACGCTTTCCTGCCCAAGCCCGATACGGTGACGTTCGCGGCCAAGGCGGGGGTGAAGGCGATCATCCAGACCGGCGGTTCCGTGGCCGATCCCGATGTGATCAAGGAAGCAGACAAACGGGGGATCGCGATGGTCGTGACCGGCGTCAGACATTTCAGACATTGATGCTCTTCATCGGATAAGGGGCACCCCAGCGGCCTGCCGGCCGTTGGGGTTTTTCTTTTTTTCTGTGGCTACTTCCGCCTGGCGTGATACAAATATTAATATTGGGGGAACGTCCTGATGAAACAGATTGATCACCTGGCTGTCGGCAACGGCATAAGATTCCGCAATGTGAAATGGGCGGTCACGGACAAAGACGAATACGTCGAGTCCGCGGATTACCGGGAGACCCAGTGGACTTTGCTTACTGCCGGTAAGCGTACCGCCTATCTGATACAGTCCGACGAGAATACCGACCACGGGCCGGAACGGATCTGGATCTTTTCCCGGCCGGTGCCGCTGGAGTCCGTCCGCTACAAGAATGAGAACGGCGACTGGATGCTGTTCGAGGAATGCGGCCACCTTTACAAAGCCCCGCCGGCGGCGGCGCTCGGGGAGACCATCTTCACCCTGCAGGGCGAAACTTCGGGCCAGGCCGAGGACGACGACGGTAACATGGTCACCAAGTTGACCTGGGATTATTACGATGAGTCCGGGGCGCGCAACCTGGCGATAGAGGTCTGGAAGGAGGAGGACGGCGATTACCCCGAGGCTTACGACGGGGAATCCATTTCGCCGGACGAGGTCGAGATTCTCGACGCCAAGGAGGTCGCCCAGATCAGGCGCGTGGCCGCGTCCGATTGGCAAGGCCTCGGGCTGACCATAGCCGGGGCGGTCATCGTAGTCCTTTTCCTGTGGGGGGCGGGGATCCCCCTGGACGTCTGCCTGGCGGGCGCGGTGCCGATCACGGCTGTTTTTCGGATATTGAAGCGGAACGCGGTAGTGGTAGGGGCGGTGGCGGTCATAATGACCCTGTTATTCGGGGTGGTCATGTTCTTGATGGGCGGGGTGGCCTCGTTCTGGGTCATTGCCATCTTGTCCATGGTCCTGGGGGTGGCGTTGCGGTATTCGGTATCGCTGGTCGGCCTCGACGCGGCCGCCCTGGGAGGGCCCCATGACCTGCTGGGGTGTTTCTTGCCCGCCCTGTGGATGGTCAGTTTCTATATGTATTTTGTCTATGCGCCGGGTCCGCGAGACGGCGCCCAGCTGGGCGCTGCGGTGCTGGTGCCGGTGGTCATCACCGCCGGTATTTATCTGGTCAATTACTTGCTGGGGAGAATATGGCCGAGCAGCACATAGCCGTCCGTCAGGATCCAGGCCAGGTGGCCTTTTATATCAACGGGAGCCTGCAGTTCGATTCCCGGGACGAGAGGGTCTACCATGAATACCTGGTCCGCCCTGCGTTAGGACTGGCAGGCACCCGCTGCCCGGGGCCTTTGCACGCCCTGATCCTGGGAGGCGGGGACGGCCTGGCGGCCCGCGAGGTTTTGACGGCGGAGGCGGCGGAACGGGTGGACCTGGTGGATTTTGACGCCCAGGTCCTCCGGCTCGCCCGGGAGGAATTTTCCGCCTTGAACGGCGGGGCTTTATCCGACGAACGGGTCGCCCTGCACTGCCGGGACGCGGCCGATTTCCTGGTTTCCTGCCGTCACCGGTATGACCTGATAATCGTGGATCTCACTTTCCCGGAGGACCTGGCCTCCTGCCGGCTCTTCACGGAGGGGTTCTACCGCTCTGTTAAGAACTGCCTTTCTCCCGTCGGAGTAGTAGCGTTGAACGCGGTCTCTCCGACCGTTTCGCCGGCGGCGTACTGGTCGATCCACCGTACGCTCAAGGCGGCCGGGCTGGGACCGCGGCCTTACCAGGCGTCGATACCTTCCTTCCTCAGCCACGGTTACGGTGAATGGGGCTTCTTCGTCGGGTCGCCGCGGCCGATACTTTCCCGGGAACTGCGGGGCCTGCGGTTCGCGGGCGACGGCCTGCCTTCCCGGAACGCGTTCCTGCGCAGCATGGCTTTTCCGTCGACGCAGGTCCTGTTCGGCCAGGGCTGTGCCCGTTCAATAATGGAGCCGGCCGACCTTTTATGGCTGCTCAACCTGCGGCTGCCGGTCCTGCCGGCGCGGGGCGATATGCTGGATTTCTCGCGGAAAGATCCTTTGTCGCGGCTCGACCTGAACGGCAAAGAGGAGCAGGCCCTGCTGGCCTTGGCGCTGTCGGACTGGGCGAATTATATTTTTGTCTCCCTGCGGTCGCTGGACTGGGACGAGTTATTCAGGGAAATGGACCGGAGGATCAAAGGTATCCCGGCCGGACTGCGGGAGGAGATCGAAAGGCTGCGCGACGGAGGTGCGGAGGCTTTTCGGGAGCAGCTCCTGTCCCGCGACGGTATCCAGCGGGCATTGACCGCGCTGGTGGTGGTCATGATAATCATTAACCTGGTCTATCCGGACAATGCGTACGCCAAGGGATATTACGGCGGGAGCCACCACCATTACCACAACGGATATCACAGCAGCTCAGCCGCGGCCGGAGTAGCGATGCAGCTCACGGCCCCGGTCCCTCCGGCGCCGTTCCGCAAGCTGCCGACCGGTCAGGTGGTCGCGACGGACATGTCGGGCAAGATCTATCCCAGCCAGCAGTTCGTTTTCCTGAACCAGTCCGAAGAACCGGTCACCGAGCAGGCCATCTACAGACTGGCCGACGATCTGTTCTTATCCCCCTCGGGTAATGCTTACTTTATGCTCCCGGGAGCGCCGTTCCACTACATGCTGAACGCGGAGGAAGGGGTCCTTTTCAAGACCGGGGACCCGGTCCCGTTGATGAGCTTTGCCCTGGACAGCCAGCTGGTGAATCTGGTGAAGGAGAATCTGGAGGCCCAGAAGAAGCTGCTGGATAAAACACTGCAGGATTATTCCCGCTGGATGGGATGGGTGGAGCCCCTGGCACTGGTCTCATCCGGTATCATGGAGGAGGCCAAGGAGATCCAGCGTCTGCGCGGGCTGCAGAGGATATTCAAACAGCTCAACGAGGTTTACGGCAATTACCTGCCGCCTTTGGAAGATGCCGGGAGTTCGCTGCGCCTGGCTCCGGGAGTTTATCTGTCGTCGCAGGGCTCCATCCTGCTCCGGGCCGGGTTCGGCAGGTGGAGCAGCCTGCAGTTCCGGAGTTTCAATGCGGATGCCAAGCTTCCCCGCGTGAAGCCCAATAAAGGGCTGGAAGAGTTCGTCGAGGCTGTGGTCCGGTGGAACCTGAAAAGGCTTCCGACTGACAGTCTGTTGCGCCACCGTCTCTTGAAGGGGCTGGGGGAGGAGGCGCTATGACCTCGGCACTGGCGTTGCGGACCGAACGTCTTTCTCCGTCAGTCCGTGAGGAATGGGATGATTTTGTCGGACGATCCCCGGAAGCGGGCTTCATGCAGTCCTGGGCTTGGGGGGAGTTCAAGCGGTCCTGCGGCCAGGAAGTAGTGCGGCTGGGGGTATTTGATGAGGACAACTCTCTTTGCGGCGGCGCGGCGGTGTATTATGTCCGCTCATCGCTGGGGGCCTCGCCCCTGGAGGTCCCGCACGGCCCGGTGTTTTGCTCCGAACCGGCTCTGGCCGGCCAGGCGGCCGGTGAGCTGATGGCGGAACTGCGGTGTCTGGCCGGTGAAGTGCGTTCGCCGGCGGTCCGCATCGAGCCTTTCAGGGAGGAGCTGCCCCCGGGAATGCGGGAAGGGTTCGTGCGCGCTCCCTTGGACCTGGTCCCGACCCCGACGCGTTTGGTCGCGGTCGGCCGCAGCGATGAAGAGTTGCTGGCGGCCATGGAGAGCAAGGGACGATACAATGTCCGGCTGGCCCTGAAAAAAGGCGTGGAGGCCGGCTGCCATTCCGGCACGGAAGCGTTGCGGGACTTTTATTCGCTTTTTGAGCTGACCTCGCTGCGGCACGGTTTCTCCGGCGAGTCTCTGGCCTTTTTTGAGCAGATGCTTCAATGCCTGGGCGGACAGTCGCCTCAGGCGAGGATATATCTGGCGCATTACAAAGGCATGCTGGCGGCCGCTGCGGTGGTGGTGTTCTTCGGCCGGCGGGCGACTTATCTGTACGGGGGCAGTTCGCCGTTCTTGGGGCCGGTCATGGCCCCCTACGCCCTTCACTGGCGCATCATGCAGGATGCACGGGCAGCCGGATGCGCCGAATACGATCTGTACGGCGTGGCGCCGGAAGGCATGCCGTTCCACCCGTACGCGCGTTTTTCGCAGTTCAAGGCCCGCTTCGGCGGGCGCGTTTTCGTTCCCGCAGGGGCGCACGATCTGTATCTCTATTCCCAGATCGCCGGCATGTGGGTCGATAATCTGCTGGCTAGAGGTGACCGCGCGGTCATGGCTACAGGATAAAGGAAGGAGGCAGCATGGAATTGGTAAAGTTGTCTGAGGTTCTTGGCACGGTGGTCTATTCGGCGATAGGCATAGTCGTTTTTCTCATCGCGTACCGCCTGATCGAGAAGATATCGCCGTTCTCGGTCAAGAAGGAGATCGGGGAGGACCATAACGTCGCCCTGGGGATAATGATCGGATCGGTCATGATAGGGCTTTCGATCATCATCGCCGCCGCGATCAACTGAGGGGCCCTCCCGGGAAGGCAAGGGGGTTCTCGATCGGACCCGGGCGGCCAGAGGCCGTTCTGTTTCCGGTAGCGGTGGACAGCGCAAATGATGACCGGTCGCTTTGATGACCCCGCGGCCCGACGGCTGCGGGGTTTTTCTTTCTTGCTACTTTTGAGGACTGCTTTAAAATAGCGGCTGTGGTTTGTGACAATACCGGGGCAGTGATGGATTTCTCATTCGTGGATTATATAAATTCTTTCACTAACTGGGAAGCCCGGATGGACCGGGCGACCCCCGCCGATTTCGCCCTTGACCGCGTGGAGAGGCTGCTGGAGGCCTTCGGCCGGCCGGATGACCGGCTCAGGTTCGTCCACGTGGCCGGGTCCAAGGGCAAAGGGTCGACCTGCGCGTTCCTGGCGCATGTCCTGCGTGCCGCCGGGTACCGGGTCGGGCTTTTTACTTCCCCGCACCTGCACGACCCGCGGGAACGCATAAGAGTATTGGAACCGGAAAGAGCGGGGGGCGGGGAGCCGGGAGCCGGGAAGGATAATGATCGCCTCTCCGGCCGGACGCCTCCATGGTCGCGGGGCTTTGAAGGAATGATCACTTTAGAGGAGCTGGTCGAACGGGCGTTGTTTTACAAGGCCCCGGTGGACGAACTCCGCCGCAGCGGAGTGGAGGTGACCTATTTCGAGTATCTGACCGCGCTGGCCATGTCATATTTTGCCGCGCGTAAGGCGGAAGTCGTAGTTCTGGAGACGGGCCTGGGCGGGCGTTTGGACGCGACCAATGCCGTTGATACCATGGTCTGCGGCATCACCCCCGTGGGCCTGGAGCATACCAAGATACTGGGTGATACGCTGGATAAGATAGCGTACGAGAAAGCCGGTATCATTAAATCACCTTCGCAGAGGGTCGCGGTCGCTCCGCAGGCGGACGCTGCCATGGAAGTGATACGGGCGCGGTGCCGCGAGTTCGGCATTGCGCCGACGATCATCGGCCGTGACGTCGAGCTGGCCGTGCTTTCGCAGGACCTGGGCGGGGTCAGGTTCGATCTTAAGGGCCGGCGGGAATACCGCGGATTACACACCGGCCTGATCGGCGAGCATCAGGCGGTCAATGCGGCGCTGGCCGTGGCCATGGCCGAGGACCTGGAGGTCTTCGGTTATATGCTGACCGAAGAGGCGGTGGCTAGGGGCGTGAGCGATGCGTCATGGCCGGCGCGTTTTGAGGTTCTGCGGCGCGACCCGTTGGTAGTGCTGGATTGCGCCCATACCCGTGAATCCGCCGCCGCTTTTGCGAAGACGTTCCAGTCTCTTTTCCCCGGACGCCGGGCGGTCCTGGTCTTCGGCGCCAGCAGCGACAAGGACCTGGCCGCGCTGGCCCGGGAACTGGCCCCCGTGACCGGCCGGGTCGTGCTGGCCCGGGCGGATAACCCCCGCGCCAGCGAACTTGACTTGTCCGATGGCGCAAGGTTGTTCCCCGGAGTTGAGGTGGAAAGGGCTGCATCGGTGGGAGCAGCCTTGGAACGGGCTTCCGCGCGGGCCGGGAAAGATGGTATCATGGCGGTGGTGGGGTCGGTCTTTTTATGCGCCCAGGCCAGATTGATCCTGTTGGATGCATTCTGAAGCGGGAAAGCCCCTGCTATAACATTTCTCGGGAGAGTTCCCTGTGTATCAATATAAAGGCTTTGACGATACGATCGCGGCCATTGCCACCCCCATGGGGCTGGGAGGCATCGCTATCGTGCGCCTGAGCGGCAAAGGAGCGCTCTCGGTACTGGAAAAGATATTCGCCGACGGGCTCCGTCGTCCGGCCAGCGGCTGGCCCGGATTCACCGCCCGCCACGGATGGATCGCGCGTGCCGGGGGGAAAGCGGTGGACGAAGTGCTGGTGACGGTCATGCGCGCCCCTAAAAGCTATACCGGCGAAGATGCGGCCGAGATAAGCTGCCACGGAGGCTTTGCGGCTGTGAGGGCGACGCTTGAATTGTGCCTGGAGAACGGGGCCCGCCTGGCCGAACCCGGCGAGTTCACCAAACGGGCGTTCCTGAACGGGCGCATCGACCTGGCCCAGGCCGAAGCCGTGCTAGACGTTATCAGCGCCGGCACCGAGATGTCTCTTAGGGCCGGGGTCGGCCAGTTGAAGGGGGAATTGTCCTGCGCGCTGGAGGCCGTCCGCCAGCAGCTTTTGCACGTGCTGGCCGGCATCGAGGCGTTCCTGAATTTTCCGGAAGACGGTACCGATGTGAGGCCGGAGGAGTCATTGCCGGAGGAGGTGGCGGCGGCACTGCAGGGCATCGACCGCCTGCTCTCGACCGCCGGCAGCGGGCGCATACTGCGGGAAGGGCTCAAGGTCGTGATCTGCGGCAAGCCCAATGTCGGCAAGTCTTCGTTGTTGAACGCGCTGTTGCGGGAACCGCGTGCGATCGTGACGGATATCGCCGGCACGACCCGCGATACGCTGGAAGAGAGCGCCAACATCGACGGGATCCCTTTGCGGCTGGTGGATACCGCCGGCATTCTCATCCCGCGCGACCAAGTGGAGGAAGAGGCTGTGCGGCGGGCGCGAGCGATGGTCGAGAGCGCGGATATGGTCCTCATGGTGGTGGACGGTTCGCGGGAGCTGGACGCCTCCGACCGGGACATCCTGGCCGCCATCCCGAACCGGCACGTGGTGGTGGTATGCAACAAGAGCGACCTGCCCCGGGCGGCCGAAATCGATGACCTCGGAGCCTTGGCGGCGGTCCCGGTATCCGCCTTGACCGGCGAGGGGATGGACAGCCTGAAGGCCGCGCTCCTGCGCGTCGCCCTGGACGGCCGGCCTGTCGATATCCAGGGCGCGGTCGTGAGCAACCTGCGCCATATCGAGGCGCTGCGCCAGGCCCGCGGGATGCTGGCCCGCGCCAAGGAGTCGGCGGAAGAAGCCAAGTCTCCCGAGTTCGTGGCCGAGGATATCAAATCCGCGGTCAATGCGCTGGACGCCATCACCGGCCGTAACGTCGACCAGGACGTGGTGGACGAGATCTTTTCCCGGTTCTGCATCGGCAAGTGACCGAGGTCCGGCCGGCGGCTTCCGTTGGCCTCGCAGGAGGTGTTTAGTGTTGCGCCGCGCCGTTTTTATGATATTTTGATTACTATGAACTTAACGGCGATGGGGTTCGCCATTGGACCGCCCGAGAATTTTCCGGGCTGATGACTCCTACAGTTTCGCGCCGGGCCTGCAAGAGTTTTTTTGTTTAGATAGGTAATAAGGAGGAGCAACGATGTCAAAGGTGCCTGTCAATGAAGGTATCAAGGCTATCCGCAAGGACGGAAGCGGTGTTTTCCGCTCGGGCCCGCACATGATGCCGAGCGTTTCCTTAATGATGGCGGAAGGCGTGCTGCGATCCATGGAAGACCTGAAGCGGCCGTTCGTGACCGTGATCAACTCTTACACGACCCAGATCCCCGGGCATGCCCACCTCGACCAGCTCGGCCGTTTTGTCAAAGAGGAGCTGGAAAAGCAGGGCGTCAACGTCTGGTACGCCAACATCGGGGGCGCGATCTGCGACGGCATCGCCATGGGGCATTTCGGCATGAAATATTCCCTCCCTTCCCGGGAGCTTATCGCCGACCAGATCGAGACGATCATCGGCGCGCACCCTTGCGACGCCTGGATCGGCATCGGCAACTGCGATAAGATCGTCCCGGCCATGTACAACGCCATGGTGCGCGTCAATATCCCTGCCATTTACGTCAGCGGCGGTCCGATGCTGTCCGGGGCGGATAATTCCGACCTGATCTCGGTGTTCGAAGGAGTGGGCAAACACAGCGTCGGCAAAGTGAGCGGCGCAGACCTGGAGAAGGTGGCCTGTGGATCATGTCCCGGCTATGGCAGCTGCTCGGGCATGTTCACGGCGAACTCCATGAACTGCCTGGGAGAGGTCCTGGGCCTGGCTTTGCCCGGCAACGGTTCCATACCCGCGACCAGCCGGGTCGCCGGCAGTCAGCGTCAGTTCGAGATCAATCCGGAGAGGATAGACCTGGTGCGCCAGGCCGCCCGCCGGCTGATCTTCCTTCTCAATAACAATATGCGGCCTCTCGATATCGTGACCAGGCAGGCGATCGATAATTCCTTTGTCCTGGACATGGCGATGGGCGGTTCCACCAATACGGTCCTGCACGTCCTGGCCCTGGCGCATGAGGCCGGGATCAAATACGACCTCAAGCGTATCGAGCGGATCTCCAAAGCCACCCCGAACGTGATCAAGATAGCCCCGTCGCGCCCCGAGGTCCATCT
Source organism: uncultured Planctomycetales bacterium (assembly GCA_964438075.1). Taxonomy (GTDB): domain Bacteria; phylum Omnitrophota; class Gorgyraeia; order Zapsychrales; family Fredricksoniimonadaceae; genus JAAXVU01. The sequence goes on from CAYTIW010000006.1 coordinate 43,608, forward strand.
CGAGCATGTCCACGCCGTCGGTGGGATGGGAGCGATCTTAAAAGCGGTCAACGAGACGCAGAACAAATTCCTGGATCTGGAGGCGCGGACGGTCTACGGGACTTTGGGAGAGTATGTCCAAAGGTCGCCGGCCGCGGACGGCGAGATCATCCGTACGGCCGCGAAAGCGTTCTCGCCGACCGGAGGGCTGGCCGTTCTTTTCGGCAATATCGCCCGCGCCGGGGCGGTGGTCAAGACCAGCGGCGTGGAAAAGGACATGCTGGCCTTCACGGGACCGGCGAAGATATTCGAATCGCAGGAAAGCGCCCTCTCCGGCATTTTGAAAGGGAAGGTCAAGGACGGCGATGTGGTCGTGATCCGTTTCGAAGGGCCTAAAGGCGGACCCGGCATGCAGGAAATGCTCTCTCCGACCGCCGCTATCAGAGGCGCGGGGATCAAGGCCGCGCTGATCACGGACGGAAGGTTCTCCGGCGGGACCAGGGGGCTGTGCATCGGCCATGTGGCGCCGGAGGCCGCGGCCAAAGGCGAGATCGCGGTCTTGAAGGACGGCGACATGATCGAGATCGATGTCCTGAAGAACAAGCTGAACGTCCGCCTTACGGCAGCGGAGATCAAGAAGCGCCTCAAGAAGCTAAAGCCTTTCCAGAGCAAGATCCGGGGCGGATGGCTTAAACGCTACCAGCATTTTGTCACCAGCGCGGATACCGGCGCTGTCCTGAGGGATGACTGATCGGCCGATCGGATCCTGGTCCAGGATGTGATACGGGATTACGGCGATGGAGTTCGCCTTTAACCGCCTCGTGGCCACGAGGATGATGACCCCTACTGATAAACGCAGCGGGGGTCTTTTATTTATAGAGGAACATTTATGGGTGATAATGCCATACCTTTGATCGTCGGCCTGCTGGTCTTCATTTCCAGCCTTTTGTCGTTAAGGCTGAAGATATCCGTCGCCATCATAGAGATATTGTTGGGGGCCATGGCGGGTATCTTTGGTCTAAAAGTGGAAGGCTGGATGCTTTATCTGGCCGGTTTCGGCGGCATCCTGCTGACTTTCCTGGCGGGGACTGAGATAGACCTGCAACTCATGAAGGCCAAGTTCAAAGAGAGTTTCCTGATCGGCACGATGTCTTTTTTATGCCCCTTTGCAGGTACGTTCCTTTTTACCTTTTATGTCGCACACTGGACCCTGCCGGCTTCTTTGATCGCGGGCGCGGCATTGTCCACCACTTCGCTGGCGGTGGTGTATTCCGTGCTGGTGGAGACAGTTTTGTCCCGCACCGACCTGGGCAAGCTCCTTATGTCCGCGACCTTTGTGACCGATATGGGCACCGCGTTGGCCTTGAGTATTTTATTCGTCAAGCCCACCTTTTATACGGCGCTTTTTATCCTGGTCTCGGCGGCGGTCATCGTTTTTGCCGTCCGGTTCTCCCACCTGGTCTTTGATAATCCCAAGCTGAAGAACAAGGTCATCGAGCCGGAGATAAAATACCTGTTCCTGCTGCTGTTGGTTTTCATGTATTTCGCCAACCTGGGCGGGGGCCAGGCGGTCCTGCCGGCCTTCTTGCTGGGCCTGTTGATGTCGAAGCATTTTTCCGCCACGGCGGAAACAAAAATTATCCAGGGACGATTGAGGACGGTGGCCTATGCGATCGTGACCCCGATCTTTTTTATCGTCGGCGGGCTCAAGGTGTCTTTGCCGATGATCCTTTCGGCTTTCGGCCTTTTTGCCGTCCTTTTTTCCATCAAGATGGCGACCAAGTTCCTGGGGGTTTATTTTTTGGCGAAGCGCTATATCCCCAACGGGAGCATGTATATCACATTGTTGATGAGCACGGGGCTGACCTTCGGGACTATCGCAAGCGTCTTCGGCCTTACCGCCGGGATCATCGACCAGGTCCAGTATTCGGTCCTGGTCGGGGTGGTCATAACCAGCGCCGTCATCCCAACCTTCGTGGCGCAGAAGTGGTTCATGCCGGTGGAAGAGGAAGATCTGGTGGATTTTGATATGGAAGCATCCAGGTAGCGCTCAGCTGTCTGGATATGGTCGGTCATGCAATAGTCCCGCCGGCGCGGGACACCCAGGCCGAGAGGTCGGCGTCCTGTTTTCCAGGACGCTTCGGGTGCCCTATGCGCGTCCTCATTGAATTCGACAACGAACCATTGCTTTTCCAGGATCCCGTCCGCGTGATCCGGTGTTCTGATGCGTCCGGCTTGGCGGAGAGCCTGGCCAGGGCGGAACGCTGCCTCGACGAAGGGTTGTTTGTGGCCGGGTTCGTTTCCTACGAGGCGGGCTACGCGCTGGAGCCGGCTTTGCGGCAACTGGCCGGCGGCGGTTTCCCTTTGTTATGTTTCGGGTGTTTCCGGGAGCCGGTCAGGGCGCGTCCGGACGCAAACGCAGGCAAAGCGTTCAGCATACAGAATATTTCCCAGGCCACATCACGGCACGAATTCGATGCTGATGTTTCCCGCATACGCTCGCACATCGAAAAGGGAGACGTGTACCAGATCACTTATTGCCGAAAACTGAAGTTCGAGTTCTCTGGCGATGCTTACGGGCTGTACCGCCGGCTGCTGCGGGAGCATCCGGTCCCGTACCCGGCGTATATCGAGGCGGGGCAATACCGGATCCTGTCCCTGTCCCCGGAAATGTTCATCCGCAAGACCGGTATCGAAGCCGTGACCAAACCGATGAAAGGGTCCTGGCCTTGCGGGGAGGGCTGG
>CAYTIW010000006.1:46431-81966 GCA_964438075.1 uncultured Planctomycetales bacterium
TATCGAAGCCGTGACCAAACCGATGAAAGGGTCCTGGCCTTGCGGGGAGGGCTGGCTCAGGGACCGGCTGGCGGGGTACAGGCTCGCCCGCGACCCGAAGAACCGGGCGGAAAACGTCATGATTGCGGACCTGCTGCGCAATGACCTGGGGCGCATAGGGTCCAGGGTGCGCGTGCCGCGCCTGTTCGAGGCGGCCCGATACCGGACTATCTGGCAGATGACTTCGACCGTTGCGGCGGACCTGCCGGTGCGTATACCGTTCGGCAGGCTGCTGGCGGCGATATTCCCTTCAGGATCGGTGACCGGGGCCCCCAAGGTGCGGGCCATGGAGATCATACGCCGGCTGGAAAGGGAGGAGCGGAAGATATATACCGGTGCGATCGGTTTCATCTCACCCGGCCGGGACATGTATTTCAATGTGCCGATCAGGACCATACTGCTGGAGGGTAAGCAGGGCGAACTGGGTATCGGAGGCGGCATCGTCTGGGATTCTACCCCGGAAGGCGAATGGGCGGAGGGGGAATGGAAGGCCCGTTTCTTTACCGGCCTTGGCGGAAACGGTCCCCGCTGAATGTACAAAAGGGCGGATCCCGGTCAGGGGTCCGCCCTTGTTATTCAGGCGTAACAATTATATCGTCGGATCACTCGCCGGACTTGGCGGGTGCTTTCGGCTCGGCCTCTGTTTTCTTCGCGGCCGGAACTTTGGCCTGGCCGTTGCCGTTCGATTTATCTTTGGGTGCGGCCACTGCGCCGGTATCGGACAGGGCCTCGCATTTGCTGTTGAGCTGGTTCTGCAGCTCCATTATGATCTCTTCGCGGTTGTCCAGCGACCCTTTCAGGCGCGTGAAGGCGGCCACATCATCGTCCAGGTTATTGATGGCGTGGTGGGCGGCCTTGAGATTGTTGCGCATCTGTTCCAGCTGTTTGGCGGTCTTGGTGTTCTTCATCTCGCTCTCTTTAAGCTTCCTGACGGCCTCGGTGATAGCGGCCTCGGAGTTTTTATTCTTGCTCGAGAGGGTGCTTATAGTCTTGTTGGCCGCCTGGAGCTCGCCTTTGGAGGCATTGAGTTCCGCGGTCACCTTGGCCAGTTCGGCGTCGCGTTTGTCCATTACGGCGCGGATGGACTGCTGTTTCTGCTCCAGGGTCGCGAGTTTTTCTTCCAGGACTTTTACCTGTTGCTGGGCGTCCGCCAGTGAGCCGGAGAGTTTCTTGAGGGAGAGGCGCGCCTCTTCGAAGGCGATATCTTTTTCCTTCATGTCCAGCTCTCTGCTTTGCAGCTCGGCGCGCGACTTGCCGGCGTCATTCTTTGCGGCAACGACCTCCTTTTCATATTTTGTCTTCTGGTTATCCATCAGCTGGGCAAGTTTGGCCGTCTCTTCCTCTTTGGCCTTGCGGAGCTTAGTCTCGTTATCAAGCAGTTTCCTGGTTTCGTCCACGCTGGCCTTACGCAGCTTGGCCTCGTTATCGAGCAGTTTTCTTGCTTCATCCACGCTCTGGCGCAACTGGGCGATCTCTGACTGCTTGGCGGTGAGGTCTTTGGAGAGCCCCAGCAGCTGTTCGTCGCGCTTCAAGAGCGCTTTGCGCAGTTTGTTCTGCTCCTCCGACAGGGAGGCCAGCAGGTCCGGCGCCGGCTTGGCCGGTTTGGCGGTCGCTGCAGCCTTGGCCTGCACCTGCAGTTTTTCGCGCAGCTGTCGGGATTCCTCTTCCTTGCGGTTCACCCGTTCAGCCATCAGGAAGATCTCTTGGGTCTTGTCGTTGAGCTGGATCTTGAGGTCGGCGACCCTTTTCTGCAGGGAATCGATAGTGCCGTTCTTATCTGAAAGAGAGGTCTGTATGCTGGCCAGCTTTTGTTCGGCCTCTTTCTTGGCCTTGGTCGAGATCTCGGCGTCGGCCAGGGCAGCTTTGGCCTTGGTATCGTCGGTGACGGTGACCTTGCGGACTTGCTGTTTCCTGGCCTTTATCTTGGCAATGCCGCTGGAGATGTCGGCCAGGTCCGAATCGCTGTTATGCAGCAGGGACTGGATATTGTTGATCTGGGCATCCACCGCTGAAACGGCGTTCAGAGAGTAGGCGATCTGGTCGCGGAAGGCGGCCAGCTGCCGGTCCTTGGCTTCCAGGGCTTTATTGAGCTCGGCGATCTTTTCTTCGGCCTGGGAAAGCGATGACTTGTAGCTGGTCAGCAAGGCCTCACGCTGCGCAATGGATTTTTGCAGGTTGGACAGCTCGTTGGTCTTGGACCCGACTTCGGCCATGAGGTCGTTGAAACGTTTCTGGTCCACGGCGCGTTTCTGTTCGTTGCGTTTTATGGCGGCCAGTTCGTTGGTCTTGACTTTGTAACCGGCCATGAGGTCGTCATAACGCTTTTTGAGCGATTCTACCGTGTCGGTGGTGGCGGCTGCGGCTTGTTCTCCCGACGGCTCCGGCTTGGCCCTCATGTTGTGCTTCCAGGTATCCAGTTCTCGGGTCTTCGTTTTGTAGCTCCCCATGAGATCGTCATAACGCTTTTGGGCCAGCTCCAGAGTCGCGGCGGTCTCCGCTTTGGCTTTTTCAGCCGACTTGGCGGCATCGCTGGCGGCCGTGGCTTCCTGCTCCAGGGTTTCCAGCTTCTTGGTCTGGGCCTGGAGATCGGCCAGCAGTTCGTCGTAACGCTTCTGGTCCGCCGCGCTGTTATCGGCGGAACTGCGTTTAAGGTCTTCAAGTTGTTGGGTAAGCGACTGCTGGCTGGCGGCAAGTTCGTCGACCCTTTTCTGGGCCGCGGCCGCCGCGGCCAGCGTTTCAGCTTTCTTATTTTCAGCCGACTTGTTGGCCTCAGCAGCGATCAAGGCGTCTTGTTTCAGGCCCTCCAGTTCCTTGGTCTGGGCCTGGTATTTGGCCAGCAGTTCTTCATAGCGCTTCTGTGTTTCCTGGTTAGCGGCGGCTGTCTTATCCTGGAGTTTCTTCCGCAGCGCATCCATTTCCTTGCCCTGGGTCTGGAAGGTGGCCTGCAGCTCGTCGTAACGTTTCTGCGTTTCCTTGTCGGCCGTTATTTTCTTCTCCTGGAGATTTTTCTGCAGGGTGTCCAGCTCTTTGGCCTGTTTGGCGTAGTCGATGATAAGGTCGTTGATCATTTTCTGGTCGGCGGCCTGCTTTTCGGCCAGGTCGGCTTTGAGGCTCTGGTAGTACTGCTCGATCTTTTCGAGGAGTTCGGTGTAACGGTAGTGGGCGGACTTCAAGTTCTGGTTGATGGTCTGGACTTCGCCTTTCAGCGACGACAGGCCGTTCTTTTTATCATCGAGGGCCGCGTTCTTGTCGGCCAGCGCGCTGCGTTTTTCTTCCAGCAGGTTGTTGTATTCCTCTTTATCCTTCGCGCTTTTGGCGGCGAGGGCCTGGAGGTCTTTCTTGCTTTCCTCGATATCGTTGGTCACTGCCAAGAGTTCGCTGTTGGCTTTGCCGAGGCGGTCCACCACCGAGTCGAAATCGGCACTGCCGGTGGACGTAGAGAGGGAAGGCAGGACCTCATCGGGACGGTGGAGGTTCTGCGGCACCCGGTCCGGAGGGAGCTCGGACATCGTCTTTTTGTACTGGTCGGAGTAGCGGAGCCCGTATACTTTCTCCCGGAGCTCCATGACCTCCCGGGAACGTTTGTTCAGTGCCATATAGATCTGGTCGTTCTCGGTGATCAGGTTGCGGATTATCGATTCGAGCAGGGACACTTCGCGTTCGTTCTGGGCGATATCTTTCTTGAGCGACTGTATGTCGCTGGCTATCGAGTTGGCCTTGTCTATTGCCGTGCGGGTCTTGGTGTTGGTCGGCTTGGCCCCTTTGTCGATGTGGCCGAGGTATTTCTTGGCGGCCTCGCTCTTGGGGTTCATGCGCAAAATGCGCTGGAACTCTTTTTTGGCCTGGTCGATGTCGCCGCGCTCGTAAAGACTGATGGCGAACTTCTCGAGGTAGCTGAGCTGGGAGAGGTACGCCTGGGCCATGGTCTCGGTCGGCAAAAGTACGCAGAACGCAAGCGCGCTACTTATGCAGATCGCGAGAACAGTCCCCGCCTTATTCAGCGGAAAGCCAGGGGTGCGGTTATTAGAACGGTATGTGTGTCGCATAAGTGCCTATCATTTTTAAAGGTTGACGGTGATCTTTTCCTTATTTATCGGCTCCATTTTTCATGTTGGAAGTTGTTTCTTCCGGCGCTGAAATGGCGTCGTTCACTTCTTTTTGCATGGCTTTTATTGCCGCATTCTTTGCCTGTATGGCTTCCTCTATATCGCGCAGCTTGGACTGGACGGCTTCGAACTTAAGTTGGAGTGTGGCCAGTTCCTGGTCCTTGGCCGCCAGTTCGGCTTCTTTGGCCGGGGATCCGGTCGGTGCGCTTTTGGCGCTCTCTTCACGCAGGCGGATGATCTCGTATTGATGGCGTATCCGTTCTTTGGCCAGCTGTGATTTCAGCCGGGCGATCTCTTTGTCCATGCGTATAGCTGTATCGCGATCCATGGTCGACGCTTGAGCTGTTGCCGCTTTCTGTGGTTTTACCGCTGTCTTGGCGGCCTTGGCCTTAGGCGGCACTGCTTTTTTGGTAACAGTTGCCTTGACCACCGGGGCCTTGGCGGCCTTTACTTCTTTGGCCGGGGGCTTTGGTGCGGCCGCTACGGTCTTCACGGGCTTGGCCTCGGCGGTCTTCTTTATGACCGGAGCCTTGGCCGCTGCGGCTTTGGCAGTAATATCGGTTTTCGGGGCCGGTCCTTTGGGAGCGGCTGCCGCAGGTTTAGCGGGCTTGGCCTCGGCGGTCTTCTTTATGACCGGAGCCTTGGCCGCTGCGGCTTTGGCAGTAATATCGGTTTTCGGGGCCGGTCCTTTGGGAGCGGCTGCCGCAGGTTTAGCGGGCTTGGTCTCGGCGGTCTTCTTTATGACCGGAGCCTTGGTCGCTGCGGCCTGGGTAATATCAGTTTTCGGAGCTGGTTCTTTGGGGGCCGTTACCTCTGGCCTAGAGGTTTTGGTCTCGGCCGCTTCCTTGGCCGGCGCTACAGGGGCCGCGGTTTCGGCGATGACGGCTTTAGCGGTAGTTTCTTTAGGAGCGGGGGCCTCAGTTTTTTCTATCTTGGCCTCGGTCTTTTCCTTGGCCGGCGCTACAGGGGCCGCGGTTTCGGCGATGACGGCTTTAGCGGTAGTTTCTTTAGGAGCGGGGGCCTCAGTTTTTTCTATCTTGGCCTCGGTCTTTTCCTTGGCCGGCGTTACAGTCGCGGCGGCCTTGGCGGTAACAGCTTTGGCAACTTTTTCCTTAGGTTTAGCTGTTGCCGGTTTCTCTGTCTTGGCCTTTACCGTTTCCTTGGCCGGGACCTTAGCGGCAGCGGCTTTGGCCTTAGGCGCAGTTTTTTGGGCCGCCGGTGCCGGAGTGAACCCGGCCTTGGCCTCAACGGAGTCCAGCTGTTTGCGGAGGGCCTCGATCTCTCCTTCTAATTCTTTGGTCAGCTTCCTATAGTTATCAGTAGCGCTGTCCAAAGACTCTTTGGCGATCTGGTAGCGTTTGTTATAGTAGCCCAGTTGTTCCTGCATCAAGGCGTTGTCGTTCTCATAGTAGAGGGAAGAGGGCAGGAAGTCTTCCTCATCAAAATTATGTAATTCGCAAGGCAGATTTTTCAAGTAGGCGTTCAGGTGGTCATATTTAGGCGATGAACGGGCGATCTTCATCAGATGGTACTGGGCGACTTCGCTGTTACAGTCGACCGACAGCATTTCCTTGAAGGATTTGATGGCTTCTGGATAATTGCCGGCTCGGTACATTTCACGTGCATAGCGGTATATCTGCGCCAGAGTTGCTTTGCGCACGCTAGGGCCATTGCCTGGCAGTATAGGTTGGCTTTCGGCAGCGTATGCATTCCCGCATAGGACCGTGGCAGCAACAATCAGGGCAAAAAGCATATTTTTTCTCATTTCAGTCTCCTCGTCGAGCGTGATGCCGTCTGTCGACGGCGTACAGTTCAGGGTGAAGTATAACATCTTAATTTAATAAATGTCAAGGATTTCAGGCATATAGGACAATTTAGTTACATTAATTTACATTCTAGTATAAATAGGTATTTGTGTTACGTAAAGGCCTGAATTCATGGCCAAAAGCGGTCCCCTAGACGTGATAGCGAGGCCGCAAACGACTTATTGAGGAGTCTTAAAATCAACTTTTTTGCTAAGATCGTATCGGTCCGGGGCCGGTGTCAGGCCTTGTTTGGCGGTACAAATATTTCATCAGAAATATTTTGGAATATGGTATAACATTACACCTATGCCGGAAGCATCGACCCCCATGCTCAAGCAGTACCAGGAGATCAAGTCTCGCCACCAGGATTGCATCCTTTTCTTCCGCCTGGGCGATTTCTACGAGATGTTCTATGAGGACGCCGAGGCCGCTTCGCGCATCCTGGAACTGGTCCTGACCTCGCGCGGTGAGGACGGACGGGGCCGCATACCCATGTGCGGAGTTCCGTACCATGCGGCGGATAATTACATAGCCAAACTGGTCCGAGCAGGGCGCAAAGTGGCTATCTGCGAACAGGTTGAGGATCCCGCCCTGGCCAAAGGGATCGTCCGGCGCGAGGTGATAAGGGTGGTGACCTCCGGGACCTTCTTCGATGAGGCCGCGGAGGCGCGCTATATCGCGGCGGTATGCCTCGACGGCCGGGGTTTTGGCATAGCTTTCATCGATAACGCCTCCGGCACCATCTATACCAGCGGCATCCCGGCCGAGGCGGGAGCGATCGAGCTCCTTTCGAAACTGCCGCTGGCCGAATGCATCTATCCCGAAGCGGCCGAGAAGAAGGTGGGGGCCCTGATAGGGCACCCTTTGATGAAGATGCGAGGAGTGACGCTGACCCGCTTCCGCGACTGGTCCTTTGCCCCCGGACGGGCCCGGCAGACCCTCTTGGGGCATTTCGGGACCCAGTCCCTGCGGGGTTTCGGCATCGAGGATATCCCCGCGGCCCAGGCGGCGGCCGGCGGTCTCCTGGAGTACCTGCGCGACATGCACAAGAAACCCCTCCAGCATATCGACCGTATCGCGCTTTATGATGACAGTGATTATGTGTTCATCTCTCCGGCCGCCCATTACGGCCTGGAGCTGGAAGCCCTTTTGAAGGTGATGGACCGCACGGTCACGGCCATGGGCCGGCGGTTGTTCCGTTTCTGGCTTTATCACCCTTTGAAGAATCTGGCCTTGGTCAGGGCGCGCCAGGACGCCGTGCAGGTCCTGAAAGAGGACGACGCGGTCCGCCGACTTATCGGCGGTGAGCTGCTGAAGAACCTGCCGGACCTGGAAAAGAGCCTGTCGCGTCTGAGCTGCGGGTGCGGCCTGCCGCGGGATTTCCTGGCTCTGCGCCAGTCGCTGACGCGCGCGCCCCAGATCAGCCGGGGCTTGCAAGGGATCACGGCCGCGAGCTCCCTTTTCGAGGTGCACGACGTGCCGGCCATCCGTGAACTGCTGGAGCGCGCCATCGACCCCGAGATGCCCCTGGCCAAGAACGAGGGCCGCGTGATCCGGCGGGGGTTCAACGCCGAGCTCGACGAGCTGAAACAGCTGCGCGACAACGGCCGCGAGTGGCTGGTGAATTTCCAGGCCCGCGAGGTCAAGCGCAGCGGCATCGGTTCGCTCAAGGTCGGGTTCAACAAGGTCTTCGGCTATTACATCGAGATCTCGAACGCGAATTTGAAGAACACCCCGTCGGATTACATCCGCAAGCAGACGCTGACCAACGGCGAGCGGTTCATCACGCAGGAGCTGAAGGAATACGAGGAGAAGATCCTGAGCGCCGAGGCGCGGGTCCTCAAGCTCGAGGCCGAACTGCTCGAGGAGCTGCTCAAGTCCGTGCTGGCGGAGATCGTCCCCCTGCATCGTTACGGCGAGGAGCTGGCCCGCCTGGACGCCCTGTATTCCCTGGGGGTCGTCGCGGCCCAGCCGCGTTATGTGCGGCCGGCGGTGACGGAAGGCACGGAGCTGCTGGTTGAGGAAGGCCGCCACCCGGTGGTGGAGAGCGTCCTGGCCGCCGAGGACTTCATCCCCAACGACACGCGCCTCGACTGCGAGGACAACCATCTGGTCATCCTCACCGGCCCCAACATGGCCGGCAAGTCCACTTATATCCGCCAGAACGCGATCCTGGTCATCATGGCGCAGGCGGGATCGTTCGTCCCGGCGGCTTCCGCGCGCGTCGGCCTGGTCGACAAGATCTTCACCCGCATCGGGGCGCACGACGAGATCGCCAAGGGGCAGAGCACGTTCATGGTGGAGATGACCGAAGCGGCGGACATCCTGAACAACCTTTCGCCGCGCAGCCTGGTGATCCTGGACGAGATCGGCCGCGGCACGTCCACCACCGACGGTTTGGCCCTGGCCTGGGCGCTGGCCGAATACCTGGCCGAAAAAAAGGCGCGCACCCTTTTCGCCACCCATTTCCACGAACTGGTCCTTCTGGCCGACGAGCGCTCGGGCGTGCGCAATTACAACGTGGCGGTCAAGGAGTGGGAGGACAAGGTCATTTTCCTGCACAAGATCGTCCCCGGCGGCTCGGACGACAGCTACGGGATCTACGTGGCCAAACTGGCCGGGATGCCGGCGCCGGTGATCCGCCGGGCGAAGCGGGTCCTGGCGGAGCTGGAACTCGGCGGGAACCTCAAGGAGCGCCTCAAGGCGCGGCAGGGCGGCGAGTCGCAGTCGGAGCTTTTCGGCCCGGTCAAGGCCGATCCCGTGGCCGAGGAGATCCGCCTGACGCTGGAAGCCCTCGACGTCGATAACCTGACGCCGGTACAGGCCCTGGCGAAGCTCAACGAGCTCAGGGCAATAAGTCAGGATGGCAAATGAATTCAGGCTTGCAGGTTTAAATTGTGATCCGTTGGTCCCAATTGGTAGGTGATAAACTTTATGTCCGAGTCAGAGGCACTGCAGAAATTTAAAGACAAACATGCTCTTTGGAAGGCGTGCCTTTCAGGCAATGATCGTAATTCTGTATTTAATCAGATTTACGCAATGGTTTGGAACGCAGCCGTCTTTAATGTAATTAATGAAGCACGTAGACTTGCGTCGATAGATAATCAAGAGCAAGCGGAAATGAATGGAATGGTGCATCAGTTTATAGACAATTGTTTTTTTGATAGTCAGATGGTTGCCATTCGTAGGTTAGTAGATGTACCGTCGCAGTTAGAACATTCTAGCCAAGGGACTTTTTCTTTGGTCGCATTATTAAAGGATATGATAGCGAACGCCTCTCTCATCACCCGAGAGAATTTATTTTTAGTAGATGGATTGGAGTACGATTATGGTGTGGTAGAGCGAAAGGCTGATGCGTATAGGCTGGAGAAAGGTGGCTCAGGGGTTTATTGGTTGCCTAAAGAATTAGACAGTCATTCAATTCGGATTAGACATGAGCAAATTGATGCGCTTTGCGGAGTGTTTCCGGATCAGCGTTCTCCTAGAAATGTTGTTCTTGTGGACAGCATTAGTTATCTTAAAAAGAAGATCGAAAGTGCGTCTGCAGATATTGTTTTGCATGTGGATAAGTTTATTGCGCATTCTGCTTCACCAGGAAGCAGAAGTATCAGGAACGCTGATGATTTGACAATTACTTTGGGTTCTTTGTGGAATGCGCATAAGGTAATCTGCCAAGTGGCCAATCTTGTTGATTTGTTATTAGTATCGAGAACGGCGCATTCATTTTTGGCGGTTCCACAATATAATAACTTTGAATTTATTGATAGGCCAATTGTAGGCAAAGAAGATATTGATGTTTTAGACAAAGCATGGCAGACGTTTCAGAAAGAAACAGAAGAATGGGCTTTGTGGGGCTTGAAAGATTTGCAGAACGAAATGATAAAAATATAAAATAACAAGTTTATCTTCGGTCGTTTTCGTATTGGAAGCAATGTGTAGGTGCCCATAACGTACGTCATTGATATTGACAGCGTACGCTACAGAGGTTATAGTTGGGCAGGAGGTTCAGTTATGATCATGACCGCGACAAAGCTCCGCAAACAGATATATACCGTTATCGACCGGGTCGCCAGGACCGGCGTGCCGGTTGAAATTACGCGCAAAGGCCAGTCTGTGTTACTGGTCCCGTCGAAAAAACATTCCAAGCTGGCGAACCTCAAGAAGCGCAACATTTTTAAATGCCCGCCGGAAGAGCTAGTCCATATGGATTGGTCCAAGGAATGGAAACCCTTTATCTAGATACCCACGCCGCTGTATGGTTGTATGCCGGAGAGGTGGAGCGCTTTCCCCCTCGCGTACGCGAGTTCATGGATGACGCCCAGCTTGCCATCTCTCCGATGGTGCTGCTGGAGATTCAGTTCTTGCGCGAGGCCGGGAAGATACATCTCAAACTCGACACTTTTATCCGTGACATGCACAGCGAACTGGGGTTGAAGGTTTGCGAAGCGCCGTTCGTCGCGGTAGCCCTCGAGGCGTCGCGGATAAACTGGACGCGCGACCCTTTCGACCGGTTGATCGTGGCCCAGTCTGCGGCTGAGGAAGCCGGGCTGATCACGCGCGACAAAGTTATCCTTAAGAATTACAACCAGGCGGTGTGGGATTGAGTAGATTTGTCCGGAGGTTTGGGAAGGGCAATAATCCATGTTGACGAAAATCACATTCAGAATCAGTCCGGTACTGCTGCACAAGGCCCGGAAAAAGGCCATGGGTGAGCGGAAGACTCTCGATGTTTTATTCCGCGACTGGGTTGAGAAGTATGTGGGCGGGACACGGCCGTCCAGCGATTATCGGGAGGTTATGGGTCGCTTGCGGCATGTCGCCAGCGGCGGGAAATTCTCTCGGGAGGAATTGAACAAGCGCAAGGCGGCTGTGAAGGACGGAAGTTGAATTCAGGCCGCCCGGCCTGAATTGCTCATAGGAAGTCATGATGGAGGACTAGAAATGGAAGAAAGATGGTTGATCGTTGCATTGGTGCTTAGCGTTTTGTTTAATGTCGTGGTGTTTTTTAAAGACTTTTTTAATAAGTTTCTCTTCCGTAATATTGAGTCGAAGGAAGAGAAGGATAAGGAAAAAAGAGAGATTTTAAAGAAGTTTAGAAATTTATTAAATGAGTATGCGGGGAGCTCGCAAGCCGTCGCGCTGTATTCTTCAATATATTTTCGAGGCAGTGATGTTGATGGTAAGCGTATGATTGAGCCATATTATAAAGAGGCGAATGAGAAATATGGACTGCTCAATAAAGCGTTGCTAGAGATTAAGCCGGACCTCGAAAAGTCGGTGAGGGAGAGGTTAGACGCGGTTATGATGAAGGCCAACAAGAATATATTAATTGCTGTGGGAGGCGAGAAGTATGTTGCTGGTTTACAGGCTTTAAGTCAGGACGATTTTATTCGTGAAATGGTCAATATTCAGCAGGAGTGTTTTGCGTTTGCAAAAAGTATTGAAGAGCAGATAAATGTGTAGTTCTCGTTTGTGTGTGTCGGTACCGAGATACACGCAGGGGCGGATAGTATCCGCCCGTTGCCCGATGTCCCGACGCGTGTGAAGGGAAGAAAGAATCGGGCGATCGGTGATCGCCCTTAAGTCCAGATTTTTCCCTCGCGCCTTCCCCCGGGCCGAGGAGGTTAATAACCCAAAACAGGGGGAGGTTTTATGGCGGAAAAGAATCAGACATCACAGATCGAAATTTATCAAACCAAGGGTGGAACCGCACGGATCGACGTTCGTCTTGAAGGCGAAACCGTCTGGCTGACGCAGCGGCAGATGGCGGAGATTTTTGACAAAGATACCGATACGATAGGGCTTCATATTCGCAATGTCTATAAAGAGAAGGAGTTGGATCAAAATGCAACTACCGAGGAATCCTCGGTAGTTCAAGTTGAGGGCGGACGGCAAGTACAGCGGACGCTAAGATTTTATAACCTCGACATGATTCTTTCGGTTGGTTATAGAGTAAATTCCAGGCGCGGTACCCAGTTCCGCATCTGGGCGACGAATGTCTTGCGCAAGCACCTGGTCGACGGATACACGGTCAACGAGAAACGGTTGCGTGCCGCGCAAGAGAAGTATCTGGAACTGCGTCGTTCCATCAGCCTGCTGGAGAATGTCATCGGCCTTGACAGCGTTACAGATGAGACCAAGGGGTTGATAAAGGTCATCAGTTCGTATTCCCGCGCGCTGGACGTGCTGGATGACCACGACCATGAGCGGCTGTCCGCACCCAAGGGGACGGCGAAAGTTCGTTTTGAAATGACTTACGAGGAGGCGGCTGGTATTATCGAGGCGATGCGCGTCAAGTTTGCTGGTTCAAACTTTTTCGGACGGGAAAAGGACGCCGGCTTCAAAAGTTCCCTGAGTGCGGTGAACCAGACTTTCGGCGGCAGGGACCTTTATCCGACCGTGGAGTCGAAAGCCGCCCACCTTTTGTATTTTGTGACCAAGAACCACAGTTTTGTTGACGGAAATAAACGTATCGCGGCGGCGTTGTTCATCTGTTTCCTTCAAAAGAACAGGCTTCTGCTGAGGAAAGACGGGGCGAAGCGCATTGATGACAACGCCCTGGTCGCGCTGACGCTCCTGGTTGCGGCCAGCCGCCCGGCGGACAAGGAGAATGTGGTCAAGGTCGTGTTGAATTTGATTGGAAATTGATCCTTTGATAGGTGGAGTCGCCGAGCGGATATTGTCTGCCCGCTACCCAATGTCCAGACGCGTGTGATGGATGGAAAGAATCGGGCGATCGGTGATCGTCCCCACCTTCGCCCTACCGGGTAGGGTGAAGGTCAATGATCGCTACGTGAATGCTTCAGCGGATGGATGCCAGTGAAAGATTTCATTGAATGCCCCCATTGCGGTTTCCTGTCCTTGGCCGGCGAGTCCGACGGCGGGATGCGCTGCCATTCCTGCGGCAAGGTGATCGGCGGCCGGTCCTCGCGCGGGGCGGCCGCCAAGAGGGCGCTCCGGGTCCGGATGCTGCAAAGGATGTTCTTCGCGCTCTTCTACGTCCGGTATTTTGTCCTGGCCGGGTTGCTGGCCCTGTTCGTTTATAACTATTGCATCTATACCCCGCGCTACCGCAGGATGGTCGGCCCCGTGGCCGTGGCGCAGCCGTACCAGCTGATCCGGCTGCCGTTGACGGCCTTCCCCTACAAGGGGCACAAGATAGTGCGGGTGGCCGATTTCTCCGTCGAGGCCAGGGTCCTGAGCCTGGCCTGGCGTTTCCCGGCCGGGGATTTTGCCCGTTTGTCCCCGGTGGACATCGCCGTGGGCTGGGGTTTCATGGCGGAGGAGGAGAGCGCCGCCATGTACAAGATCCACCATGTTCCGGCGGTGCGGCGGCTGTTGTTCACGGTCTCGTGGGCCAGCGGCGCCGCGGGGATGGTCAATTTCCATGTCGCCAACATCCACGTCATCCCGGCCGGCGCGGCCGTCGAGAAAAAGCTCCGCGAGGTGCGCGTCGGGGACGTCGTGGCCATGGAAGGGCGGCTGGTCAACGTGGTCTTCCCGGACGGCTCGTATATTTACACTTCGGTCAGCCGGAGGGATGGGGGGGACGGGGCCTGCGAGGTCCTGTGGCTGGAAAAGCTGGAGATATTGTAGCGGGTCCATTGTGGTATCATGTCCGTGGCCAACGGCGGAGAAGCGGTGAGGGGCTTGTTCACCCGCCGATGCGCGGGGCGGATGTCCGGCAGGACAGCCCTTTACGGGGTAAAGAGGGGGGACGTATGGAGAAGATCGATCTTTTGTGGAAGCGTTCCGAGAGCGGCGGGCGGATAATGTTGTGGAGCGGGTTCGCGTTGATCGTTTGTATGGCGGTGGGAATGGCCATGTTGAACTCGGGGCGGGTCTTTTTCGCCGAAGAAATGCAGTCCCTGGAGCTGGTGGTCATGGACAAGGCGGCCAGCGTGGCGGTGTACCCGGCCAGGACCCGGGGCGAGCTTCTGATGCAAAAGATAGCCGTCCGGTCCCTGGAGGCCAACCGGGAACAGCTCCGGATGTTCTTCCGGGCCTTGACCGTCCTGATCCTGAAGTTCCTGTTGATCCAGGGGGTCGTCCTTATATGTTTGAGCATAGCCAGAGGGGTTGAGTTGAAGAGGATCAAGGCCGGGGTCGCGGAGGCCCTGGCCTTGGGAAAGGGTTGATAGAGGTCGGTCTTGCCCGTTCGCCCGAAGGCCACGGGCAAAAGCCCGTGGGGCGCCACTTAAGGAAAAAAAGTTCGTCTGAAGGTGGATATGATCCGCCGGTACAGTGGTTTATCAGGAGGGTATCATGCGGAATGATCCAAAGTTCAAGTTGTGGGCCGGCATAGTCCTGGTCCTGGCAGTCGGGCTCATTCATGTTATCGATGCCCCGGACAGTTTTGAGGACGCTGTATACAAAGGCTGGCTTTTTTACGCCAACGGCGCGGCGGCCCTGGTGTCGGCGTTCGGCATTTATCACAAAAGGGATTGGGGCTGGTACCTGGGGCTTTTGGTTGCGGCTGGTTCAATAGCGGCCTACATCGCCAGCCGCACGGTGGGACTGCCCATGCTTCAGGCTGAACCCGACGAGTGGCTGGAGCCGCTGGGCGTGGCGTCGCTGATCGCTGAAGGATTGTTCGTGGCCGTTTATTTCGCCAACCGGCAATGCCGTTCGGATGATAAATAGGCTTTCGAGGCTTGGTCAAAAAAGGATATTTTCATGTCTAAAGTCAATGTTTTGCCGGCGGAGGTCATAAGCAGGATTGCGGCCGGCGAGGTGGTCGAGCGGCCGTCCTCCGTGGTGAAAGAACTGCTGGAGAATTCGCTCGACGCCGGCGCCTCCAGGATAGAGTTGCACCTTAAAGAAGGCGGCAAGACCCTGGTCCATATCAAGGACGACGGCTGCGGGATCTCCCGGGAGGACCTGGACGCCCTGTTCACCCGCCACGCGACCAGCAAGCTCTCTTCCGCCGCCGACCTGGAGGCGGTCCTGTCCCTGGGTTTCCGGGGCGAGGCGCTCTACTCGGTAGGGGCCGTGGCCGAAGTGGCTTTGAAAAGCCGGGCTGAAGGCGCGGATGAGGCCTGGGAATTGCGGGTCAGGGGCGGCGAGAAGGGGAGACCGTCCCCCGCCACCATGCCGTCGCACGGCACCGACATCCGCGTCGGGGAGATATTCTTCAACACGCCCGCGCGCAAGAAGTTCCTCAAGTCCGACCCGGCCGAGTTCGAGGCCGTGCTCAACGTGGTGATACCCTACGCGCTGCTGTATCCCGAGCGCGCCTTTCTGCTGACGCATAACGGCAGGACCGTGCTGGACCTCCGGCCTTCCCGGACGCCGTCCGCCCGGGCGGCCGAGGCTTTGGGGCTGGAGCGCGGCCACATCATCGCGCCGGAAAGTTTCGAGGACGGCGCCCTGAAGGCGTCCATGCTCCTGGGGGACATCAATATCCAGCGCCCCCGTCGCGACCTGCAGTACGTTTTCGTCAACGGAAGGCCGGTGCAGAGCCGCAACTTGTCTTTCCATATGAACGAGATATACAAACTGATATTCCCTCCGTCGGTGTATCCCTTTTTTGCCGTCATGCTGACGCTCCCGGCCGCGGATGTCGACGTGAACGTGCACCCAGCCAAGCGCGAGGTGCGCCTGCGCGAGGAGCCGAAAGTGGCGGGTTTCCTGCGCCGCGCGGTCGAGCGGGCGCTGATGACCGGTACTTCCGCCAAACAGGCGGCCGCGGTGGAGGGGGAGACTTTTTCCGTCGCTCCGATATCCCGCGAAGAAGGCGTGCGTCCGGAAAAGATCGTCTTTGCGCCCGGACAGCGCGGCTCTGTTCCGGCTCCGGTGCGGGAGGCGGCAGCCGAGCGCGGCGGCGGACCCGCGGCGCCTGAGAGAGCAATGCCTGCCGAGCAGATCACCGCCCAGTTCGTCGCCGATGCCGGGCCCGGCCTCAGGGCACGCCTGGGGGCCGCGCGTTTCGTGGGGACCTTCATCCGCAAGTATCACCTCTTCGAATCCGGGGACTCCCTTTTTGTGGTGGACCAGCACGCGGCCCAGGAACGGATCCTGTTCGAACATTTCCGGCGCCAGGTGAACAGCGGGAAGATCGAGGTCCAGCACCTTTTGACCCCGCTGGTCCTGAACGCCACGCCGCAGGAGATGCTCGCCTGGGAGAACGGCGCGCAGCGGCTGCAGGCCTTCGGTTTCGAGGTCGAGCAGTTCGGCCCTTCCGCCCTGGCGGTCAGGGCTCACCCGGCGGTGATGCCGAACCCCGAACAGGCACTGCGGGTGCTTCTGGGCGAAGGGGACCTGGCGCGGGTGGATACAGACACCCTGGCCCGCCGGGCCTGCCGCGCTTCGGTCATGGCCGGGGACCGGATGGACCCAGTGCAGGCCGGGCACCAGCTGTCGGCGCTTATGGCCTGCGAAGACCCGTTCACCTGCCCGCACGGCCGCCCGGTCTTCATTGAGCTCAAGTCCAGTTTCCTGGACCGGCAGTTCCTGCGGACTTGAGGTGAAAGCAGGATTTGGGATTGACAGTCCATTTAAAATCAATAACAATACTTACGTTTTTATTAATAGATATTAACTTTATTCGTCGAGGTTAAATGAAACGCCTTTTCCCCGCCCTGGCCGCCGTTCTGCTGGCAGCTTCTTTTTCCCTGTGTGAGGTCCGGGCATCGGAACCGGACGGAGTGCCGGAGGAAGTGTCGGCCGAGTCCTCTTCCGAGCCCGCCGCCGTGGAAGAAAAGTCCCAGGGGACTATGGATGTCTTCTATAAGAACGAGGTGATCGATGTCCTGGAGGCCAAGGACATGGATATCCGCGAGGTCATCGAGACGGTCGCCCGCAAGACCGGGATGAACATCGTGACCGGGCAGAATATCCAGGGGCGGGTCACGATATTCCTCAAGGATGTCAACGCCAGGGACGCCCTGCGTATCGTGCTGGAGTCCAACGGCCTGGCCTTCGCCGACGAAGACGGGATAGTCCTTATCATGACCGCCAGCGAGTATTTGTCCCGTTACGGGCATTCCTTCGGCCAGGAGATAGTGACCCGGCTGGTCCGGGTGCATTTTGCTTCGGTAGCTGACCTGGCGGCCCTGTTGAACGAGATGAAAAGCGAGCAGGGCAGGGTGATCGCGAACAAGGAAAGCAAGAATCTGGTCATAATGGATACTCCCGATAAAGTCAGCGCCATGGAAGCGCTGGCCCGGGAAATGGACGTCCAGACCGTGACCCAGACGGTGGCCCTGAAATACGCCAAAGCCGAGGACCTGATAGCGCAGCTGCGCTCGACGCTGACCCCGGGCATCGGCAAGATCGAGTGTGATCCCGCGGCCAACAGCCTGGCGGTGACCGATACCCCGGAGAAGGTCGGCAGGATAAAGCAGTCTATCGAGCAGATGGATTCGCTCGGCCGGCAGATCACCTTGCAGGTCAAACTGGTGCATGTCGTGCTGAACAGCGAGCATTTGGGGGGCGTCGACTGGTCCGGGATCCTGGAGGATTTCCGCAATATCCGCCTCTGGGGCACTTATGATTTTCTGGACGGAGAGGCCGCGGACCGGGTCCTGGGCCTGGGGGTGATAGCGGAGGCGGACTTCCCGACCCTGCTCGAGGCCTTGGATACCGTCGGGATAGTGAAGGAATACCCGGTGAACGACATTACCCTGACCCAGTCGGAAGCGGTGCGGGCTGTCGTGCGCATGGACGATCTTTCCCTGGATCTGGGGCACATCTCGGCCGAGCAAGCCATCGAGAACGACGGGTCCTTCCGCACCGGCGACGCGTCGTTCGAATTGTATCTGAAGGTCTCCATCGATGCGGAGAACAACGTCGAGATCGGGGTCATCCCGCACGAACCCCGGCCGGCGAAGAAGGTCCTGCGGGCAGGGGCGCATAAGGCCTCTCTCGTGACCGAGGAAGGCCAGTCGCTGGTCATAGGGGGTTTGATCGCCACCGAGAAGGTCGCCACTACGCGCAAGATACCGCTCATGGGCGACCTGCCACTTTTGGGGTTCGCTTTCCGCTACCACGGCAGTTCAGTCCGCCGGGAGGAATTTGTGGTCTTTGTCACGCCGAAGATCATGGGAGGCGAGCCAAAGGAAGCGGCCGCCAAGTCTGAGGTTGTTCCTGTCTCCGAGGAGAAGGAATTTGACGTGTTGTTGCCGGAGGCTGCCGCCCCGGCGGAGAAGAAAAGGTGAGGTGAACCCAGCATGCATTTGCGCGCCGGTTGGCTTTTAGTCCTGTCGATATGCTGCGGTGGCTGCGCCACCGTGCCTAAAGCGGTCCCCCCGCCGGAGGGCGAAGTCCCGCTGCCGGCCTTATGCCAGCGGTATTCCCTGGACTGCCGATGGGACGGTGTTTCCCAGACCGTGAACATGAATTACAAGGGTACCCGGATGCAGGCCCTGATCGGCAGCAACGTGGTCCTGGTCGGAGATAACAGGTTGTCGTTGAGCAGCCCGTTGCGGCGCAAGAAAGGGGTCGTGATGGTGCCTGCGGATTTCGAAAAAACGGTGGTCGGCCCGGTC
This sequence comes from uncultured Planctomycetales bacterium, assembly GCA_964438075.1. Taxonomy (GTDB): domain Bacteria; phylum Omnitrophota; class Gorgyraeia; order Zapsychrales; family Fredricksoniimonadaceae; genus JAAXVU01. The sequence continues at coordinate 64,870 of CAYTIW010000006.1, forward strand.
GTATCGCCTCCGGCCGGGGAAACGGCCAAGGCGCCGCCCCACATCGGCAAGATCGTCATCGATGCGGGCCACGGGGGCAAGGTCCCGGGGGCGGTAGGATATAGCGGGGTCAAGGAAAAGGATGTCACCCTCGATATAGCCCGTCGATTGAGCGACGAGCTTTCCAAGGCCGGCGTGAGCGTTATCATGACCCGGGATAAGGACGAGAATATTTCGCTCGAAAAACGCACGGAGATCGCCAGCCGTCCGGATGTCGAACTTTTCGTCAGCATACATGCCAACAGCACCCCGGAGGACTCCAAAAGGAAGGGCAGCCGGGCGCACGGCATCGAGGTGTATTATATCGGGGCGTTAAATACCGAGGACCGGTCCGATGAACAGCGGCGGCTCAACGAGAAAAAACTGTGCGGGCAATTTAACATGCAGGACGGGGCGGGAGACGTTAAGGATATAGTCCTGAACATGCTGTATAACTATAAGATCAGCGCCGCGCCGGGCATGGCGGACCGGATGGCGCGCAACCTGTCCAGCGCCACGGAAGAAAAGTCCCGGGGCGCCAAGCCGCAGCGTTATTTCGTCTTGCGCAATACTTTGGTGCCGGCCATCCTGATCGAAGTGGGGTTCCTGTCCAATCCCCGGGAGGAGCGGCTGCTTAACGATCCCGAATACCGGCAGCGTATAGCGGAATCGATCAGGCGCAGCCTGGTGGAGTACTTACATGCTACAGGAAGGTAACCCCCGTCGTTCAGCAAGCAAAGGTGCGCGGATGCTGAAGGCTTCCCGCGGGCGGCCTTCCGGCCCGGCCGGACGGGGGGGCAAGCTGAGCTGGGAGCCTTCCGACCGCCCGATCGGGGTGTTCGACTCGGGGATCGGCGGCCTGACGGTCGCCCAGGAGATCACGCGGCTTCTGCCTAACGAACAGATCGTGTACTTCGGAGATACCGCCCGCGTCCCCTACGGGACCAAATCGCGCGAAGCGGTGGTGCGTTTCTCGAAGGACAACATGAACGTGCTGGTGAAGTATAACGTCAAGATGGTCGTGGTCGCCTGCAACACCTCGACCAGCTGGGCCCTGGGTATATTGCGCCGCGGGTACGCGGTGCCGATCATCGGCGTCATTGAGCCCGGGTCCCGGCGGGCCGTGGAAGTCTCCCGCCGGGGGCGGATCGGTGTCATCGCCACCCGGTCCACGGTGGCGAGCCACAAGTACGCCGATACGATCATGCGCATGCGTCCCGGGGCGAAGGTGATACAGAAGGCGTGCCCGCTTTTCGTGCAGCTGGTGGAAGAAGGCTGGCTCGACCACCGCGTGACGGAGCTGGTGGCCGAGGAGTACCTGGCCGAGGTCAGGAAGTTCGGGGTGGACACTCTCATCCTGGGATGCACGCATTATCCGTTGCTCAAACCGGCCCTGCAGAAGGTCATGGGGCCGGGGGTCGCGCTGGTGGATTCGGCCACCGAGACGGCGCGGGAGGTCAAGATGCTGCTGGACGACAAGCAGTTGACGCGGCAGAGCCGGCGCCCGCCCCGGCACGAGTTCCTGGTCTCCGATGAGCCGGAGCATTTCCGCGTGGTGGCCAAACGGTTCCTGGGTCATGACCTGCCGCGGGTGAACCGGGTCCTTTTTTGATAAGGGGAAAGAGATGGCAAGGTGTTTTCAATGCCGCAAAGATATAACGGCCGGCGATAGTTTCGTCAGCAGTTTCATCAACCAGTTCAGGTATATTTTTAAATTCTATTTCGGCGGGTCCCTGGTCACGTGCCCGCATTGTTCGGCGGTCAACCGCGAGACCCTCCTGAGCCTGTTCTTGCACTTGCTCTGGTTGCTGGCCTATCTGCTGGCGGCGTTCCTTTTGCCGTCCCTCTCTCCGGGGACCCTGGGCATGGACAACCCGTATTATGTGGCCGGTTTTCTGGTGTTCGCTTTTGTAGGAGAGTATGTCTGGTGGACGTTCTTTGCAGTGTTGGACAAACCCTGGAGATGACCATGTTCGAACTTACCGTACGGAGCGATTTCTCATCGGCACATTTCCTGCGGGATTACGACGGGAAGTGCCGCAACCTGCACGGCCATACCTGGCAGGTGGCGGTCACCGTATCGGGCGACAAGCTCAACGATATCGGGGTCATGGCGGACTTCGTCGAGATGAAGCAGCAGCTGAACTCCATTCTGGTCAGGCTGGACCATTCCTGCCTGAATGATCATGAGTTCTTCAAGGTGAACAACCCCACGTCGGAGAACCTGGCCCGTTTTATTTTCCAGGAATACAAGCGGCTCATCGCCCCGTTGAAGCTGGTGAAAGTGCAGGTCTGGGAATCGGACCGGGCGGATGTGGTTTATTGCGAATGAAGTGAAGGAGGTCAACAGGTCAAAAGTCAAAAAGTCATAAGGATGCCAGGCGGGAGCCTTATTCCCGGGCAAAGCTTTGGAAATCGCCGGCATCAGACTTTTTGACCCACTGACTTTTTGACCTTTTGACTTATGCAAAAAGCGATTGTGCTTCTTTCCGGCGGGCTGGATTCCGCCACTACCCTTTATTACGCCCTGGCGCGGGGCTTTGACGTGCGGGCGCTGGCCTTCGATTACGGACAGCGCCACCGCCGGGAGGTCCGTTCCGCCCGGGCCGTGGCCCGGAATGCCGGCGTGCCTTGCCAGGTGGTCAGGATATCCTTCCCCTGGAAAGGTTCCGCCCTGCTGGACAAGATGCAGAAGGTCCCCGTCCGGCTCCGGACCGGGAAGGGCGCGGTCCCGGCCACGTATGTCCCGGCCCGGAACATCATTTTTGTCAGCTATGCGGCTTCCTTTGCCGAAGCGGTCGGAGCGCGGGTGATCTTTATCGGGGCCAACGCCATTGATTATTCCGGATATCCCGACTGCCGGCCGGAATTCTTCGCCGCCATGCAAAAGGCTCTCGACAAGGGTCTGAAGGCCGGGGTGCAGAAGAAAGGGATCCGCATCCTGACCCCGCTCGTGCGCAAGACCAAGGCGGAGATAGTCCGGATGGGGCTGCGGCTAAAAGTTCCTTATGCCGAAACCTGGTCGTGTTACAATGATGTGGATAGACCCTGCGGGACCTGCGACAGCTGCCGCCTGCGGGCCAGAGGCTTTAAGGAGGCCGGGGCGTCCGACCCGTTGCTGGAAGGCAAGGCGGCCCGGACGCCCGGTCCTCGCCGGGGTCGATAGCGCTCACTGTGGACGGTTGGAAAATATAACGGTATGCCTGTAAAAGCCAAAGTCGTTGAAGTCTTTCATTCCATCCAGGGGGAGGGCAAATATGCCGGAGTGCCCCAGGTGTTCGTGCGCCTGGCCGGCTGCAACCTGAACTGCCAGTGGTGCGATTCGGCGACTTCCCGGGACCCGTTGCCTGGTCACTATAATGAGCTGGAACCTCTGCAGCTGTGGGCCGCAGTGGAAGAGATGTACCGCGGGGCCCATTCGGTCAGCCTTACCGGCGGCGAACCGCTGTTACAAAAGGATTTCCTCAAGGAATTCCTGGATATATTGAAGGTCTACAAGATCACGACCTACCTGGAGACCAACGGCACCCTGCCCGATAATCTGAAAGAGATCATCGACTATGTCGACATCATCTCGATGGATATCAAGCTTCCCAGCTCGACCGGACAAAGGCCTTTCTGGGACGAGCACGTCCAGTTCCTGCATGCCGCCTGGGGGAAGGATGTTTTTATAAAGACGGTAATATCCAACGGGACATCCATGGAGGACATGGTCCGGGCCGTCGAGATGATCTCGCAGGGCGACCCGGCCATTCCGCTTTTCCTGCAGCCGAACCATTTCGAGATCAAGTCCGGCGTCATGGAAAAGTGCCTGACGTTCCAGGAATACTGCCTGAACTATCTCTCGGATGTGCGGGTGCTGCCGCAGATGCACAAGTTCATGGACCTAAAATGAGAGGGAGGGCTCGATGGGGCCGACCAGTTCCTATGAAGGTTTGCAGAAGAAAATTCGTTCGCTGAAGACGCCGGAAATAGAGGTGTGGGCCAACCAGTACCCGGACCGGGATTACACGGTCCACCTGGAGATACCGGAGTTCACCTGCATCTGCCCCAAGACCGGCCTGCCGGATTTCGCGGTGGTCCGGATAGACTATCGCCCGGCCAAGGTCTGCCTGGAGCTCAAGTCGCTCAAGATGTACACGATCTTCTACCGCGACGTCGGCATCTTCCACGAGCATCTGGTGAACAAGGTCCTGGACGATTGCGTCCGGGCCTGCCGTCCGCGCTGGATGAAGGTGTACGTCGAGATGAACCCGCGCGGTGGGATCTTCACGGCGGTCGAGGCCGAATACCGGGGCCGCACGGCCCGGCATTGAAATTGTTCAAAGGCGTCGGGGCCGGTCAGCCGCGCCTCCGCCAAAAGGAGACCAGGATGAAACGTGTCGACGGCCGCAAGGCCGACCAGCTCCGCAAGGTCGCGGTGCAGACGGATTACCTCAAGCATGCCGAGGGCTCCTGCCTCATTTCCTTCGGCGACACCAAAGTGGTCTGTTCGGCTTCGGTCGAGGAAGGCGTTCCGCCGTTCCTCAAGGGCAAAGGCCAGGGCTGGGTCACGGCCGAGTACGGGATGCTGCCGCGCTCCTGCACGCAGCGGATACCGCGTGAAAAAGGCGGCGGTTCCGGCCGCACGCAGGAGATCCAGCGCCTGATAGGCCGTTCGCTGCGCTCGGTGGTGGACATGGCGGCCCTTGGCGAGCGGACGGTCAAGATCGACTGCGACGTGATCCAGGGCGACGGCGGGACGCGCACCGCTTCGATCACCGGCGGCTTCATCGCCCTGGTGCTGGCGTTGCACAAGATCCGCAAGGCCGGTCTGACCGCCCGGCTCCCGCTCACGGACCAGGTGGCGGCGGTCAGCGTCGGGATCAAGGGCGGCGAAGTGCTCCTGGACCTGAACTACGAAGAAGATTCAAAGGCCGAGGTCGATATGAACGTGGTCATGGTGGGGGCCGGCCGTTTTGTGGAGGTCCAGGGTACGGCGGAAGGGCGGGCCTTCTCGCGGAAAGATATGGACGCCATGGTCAGACTGGCCGAGAAGGGCATCAGGGAACTTTTTGCGGTCCAGAAGAAAGGTTGCGGTTATGGCAAATAAGATCGCGGTCCTGTCGTGTTTGCTGTCCGGGGCGGTGCTGTTCTCTTCGAGCGTGTTTGCCGGCGAGGATGACTGCGGCCTGTTACAGTGCCACGGCCTGGAGCTCAGCTGCGGCCCGGGGGCCCCGCAGGCGTGCACCGCCGTGTACCAGCTGGGAGATTTCTGCCGTCAGTTCGCCAGCTGCCGGACGGTCGACGGTGCATGCCGCCTGGTCGAGACCAGGGAATTCCGCGGCTGCAAGTCGTGCGTCGAAGATTGCGCCCGGATCAAGGACCCCGTGTCGGCTTTTGACTGCGAAGCCCGGTGCCGTAAGGAGTATGAGCGCAGTGCGACTGTGGAGCAGGAATAATATGGAGCGCCGGGCCCGGGCATGTTCCATCCTCGGGACTCGCGGCCTTGATCTCGCCGGACAGGGAGCGGCGGGCGGCCATGCCCGGACCGCGTGAAGGCCGGCCGGGCTTGCGGGAAGAGGCGGCGGAGTGGTGCCGCGGCCGGAACTGGCTGGCGAGGCTTCCGCTGCTCTTTTTTTTCGCCTACGTCCTGGTCCGCCATCTGTTTTCCCCGGAATACGCCAGCGTGATGCAGCCGCTCAACCTCGGCATCCACGAAGGCGGGCATTTCCTTTTCATGTTCTTCGGGCAGTTCCTGCAGGTCCTGGGCGGCACCCTCACCGAGATCGCGGCGCCTTTCGCCGGTATGTGGAATTTTTACCGGCAGAGGGATTTTTTCGCCCTGGCCATGTGCTTCGGCTGGCTGTCGACGGTACTTTTTGGCGTGGCGCGTTATGCCGGCGATGCGCGCGCGATGATGATCCCTTTGGTATCGCCTTTCGGCGGCGGGGATGACGGGGTCCGCCACGACTGGAACTACCTGCTGGGACACGCCGGGCTCCTGGAGCACGACCAGGCCGCGGCCTTCCTGTTCCGGGCCCTGGCCGTGGTCTCGATGCTGGCGGCCCTGGGAGGCGGGGGCTGGATCGTTCGGCGGATGATGCTGGATAACCTCCACCCTCCCCGGTAGGGTGGAGGGCAGGAAAGGGGGAGGACGGATGAGAGAGCTTTTGATCGCGACCAGGAACAAGGGCAAAGTGCGGGAGATCGCGGACCTGTTAGCGCCGCTGGGGTTCAAAGTGACGTCCCTGTCTGACCATGAGGGGATGCCCGATATCGTCGAGGACGGGCAGACCTTCCGCGCCAACGCGGCCAAGAAGGCGGTGGCGGCCGCCCGGCAGGCGAAGGTCCTGGTCATGGGCGAGGACTCGGGCCTCGAGGTCGACGCCCTGGGCGGGCGCCCCGGCGTATATTCGGCGCGGTATTCGGGGCCCGACGCCACCGACGATTCCAACAACGACCTGCTGCTGAAAGAACTTGCCGGCGTGCCGGCCGGGAAGCGCACCGCGCGCTACCGCTGCGCCATGGCCCTGGCGGACGCGAACGACCTCATCGACGTGGTTGAAGGCAGCTGCGAAGGCCTCATCGCCGCCGAACCCCGGGGGGCCAACGGTTTCGGCTACGACCCTCTTTTCCTCATCCCTTCCCTGCAGAAGACCTTCGGCGAACTGGACCTGTCGGTCAAGCAGACCATGAGCCATCGCGCGGACGCCCTGCGCCAATTCCTTAAGCTGCTGGAACGTTATATGGTGGTCAAGGGTTCTTCGTGGTAAGGGGGCAGGGCCGCTCTTTATTGCGAGGCGCCGAGGAACTGCGAGAGGCTGGCCAGCGGCACGACGTTCACGATGACCGGGGCCAGGCCGGCGGCTTGCTGTACTCTGGCCAGCTGGGCCGGGTCGATGTTGAAGGTGATGGCCTCGCCGCTGTTCTTCGTCTCGAGGGCGATCTTGTCCGGGTTAAAGTCGATACCACCGGGGGCCGTCATCTGGGCCGCGTCGATCCTGGCCAGCATTGCCTGTGCCGAGGGGTTCTCCGTGGCGGCCCGGAGAGCGTCGACAGCGCCGCGGGCATTGTTCGCCAAGAAAGTCTGCATTTGCGGGATGTCGTTGACGCCGTCCAAGAGGCCCGCCTCGCGGACCCGCCTGGTATAGCTGACCCCTGAGGCATTGACCGCGCCGACACCTTGCGACAGCAGGTCTTGGATGCTGTAAGCCAATATCTGGTTGGCGATGAAATTGATGCGGGCATCAGCTGAGATCCAGAGCCGCATAGTCGCATTGCCGGCGGAGGTCTTTTCTACCACCTGGAGCGCCAGAACGGCGGAGGTTTCCTCGTCCACCGCCGCGTAGATCTCTTCCTGGACCGCGTTCTGGGCCACTCCCATGGCCAGGTGCGACACCGACAGGACCTTTCCCCCGATCGTGACGCCGGGTTTCCGCGACATATCCAGCAGCGCCTTGGCGAAGTCCCTTCGGTCCTGAGCCTTCAGCTCGCTGCTTTTGACAACTTTCGCCACGCGATATTGGCCGGCCTGTTCGTAGAAGACCCTGCCTTTAAGTTCGCCCGAGAACAGGTTTACGGGTTTCTCCCCGCTCATCGCGCGGTCGTTCTCGGGGGGCAGGTTCACATCGGTGAGTTCGGTGCGCTGGAGCTCATCTTCCGTGTTCATGTATTTTACGACGATCGGCTTGAGGTTCCTGAAGGCGTCGGTCATGGAAACGATGGCTTTGGATTTAACATCCCCGCGTTTGATACGTTCAGGGATCAATTCCTGCGTCAGGTATTCCGTTTCCTGCCAGCGGTCGAAGCTGGTGGATTTGCGCAGCCCGAAACGGGCGTAATTGATCATGAGCTGCACCGGGTCCGGGCGCATGACCGAAAGGATGGCGTTGATCTCGAGGGGGAAATTCTTCTGCAGCCAATCGTTGACGGTCCGGACATTGGCCCGTATGTAGCCGTGAGAGTTCCCGCCTTTCATCAAGCCGTCTTTTTTCAGCCGGTCGAAGATAACGCTGCCGTTGGTGGGGGAGGCTTTTTCCAGGGTGCTCCTTTCGACCATCCCGATGGAGGGGGTGCCGTTCCTCAGCGTCGGGATGAATTCCGGCCGAATGCCGGAGAGGCGCTGGAAAGGCTCCCTGGCAGCGGTCTCCAGTCCGGCTTCTGTGTAGCGCAGATGCCCCTGCTCGGCCAGGGCCGCGGCGACATACAACAGGGCCACTCCCGGGTGCAGGCCGACGGTGTTCGGGAAAACTTCATTGATCTCTTTCTCGGCCCCGGCCAGTCCCTGCATCATGATCACGCGCAAGGCGCCGTCCTGGGTGTCCAGGCCGATACGGAAGAAGGTCCCGTTCAGAGGGTCGTGGGCCTGCCGTTCTCTGCCCAAGGCGAGGTACAAGCCGTGGGTGCTTTCCGCCAGGCCGTACTGGAAACCGATGAAGTAGGGCGTGCCCTCGATCGGGGCTTTCAGGATCACTTTGGTGCCGGAAAATTCGCTGGTAGAGAGCCGCGCCATGCGGTTCATGTTCTCGGTGGCCAGGGCCAGCTGCGCGTCCCCGGACAGGTTGGACGGCAGATTGTAGATAAAGGACTTTCTCAGTTCGGGCGTCTGCTGGTAACCGGTGACATAGGCTTGCATGAACTGGTAGAGGTTGGGCTCGGCCACCTCGGTGGCGAAAGTCCTGTTCTGCTTGAACCAGGTCAGCAGGCGGTTGAGTATCTCGGGGTTCAAATTCCATTTCTGGGCCAGCAGGGACAGCCATCCTTCGGCGACTTTTTTGTCGCCGCTGGTGGACTGCGTATATATGTTGAAAATGATCTGTTTCAGGAGAGGCGCGGACGGGAGTATCTCCGGAGAGAAGAGCCAGCCGGTGATGTCCGGGACCTGTTCGGTGGTGATCTGCACGTAGCGCAGCTGCTTCGGCCGCGAGCTGGTGGAGATGAGCCGGTTGATCTCGGGCCGGATGGACTCCTCGTTCCAGGGGCGCTGGTTCTTGTTCTGGTTCGACATCGCGGCGTCGAACGGGGCCAGGCGGGTGTCGATCACCAGGGCCTTCCCCTTCATCGCTGCGTCGCCGGGGATCCGGTCGGTATAAGCCATGACCTGGTCCATCACGACGGCGTCGGCGATGAAACCGCCGGAGAAATATTTCCGCGGGATCACGCTCTGCGTGCCCGGGTCGTACTCCTCTTTTATGAGGTTGTACGCGCCGGTCTTGAAGGCCTCTACGTACTGCTGCCAGATCGCTTCCTTCTCGTTCCAGTCGTCGATCTCGATGCCGGCGGTCTTTTTCTGGGCGATGTAGGCCTCACCCAGGATGCCGGCCTTGACCTTGCGTTTGTACCAGGTGGCCAGGATCAGGGAATGGTAGACCTGGCGCAGCAGGGCGAAATTCTTGCCTTCGTTGACCTCTTTTTCCAGTATCGGGATGACCACTTCCCGCACGATATCGGAGCCCAGCTTGTTGGTGGCGGAAGCCGGGCCGGGCCTGCCCGCATCGCCGCTGACGACAGGATCGTTCAGGGATGCTTCCAGGGCTAAATAATCCTCTTCCAGCATGACCTTGAGGTGGCTGTCGATCACAAAGGCGGCATTCCTGTTCTCGTATACCGTCGCTCTCTCGGGGAGTATCCAGACCTTGTTGAACGTGTCGACCGGGACGTCGGTGGTGCCGTAGCGTTTCATGGCTTCGGCATAGACTTTGGCCCAGAATTCCTGCCCCACCTTGTTCTCCGGGTAGATCACGGAAGCGGTTATCTGTTTAAGGATGTAGTCCTGGGCCAGCAGGTCGCGTCCCATCTCGGTATGGCCGAAGGCCTCTGGGACGATGCGGTCCTGTTCGAAAGGCGACAGGTTGACCCAGATGTCCTTCTCGGGGACCGTAAGGGCGGCGAGGAAATATCTTATCAGGCGGGCGGAATCGGCTGTGGCGGCCTGTGCCGAGTCGGCCGCCTCGCCGTTGTCCAGGATGAAGTCGAGACGGAACGGGTCGTTCGGGTAGACCCTGATGCCTTTCAGCAGCGGAGGAGTGAAGACCGGGCTTAGTTCCAGCCGGGCGGTAGGTGAAGGCAAAAGCAGCGCTTCCTGCGCGGAGGCGTAATCCAGGGGAGGCACGTTACCGCTCACCAGGAAGGCCAGCAAGATGAAACAGGTCATGGCCTTACGCGCCAGTTTTACAGAAAGTACCGGCATTTTGTGTCGGCGTTCTGCGCTGTGTGCTTGGTTTCCGGTCCTTTGTCGTAACGGTGCAGCAGGCCGCATTCCTTCACCTTTTATATCTTATTAGTGCTGATGGAGAAATATTACTATTAAGAATATATAATAAAAAAAGTTTATGTGCAAATTTATCTCTTCTTTATCCCCGACCGCCAGCACATCACTGGAATAATTTCAGGATGTTGTCGGCCGTATTCTTGATCACGTTGGGTATGACCTTGGCCGGGTTCAGGGCCTGGAATTCCTTCTTGGGGTTGCTGAGCGGCCCGTATATCCTCACGCCGGTCAATTCTCCCGTAGCTCCGGTGGCGTCTATGACCGACAGGACGTTCATGGCGCTGCCACTGGTCGACGCCGTGATAAAGGTGGTCTTGAAGGTCATGTCCATGGCCTGGTCCAGGCTGACCCAGCCCTTTCCGTGGATGTCGACCGCCGGGCCCTTGATGTGCAGGTCGTCGGTGGTCCCGCGGCCGTCCTGGAACTGCATGGTCGCCGAGGCGGCATTCAGGGCCGTGATGTCGCCCACCTTGGCCGAGGCCTGCAGGATGGAGGCCAGCAGGGAAAGGCCGGGCATGTCGAAAAGGTAGCCTTCCTTTATAGCGAAGCTGGCGGTGCCTTTAAGTCCTTTGGTGTCCGTCGCTGTGCCGGAGAGGTCGGCGGTGCAGGTCAGGATGCCTTTCAGCCGGCGGTCTTTCATGGGCGTGGCCTTCTTGAGCTTCTCCAGGTCGGTGGAATCCAGCTTGAAAGCGGTCTGGAAGGGGAAGCCGGACTTCGTCAGTTCCACTTTGGTCTCGGCGTGGATCACGCCTTCATAGAAATCGCCGTCCACCGTGAGCGGAGCGATCTGGCCGTCCTGTTGTTTGGCGCTGACCCGCAGGTCCTGGACCTCGTAGCCCATTATGCCGAGCTTGGCCGTATCGATGATAACGTCGCTGGTCCAGCTCGTCCAGTCGGCGGGGCTGCCCTTGATGTCGGCCTTGATCTTCAGGGTGCCGTTGAGCTTGAGGGCTTTCAGCTGTTCGGACTTGTCGGCCGGCAGTATTTGGGGGAGGTCCTCGAGTGCCAGCTTCACCTCGCCTTTAACGGCGAAGGACGGTTCGGCGTTCGGCTCCAGCTGGACAGTTCCGGTCAGCGCGAAGGTCGAGCCGAAATATGAGCCGGACAGCTTTTCGATCCCGATGCGGTCGCCTTGTTTTTTAACCTGGTAATCTGCCAGCAGGTCGGCGGTCTTGAGCGACCCGGCCACCGCCGGGTTGGCGAAGTCCTGCAGGTGCCCGTTCAGCAGGTAGTCCCGGCCTTGATGGCCGACGTGCAGGTCTTTCCAGGACAACGTCGGAGGATCATAGGTGATCAGCCCCGAGACCTTTTCCGCTTTCTGTTTGAGCTTGGCGCTCTCAACGGTGACGTCCTTCAGCTCCGCCCGGCCGCGGACTTTGGCCTTGGCCATGTCGGCCAGGCTTCCCTCGATATGGGCGTTTATGCCCGAGCCGGTCCCGCTGGCCCGGATACCCTGTTCCTGGAATACGGCGGGCAGGGCTTTCCCCAACAGCTCCACATCCAGCTGGTCGATCTTGATGTCCAGGTCGACCCGGGGGGCCTTGAAGTCTGATATCTCGCCGGAGACCTTGACCGGCGTGTCCCATACCGAGAGCGCCAGGTCCGGCGTCCGGGCCCGGTCGGTCTCGAACTCGATCTTTCCGGTGAGCCCGGTGACCTTGTCCACCGTCGGCAGGCCGGCCAGGTCGAGGCCGCTGAGGTCGAGCGTGCCGCTGTAGGCGAGCGGCTGTCTGGCCGCGGGGTCGTTCTTGAGGTTGACCGCCAGGTACGTGCTGGCCGGGGCGGTGACGCTGATATCGGGTGCGACGGCCGCGTGCAGTTCGTTCAGCTCGAGCCGGGCGGCTATCTCGGTGACGCCGTTCTGCAGCGCGAAGGTCGTGCCCGGGGCGGATATCTCGCTCTCGGCGCTCAGGTTGGGCAGGGTGACCTTCAGTTCCTTCACCGCCAGGTCCGCCTGCCCTGAAACGTTGGCGCCTTCTATGGTAATGACCGGACGGGAGACAAAAAAGTCGCCGGAGATCGTCTGCCCCTGGGCGGTGGACAGGATGGCTTGGGCCAGTTTGACCTCGCCTTTCAAGTTCATGCCGTAAACGGCCGGGTCCACGGAAAAGCCCTTCGCGGAGAGGTCGCCTTTGATCAGCAGGTCGTTGTCGAGGCGCAGGTCGAGGTTGTTCACTTCCAGGTCCCCGGAGGCGGACAGGCGGCCGTCCTTCAGGCTGACCGCGGCCGCGTGCAGGCGGAGGTTCCCGCCCAGGGACCGGCTGTGGCCCAGCTTGATCTGCAGGTTGCCGGCCTCCAGGCTGCCCGAGAATTCGGTGCCGCCCTTGGCCGCGACAAGTTTCGCGACCGAGGCCTTGAGGTCGCCTTCGGCCGATATTCCGTCGGAAGATCTGGCCGTCAGTCCGGCGGCGCTGACCCCTCCTTGCAAGGCGATGGTGCCGTCGCGTGATATGGAAACGGAAATCCCCTGCAGGGTCAGGGAGGTCTTGAGCGCGGAACCGACAGCCGGGTCCAGGTCCAGGGCCGGGAACGCGGCGTTGCCGGTGACGGTCGCGGTCTGGTCGTTGCCGGATATCTTGAGGTCGGCCTCGGCGATGGCCAGGTCCCGCACCGCCAGCGGGAGCGGCGGGGCGAAGCGGAGGTAACGGGCCGCCTGAAGGTTTCCGGCGGTGAGGTCGCCCTTGAAAGACTTGTCCTTGAAAGTGTACAGGGCGTTCACCTTGACGAAGCCCTGGGTCCCCGGCACGGTGAGGCTGCCGCTGATCCGGAGGCTGGTGTTCAGCGCTACGGACCCGTGCAGCTCGATAGCCTCGATGGTTTCGGTGAACTCGTCGCCCCGGGCGAGGTCCGTGACCTGGACCCGGCCGTTGGAGACCGATATCCCGCTGATGACCAGGCTGAAGGGCGGCTTCTCACCGGCCTTCTTGGGCGCCGCGGGCTGGGCGGGCTGGAGCATGTCGCTGAAGCTCCAGAGCTCCGGTTCAAAGCGCACCAGCCGAAGGGCCGGCGAATCGATGTGCACGGAGGACACGATCACCTGTTTCTTCAGGAGCGGCCACAACATGACCCGCGCCGAGGCTTCCGGGACCGAAAGCATGGGCTCGCCGGGTTTTTCCTTGCTGGCCACCGTGAAGCCGGTGATGACCACCCCTTTGATCGGATGGTAATAAAGTTCGTTGAAAGTGACCTGGCGGTGCAGCTGTTCCTCGGCGGACTTGATGATCATCCCTTTGATCTGGACCGGCAGCAGCACCTTGTTGACGTAGAACAGTCCGGCGCAGACGATGACCAGGATGACCGCCAGGACGAGGAAGATTTTTTTAGCCATAACCGCTTCTTTCCTAGGTTGCGGCCGTCCTTCAGCGGACGGCGGAGGGTTCATACTTAATAAAGATAATGAATTATTGCGGATTGGGCAAGGGTTTCATTCATATTGACCTCCACCCTCTCCGGTAGGGTGGAGGTTGTCGGTCCGGTTGCCTCTTCCCCTTTTACGGGTCTTTGGTTATAATCCTTTCCGCGCCTTCCCCGGGTGCGGCGGGGTTCAACGCTTATCGCAAAGCAGGAGCGGATATGAAGGACAAAAAACACCCTAAGGGCAAGAAGCTTAAGAAGAAGTTCTACGAGAAGGAGCTCCTCCGCCTCCAGCTGGAGCTGGTCAAGCTGCAGGAATGGGTGAAGGACAAGGGGCTCCGGGTGGTGGTCCTGTTCGAGGGCCGGGACGCGGCCGGCAAGGGAGGGGTCATCAAGCGCATCACCCAGCAGATGAACCCGCGCATCTGCCGGGTCGTGGCCCTGGGAACGCCGACGGAAAAAGAGAAGACCCAGTGGTATTTCCAGCGTTACGTCGCCCAACTGCCCGCCGCCGGCGAGATCGTGCTCTTCGACCGCAGCTGGTATAACCGGGCCGGCGTCGAGCACGTCATGGGCTTCTGCACCAAGGAGGAGTACCGGGAGTTCTTGTTCTCCTGCCCCGAGTTCGAGCGGATGCTGATCCGCTCCGGCATCATCCTCGTCAAGTACTGGTTCTCGGTCAGCGACGAGGAGCAGGAGCGCCGCTTCCAGAGCCGCAACGAGGACCCGGTCCGCCGCTGGAAACTCTCGCCGATGGATGTCGAGTCCCGGGCCCGCTGGGTCGACTACTCGCGGGCCAAGGACACCATGATGAAGTACACGGACATCCAGGAGTCGCCCTGGTGGGTCGTGGACGCCGACGACAAGAAAAGGGCGCGCCTGAACTGCATCCGCCATCTCTTGTCCCTGGTCCATTACAAGGACCTGACCCCGCCGCCGGTCAAGCTGCCGCCGCGCCAGCACGCGTCCGGTTACAAGCGCCCGCCTATAGAGAGCCAGCATTTCATACCCGAGCCGTATTGAAGGCTTGCCGGCCGGTCCCGTGGCGCAGGAGGGACACCTTCCCGCAGCGGTCGGGCCTGGGCGGAGCCGTTCCGGGATACAGCCCCGGGACGAACGGGTCCCGCTTTTTTTGCCCGCGGCCCGGGGATGGCCAGCTTTCATTTTTGCCGCTACCACTTTTCGCGCTCCTCAGATATAATCCCTTCTATATATCAGCCCCTGACAGCAGGATCGGCCGCCTTGCCGTGCATGGCCGGGACTTGTCGACGGGGGACGCCCTCCATCCCTGAGCAGCAGGTGGCGGGCCGGTCTATGAGATAAGATTTGGGAGCCGGCAGCGCGGCGCGAAGGCATCGGCCGGGCGCCTGGCGATCAGCCCTCCCAATGGTAGCCTGTGAAGGCTGGGTTCAACTCCCATCAGTCCTGACCGGAGGGCCCGAGTTCGGGATCGCGGTCATGCAGGTGCAAAACCTCCACCGCGGCCCCGGGGGCGCCTCCGGACAGGACATTATTTACCCCCGCCGGGCAGGCAATGGATCAGTCCCGAAAGGAGCGGTATCATGCAAGTCTTCGCTGTGGTTGTCGGAGTCATCGTGCTCTGGGCCCTGCTGGCGGCTTTCCTCTCCCGCCACTGCGTCATCATCTATGATTACGAAAAGGGGCTGAAATACCGCCAGGGCCGGTTCGCCGGTGTGCTGGGTTCGGGGAGGTACTGGCTGCTGTTCCCCGGCACGGTGGTGCGAAAGGTCGACGTGCGGCCGAAGTTCATATCGATCCCGGGCCAGGAGGTCCTGAGCGCGGACAGCGTGACCATCAAGGTCAGCGTCATCGCCCATTACGAGGTGGCGGACCCCGACCGGGCGGTGAACAAGGTCGAGAACTATGCCGAGGCTTTCTACTCGATCGTGCAGCTGGCGGTCCGCGATATCGCCGGTTCCATGAAGATCGATGAGATACTGGAACAGCGCTCGGCCCTGAACCAGAAGCTCATGGAGCTCACCGCCGGCAAGGCGGAGGCCCTGGGGCTCAAGGTCCAGCTGCTGGGGGTCAAGGACATCATGTTCCCCGGCGAGCTGAAGAAGATCTTCGCCAAGGTGGTGGAGGCGCAGAAGGAAGGCCTGGCGGCGCTGGAGCGCGCCCGCGGCGAGACCGCGGCCCTGCGCAACCTGGCCAACGTGGCGAAGGTGCTGGAGGACAGCCCGGCGCTGATGCAGCTGAGGGCGCTGCAGTCGACGGGCAATACCCTGGTGCTGGGGGTCGGCGGTCCGGTGGTGCCGGTGAAAGAGGCCCGGCCGTCCTGATAATTTGACCTCCCCCCTCTCCGGTAGGGTGGAGGAAAAAGGGGGAACCAAGATGGCGATGAAGAGATATGTCCCGGTGCTGACGGCGGTCCTGCTGCTGGCCGGGCCCGGCCACGCCCGCGCCGACAGGTGCGGCGACCTGTTCGACCAGGCGGCCGCCAGGTTCGATGCCGCGCAGGCGGCCGGTAAAAGCGGGGATTACGACGGAGCGGCCAGGATTTACGGCGAGGCCGAGAAAATTTTCCAGCAGGTGTCGGTCATGCGGGACTGCGCTCAGCCGCAGATCAGTATCACCGCCGCCCGGAACATGGGCCTGTGCCGGAGCAATGCCGGCAGGATCAGGCAGGGCCTGGAGAAGATGAAGGCCCAGAGCAAGGAGGCGGCGGAGGCGGAGGCCTTCAACCAGGCGACGGGCGATTACAACCTCGGCGTGGAGGCCTTCAACAATAAACAGTGGGACGAGGCCAGCGACGCTTTGGAGAGCGCGGCGGCGGTCTGGGAGAGCATTGCCTCCGACAAGACCGAGAACGGCCGGCTGGCCGCCCAGTACGCGCTCAAGGCCCGCAAGATGGCGAAGATGGCCCGGGAATACAAATATCAATGACCGTCGTCCGCCCGGGGGAAAAGGTCCCGGCCAAAGGAGCCCGGATGAAAAGGAAAGCCTTTTCAATGCTGACAGCGGCGCTGGCCGTCCTGGCGTCCTTGCCCGGCCCGGCCCGCGCCGACCGGTGCGAGGATGTTTACCGCGACGGCGACCGTTCGTTCCGGGCGGCCCGCCAGGCCGCGGACAAGAAGCGCTACGGCCGGGCGGCCCGTCTTTATGAAGAGGCCGGGCGGTACTACCTCCGGGTAGCGGCCATGAAAAAGTGCAGTTGCCCGGCGCTGGCCGCCAACGCGGGGCATAACGCCGGCATGTGCCGGAGCAGCGCGGAGCTCATGCGGCAGAAGGCGGCCGCCGCGGAAGGTCCCGCCGCGCGCGCAGGGCGGAGAAGCCCGGCGCCGGAGGAATCGGCCGCCGGCCACGTGCGGGCCTGGGCCGAGGAGGAATACCGCCGGGGCGAAGAGGCGGCCCGGAACGGGCAATGGGATGAAGCCGTCAGGTCCTTTGAAGAAGCGGCCGGATTATGGGACAGCCTGGCGTCGAACGATGCCGACGACGGCCGGGAGGCG
>CAYTIW010000006.1:82066-85522 GCA_964438075.1 uncultured Planctomycetales bacterium
CGGGACAATAAGGGGCAATAGTGATCAGGTGAACGGGAGAGGATGCGTTATGAGTATGGCAAAGAAGATATTGATGACAGGCCTGGCCGGACTGCTGGCCAGTCCCGGCGCGGCCTATGCGAATCTATGTGAGGCCGCCTATAACAAGGCTAACCGTACTTTTTCCGAGGCAAGCCAGGCGGCTAGCCGGAGGGATTACCAGAAAGCCGCGCAGCTCTTCGAGGAGGCCGAGAGGGATTTTAAGAAAGTTTCTCATGCCAGGAATTGTAAGTATTTGGAATCGTCCGCCAAGAGCAATGCCGATGTCAGCCGGAGCAACGCCAGCATAATGCGCAGTAATGCGACCGGGGAGCGATCCGTCAAGACAGAGAGATCATCCGTCGAGATGTTCAACCAAGGTGTGGCCGAGTTCAACCGCGGCAGTACGGCCGCCAGGCACCAGCAATGGGACGTAGCCAGCGAGGCCTACGGACGCGCGATCCGGATAATGAAGAAAGCCTCGCCGTCCGACCCCGCACTGAGCCGGCAGGCCGATCTGGTGATCCAGCAGGCTCGCGAAGGTTTGGAGCTGGCCCGTCAGATGAAAGGGCAGTGACAGGCAGAGGCGCCCGGGCCGGTCTTGCCGGGGGATCGTCTTTGCCTGAGGCGCACGTTCCCTTACATCGATTCTCAAGATTTTATTGAAGGGGCGCCGTAAGCCTAGTATGATTTGGCAATAGCACGGAGCGCGGGCCGGGTCCCGTTGCGCCGGAAGCCGGTTTAAACCCAGGGCGTGAGCATGGAAATAATTACCTCTCAGAACAGGCAGGCGGTGGTTTCGTACCATGGAGATATCCTGCAGATCGTCATCCCGGCGAAAAAGGACGGCTTCATGATCTTCTTCCTTTCGGTCTGGCTCATCATCTGGGCCGTGGCCGAAGTGGCCTCCCCGCTGGCCCTGATCGGCTTCAAGGACGAGGGGGCGGTGATCATGACCATCCTGATCCTGTGGATGATCATCTGGACGGTGGTCGGGTTCCTGACCATGTTCGCCCTGCTGTGGAACATCCTGGGCCGGGAGGTGATCTCCGTCGGCCGGAAATACCTTTCGATCAAGAACGACGTCCTGGGCTACGGCCGGTGGCGGCAGTATGAATCGTCGCAGATCAAGGCCCTGCGGGTGTCCAAGACCAAGGACGCCTGGGGGAGCCTGGACTACACCATGCAGTGCTGGGGGCTTTTCGGCGGCATGCTGGCCTTTGAATACCAGAACCGGACCTACCGCTTCGGCATGGGGATCGAGGCCAGCGCGGCCCGGGAGATCCTGCAGCGGATATTGCACCGTTATACCTGGCTGGCGGTCAAGCGCTGAGGACCTGCCGGCGGACCAGCGTCCATTCGTCAGCCCACAGCTTTTTCCCCGTTATTCAAGGACCCCGCCCGTGCGCCGGATATTTTGGCGCGTGGACACCGGGCCTGGCAATGGAACGACAGATGTCTAACCCAAAAACAAAATCGCCCTGGCTGTCCGTTTTCCTGACGATGCTGGTGCCCGGCCTGGGGCAGATGTATTCGGGCCTCTGGATCCGCGGGCTTTTGTTGTGGTTCGCGGTCATCGGCATCACCTTCAAGGAGTTCGAGTTCTTCATTTTTTCCCATTACGAGACGGTCCCGTGGTGGCTGTTCCTGAGCCTGGCCTTCCTGTGGCTCTTGGTCCTGGCCGACGCCTACCGCTGCGCGGTCCGTTACAACCGGCTCATGGGCCTGGACCCGAAGGACGGCCACGCCCGGGTCGAGCGCGTGACCCTGCCCATCACGGCGGGGGCCCTGATCATGGTCGCGGCCGTGGCCTATTCGGTGCGGGAGAACATCGGCCAGCTTTACCGCATGCCGACCACCTCGATGGCCGACACCCTCAAGCCCGGCGACAAGTTCTTCGCCGACCGGAGGATCTACAAGTACTCCCAGCCGCAGAGGGGCGACGTGCTCGTCTTCAAGAACCCGCGCAACCTGAAGATCATGTACGTGAAACGCCTGGTCGCCAAAGGCGGGGACACGGTGGAGATCAGGGACGGGAAGGTCTACGTCAACGGCCTGGTCTTCCAGAAAGGGCCGATGGAACGGGTCTATTACCTGAACCAGGGCGCTTTCGGCGGCGCGGGCCAGCCGGTGGTGGTGCCTCCGGACAGTTATTACGTGCTGGGCGACAACTCCAGGGCCAGCAACGACAGCCGGCACTGGGGTTTCGTGCCGGCGAAATATGTGATCGGCAAGGCCTTCAAGATCTATTTCCCGTTCGAGAGGGCCGGGGAGATCCGGTGACCCTCGGCGGGACTGGTGCTGAAATTTAAGGAAAGGCGGATGCTATGAAACAATGGGGCGCGGTGGTGGTGCTTTTGTATGTCCTGGTCCTGGCCGTCCTGGCGGGGCCGCTGATGGGGGTGCTCTTCTTCTCGCCCAAGGACGGCTGGAAGGGGGTCCTGGACGGGGTGATGGCGATGTATTCGTCCTACCGGGCCCCGGAGGTGTGGTACTGTTTTGCCGCCGCGCTGGTGGCCCAGGCCGCGCTTTTGACCGTCCCGGTCGAGCTGTCGGCCCGCCGGCCGGTCACCAAAAGGAGCATCGTCCCGCTGGCGCTGGCCACGGCCCTGGCCGCCGCGGTCCTGTGTTTCGGGGCCATGCTGGCGGTGGAAGAGGTCTTCAAGAAGACCATCCTGGACTACAACCTGACCGCGCTGGGGATATTCCTTTTGATGTGGGCGCTGTGGGCGGTGGTCTTTTTCAGCCTGAGCCGGGGCAGGGAGCCGCAGGGACTGGTCGAGCGTAATTGCCGTTGGCTCTTCCGGGGAAGCATCCTGGAACTGCTCGTCGCCGTGCCGTCGCATGTCCTGGTGCGCCAGCGCAACGAATGCTGCGCCGGGTTGATGACCGGGGCCGGCATCGCCTGCGGCCTCGCCGTGATGCTGTTCGCCTTCGGCCCGGGCGTGTATTACCTGTTCGAGCAGCGTATCCGCCACCTGCGCAAGGCGCAGGGGTGACCTCCACCCTACCGGAGAGGGTGGAGGTCGTCTTGGTGGGCAAGTCTTGCTCGACAGTTGCCCCCAACTCTGGTATAAATAACTTCCGTTTCAGGACCGGCTTTCGGTCTTATCTGGATACTGGAAACAAATAAGGCCCCGCCTGCGGCGGGGCGTCCCGGCAGAGCCCGGAGATCCCTGGGGGATCCCCGGCGCCGGCCTTTCGTGGCCTTCGGCCACTTCAGGTAAATTTCGCTTCGCAAAATTTAGACGGGAAGTAGCGCAGCTGGCTAGCGCACTTGCTTTGGGAGCAAGGGGTCCCGGGTTCAAATCCCGGCTTCCCGACATTTTTCAAAGGGCCCATTGGAAAACGTCCCGATGCCCGCAGGGCCCCGGGGGCATAGCAAGTCTTCTAAAATACCCCGAGGCTGCGGGCGGCTGGCGGCCGCCAGCATGGGCC
>CAYTIW010000006.1:85622-93694 GCA_964438075.1 uncultured Planctomycetales bacterium
AAGTCTTCTAAAATACCCCGAGGCTGCGGGCGGCTGGCGGCCGCCAGCATGGGCCGCGGGGTAAAAAACCAAAAGTCTTTGGTTTTTCATGAAACGCGACCATTCCAAACTCATCTGCGACATCGGCGAACTGACGGCGCTCTACACCGGCGCGTCGGACCTCAACGCCCTGCTCAAGAACATCGTGGACCTGACCGCCTCCTACATGGAGGCGGGCGTCTGTTCGGTCTACCTCTATGACGAGGACGCCCAGGTCTTGACGCTCCAGGCCACCCGGGGCCTGCGGCCGGAGTCTGTCGGCCGGGTGCGCCTCAAGCCGGGCGAAGGGCTGGCCGGGACCGCCTTCAAGGAATTGCGGCCGGTCAACGTGGGCGACGCCGCCCGGCACCCCGGCTTCCTGCCGGTCGCCGGCATCGGCGAGGAGAAGTTCCGCTCCTTTTTGGCCGTGCCCATCCTCCGCGGGCAGAACCGCATCGGGGTCATGACCCTGCAGAGCGAGCAGAAGAATTATTTCTCCGCCGACGATGTCAACGCCTTCCGGGCCATCACGTCCCAGCTGGCGACCACGATCGAGATGGCCAAGCTGTTGATCTCGCTGGACCGGCAGCGTCCCGAGGCCCCCGCCGGGTCCAAGGCGACTAGGCTCAAGTTCGTGCGGGGCCGGGTCGGGGCCGAGGGCTTCGCGCTGGGGGGATCGCTCCTGGCGGCCCCGCCTTCCCTGGACGATTTCCGGGCCGGGAAGGGCGGACGGAGAACGACGCCGGAGGACTTCCGCCGGGCCGTGGCCGCGACGGAGAAGGAGCTGCACGGGCTGCAGGAGGCCGTGGAGGAGAAACTGTTCGACGTGGCCTCGCTCATCTTCTCGGCCCAGATCATGATGCTCAAGGACCAGGCCATGCTGGGCGCCATGGAGGCCCAGATCGCCCAGGGCGTATCGCCGGAGGACGCGGTCATCCGGGTGGTCCGGGAGTACGTGGACCGTTTCGACCGCATGCCCAACGCCTACGTCCGGGAAAAACGCTACGACGTCATCGACGTCGGGCGCCGCCTGCTGGAGAACCTGGCGGGCCGGCCCGACCGCAGCGAACTTTACGCCTCCAGGGTGGTCATCGCGCGGGAGCTCCTGCCGTCCGACATCCTCAAGCTCGGCCTGAAGAAAGTGGCCGGCATCGTGCTTTTGTCGGGCGGGGTGACCTCGCACGTGGCGGTCCTGTCGCGCTCGATGGACATCCCCCTGGTCATCGCCGACGACCCGCGCCTGCTGGCGGTGAAGGACGGCACGCCTGTCCTGCTCGACGGGCTCATAGGCAACATTTTCATCGACCCGGCCGCGGACGTGGTGCGCGCCTTCCGGGAAAAGGAGGAGCTGCGCGCGGCCGCCGGGCGGGTCCGGGCCGGACTTTCCGACCAGACCCGCACCAAAGACGGCGAGCGGGTCGTGCTTCTGGCCAACATCAACCTGCTGGGCGACGCGGCGGTGGCCAGGGCCTACAAGGCGGAGGGCGTGGGGCTGTACCGGACCGAGTTCCCGTTCCTGGTCCGCAGCGACTTCCCGTCGGAAGAGGAGCAGTACGTCATCTACCGGCGGCTGGTCGAGGAGATGAAGGGCCGCGAGATCACCTTCCGCACGCTGGACATCGGCGGGGACAAGATGCTCTCCTACTACGATTACAGCAAGGAGGCCAACCCGTTCCTGGGCCTGCGTTCGATCCGCTTCTCGCTCCGGCACCGGGACATCTTCGCCGCGCAGCTGCGGGCGATCCTGCGGGCGGGTTGCGATGCGGACGTGCGCCTGATGTTCCCCATGATCACCTCGGTGGAGGAGTTCACGGCCGCGCGCGGGGTGGTCCGGGAGTGCCTGGCGGCTCTCAGGGCTGAAGGCAAACCCCACCAGGCCCGGCCGCTCGTCGGCGTGATGATCGAGGTGCCGTCGATCCTGGAGATGGCCGGCGAGCTGGCGGAGGAGGCGGACTTCTTCTCCATCGGCACGAACGACCTCACCCAGTACATCCTGGCCGTGGACCGCACCAACGAAAAGGTCGCGGACCTCTACCAGCCGCACCACCCGGCGGTCCTGCGCGGGCTGAACCGCGCGGCGGAGGCGGCGCTTAGCCGCGGCCGCGACGTCTCGGTCTGCGGCGACATGGCCCACGACCCGCGGTACATCCCTTTCCTTGTCGGCATCGGCATCCGCAAGTTCAGCCTGGACGCCCGCTACCTGCCGAAGGTCCAGCAGTGCCTGGCGGCCCTCGATGCCGGGGAGGCCGCGTCCTTTGCCGCGGAGCTGCTGAAGAAGACGCGCGTCAGCGAGACCACGCGGATGATCGAGCGCGCCGCGCGGGCGGGGGAGCGGACATGAGCCTTTCGCTGGAACGGGCCGGTTACGGCCTCCTGATATTCCTGCTGTGCTCCGTGGCCTGGCTGCATTTCGTCGGGCCCATCAACCTGACCACCGCCGACCTGGGAAGACACCTCCGCAACGGGGAGCTGGTCGCCTCCGGCGGGCATATACCGGACACCAATCATTATTCCTATACCGACCCGGACTTCCCGACCCTGTGCCACCACTGGGCCGCCGGGGTGCTTTTTTACTGGATCTGGAAGGCCTGGGGGTTCCTCGGCCTTTCGGCCTTTTACGGCGCCGTGCTTTTTGTGACCTGGGCGATATTCACCTGGACCGCGGCCCGGACGGGCTCGCTGCGTTCGGCGCTGGCCGCGGCGGCCCTGGCCCTGCCGCTTCTGGCCTACCGCACCGAGATCCGGCCGGAAGGGCTCACCACGCTCTTCCTGGCGGCCGAATTCTTCCTTCTTTATTCTTTCCGCCAGGGTCGGCTGAACGGGCGCTGGCTGTGGGTGATACCGGCGGTGCACCTGGTGTGGGTCAACGTGCACATCCTGTTCGTCATCGGCCTGTGCCTGACGGGCATCTTCATGCTGGACGCGCTGGTGAGGGAGGGGCCCGGGCGCGGTTTCCGGCTGCTTGCGGCGGTGCTGCTGGCCTCGCTGGCCTTGTCCTGCGTGAACCCTTACGGCCTGGAAGGGGTCCTGCAGCCGTTCAACATCTTCAAGGTCTACGGTTACCGCCTCGCCGAGAACCAGACCGTCTTTTTCATGATCAAGCGGTTCCCGGGCCGCACGATCTACGGGTATTTCCTGCTCCTGTGGGGTTTGGCCGGGTTCCTTTTTGTGCTGCGCCTGATAAAGGAGCGGGACTGGCGCGGCAGCTTCCTGCCGTTCGCGCTTTGGGCGTTCTTCGGCCTCATGGCCTGCCAGGCGGTGCGCGCGATCGCCATGTTCGGCCTGTTCTTCATCCCTTTGGCGGCGGAGAACTGGGAGCGGGCCATCGCGGCCTGGGCCGGGGGACGGGCGCCGGCCTTCCACCGCCTGACGGCCGCGGCGGCGGCGCTGCTCATCGGGCTGTCGGCGGTAGTGCCCTATTTCTTCCTGTCCCCGGTGAGGAAGTATTCCTCCCTCATCGACAACCCGAAGTACCGGGGCGTGCTGTATTATATCCTGGCCCGGCCCGGGATCTGGGGCGGGCTGGCCCCGGGGGTGAACGGTTCGGCCGAGTTCTTCCGCAAGAACCGGCTGCTGGGCCCGGTCTTCAACAACTACGACATCGGTGGTTATTTCATCTTCCACCTTTTTCCCGCCGAGCGGCCTTTCGTGGACAACCGCCCCGAGGCCTACCCGGAGGATTTCTTCCGGAAGACCTACGGCCCGATGCAGGAGGACGACAAGGTCTGGGATGAGATGTGCCGGAAATACAAGTTCGAGCTGATCTATTTCTACCGGCACGACATGACCACCTGGGGCCAGCCGTTCCTGCTCCGCCGGCTGGCCGACCCGCGCTGGGCCCCGGTGTTCGTCGACGCCTGGACCATCATCCTGGCGCGGCGCGGCGGCGTGAACCAGGCGGTGATCGACCGCTTCGAGCTGCCGAAGGACATGTTCAAGGCGAGGAGGAATTAGGGGGGGCGGTCAGAAGTCATAAGGTCAATAGGTCAAAAAGTCAAAAGCCCTCTTTGGCCCTGTTGCCCTATTGACCTTTATCTATATAATTGAACTATGCTAAAAGCCGACCTGCACGTCCATACTGAATTTTCCGCCAACCCGGCGGACCTCCTGCTGAAGCGGTTCGGCACCCAGGAGTCCTACACGGGGATCGAGGAGGTCTACCGCCAGGCCAAGGCGCGGGGCATGTCGCTGGTCACGGTCACCGACCACAACACGATCGAGGGGTCGGTGAGACTGGCGGAGAAGTACCCCCGCGAGGCCTTCACCGGCGTCGAGCTGACGACCTGTTTTCCCGAGGACGGGTGCGCGGTGCACGTCCTGGTCTATGACTTCACGCCGGCGCAGTTCGAGGCCCTGGACCGCCTGCGGCCGGACATCTATTCTGTGCGCGATTACCTCAAGCGCGAGGGCCTGCCGTATTCCGTGGCCCACGCCACCTACAGCGTCAACGGCCGGCTGACCCTGGCGCATATCGAGAAACTGATCCTGCTCTTCGACGTCTTCGAGTGCGTGAACGGCACCCGGGCGGCGGCCTACAACGACCTCCTGCGCCGGGTGCTGAAAGGCCTGACCCCGAGGAAGATCGGGGAGCTCCGGCGCAAGCACCTGCTGGAGCCGATGTCCGACACGCCCTGGGCCAAGGCCTTCACCGGCGGTTCCGACGAGCACGCGGGCCTTTTCATCGGCGAGAGCTGGACCGGCTGCGAGGGCCGGACCCGGGAGGACTTCCTGGCCGCACTGCGCGGCAAGGCCACCGACGCCGGCGGCCGCAGCAACCATTACAAGACCCAGGTGTTCACCTTCATGAAGATCGCCCATGAGGCGTCCCGGGCCAGCGGGCGCCGCCCCGGCATGTGGGCCGCCCTGTGCGGCGTGATCTTCGACGGGAAGCAGCCGGGCTGGAAGGTGCGCCTGAAGCTCGAACAGCTGCGGCGCAGCCGCAAGGACAAGGACCGCGCCATCGGCCGGCGGCTCACCAAGCTGGTGGCCCAGCTGACCAGGACCCCGCCGCTGCCCTGGCCCCAGCGCGTGGACGCCATCTACGGGGCCATGGCCGACATCGAGGACGCGTTCTTCGTCCTCAACGCGGAAGCCTTCCGGGAGGCCTTCGGCCAGCGCGACGTCCTGAAGATCATGAGCGCGCTGACCGCCCTTTTCCGGTCGCTGTTTTTGTCGCTGCCGTTTTTGGGCACTTTCCGGCACCTGCACCAGTCCAGCGCGGTGATGGAGGAGTTCCGCCAGAGCTTCCTGGGGCCCTTGCCGGCCGGCGAGAGCAAGGTCCTCTGGTTCACCGACACCCTCAACGACATCAACGGCGTCTCGGTGACGCTGAGGAATTTCGCCGCCGAGGCGGACCGCCGCGGCCGGAGCATACGCATAGCCTCGGTCCGGGAGGTGGGGCAGGAGGCGGCGCCGTACCAGCTGGAACTGCCCCTGGTCTATGAGTATACCCCGGACTTCTATCCCACGTACACGCTGCGGTTTCCGTCCCTGCTCAAGTCCCTGGAGCTGATCTACGCCGAGGCCCCGACCGAGATCGTGGTCTCCACGCCGGGGCCCGCGGGGCTGGTCGGCGTTTTGGCGTCCAAGCTCCTGGGCGTGCCGTGCCGGGGCGTCTACCATTCGGACTTCACCCGCATGGCCGAGCTGGGCGTTAGCGGCGGAGCCTTCTCCAGCTTTGTCCAGAGCTATGTGCGCTGGTTCTATTCCCGCGCGGACGAGGTCCGGGTCCCCTCCCGGGAGAGCCTGCGGGCGCTGACGGTGCGCGGTTACGACCCTGCCCGGCTGGCCATTTTCCGCCGGGGCATCGACACGAAGGTGTTCGCGCCGCTCTCCGAGCCGAAGGCGTCCCTGCGCCGGCGCTACGCGCTGGACGACGCGCTGACGCTCCTTTACGTCGGCCGGGTGAGCAAGGACAAGAGCGTCTGGTTCATCGCCGATGTCTACCGCGAGCTCCGGAGGCGCGGCGTCACGGTGAACCTGATCATCTGCGGCGACGGGCCGGAGCTGGAGGGCCTGCGCCGGGCCTTCGATGACGACCGCCGGGTGAAACTGACCGGCCCCGTGGCGCGGGAGGACCTGCCGGTGGTGTATTCCCTTTCCGACCTGTTCGTGTTCCCCAGCACCATGGACACCTTCGGCATGGCCGTGCTGGAGGCGCAGGCCTGCGGGCTTCCCGCGCTGGTCACGGATGTCGGGGGGCCGCAGGAGATCATCAGCCCGGATGAGACCGGGTACGTGCTCCCGGCCGGCCGGCGCGACGCCTGGGTGGATGCGGTGGTCAAGGTCAAGGGGCTCATGGACCGCGACCCGCGCTGGATGGTCTCGGTCCGCGACACGGCGCGGCGGCGCATCAAGGAGCGGTTCGGGTGGGACGAAGCGGTGGAGGACCTGTTCGAACGGCGGCCGGCCAGGAAAAGCTGAGCGCGGGATAAAATTTCCCACACAACCGCGGCTTTTGTGATATATTTTTGACCACTTTTGGTACTGCTGCGTGCGGGTATTGTTTTTCCGAGATATTTGTCTTTTTTGAGGCCAAGCGCATTAAAGGTCCCCGCCCTGCTCGCCAGGACAGGTCGGCTCGCAGGACTGGGGGACAATTTTTCTGACAGGACATTAAGGTAATTGTCCCCGTAGCTCAGTTGGATAGAGCAACAGCCTTCTAAGCTGTAGGTCGCCCGTTCGATCCGGGCCGGGGACGTTCTTCTTCGCGGCCGGTTTCGCGCTGTCCGGCGATCCCGGCCGTGCGGCATGTTGCCGGTGGCGGCTGCGGCGGCGGGATGGCTAAAAAGGCGTTTGGGAATGGCGATATGGAAGAAAGTCTTTTTGTGGTCCCTCTTGGCCGTAGCGGTACTGCTGGCCGGCATGTATATTTTTCTGGCCCTCAACGGGCGCCGGCTCTTTAACGAGCAGGCGAGCTCTTTGACCAACCGGAAAGTCACGGTGCAGGCGATCAGGGTCAGGGTGCCGGCCGTCGTGGTCCTGGACGGGCTGTCGGCGGAGGGGCTCCTGGGGATACAGCGGGCCAGGCTCTCGATCGACCCTCTGGCCATCCTGCGCGGACGGCTCAGGATCATTTCGGCCGAGTTGACCGGCCCGGTCCTTTTTCTCGAGCGGGGGCCGGACGCCAAGCTGGCGCTGCCGCGCCCCGCCGGAGGGGCAGCGCGGCCCGCGGGGTCCGGTCCGGCCGGGACAGCGTCCGCACCGGTCCCGGTGGTCGTCCAGGTCTTGTCGGTCTCCGGCGGAGAGGTCCGGCTCAAGGACCAGGCTTCAGGCCGCGAATGGGCGGTCAAGGATATCCGGGGCGCCCTGCGGGATGTGCCTTTGACGGGGACTCCGGCGAAGACATCGTTCTTGGTCACCGCCTCGCTGGCCGGGATGGACCTGCCGTTCGTCGGGGATTCATTGAAGGCGCAGGGCTGGCTGAACTGGGCGGCGAAGGACATGGACGCCCGGGTCCAGGCCGGGGACGATGAAGGGCGGCTGGGGCTGAATGCCCAGCTTTTGTCCGCGGCCAATGTGCTAAAGGTGGCGGGGCACATCAGCCTGTCTGGCGGCCGTTCCGGCAAGGACCGGAAGCGCCAGGGCGGTGCGGTCGAGAAGTCGGTCCTGGGCGTGCTCGGGGCCTTGTCCGGGGCGATAGAAGCGGACTTTTCGTTCACGACCGCGATGGACAAATTCGCCCTGCCGGACGATATCCCTTTTCGCGGGAAGTTCTCTTCGGAGTTGAAATCCGGGCAGACATTGGGTACTATTGTGGACGAAATGCGCACGGTCGGTGAGGAGCTTTTGCAGAAAGAGGCGCCGGACGGCAGGTAGGCCGGGGCGGCGCAGGCAGCGGCCGGTCTTCGCCGCAGGACGGATCGCGGCTCGGAAACAGTTCTTTTATCTTCCCAGATGTGGCTGTCCCTCACCCCAGCGCGAGCGGGGGTTCGGGACTGCCACCATGTTTTTCTGGAAGATGATCATTGTTGAAACATGGTGGCTGTAGCTCAGTTGGTAGAGCCCTGGATTGTGGTTCCAGTTGTCACGGGTTCAAATCCCGCCAGCCACCC
>CAYTIW010000007.1:0-80129 GCA_964438075.1 uncultured Planctomycetales bacterium
GTGAACTGGGAAGACGTGGAGGCGTTGACGAAGACGGGAGTGAATTGGACGGATATAGAGGTTATAAGCAAGACGGGTATTAACTGGACAGATCTGGAAAATATTTCCAAAACAGGAATAAATTGGGCTGATTTGAATGCTTTGACTTTGGCAGGGATAAACTGGACCGATATTGAAACAATCTCCAAGACTGGTATCAATTGGACGGACCTCGAGGTCATGACGGTCGAAGGAGTTAATTGGAGCGATATAAACAAATTAAGTGATACCGGCATAAATTGGGCTGATATCGATGTGCTGAGCAGAACCGGCATTAATTGGTTGGATATTGAATCCATGAGTAATAGAGGAATTAACTGGTACGATCTAAGTGCTTTGTCTACAACAGGTATTAATTGGCTGGATATTGAAGTCATATCTGATACTGGAATTAATTGGATGGATGTGGCGTCTCTATCGAGTTCCGGAATAAATTGGAATGACATGGAGATGTTTTCCAATGCCGGGATCAATTGGTCCGATCTAGAGTCAATGACCCGGACAGGTGTGAATTGGACCGATCTGCAAATTATGAGCAACTCCGGGATCAACTGGAACGATTTAGACATAATGAGTACGGTGAGTGTTAACTGGACGGACATAGCTACGTTGTCATCGAGTGGAGTGAATTGGACGGATATCGAAGCGCTTTCCACGACCGGCATAAATTGGTCCGACTTGAACGCCATGACTTTGGCTGGAGTTAATTGGGCAGATATTGAGGCGTTATCCCACACAGGTATCAATTGGTTAGACCTGGGAACGATGACCTTGTCAGGTGTAAACTGGGATGACATCAATTCTATGACGTTAGCCGGGGTTAATTGGAGCGACATTGAAACGATCTCCCAAGCGGGTATTAACTGGACTGATATAGAAACCTGGACCAAAGCGGGCATAAATTGGACAGATTTTGAAACTATGACCGTGTCTGGAATTAATTGGGATGATCTGCAGGAAGCCACAAATTCGGCGGTAAATTGGACTGATATCCAGGCACTCTCCTTGGCTGGTATCAATTGGATAGATTTTGGTAGTCTGTCTAATGCGGCTATTAACTGGACGGATTTGGAGGCAATGACGAAAGAAGGTATTAATTGGACGGATGTGAGTGCTTTATCGAATATAGGTATGAACTGGTCTGATCTGCAATCGATGACCATCTCCGCTATTAATTGGGCAGATATGGTGACTATGAGTAGTGCTGAAATCAATTGGGAAGACCTGGCGGTCATGAGTTCGACTGGATTGAATTGGGAAGATATCGGCATTTTAAGCGCCGCCGGAGTTAATTGGTCGGATCTGGATATCATGAGCAGAAGCGAGATCAACTGGTCTGATCTATCGGTGCTGACTTCTTCGGCTATCAATTGGATGGACATGGAAGTTCTATCGAAGAGCGGCTTGAACTGGGCCGATCTGGAATCTATGACGGTTGCAGGTGTGAATTGGACGGATATTGAAGCATTGAGTAAGACTGGGGTTAATTGGATTGATATCGAACGGCTATCAAGCAGTGACATAAATTGGGAGGATATCGAACGCATATCAACTTCATCCATAAACTGGACAGATATAGAACAATTATCTGTTTCGGGAATCAATTGGGCCGATATGGCCACCCTGAGCGCATCAGAGATCAACTGGGCAGATATAGCCGCCATGTCTTCGGAAGCTGTGAATTGGCTGGATTTGGAAGTATTGAGTAAGACGGGTGTAAATTGGGCCGACTGGGAGGCGATGACCGTTGCTGGTGTAAATTGGACGGATATGGAAGCAATATCCAAAGCGGCGATCAACTGGACCGATCTGGAGACCATGACCGTCACTGGGGTAAATTGGATGGATCTGGAATCAATTTCCAAGACGGGTATCAACTGGTCAGATCTAAACGCCATGACCGTCGCTGGGGTGAATTGGACGGACATGGAAGTTTTAAGCAAGTCGGCGGTAAATTGGATGGATATGCAGACACTTTCATCAGCAGCCATTAACTGGGTTGATATGAGTGCGATGTCGTTAGCGGGAGTCAATTGGACAGATTTGGAAATTCTGTCAGAACAAGGTGTGAATTGGATCGACATTGAAACACTTAGTACGGCAGGTATAAATTGGGAAGATATACAGTCGCTTACAACTTCCTCTATTAACTGGGGGGATATTGAAGTTATAAGCAAGACGGGAGTTAATTGGGAAGATATATCCGCCTTGAGTTCAACTGGAGTTAACTGGACCGATCTGCAGTCAATGACGATGGCAGGTGTAAATTGGACGGATTTGGAGACCATTTCCAAGACGGAAATAAACTGGATGGATTTGTCTGCCATGACCCTGTCCGGGGTCAATTGGAACGATATTTCCGCTATGAGTGCGAACGGAGTTAACTGGACCGACTTGCAGTCGATGAGCATGGCGGGGGTCAATTGGACAGATATGGAGTACCTTACCACTGCAGAGGTCAATTGGTCGGATCTGGGAACTTTGAGCAACGCTGGTATTAATTGGTTGGATATAGATTCTTTAAGCAATACCGGCATTAACTGGTCAGATATCAATATCATGTCTGATGCCGGAGTTAATTGGTCGGACATTGCTTACCTTACCTCATCGAATGTGAACTGGACCGACCTCGAATCCCTAACCAAAACCTCTGTAAATTGGGCTGACCTCGAGTCCATCACCAAGGCAGCTATCAACTGGACCGACCTGGAATCCATGACCAAGGCTTCCGTCAACTGGACCGACCTCGCAGCATTAACAGTCACGGGTGTTAATTGGGCGGACATAGAAGCCATTTCAAAATCCGCGATCAACTGGACCGATCTACAGTCAATGACGATGGCCGGTGTAAATTGGACCGATCTCGGCGCTATGACATTGACGGGAATTAATTGGGACGATATGCAGGTTCTGCATGAAAATGGGGTTAACTGGGACGACTTGGCGTTCATGAGCCGCGCTGATGTTAACTGGACCGATCTGAGCGTTCTGACCGATGCCGGGGTCAACTGGACAGACATGGAGACCTTGTCCCACAGTAATCTTAATTGGTCAGATCTGGAAGTGATGACCAACGCCGCAGTTAATTGGGCCGACTGGTCCTCTATCAGCACCTCGGCTATAAATTGGGGTGATATGAACACACTGACCTCATCAGCTATTAATTGGTCCTCTCTGGGAGATATGACCATCAGCGGAATTAACTGGTCTAGTTTCTCTGACATGACCGTGAGCGGGATAAACTGGACCGACATCGGAACCATGACCGACTCGGGTGTGAATTGGGAAGACATCGGCATTATGAGCTCTGCCGGAGTGAACTGGACAGATATGGAGAAAATGTCCCTGACAGGGATCAACTGGAGCGATATCCAGTCCATGAGCGATACGGGTATCAATTGGACCGACCTCGGTGCCATGGCCGCGGCAGGTGTTAATTGGTACGATATGGAATATATGAGCGATGCCGGTATTAACTGGATGGACATTGAAACCTTGACGAATAGAGGGATCAATTGGGTTGATATCGAATCTTTATCACTAGCCGGTATCAACTGGTCGGATATTGGTACTATGAGCAGTTCTGGTGTCAACTGGACGGATCTGCAGACTTTAACTGAGACAGGTGTTAACTGGGATGACCTGCAGTCTCTGACTTTTGCGGGAGTGAATTGGAGCGATCTCGGCTCCTTAAGTACCTCTAGTGTAAATTGGGCTGACCTGGTTTCGATGACTCAAAATGGCGTTAACTGGACCGACTTGTCGGTGATGTCTGATGCCGGAGTCAATTGGTCCGATTTCTCTGTCTGGACGGCTGCCGGGGTCAACTGGGATGATTTCGCCGTATTGACAGATTCAGGCATCAATTGGAACGATTTGGAAATGATGAGCGAATCATCATTGAACTGGGCCGATCTGGCGTCTATGACCCTCAATGGTGTGAATTGGGCTGATCTCTCCACATTGAGCGAAGCGGGCGTTAATTGGACCGACCTGTCTGTAATGAACTCTATGGGTGTAAATTGGGCTGACCTGAATGCTATGACAACTGCGTCGGTAAATTGGGAAAGTTTGGAAGTGTTGACCAAGACCGATATCAATTGGGATGACCTGCAGACTATGACTGTTTCAGGAGTTAATTGGATGGACCTTGCGACAATGTCCGATGCCGGTGTGAACTGGATCGATATAGAGTCCATGAGTAAGGCTGATGTTAATTGGACCGGCATCGAATATCTATCCCAGGCAGGCGTGAATTGGGATGATCTCTCAGTATTGAGTGACTCAAGTGTGAACTGGATGGATATGGAATACATGAGTAAAGCTGCGGTTAACTGGACCGACCTCATGCAGATGAGCGTTTCCGGAGTCAATTGGCTGGACCTGGGCGATATGACAGGGGCAGGGGTTAACTGGAGTGATATCAACGCCATGACTTCGGCCGGTGTGAATTGGACTGAACTCCAATCCATGTCCGAGACCGGTGTGAATTGGGATGACCTGTCGGCCCTGACTTCGGCAGGTGTTAATTGGGTTGATCTGGAGGCGATGACAGTGTCCGGGGTGAACTGGACCGACCTCATGCAGATGAGCGTTTCCGGAGTCAATTGGCTGGATCTGGGCGATATGACAGGGGCGGATGTTAACTGGAGCGATATCAGTACTCTCTCTGCCGCCGGTATTAATTGGGACGACATCACTACCCTCAGTACGGTCGGGGTCAACTGGGCGGACCTTTCGACCATGTCTTCGGCGGGAGTGAACTGGTATGATGTTGGTTCTTTGTCTTTAGCTGGTGTCAATTGGGAATATTTCGAAGAGTTCTCTACGGCAGGTGTCAATTGGGATGACTTGTCCATATTGAGTTCTGCAGGGGTCAACTGGACCGACCTCAATTCGATGACTTCGGCTTCGGTGAATTGGGAAGGTTTGGAGATATTGACCAAGACCGATATCAATTGGGATAATTTCGGGGCGATGACAACTGCCGGTACGAATTGGGATGCGTTCTCGTTCATGACCACGGCCGGCGTCAACTGGGATGAATTAGCTTCAATAACATATACCGGTGTCAACTGGGATGACCTGCAATCGTTGACCGATGCTGGAATTAATTGGAATGACCTGCAGTATATGACCTCTACAGCTGTCAATTGGACCGGTCTGGAGGCGATTTCAAACACTACTGTGAACTGGGAAGATCTCGCCTCTATGACCTCGGCGGGAGTGAATTGGAATAGTCTGGAATTTATGTCCAGCGCCGGGATCAACTGGTCCGATTTCGAGTCCTTGACCAATAAGGGTATAAATTGGGATGACATCAGCAAAATGGCCAGTTCGACTATCAATTGGTCAGATTTCGAGAACCTGACCGAAGCCGGAATAAATTGGGATGGATTAAGTGTCATGTCAGAAACGGCTATCAATTGGGATGACCTTATGGCTTTGAGTGTATCGGGCATCAATTGGCTCGATTTTGCATATTTGTCTCAAGCCGGGGTCAATTGGGAAGATATCGAGAGCATGACAGTAGCTGGTGCTAACTGGGAAGACCTGACGATGATGGGCAGTGCGGGCATCAATTGGGATGCCCTGTCCTATATGTCCGCCGCCAATGTGAACTGGGATAGTTTGCAATCATTGTCCGTGGCTCAGATGAACTGGCAGGGACTGAGTGACATCTCTCTCGCTGGTGTAAATTGGGAGAACATCGGCGATATGTCCAGAGATGGGGTCAATTGGCTTGACGTAGGGGCATTATCCGAAGCGGGTATCAACTGGTCGGATTTCACTCAACTGACGAACACCGGTATCAACTGGGAAGATGTAAGGACTTTGAGCGAAACCGGTATTAATTGGAACAGCATCGGCGAAATGGCAGAGGCGGGTATCAATTGGCAGGGCATCTACACCTTGAGCTATGCGGACATTAACTGGGAGGGGATCGGTGATATGTCCACCAGTGGTATTAATTGGCTGGATATCGGCCTGCTTTCCCAGGCCGGGGTCAACTGGGCTGAGATCGCAACGATGTCGTATGCGGACTTGAATTGGGATGAGATAGCGGTAATGACGGATAGCGGGATCAACTGGTATAGCATAGGCGATATGACAGCTTCGCAGATCAACTGGAACGACGTGGCGGTTATTTTTGAATCCAGTATCAATTGGGATGATCTGAGTGTGATGTCTACCCGAGAGGTGAACTGGGCTGACGTCACTGTTATGACCACTTCCGATGTTAACTGGGGTGACGTGGGTGGTTTCTCCACGACCGGTGTCAATTGGGCAGATATGGCCAGGATGACCCATTCTAATATAGACTGGAGAGAAATGAGTTATTTCTCTGCCAATGCCAGGACCTTGGTTTCGAATATCCAGGATATATTCGATAATATCGGAAGCGATCCCACAACGACTGACCAAACGACCTTGTTCGGCAAGATCAACCGGATGATCACCGCTATCAACGATGTTGATATCAATACGATCGTCAGCATATTGGGAACAGCTGCGGATACCAAAGCTTCCAATACTATCTTTGGAGATCTTAATGCGGTCCAAGCGGCTATAGGTGATCCCAGCACCAGCAGCACTGTTTTCGAGCAAATGGATGTCATTCAGGACTTTGCCAAGAAAGGCAAGGACAGCGCCGATGCCGCTTTAGGGGTCACCAAGAATATAGAAAGCGATCTGGGGGTTTTTGGCCAGACCCCGACGACATATGAGAAACTCAGGCAGCTGGAGGATTATATCAAGAATATTCAGCAGGCTGCGCTGGAATTGGGACCAAAACAGGAAGCCACGAGCGCGGTTGCCGATCAACTGGTAGAAATGGTACGTCAGATAATCAATGAACAGGCAAAGCAGGTCGGCTTGGAGACGACCGGGATGATGATAGAGAAACTCTCCAAACAGCAGTCCGAAGATGTCGAAAAGATCAACGAGAAGCTGGAAGAGATCGATGCCAAGATCAGGGCTTTGCAGGAAGCTATGAAAGCCGATGACGTCGTTATCAAGACCTGGTTTGAAAGTGAGGAGTAAGCAATGGTGGGACAGGGGCGTGGTTTTAAATTCCCGGTCCGGCGGATCGTTGCTCTGTGGTCTTTTGTTCTGTATCTTTTTTTATCCCTGCCTGTCTTCTCGGATGTTGTGATCAACGTGTTGGCTGTTAACGGTTCCGACAAGACGATCGAGAAAGATATCCAGTTCAGTCTTCCAGGGGAGATCACGCCCCCTGACCTGGTAGACGCGGCAGGGCTGAATTTGGACTATAATTTTAATGATTCTGGATACTATTTGCATGGCAAAGTATCTTTGCAGGCCAAGGAAACGAAGACCCTGCGCGTAAAGATACGCGATGTTTGGCAATTATCCGACCAGGATGTAAATGCCATCAGGACCGAGATCGAGCAAGGCTTCAAGGAGATGGGCGCCGAACGTAACAAGGATAATGGAGAGCTATTAAGGAAAAAGCTGGTTGATAAACTGGAGTATATCTTAGCCGACCAAGCCCAGAACGCGGAGAACGTTGAAACACGCATCGATACTTATCGTAATCATATCCAGACGCTGAATGAAATAAGGTCCCAAGCCAGGGCCATTGATTATTGGCGTTCGGATGCCAAGGAACCAGAGAACAATAAGACTGTTTATTACAAAGTTTTGGTTGAGAACCCCGGCGATAAGACCAGGAAGGTGAAGCAGCATCATTATCTGCCGAAAGAGGTCCTGCCGGAATATATTATCGACCGCAAAGGGTACGAGATACGTTTTGATGACAAAAAAAATCGGCCCTTTCTCTTTAAAGAAGAGGACATAGCTTCGAAGGAAAAAAAAGAAGTAAGTTTTGCTATCAGAGACAAATGGTATATTCCTCAGAACGAAATAAGCTATGTACGTGAAAGGGCCAAATATGTAAATGATATCCTGGCCAAGTCCAAATATGTGGAGACCTCGCGGGGGCTTTTTAATAATATCACTAATTACCTGGACTTGATCGATATGCTGCAGAAGATCGAGCAGCCGGATATTCAGCAACATATCGGGGCTTATCGGCTTAATGAGGACCGGTTCGAGAAGGCCAAATCTGATCTGGATGATATAGAAAAGCTGCTTTCGCGCCACCGGGCCGAACTGGAGAAGAGCAAGGTCAAGAATGTCTTGCAGAAGATACAGTCCATGAAATCGCTGGCGCGTGTTTCTCAGGCGATTTTTGACAAGAAACCGACCGTGAATGCCGCTTGGAAGATAATCGGCAGCGTGCTGATCTTCTTAGGTATTTTTTCTATCATACATTTTGCGACTTGGTTTGCGCGTTCCTCGCGTGAAAGAAAACAGGAGCTTTTAAAAGAGGCAGAGGCTCAAGCGCATTCGCAGACCAAATCTGGATAATAACTTCGGAGATTTATGAGCATAAAAGTACAGTATACGGAAGTCGGATACGTGAAAGCCATCCGCGGTTGTATCGTTATCGTGACCGGTTTTGGCAATTGCATTAACGGCCAGTTGATCCGGTTCGGATACGGCACTATCGGGATGGTTGTCGGGTTCACGGAGACAGAGGCCCAGGTGCTGATCCTGAAAGAGACAGAAAAGATACGTACCGGCCAGGAGGCGCAAGCTTCGGTTGAACCTCTGGTCACACCCGTTGGAAAGAATTTTATCGGCCGTATAGTTAATCCGCTAGCCGAGCCGTTGGATGGGCTGGGGCCGATCGTGCCGGATGATATTGCACCGATCTTTCCGGAATCGCCTCCCATCCTGGACCGGCAGCCTTTGAACAAGACCTTGGAAACCGGGATCAAAGTCCTCGATGCCATGATCCCTATCGGGCGCGGTCAGCGGGAATTGATCCTCGGCGATAAAATGACCGGGAAGACCACCTTTGTTACGGATACGATCGTCAACCAGAAAGATGCCGGGGTAATATGTATTTATTGCGGTATCGGCAAGGCGCGTTCCAGCCTGGCAAAAGTGGTGCAGCTTTTCAAGGACCGCGGATGTTTCGATTACAGCATAATAGTTTCCGCCTCGGCATCCTCACCGCCTGGCCAGCAGTATCTGGCCCCGTACGTGGCCTGTTCATTGGGGGAGTATTTCATGCGTCGCGGACAGGATGTTTTTATCGGATTCGACGATTTCACTAAGCATGCCTGGTCTTACCGGGAGATATCCTTACTATTGGGACGGCCGCCGGGGCGTGATTCTTATCCGGGAGACATATTTTATCTTCACTCCAAAATGATCGAACGCGCCTGTTTCCTTTCCAAGGAGAAAGGCGGAGGGTCCATGACTTTCTTCCCGATCGTTGAGATACTCGAAGGGGATCTTACCGCCTTCGTGCCCTCGAACCTGGTCTCCATGACAGACGGTCAGATATACCTCAGCGCCCAGCTTTTCGGTGAAGGGCAGAAACCGGCCCTGGATCTAGGCTTGTCCGTTTCCCGGGTTGGATCCAAGGTCCAATGGCCGGCTATCAAGGCGTTGTCCGGGCCTCTGCGTTTGGAGTACCTGCAGTACCGCGAATTGCTGCGGATTTCCAAGTTAAAGACCTCCGGTCAGTCTGAGGACATGAAGCAGAAATTGAAACGCGGTTCGATACTGACCGCCATCCTCCGGCAGTACAAGGATTCGCCGGTGTGCCAGGAAATGCAGGTGTTGATATTCTACGCCTTTAACAAGAAGTATCTGAACGATTTCACAATCGAGCAGGTCGACGCTTTTCAGAATAGCTGTCTGGAGTATACCAAGAACGTGAAGCCGGAATTTTTGACGCTATTGAGAGAGCGCCGCAAGTTGGACCCCGAGATCGAGAAATTGATGGATGAAGTTATAAATGGCCTGTCAGCGCAAGTAACTGGGAAGGGGCATTAAATTTAGTTCTTATGCGGATGTGTTTTATCTGAGGCTGCTAGAGGTGAGGGAGAAAAGCGTTCTATGCCACCATTATATAAGGGGAATTTCCGTTGCGTGATCTTGAGCGCCAAGCGTTTGGTATTTGAGGCTGAGATAAACAGCCTTTTTATTACCGGTGATAGGGGAGAGTATGAGCTTTTGGCATATCATTATCCTCTTATCGGTATCGTTAAAGGCGATATTGTGATCAATTGGGAAAAACGTTTGCCGGTAAGGGGCGGGGTGGTGCGGTTCTTCGCTAATGAATGCAATGTCATGATCGAAGAAGCCC
This sequence comes from uncultured Planctomycetales bacterium, assembly GCA_964438075.1. Lineage (GTDB taxonomy): Bacteria > Omnitrophota > Gorgyraeia > Zapsychrales > Fredricksoniimonadaceae > JAAXVU01. The sequence continues at coordinate 10,229 of CAYTIW010000007.1, forward strand.
CAGCTCAGAAAACCAACTGAGATTAGAGGGAGGCCATGTTAGCTGAAACATTCATTATTATTACGGTAATGTTCATAGCTGTTATGGGGCCGAACGTCGTCATCGGTATGCTGGGCTATGCCGTGATCAAAGCGCTAAGTAGAAATCCCTCTGCCGCTTCCAAGATCTTCGGAGCGATGGTCATCATGTTGATATTCGTGGAGGCGATATCGATCGTGGCCATGATGGTGATTTTCCAACTTTTTGCGAGGTAATCGATGCAATTTCAGTATTGGCCCGAAGGATTGATATTTATAGCCCTGTTCACGTTTATTATCGGGTTCCCCTGTGTCATGGTGGCTATATTGGGAACAAAACTTATTAATTATATAGGTCAGTATCCGTCCAAGTGTGCCAGGCGTCAGATGATAGCGTGTTTGCAGCTTTTTGTGATTGAGCTGATCTCGTTCGCGATCTTGGCGCTTTTTTATCATATCTTTTCCGATTAACAAAGGAGCCGGTCATGACGTTCGAATTGATCGTTGGATTCTTCATACTAAATGCCCTTGTTACAGGGGCTATTATTCTGGCCCTGCACTGGGTCTTTGTTTCCAGTGTCGACGGAGCCAAACAAAGGCTGGAACGCGATGCCGAGTCTGCCCGGGCCCGCGAGGCGGAACTTAACCGCAAGATCAGGCAGGCTGATGAAGAGCTAACGGCCCGGAAGAAAGAACTCGACCTTGTCGAACAGCGGATGAAAGGCCAGCTTGAGCAAGAGACCGAAAAACACCGGGAAGACCTGGTAAACAAGGCCCGTAGCGAGGCTGAAGAGATCATCGCCAAAGCACAGATAGCGGCTGAAGGTTTGCGCAAGGAGGCTGAGAAACAGATGGAGATAAAGATCATCGATTATTCGACCAGGATACTTAACGAGATCTTTTCTAGAAAGGCCAAAGCGGCTTTTGAAAAAGATCTGGTCGAAGAGTTCGTTTCCCAACTTAAAGAGATCGATATGTCCAAGATCAGCCTCGAGATCAAGAAGGCCGAAGTGGTTACCGCCTGCGGGATATCCGATGAGGACCTGAAACGTATTGCGGATATGGTCAGGGTAAAGACCGGCCGCGACATAGCTTTGGAGACCAAGGTGTCGGATGAGTTTGTGGCCGGGGTGGTGGTCAAGTTCGGCAGCCTGCATTTGGACGGAAGCGTGCGGAACGCCATTCGGGAATCGGCGTTAGCCCTAAAAGGCGAAGTTGATAAGGGGAATTTACGAAAGTAAAAAGAGCTCGTAATGGGTAAAGCCAACAAGGTCAAAAGAGAGATGGTGGAGGTCCGTGACTTGGTCGATCTGGTCCAGGTCCTGAAGGATATTGCGGACATGAAGTTCCACGATCTGTTTGCCAAACGCGGGGGGTTCCAAAGGTTCGGCGAATCGTTCTCCGAGTTCTTTCGTCTTTTAAAGTATACCGAAGTGGCGCATCCCCTGATAACGAATGAGAACCCCAATACCTGCATAGTGGTCATCACAACTGAGGAAGGTTTTGTCGGCGACTTGAACAACAAGGTGGTGGTGCGGGCGATCGAGGAGCGGGAACATTATCCTGGGGCCATCTTTGTTACAGTGGGCCGCAAGGGCGTGGCCAAGCTCGAGATGATGGGTATCAAGAATGTCAGGACTTTCGAGGAAGTCGCAGAGCAGGGGATGTACGAAATAGCAGTTCAGCTCAAGGACTTTCTCGTCGAACAGGTCATGCAGGGCAAGATCGGGAAGGTCTTGGTGGTCTACCCTTGGCCCAAGGACCTGCAGACGGTCAAGTCCAGGGTGGTGAAATTGTTGCCGTGCGAGTTCATCATGCAGCAGCAGACGCAGACGGTCGAGCTTTTCAGCAAAGTCATTGAGGAATCTGACCCGCTGGAGATCATCGGCTACCTGGCCACGCTCTGGATATCGTCCAAGATCTACGAGATCATGTTCGACACGAGCATTGCGGCCGTTTCCGCCCAGTCGCAGCAGTTGGAGACCAGCGTCGGCAATGTCCGCAAGGAGGCCATGGCGGTCAAGCTGAAATACCGCAAAGCCCGTAAAGGTGATATTGACAAGAGCCTTCGGGAAGTCTTTTCTTCGAGGATGATGACGGTAAAGCAATAAAAAGGAAGCTATGAGCAGCAATACGCAGAATACGATCCAGAACCGCAAGGCCTCGGGCCGCGTTGTGGCCATCCAGGGGCCGGTGGTGGATGTCGCTTTCCATGACGGAGAGCCGTCGCCAGCCGTTTATGACTGCATTGAGGTGTGGGCTTATGACGCCAGAAAGATAACGTTGCAGTGCGCCGAGCATTTGGGAAGCGGCCTGGTCAGGTGCATCTCCCTGCAGGACACTTTGAACCTGCAACAGAATGCGCCTTGTTATTGTACCTATAAACCCATCGCCGTTCCCATCGGGGAAGGCTGTTTTGGACGGGTCATGGACACCTCCGGGCGGCCTTTGGACAACGGAGGCACCTTCGAGAACTGTCCCAATCTTGTCCCGATACGCCAGATGACCAGGGAAGTGACCTTTGATCTCAAGAGCCGCAAGCGCGAGATCCCGGAACTGCTGGAGACCGGTATAAAATATATCGACCTTCTTTACCCTCTGATCAAAGGGTCCAAGACCGGGGTCATCGGGGGCGCCGGATGCGGCAAGACGGTCATTATCCTGGAGTTGATCAATAATATCGTCAAGGCGCATGGCGGAGCCTGCGTTTTTACCGGTATAGGCGAGCGCATCCGGGAAGGTAATGAGCTGTATTACGAATTGCACGAGAGCAATCTTCTGCACAAGGTCATGCTGGCTTTCGGGCAGATGGACCAGCCGCCGGGGGCCCGTGCGGAAGTGGTGAATGCCGGGCTGACCATGGCTGAATATCTTGTCGCCAAGAACAAGGACGTGCTTTTGTTCATGGACAACCTATACCGTTTCGTGCAGGGAGGCCAGGAGGTCTCTACTTTGCTGGGCCGAGTTCCGGCGGAAACAGGCTACCAGCCTACCATGGCTTCGGAGGTGAACGGGGTCCAGGAACGCATCCGTTCGATAGATGCAGGCGGTTCGATAACCGCCATGCAGGCGGTCTACGTCCCGGCCGACGATATGACGGACCCGGCGGTAGTGGCTATTTTTGCGACTTTGGACGGCAATATAGTGCTTTCGCGCGACCTGGTACAGCGCGGTATGTATCCGGCCATCGACCCTTTACAGAGTTCCTGCACCAATCTGGACGTGGCGGTGGTCGGGCGCCGGCATTATGATGTTTCCCAGCAGGTTATCCAGCATTTTAACAAACATAACGCCTTGAAGCGCATTGTAGCGGTCATCGGCATTGAAGAATTGAGCAAGGATGACCAGCTGGTCTATAAACGCGCCGAGAAACTTTATAACTTCATGACGCAGCCGTTCGCAGTTTCTGAGGTCTTCACCGGTAAAAAAGGTGAGTATGTTGAACTGGAAGACAATATTGCCGGGTGTGAAAGAATCCTCGCCGGTGATTATGACCACCTCGAAGCCCAGGATTTTTACATGATCGGCAAGGCGCCGAGGATCTGAAGATGTTGAAGTCAGCGGTAAATAAAGCAGTATGCGAAGCGCTTCTCAAAAGTACTCTTTTGGACGAGCCTAACCTCCAGAAATATGCCGCTGAGGCCCATCGGCTGAACCAGAAGATATCCTTTTACCTCGTCCAGCAAGGCATTTTGAAGACCCCCGCCGTTCTCCGGGCCTTGGCAGAACATTTCCACTTGGATATCGTCAATCTGAAGACGGTCAATGTCGACCGTATGGCCATCGACCGGGTCCCGGTCAAGTTCGCTTCCTATTACCGATTCATGCCCTTGGCCGTGGACGGGAACCGTTTGACAGCTGCTGTTTCGGAACCGCTGGATATACATAATCAGGACGACATACGCGCGCATTTAGGCCTGGAACCGCGTTTTGTCCTGGCCTCGCCGTGGGATATCGATGAAGCTCTGAAGCGTTATTACGGCCTGGCTTCCGAGACCATTGACCAGATATTGACCAAGGACCCGCAGAAACGGTCGGCCTTTTCCGAAGACCGTTCTTCCAAGATAGAGGATATCGAGAAGCAGAGCGAAGACCCGTCGGTCACTAAACTGGTCAATCAGATCATTTTGGAGGCCTACCAGAAGCGGGCTACGGATATCCACATCGAACCCTACCGTAACCGGGTCCGTTTCCGCTATCGTATCGACGGGGTTCTGCTCGATGCCAATCTCCCTCCGGAAGCAAAGCATTTTCTCCTGGCCATAATATCGCGTATAAAGATCATGGCCAACCTGACCATCACCGAGAAGCGGCTTCCCCAGGACGGGAGCGCGGTGGTACGCGTGAAGGAACAGGCCCTGGACCTGCGCGTTTCAACCATCCCCACCCAGCACGGGGAGAGCATGGTCATACGACTTTTGCCGACCACTACCACGCTGCTGGACCTGGAGAAGCTAGGGTTTAATGCCGATAATGCCAGCAAGTTCAGGGAACTGATACGCCATCCGCATGGCGTTATTTTTGTTACGGGGCCTACCGGTAGCGGAAAGACCACCACCTTGTACGCCTGCCTGAACGAGATCAACGACCCGACCCGCAAGATCATCACTATCGAGGACCCGATAGAGTATGAGATGGAGGGGATCACTCAGATACAGATCAACTCCGGCATCGATTTCGGTTTCGCGACCGGCTTGCGCAGCATCCTGCGGCACGATCCGGACATCCTCATGGTGGGAGAAGTGCGGGACCGGGAGACGGCCGACATCGCTATTCGTACTGCCCTGACCGGCCATTTGGTGTTCTCCTCGCTGCACACTAATGATGCCGCAACCGGGGTGACACGCTTGGTTGATATGGGGGTGGAACCTTATCTGGTGGCCTCGAGCGTGCAAGCTTTCATTGCCCAGCGTTTGGTGAGGGTCATATGCCCGCAGTGCAAAGAGGAGGACCGCGAGCCGCTGATGGAGATAAGGAAGGAGATAGCCAGGAGTTTAGGTTTCTCCTCGCTGGATGAAATAAAATTCTTCAAGGGCCGGGGCTGTGACCAATGCAACAATACGGGTTATTATGGCCGTACGGCTATTTATGAAATATTGGAGATAACCGAAGCCATCCGCTCCGCGATCCTGGACAAGCCGAGGGCGGAAGAGATAAAACGCATAGCCGTACACGGAGGGATGCGCACGCTGCGGCAGGACGGCTGGAAGAACGTTATAGCCGGTGTTACCACTCCGGCCGAGGTCTTGAACGTAACGCTTAAGGAGACGGCTGGGGCATCCTCCGCGGTCTAGTGCCTTTTTGCCCATTTTTACTTCAGCCCCCTGTCCTGGTGTTTTGCATCGTTGGGATCGTTCGATGACTCTAAATAATGAAAGGGGCCGGTCCCATGCCGGTTTTTGCCTATAAAGCCAAAAAAGACAATGCTGAGACGGTCCTGGGCGATATCGTGGCCCGGGATGCCAACGAGGCTATCGAGATGGTCAGCCGTCGCGGTCTCTTGCCGGTCGCCGTTGAAGAGAAGGAAGGAGAGGGTGCGGCATCTGTATTGGGATTGTCTGCCGGAAATGTCCGTCGAAAAGACATCATGGTGTTCACGGGGCAGTTGGTGAGCTTGCTGAAGGCCGGGGTCCCTCTTCTGCAATCGATAGAACTGTTGTCAAGGAAGACACGCAACGCCAAACTAGCCTATGTTCTGTCCGATATCGCGCTGAACATACGCAACGGCAAAACTTTCTCCGCAGGACTGGAGGATCATCCGGATATCTTTGAGCCCCTGTATACGGCTATGGCCCGGGCGGGTGAGGAAGGCGGGAGCATTCGGGAAATGCTGGCTGAGATGGCTGATTATTATCGCAAGCAGGAAGATATCGCCCTAAAGGTCCGCGGCGCGCTGACTTACCCGGCGGTCATGTTGGTAGCCGGTATCGGCACGGTCATTTTTGTGCTTACTTTCGTGCTGCCTAAGATCAAGGTGCTTTTCAAGGATATGCATACGGCGCTCCCCTTGCCAACGGTGATAGTACTCAAGTTGAGCGAGATGGTGCAGAATGGGTGGCCCGTGATCCTGGCTATTGCGGTCCTGGGCGCTTTATCATGGCAATCCCTCCGTCGCATGGCAGCTTTCCGGAGGGCCGTTGGCCAGGTCATTTTTGCCTTGCCATGGGTAAGGGAGTTTGCCTTGAAAATAGAGATGCAGAGGTTCACCAGGACCATGAGCTTCCTGCTGGAAGGCGGCATCCCTATATTGCGGGCTTTGGAGCTGGCCATCCCGACACTGTCAAATGAAACTTTGAAGGATGACCTGGGCAAGTGCAAAGATATGATAGCGGACGGCGCCACCTTTGGGGACACGCTAAGACGTTCCGTTCTCATACCTGATATAGTGCCGTCATTGGTAGCGGTAGGGGAAGAGGCCGGCGCGCTCGCACAATCACTCAGGGATATAGCGGAGACTTACGAGCAGGAGATCGGCGAAAGCACCAAGGCCATGTCGACCCTGCTGGAACCGCTCCTGATTCTCCTGGTGGGATCGGTGATAGCCTTCATTGTTTTTGCTATGTTGATGCCTATATTTCAGATGGATATTTTCGCCCAATGACCCTGACATGGAAGTTCATAGCGCCGGTGGCCGTGTTATGGTTAGTTATGGTTATGGGCCCCGCGCGGGCCGTTGAAGAGCCATTTCGTGAACTTAAGGGCGATCATTTTATTGTCAAATATTTGCTTGAGGATGAACGCAGCCGGGCTGTCCAGATATTAACCCGCGCGGAGTTATATTATAAGAGGGTGGCTGAAAGTATCGGTTATAACCGTTACCAGGAATACTGGACTTGGGAACGGCGCGTGACCGTAGTTCTTTATCCTGACCAACTGTCCTACGCCAAGTTCACCGGACAGCCACAGTGGTCCAAGGGGTATGCCAGCCGGGATTCCAAACTGTTCAGGACCAAGGTGATCGTTTCCTATGATGGCCAGCCTGAATTCCTGGAGGAGATATTGCCGCATGAGATCGCACATTTGATCCTGTGGGATTTTCTCGGATTTACCCGTAAGGTGCCGATATGGTTCGAGGAGGGCTTGGCCCAGCGGGAGGAGGATGGCAAGAGAGCCGTTGTGCAGCAGGCCATGAAGGAAGTTGTCATTTCCGGGAACGATATCCCTTTTGCCACCTTCCATGGACTGGATGTGGGCAGGATCACGGACCCGGTGCAGGTTTCATTGTTCTATGCCCAAAGTCTCTCGGTGGTGGAGTTCATGATCGGTAAATACGGCCGTGATGCTTTCAGGAACTTTTGTCGTGAGATACGGGAAGGCCGGGCGTTCGAGGAGGCTTTGCCCCGCGCCTACCCGGCCATCTTTCGGACGGTGGATGATCTGGGATCGAAATGGAAGAATTATATGCAGAATGAAGTTGTTTCTTCAGGAGGCGGGCTATGAATAACAGCAGAGGGTTCACGCTGGCAGAGATAATGCTGGTGGTCATCATAATAGGGGCCTTGGCGGCCATGGTCGTCCCCCGCTTGTCCGGCCGGTCCGAACAGGCCCGTATCGCCGTAGCCAAGGCGGATATAAAGACCAACATCCCTACCGCTTTAAAAATGTACGAGTTGGACAACGGAATGTATCCAACTACAGAGCAGGGTCTCCAGGCTCTCCGGGAAAAACCATCGTCCGCCCCGGCCCCCAGGTATTGGCACGGGCCTTATTTGGAACAGGATCCGGTGGACCCTTGGGGTAATCCTTACTTTTACGAATCACCGGGGACCCATCGCTCAGATTACGACTTATATTCCAAAGGCAAGGACCAGAATTCTCCCGATGGTTACATCACCAACTGGTAACAGGACCGCCCACCGCCGAAGCTTTTTCCCGGACTCAAGGGTGGGGCTGACTTTCGTCGAGGTCATGGTCACCTCGGTAATACTATCGGCGGGGCTGGTGGCGATTTACCGGTCTTTCTTCATCGCAGCTGACGTCGTGCAGCATCTTTCCAACCGGCTTTACGCCCTGAATCTGCTGGAAAACAAGATCACAACGATAGAAAGGGATTTCCGGTCGCGGAAAGATTTCGATATCGGCCCCTTGACTGAAGACGCCGTGGTGAATAATCATCCCGTGGTTTTTCAGTATCGAGTGGAACTAAAGCCGGTGGGCAGTCTTCTGACAGTGTTCCAGCTCGACATTTCCTTGTCCTGGGAGGAAAGGGGAAGGTTTCGGAGCGTTTCCCGTTCGGCCTATTTTTCCGGTGTGACCCCCTTGGAAAAGGGGGATGCCTCATGAGCTTTCGACACGAAAGGGGCCTTATGAAATCCTGCCGTAACTCCGGCTTTACTCTGGCCGAGGTCCTTTTGGTAACGGTCCTTTTCGCTTCCATAGGGCTGGTAGTTTTCAACTGCCTGAACAATGGCCTCAAACTATGGATGAGGAGCCAGAGCCTGGTTGACGAGCAGGATGCGATCGTTTTCTTTGACCGTATAGCCGGGCATTTGCGCAACGCCTTCCTTTATTCAGAGATCCAATTTGCCGGAGAGCCTGAACGGCTGGCATTCCCGACGGTTGTTTATACCCCAGCGGACCGGGCAAGTTCGCGTGCCTGGGAAGGATACGTGGAACAGATAGGGATGGTCCGGTATTCCTTTGATGTCGCCCGAGGCAATGTCTTGCGTGAAGAGGCTGATTATTCTCTCGCCACCCGGGGCAGCTTCGGCCCGGCGAGAGTGGAAGTAAAAGGGGTCAAAGACCTCCGTTTCAGGTATTACTACTCCGGACACACAGAACCTTCCTTGACCGCTCACGATCAAAAGGCGCTGCCGGCCGGGGTGGAGGTGGAGATACGTTTGGCGGGAGACGGCGCTGAGAAGGTGTTGAAACGCTATGTGCCTATCCCGGCGGGGAGTTGATATGCGGGTATCGTCCAGCCAAGGCGGTTTTATATTGATCTTTACTCTGTGGGTGCTTGGTTTTCTTTCCGTTCTGGCTATCGCCGTCGGAATGGGTTCCCGGCAGAAGATCGCTTTTCTGGAAAGGCTGGAAGACCGCAGCCGGCAGCACCTGTCCGCAGAGGCCGGGGCCAAGAAGGCGCTCGCTTTGTTGGTCGACGATATCGAGAACAACAAGTTGGCTTTTAACGCCGAGGCCAAGTCCCGTAGGCATAATAATCCGGCTGATTTCTCCGGCATTGTTGTCGGCGATAACGGATTCGATGTCTTACACACGGTTTATGACGAAACATCCGGCGCCATGGTGGAACGCTATGGGGTTTCCGACGAGCAGGGAAAACTCAACCTTAACAACGTCAGTGGCGAACAGCTGGCCAGGCTCTTGGCAGACGTTTTGGGCATGACGACCGAAGAGGCGCGGAAACAGTCCCAGGCTATTATAGACTGGCGCGATTATGGCAAACATGAAGCCGAAGGTTTTTTTAGCGACGATTATTATAAGAATCTCGAGCATCCTTATGAGATGAAGGAGAAGCCCTTCGAACGCATCGATGAACTCTTGCTGGTGAAGGGGCTTGATAATAATAAGTACCATAAATTGCTGCCGTTCGTCACGGTATGGGGAGATGGCAGGGTGAACATCAATACCGTTTCGGAGAGGGTCCTCGTTGCGCTGGGGCTGGATCCGGCAGTGGCAGAAAAGGTCCTTAAGGTCCGCCGGGGAACGGATGACCTTGAATCTACCAGCGACGACCATATATTCACCCGGGCTTTTGATGTTGCCGTTGAGGTCAAGGCGGTCTTGCCTCTGGAAGAACGCGAGATGCGGCAGATCGACGCCCTTAACACCCGCGGGCTGTTGTCGGCCAATTCTTTTTTGTATTCCATTCGAAGCCGGTCATTGCTGGCTGACGGAAAAACAGGCGGGGCAGAAGTGAACATGGTTTTTGATGCTTTGGCCAATAAAATCGTATTCTGGTTCGAAAAATAAATCAGTTTTGGGTTGATTGACGGAAAAAGCTTAGTCTATAATGTAGCCATCAAATGCGGAGAAAACATGAAGCTTAAGCGGTCGCGATTCGTCAGCATAGCCATAAGTGCGACTTCGGTAAAGGTCGCTCTGATCAAAAGTTCAGGTTCCGTCGAGAGACTGGTAATCCGTAATATCGACAAGGGCAGTCCCGACAGCGCGCTGCAATCTGCTCTCACCGGCCTGCCAGTGAAAGGCGCGGATATCCTTTGTGTGATCCCGGGTGAGGTGGCGACTACCAAGAACTTGGAGATCCCCTCAGTCGATCATGAAGAAATTGAATCTATCCTGGCCCTGCAGGCCTCCCGGCATACTCCTTTCAACAAAGACGAGATATTGACCTCTTATATCAAACTCGGCAACCCGAGATCAAATTTTACCCGGGTATTAATGATCGTTGTCAAACGGGACACCGTGAAAGATAAACTGGCTATCATCAAGCGCGCCGGTCTCAATATCAGCACGGTCATGTTCGTGCCTGAGGGCGTTGCGCGTTTTTATGCCGCGGCTCTCAAGGTGAAGAAGAACGATCTGCCGCTTGCGATAGTCGATGTCGGACTGCAGAACACGAATTTCATGATCGAATCGCAATCCACGATCGTGATGTCACGCAATATACCCATTGGCATTCAGCAATTTGGCACCGACACTGAAGCGTCCAACTTTCTGGTCAAAGAGATCAAGGCCTCCATGGATACTTATGAACAGGAGTCCGTCGACCGCAAGCCGGGACGTTTTATCCTTACTTCTAAACATGTGGCCTTGTCCGGGTTGGAGACGCACATCGCGGCCATTATGCCCGGCGCCCGTTGCGAAATCGTACCCTACCAGAATTTAGTGAAGTCAGGCAAGGAGGTTAAAGAAGTACTGGCGAAGAGTTTTTCCGATGATTCCGCGCTGGACGTCATCGCTCCGGCGGTGGTGGCGGCGAAATGTCAGGCCGAACTGGTCCCGCAGGATATCAAGGACCAGCGGGCGATCGTTGAAAAGGGACGGGCGACCTATATAGCGGGTGTGCTGATCACGCTTTTGTTGCTTTCGGTAGGAGGGGCTGTGATGAGCAAACTTTATTACAAGGATACTTTCCTGAAAAGGAACCTGATCGCCAAGTACGCCTCCCAAAAGCAGGAAGTCAAGGACATCGAGACTTTGATGCGCAAGACCAAGATCCTGCGTGAATATATGCAGACCCGCGACATAGCGCTGGAATCTATCCGTGAACTCTATCGGCTCACTCCACCGGAGATCTATTTCAATAACATCAGCCTGGATGAGGCTGACGGCAGTGTTTCGATCCAGGGGATAGCCGATGACATGTCGAACGTGTTTTCCTTCGTGCCCGCACTTGAGGCGTCCGCATTGTTCGAGGGAGTTAAGACCAAGTCCACTTCGACGAAGAAAGACCGTGAAAAGACCGTGGCGGCATTCGAGATCGTGATGCAGTTGAGCAACCCCGACGGCAGAACAAAAGCCAAGCCGGTGAGTGAGGCGTCGGCTTCACCGGCGAAAACTGAGAAGGCAAAATAAGGAGTCCCGCCTTGATCAATAATTTTATATCCGGACTGAAACCGGGCCAAAGGAAGGTGCTGGCGGTCCTGGCCGTTGTGCTCATATTGGGCCTGTTCGGGGGCATATTCCTTTATCCGGCTTGGAAAAGTTCGAACAAGATCGACGAATTGATCGCCAAGGAAAAGGAGACCGTCCGTAAGAACGCCCTTTTCTTGGCGAAACGCGAAAAAGCCGTGAAGGAAGCCGCGGTGTTCAAGGATTATTTCACTAAAGATGTGCGGAGTGAAGAGGAGGTGATCGCGGACCTTCTCAAGAGGCTTTTGCAGCTGGCCAATAATTCCGGGGTGCAGGTATCTAAACTTTCCACGCCTGTGCAGGAAATGCAAAAGGATTATCTATTGTATGTGGTTTCGGCAGACTGTACGGGCACATTAGAAAACCTGACCAATTTTATCTTCGCGATAAACAACTCCCCGGAATTGATCAAGGTCTCCAAGATGCACCTGGGGAGCAGTGCGAATGCCAAGAATGCCGGAACCATACAGGCCAGTCTGACCATATCCAAGATGATCATCGGTGCCGATCCATCCGTCGAGGCAAAGAAACTTGTACGTGTCCAGGAAAAGAAAGAAGCGGCGAAGCCCGCTGCCACATCCAAGGAATAGTCTTTTAGCCGCCGGCGTTTCGCCTGTCCCCATTATGTCTCCACCATCCCGGATATTAATTAAGAAATCATTCCTTGTCCGCCTGATCTTCCTCCTGGTCTATTTCTGGTCCTTGCCTTGCCCGGCGGTGGAGGTCACGAAGGAGAATCTATTCCAGCTGGCCACTTTGGCTCTCAAGGATGGGGAATATGAGCATGCGGTGGAGTTCTTCAAAAAAGCCATCGAGTTAGATCCTAAATTCATCCCGGCCTACAACAGCCTCGGCATAATTTATGAGACCTCTGGTTTAAAGGACCTTAAAGAGGCGATCCGTTATTTCAAACTGGCCACGGAGATATCCCCGTCGTCTCAGGAGAGCTGGAACAATCTGGGCCGCGCCTATTACAGCAAAGGCGAGTTCACCCAGGCGGAAAGGGCCCTTTTGCGTTCATTGGAGCTCGATCCGGCCCAGCCGGAGGTGGAGGTCTCGTTGGGATGGATCTATCTGCTGGGCCAGTCGCGAGGTGCCGAGGCTATCAGTCATTTTGAAAAAGGCGGGGCGTATAAGGATAACCCCATGGTCTATTACGGCATGGGGCTGTCCTACCTCATCAAGGGTGAGCGTTTCAAGGTGCTTGATTCCATTACTGAGCTGCGCAAGAGAAAGAGGGAAGACCTCGCGCTCAGGCTGGAGGATATGGTAAAGAACAAGATAAAGCTGTCCTCGCAGGAGGGTACTCCGTTGATCACGGGCCTGGGGGCTGAACACTCGGCACTGAAAGAGGAACTCAAGGCGATGGGGAGATCTGATGGAGATACCGACGGAATAAAGGTGCGGTTGCGGGGGCCGATCCGGTATTGATCAGAAAGCAAGGGCTTTAACTCAATGGCAACTTCGGGTATCGAGAAGTAAGGGCATGGGACAGCTGGTTAACAGGATCAATAAATATTTCCTTGACCGGGCAGAGTTGTGGATACTGGGCCTGGGCATTTTGCTGCGATTGAAGCATTACCTCGAGAACCGTTCTTTGTGGCTGGATGAAGCTTGCGCGGCTGTCAGCGTGGCCAGCCGCAGCTATAACGAGATATTGAGCCATTATGAGGTCATGCCGGAGTTCGCGCACCCTCCGATGGTCTTCATGCTGATAGAGCGTTCACTGGTAGACCTCTTCGGCAATAACGAGATGTCATTGCGGTTGTTCCCGTTGCTTTGCGGGATCGCCGCCCTGTTGCTCTTTTTCCTGCTGACCCGCAGCATCCTTCCGCGGGGGGCGTTCCTGCTGGCACTGGCTCTCTTCGCCGTGATCGACCCCTTGGTCTATTATTCCGCCGAGCTTAAGCAGTATTCTACCGACCTGGCGGTCATGATAGCTCTTTTGTTCTATAGCGAGGAATTCATCAAGGAGAAATGCTGCTGGATAAAGGCCGGTGTCCTGGCATTGCTGGGAGCGGCGGTATTATGGCTTTCCAACGCCATGGTCTTTATGCTGGCATCCATGGCCGCGGTATTTCTCTGGAGGGCGGTCAGGCGCAGGGATTGGGCCGAACTTTTACGTCTGGGGAGCGCCTTTTTTGTGTGGGCGGCCAGTTTCGCGGCGGTTTATCATTTGTCCTTGGGCCATATGGTCGGGAATGATAAACTTAAGGCTACTTGGGAAGGAGCCCTTTTCAAGGGAAGTCTTTTTTCCGGCGACGCCTTGGCCTGGCTCTGGCAGGTGGTGAGCGAAAGTTTCCGCAATCCCTTGGGGCTGGCCTGGCCCTTGGCTGGGGCCGTTCTCTTTGTGGTCGGTGTGCTCAGCCTGGTCCGGAACAACTCTGCACGTGCGGCGCTGCTGGCGTTGCCTATATTTTTTGCTTTGGTGGCCGGCTGGCTAGGCAAGTATCCTTTTCGAGGCCGGGTGCTGCTTTTTTTGGTGCCCTGTTATCTGGTGCCTATCGCGGCTGGCGTTGAGGCCATAGCGGCAAAGATCGGGAATAAACGCTCCCATCGCGCCGTATGGGCGATATTGGCCATAGCGCTTCTGGCGTATCCTCTTCAGGTCGCGGCGCGGAACTTCATTCAGGGCCGCGAATGGGTGGAGAACCGCCCGGCAATGGAGTTCTTTCGGGACCATTATGAGCCGGGGGATTTCGTGGTGATGAACACCTCGGCCCAGCCGCCGTTCTGGTATTATGTCGGCAGCCTGGGTATCGGGGTCGAACTGCGGCGTGAACCCATCGGCCGGTTGGATGGCAAGACGGTGGAAGGGATGCGGGTCGCCAAGTTCGCCCGGGACATGGTAGCCACCAAGGACGGCCACCGTTTGGTAGCTTTCAGGTATGAGTACCACATTTTTAATGAGAAAGGCCTTTTCCGCCAGATGGTGCTCCGTAATGCCCGGGAGGCGTATTTCGTCCGCGACGACAGGGCAGTGGAGGGCCTTCCTGCCGGGAGGGTCTGGCTGGTGCTGTCCCAAGCCCCGGAGGATGACGACCGCGAGATCAACGGCATCATCCGGGATGCGTTTGACCGGCGGGCGAAAAGGCTGCTGAGCTGCGAACGTATGAATGCAGCTGTGTACTTATATGACATGCAATAGGAAGAAATGATATGGCTATTGAAGTAGCGGTGATCATCCCGAGCTATAATGAACGTCCCAACGTCAAACCCATGCTGGAAAAACTAAGGGTTGCGCTCAATGGTATAGAGTGGGAAGTGATATATGTTGACGATAATTCTCCCGACGGCACAGCTGAATGCGTATGGGAAGAGTCGCGCCTCGACCCAAGGGTCCGCTGCCTCAAGCGTATCGGCCGGCGCGGCCTGTCTTCCGCCTGCATCGAGGGCATGCTGTCCACTGCGGCGCCGTTCATGGCGGTGATGGATGGCGACCTTCAGCATGATGAAACTATCCTGCCCGATATGCTGGGGGCCCTCAGGACGGGAAAAGTGGATGTCATCGTCGGGAGCCGTTATGTGGCTGGGGGGGGCATAGAGGATTGGGCATTGCATCGCCAAGCGGCCAGCCGGTGGGCCACGCGTTTCGCCCAGTCAGTGGCCGGCATCCAGCTGCAGGACCCGATGAGCGGTTTTTTCATGCTGCGGAGGGATTTCTTCCAGAAATGCGTCGGTCAAATAAGCGGCAAAGGATTCAAGATACTGTTGGATATCCTGATGTCTTCGCGGGAAAAGGTGAATGTGATAGAGATACCTTACAAGTTCCGGATGCGCCAGCACGGTAAAAGCAAGCTGACGCCGAAGGTCATCCTGGACTATTTCTACCTGGTGTTCTACAAGATCTGCCAACGCAATCCTTGGTTGCTCTGGTTACTGGTTTCCACTGTGATATTGCTGATGCTGGCGCTAGGGGCGCGCATGCACCTTTCCACCCCGATGGTAAAGACGACCTGGTGGTAAATGTAGACTGATCCGAGTTGTCAGGTCTGGTTCTTATCAAAATAAAAAAACCTTCTTCCGGAATGGAAGAAGGTTTTTTGTTTTGATGAGGCCGGACCTTTCGGCACGATGTCCGGCATATAAAAACTGGTGGACCGGATGGGGGTCGAACCCACGACCTCCTCATTGCGAACGAGGCGCTCTCCCAAACTGAGCTACCGGCCCATATAGTGTATAAATATGTTCGAGCTGAAAATTTGCTCGAGAGGGGATATAGTAACAAAAGCATGGTAAAAAAACAAGTGTCTATCCGCGAAAACAAGAGCCCGCTCCGGCAGTCTTAGAGATCCTTGGGCCAGGATACTTCGTAGAGGTAGACGCGCGTCCGACCCGTGAGGTCGCGTTCGAGAGCGAAAGGATGGAAATATTTCAGCCCTTTGCCTTCGAAATAATACATTTTGACTACCAGCGAATTGGCCAGGACCCGGTCCATCAGGACGACTTTGGGAATGCCTTCGTCCTTATAAAACACCAGGGAGTATCCCAGGTTAGCCCCGGACAATTTTTTCTCTACCACCGCTTTCTGATCATCGTCCAGGTAGACCACGCTTTGCGGTATGCCGCGGCCGAACTTTGGCGAATCTATCGTGGCGGTCATATCGGCCGTGTTTACGACAATGCCGTTCTCAAATATTATTTTAGGCCCGTCGCTGGCCATCGCCCCGATGGACTGCGATTGTTTGAAAGGCCCGCCGACCAGGCTCCAGAGGAAATCGACAAAGCCGGGAGAGGATTTTCCCGGCACTTTACTCAGCGCTTCCGGGTCCCGGTTGAGCCTTTCGATCTTGGCGAAGTCCCATTTTCCCACATATCCCAGCAGCACGTTCCCTTCGACTATTTCATGGTAGATGAGAACGTAGGAAGGAGGTGGCACGACCGCGCTGCCGTGGGTCAGGCTCAAAAGATGCGTGACATTCTGTTGGGGAAGGACCTTCAGGAGCGCTCGTTCCGCCTCGGCTTTTTTTAACCTGGTGATCTCTAAGATCAGCGGTACCGCCTTGGATAGCGGCAGGTCCAGGCTTTGCAGGTATTCGGCGGCGCGGTTAGAACTGGTATTCAGCATGCGCAGTATACCCAGGGCATCACGTTCGTTCTGCGCCAGGTATACCTTGGTCATCCAGAATCCCTGTTCGCCGCGTATAGAGGCGCCGTCAAAGGTTACACGCCGCCGGCTGACGGCCTTGACAAAATGGCCCGGCGACCACCAGGTATTGACGATACTGTCGGGAGGGGAGTAGTCGCGCAGGCGGGTCAGCGCACGATCCCAAGTGGAATTGAAAATGGGGTTCAACAGCGAGCGTATAGTGGTATGGCTGATGATGATCGGCAAAGCCACCGATACTATTATGAGCGTCCCGAGGATCTTTTCCAGCATCACGGCGGGTTTCTCTGACAGTCTGAACAGACCCGATAGCGCATGGCGGCCTTGCCAAATTTGATCCAACCCCAGAGCGAACAGGAGCGCGACGGGGGTGACGCTCAGCATGGCGAAACGCTGGGCGCTCAGGCTGAGCACCAGGGTGCTGGCAAGGAAAATGGCCAGAGTGATCATTTCATCAGAAGGCGCTTTGCGTTTGAGCAGGGACATGACACCGAACCAGACCAGGGTGGCAATTGCCCCGAAGAATGGCACGGGCCCGCCGTTGAACTCCACGATCTCTTTCAGCGTGGCACGTTTCAGTTCTCCCACGACTATGAAGAGGTCCGGCCAGTCCTTGAGCCTGGGGGCGGTGAATTTTTGCAGTTCTCCCCAGGCCGCGGTCATAGTCTCGAAGAACTGCGGCAGGCCGATCATCATAGTGACGGCCAGCACAGGCACGGCGATGAACAGGGCCAACAAAAACCCTATACGCGGCAGGCGCTGCTCTTTCAGCAGCCAGGCCTTGCCGGCGATGAGAACGACCGAGAAGACGGTCAGCGCCCAAAGATATCCCCAGCCCGGCCAGAAACGGGAATACAAGGCCGCTGTTAACGCCGAGAGAACGGAGAACAGGAGCAGTCGCCGCTTCTCGCTGGTGTTTTTAAGCGCCAGGAAGAAGAATGCCAGGCCAAGGAGCGGGAAAAGCACGGTATAGGTGTCGTTGTCGTACCAGGCATAGGTGCTGCGTTTAAGATATATCTGGGAAAGGACAAAAAAGACGCCAGCCGTGAAAGAGGAAAGCGGCGAACAGCCCATAGCATGGCAGGCCAGCAGGAATGCGGCTACCACCAGCGGCAAAAGGAAGATAGGGGTCCAGGCCACCCCGGACATAAGGTCGGTATCCGGAGCCAAGGCCCGTACGGTCCGGTATACCCAGGCTCCGACGTAAGGATGCCAGAGCTGGGGTTCCCAGAATCCCAGGGGAGCCAGCATCAGGTTGTTGAAATAGCGGCTGCCCTTAACCTGAGGGCTTACGTCGCCTTCTTTCAGGATGTTCTCTGTTAAGTTCAGGAAATAATAGGAGTCTGACTCCTGCAGATAGCGTTTCTGGTTACCGGACCGCTGCGAGAGCTCATATCCCAGCTCATCGAAAGCCTTGCGGAGTTTGGCATTATCCTTGCGTATTATCTCGTTGACCTTGGCGGATAAAAGGAGTGTCTTCTTGGCCGGAGGCAGCTCAGGGTACTGGGCATTGATTTGGGCGGCTATCTTGCTTCGCAAGTGGTTTATGACCAGGAGAGTGGCCTGTTCGTAGGCGTCCGAGGCAACATTGTGATATAGGGGATACAGGCGTACCTGTATCCCGATCATGCATATTGCCAAACCTATTAAGAGCCAGGTGATAAGTTTTCGCAGGGGATATCCGTTGGGCATGGGGTCTGTTTGATTCAATTTTTGGTTTCAGTTACTTTACTTTTTTTTGCCTGGCTTATCAAGGCTAATATCAGCAAAGTGGATCTTGTCGGCCGGGACCGCGAAGAGTTCCCGCTCCGCCGAAAGCCGTTTGGAACTGATGAGCCCGATGAGGCGGCCGGCACGATCGAAGACCGGTCCGCCGCTGTCACCGGAATAGTGGTTGATGTTCAGGCGCAACAGTTCGACTTTAAGGCCCCGTTCAGTCCGTCGGGTGGCAAGCCCGGATATTATACCGCCGGATATGGTGCCCCTTAAGAGGTCTGAATGACCAATAGTGGTGATCTTTTCCCCCAGAACGGTCTGGTTCGGTTCAGCGAATTCGACCGCTTTAAGCGGGCGGTCTGTTCTGATCTGGAGAATGGAAAAATCGTCTTCTCTGGATATAAAGAGTATGCGGGCCGGGATCTCTTTACCGTCTCGGAAGGTCACTAGGATCTCCTGTGATCCGAATATGATATGGGTGTTGGTGACGATATGGCCGTCGGAGGATATTATCACCCCGGCACCTTTTTTTTCCTGGAATTGCAGCCTCCTCGCGGTCATTGCCATCAGGCCTCCGGTCCGGGGATCTACCGTGACCCGGGCATCCGGGACAGAGGCCATCTGGTAGGTCTTGCCGGTGACGGTCACGACAGAATCGTACTTGTTCTGCAGCAGCTCAATGGCATTCATTTCGGCCGCCGGAGATGGTCCCGCAGCCAGGAATGTGAGGAGGGCCAGGAAGAAAGCGATAGGCATGAGCGTATTTTAAGCCGGACTTTTCGGTCAGGCAAATGGTTTGGCAACTGTGTCGGTTGGAGCGCCTACAATATGTTGTACATAATTATTATTTACATCAGGCAGCAGTTAAGGTATCGTTGAAATAAAAACTTATAGGAATAAGTGGAAAAAGGGCAAGATACTGGCTGATATTGTTGGCGCTTCAACCATCAAAGGACGGAGGTTAATATGTCGGCGAATTTCATGAACCAGATGAACGGGGTGGAGATGGTCTTCTGGGGGCTGGCCCTGGCTGGCACGCTTTTCTTTGTGGTCAGGGTCCTCTTGATGCTCATTGGTTTCGGGCATGGGGATGTTACCTCAGGCGCCGGGCATGATCTGCCTGCAGACGCTGGGTCGGCGGACGCTACCCACGCCTCGAGTGAAGCCTTGTTCCGTCTTTTTTCAGTCAATTCACTCCTGGCTTTCTTTATGATGCTGGGGTGGACCGGACTGACATGCTATAAGCAGTTCAATATGTCACCGAGCATATCCTGGCTGATCGGTACGGCAGTGGGAATATTGTGCATGTACATCACCGCGACCTTGTTCGCCATGTCCCGTAAACTGGCCAGTTCCGGGTCCGCATTCAAGGTGGCAGACACGGTGGGATTGAAGGCTCAGGTTTACCAGCAGATCCCTGCAGGCGGCAAGGGCCGGGTGCAGGTGAACGTGGCCGGAGGTTTGACGCGTGAACTGGACGCTGTCTCAGCCGGCGGCGAGGCTATTGCCTCTTTCACTACCGTGGAGATCGTAGGGGCTGTGGATGACAACACGGTCCGCGTAAAGAAGTCGGCATGATGATCGCCAGTAGCTGCATCCGTGCAGTCGTAGAGCATCGGCAGTCAGGCATAAAATAAAAAAGGAGAAGGCAACCATGGACATGAGTTTTATGATTATAGCGATCGTGATCTTTGTCACGTTTTTGTTTTCGCTCTTCATCTTTCTGGCGTCCTGTTACAAACGCTGCCCTTCGAACAAAATACTGGCTATCTACGGTAAGGTCGGCGAAGGCCAGTCGGTGCGCTGCACTCATGGCGGCGGCGCTTTTGTCTTACCTCTGATACAGGACTCCAAGTTCCTGGACCTGACCCCCATGACGATCAATATCCCGCTTAAGGGAGCCTTGTCTTCGCAGAACATCCGCATCAACGTGCCGAGCACGTTCACTATCGCTATTGACACATCCAAGGAGGCCATGGTCAATGCCGCAGTGCGTTTGCTGGGGTTGGTGAAGGACGACATCGAGAACATGGCCACGGAGATAATCTTCGGACAGTTGCGTCTGACCGTGGCGTCGCTCAATATCGAGGACATCAACCAGGACCGCGAGAAGTTCCTGCTGGCCATCCGCAACAATATCGAACCGGAGCTGCGCAAGATAGGGCTGACTTTGATCAACGTCAATATTACGGACATCACCGACGAGTCCGGTTACATAGAGAGCATCGGCAAGAAGGCCGCTTCCACGGCGGTCAACCAGGCCAAGATCGACGTGGCTGAGCAGACCAAGAAGGGTGAGGTGGGTTCGGCGGCGGCGGAACGCGACCGCAGGATACAGGTAGCCCAGCTCAACTCCGAGGCCGTGGAAGGTGAGAACACAGCCAAAGCCAAGATCGCGTCCTATAACGCCGATCTGGCCGAGAAACAAGCTGCGGCCGACCAGCGCGGACAGGTCGCGCAGCAACAGGCCTTTGCCGAGATCCAGAAAGCCAAAGCCTTGGCCGAGACCAAGCGCCTGGAGGCCGAACAGGTCGTGGTCAAAGAGATCGATAAGCGCAAGATCGAGATCGATGCCGACGCCGCGGCCGAAAAGAACCGCCGCGAAGCGCGCGGACAGGCGGACGCTATCATAGCGGTCAAGACCGCCGAGGCTACCGGTATACAAAAGGTCCTGGATGCCAAGGCCCAGGGGTACCGCAGCCTGGTCGAATCCTGCGGGGCAAGTTCCCGCGATGCGGCTACAATGTTGATAGTCGAGAAATTGGAGGAGATCGTCAAGATGCAGGCCGAGGCCATACGTAACATCAAGATCGAGAAGGTCACGGTCTGGGACGCCGGCAATACAGAAAAGGGTAGTTCTACAGCCAATTTTCTGAGCAGCATGGTGAAATCCCTGCCGGCCCTGCACGACATAGCTTCGATGGCGGGGGTAGACCTGCCGAAGTACCTGGGCCAGGTAAAGCAGCCCAAACAGGATGGGGCAGCGGGACCGGAGGGTGAACCTCTTCCAGAGAAGCCCAGCAAGGTCAAGATGCATCAGGAAAAGCCGGGAGATGTTAAATAGTCTGGTAGCGCTTTTCAAGCTATAAAAGTCCCGGGCGGTCACGTCCGGGACTTTTTTTATACTGGGCAGAGGTATCTTTGGAAGATACCAGTGATTTGTCGTTCATTGAATAGCGGGGGTTAATTGAAAATCCATTCATGTTATTGACAAGTTGGGAAGAAAGATTATGCTCTTTAATACGGTACGGTATAGTATCGCGAAGTTTTTATTGAAGAAGTGTCATTTTACTTATTAAATTATTATCAGTTGAAACGGAGGTAGTTATGCCCAGCACCAAGAATGAAGCTTTATTGAGCAACGCAAAGGTCCAGGAAGAGATATCCAAACACCGGTGGATAGAGAGCGAGAAGGCTGGTTCGGACATCGGTTTTGACAGAGCAGCTAAGGACTGGCTTAACCGTTTTTCAGATGATTGGATAAAGGCCAATTTGTCGCAGCATAGCACGGTGACCCGTAGTCTTTTCAAGGCCGCTAACAACAAAACCAGGGCCAAACGGGGGTAGTGGCCGCCGGTGGATGGGGTTGGGTAAGTAGTTTGTTGCCTTTGCAGGTAAAGGGTAAGCTATACGTCCTGATTTAAAAGGAGGCTTATCTTAATTTTTTTGCTAACAACGTTGCCTGGGATTGCAGGTCCGATCTGTGCAAGTTCGCGGATGAGACGTGAGTTAGGTGTGTTTATTTCTCCATATGTATTATTCAGGGGGAACCGATGGGCCCGATAAGGAAAAAGTTATTTTCCATCTTGGGTGTGATCGCCTTCACAGTGGGGCTGTGTCAGGCAGATGAATTGCTCATCGACGGCGGAAGGAAAATAACCGGCAGGATCACGAATATCGAGAACAATGAAGTGACGCTTGATACGGGCACCAATGAACTAGTGATCGATACCAAGATAATCAAGGCTATCAGCACGGACTCTTCGGATGCCGACCTCTTGACAAAAGTGGCAGAATTGCAGAACAAAATAAATACCGCCAGTGAGATAGAGAAGGCCAAGATGGAGGCACAAAAGGAGAAGTTGACCGGCAAGAAAGTTGACCTTTATATTCGAACGAACTGCTCTTTGTGCGACGATATGGAGAATTTTCTGAACAAGAACGGCATCAAACATATCCGATTTGATATTGAGCAGGATGTCAGGGCCAAACGCCGCATGAACGCTAAGGGATGCCAGGGGCTGCCTTGCGTTATCATCAATAACAGCCGAGTTGTTTCAGGGTATGACCCCAATTCAGTGATCGACATATTGCTGGAGTAGTGTCGCTGGGATCATTGGATCAGGTATCGATCCCGGACAGGGCGTTCATCCTGTCGATAACAGCAAGAGAAATATCATAGTGCTGCCGGTCTCCCCAGCCCCAGCCGTTAGGCTCGCCGTTAATTAGTACTGACTTGACCTGCACCTTTAGAGATATTAATTTGAGCCATTGACATGCATTGAGAAGAGAGTAAGCTCTTAAATATGGAGAAATTTTAGATAGCGGAGAATCGTTCGCAATTATATTTTACCTAATTATCAACGAACAAATACGGAGGAGTTATGGGCAGCTTAAAGAATGAATTCTTATTGTCCGACAACAGGGTCCAGGAGGAGATCTCCAAGCACCGGTGGATAGAAAGTGAGAAGGCCGGGGCCGATATCGGTTTCGATAACGCATCCAAGGATTGGCTTACTCGATATTCAGAGGGATGGATGAAGGCCAATCTTTCACGACAAGCCACATCTGCCTGCGGTGCCCCCAAGGGTAATGGCAAAACCAGGGCCAGGCGCATCAAGTCCTGAAAGTTGCTCTCTGAGGTCATGGGCAGGATGTTCATCTGTTCGCTGGAAAGTAAAAAGAGAGTTTAATGGCAACTGTTTAGACCTGGTCTGGCCTTTATAGTTCTGTTGAGCTCTATCTTTCCCGAGTCGGTCTTTTCGAATTTCACGGGGATCTTCCATGTCTGAGAAATTCGTGAGCGCGCCGCTAAGACCGGTAACGGCGACCATGGATACGTCCGCCATGTCCATAGGAGGCCCAGGCTTGCCAAAGGAATTCGTATGGCGGGGGCAGATCATAGCCGTGGTCTCACTACTGCGCTCTTGGCGCGAGACCGGTGCCTGCCGCCATGGTAGCGGCGAGAGCTACGTTCGTAAGCATTGGTTCGAAGTCGTTACCTCCAGCCACGGTAAATTAAAGATATATTTCGAACGGCAGACACGCCGGTCAGGTCAGGCGACGTGGTGGCTGTATAGCATGTCAGACGGGTAATGGCTGTCATTGATCAGGTGATGTCCTATTCATCAAAGGGAAGAGACTGGATATTACTATTCAGGTCTTAAACCTTTATTCACACTTTACAAAAGGAGGTTTTAATGGGGCACATCTCCAAACTTTTTATCGATAACAGTATGCGCTTTTCCAATCCCGACGGCACCCCGGAAGACGTTGAGAAGTTCAATCTTTACACGGGATTGGCGCAGATGGCTGAGGCTATCGAAGGCCTTGAGCTCAAGCTTAAACAGATCGAATCCAAGTTGAATTATCTGCAGGCAAGCTTAGGATAGTCTCGCCTACAGGACGGTACCGATGGCCGTCTCTTATTAACATTGTTGCCCGGGGCCGGCATCGGACCTTAAGAATGGGATGATACTGGAAGAAGTGTTTAAGATTTTTATTTTGAGGTCGTGCTCATGAGGGTGGAGGCAAGAAAGTCATAATGAGTGAAAGCGATTATAATCTGACCTGTCCCGTCCCCTTGAACAGGCATAAGCGTATTTTGCTAGCTCACGGCAGTGGCGGCGCCCTGACCCATGAGCTAATCGATAAAGTCTTTGCGCCTGCCTTTGACAATCCTTTTATACGCCAGCATCACGACGGGGCAGTAGCAGATCTCCCAGCCGGCAAACTGGCCATTACTACCGATTCCTATGTGGTGCGGCCGCTTTTTTTCCCTGGGGGGGACATCGGCCGGCTGGCCGTATACGGCAGCGTGAACGATCTGGCCATGTGCGGTGCGCGACCTCTTTACTTGAGCGTTGCCTTTATTCTCGAGGAAGGGTTCGAGATCGCACAATTGGTCCGCATTGTCGATTCCATGAAGAAAGCGGCGGATCAATGCGGAGTAAAGATAATAACCGGTGACACCAAGGTAGTGGATAAAGGCAAAGGCGACGGGGTCTTTATTAACACTACCGGAGTGGGAGTTATCGGACACGGGTTGTCCATTATTCCCGCGTCTATCCGCGAAGGCGATGCCATTATCTTGAGCGGGGACATCGGCCGGCACGGGGTGGCGGTCATGCTCGCGCGGGAGGGGTTATCCATGGAGAGCTCGGTCGAGAGCGACGCGGCGCCATTGGCAGACAGTGTGCTGGAACTTATCGAGCGCGGCATAAAAGTACATTGTTTGCGCGACCTGACACGGGGAGGGTTGGCCACCGCGTTGGTCGAGTTGGCCCAAGGCTCTGGATCGGAGTTGAGGGTTAGCGAACGCGATATCTCAGTATCGCCGCCGGTCCGTGGAGCATGCGAGGTCCTTGGACTGGACCCGCTTTATGTAGCTAACGAGGGCCGCTTTGTTTGTATAGCACCGGCCTCGGAGTCCGCGGCCGTGTTGGAGGTCTTGAAGAGGCGCCCCGGCGGGGATAATGCCGGCTGCATAGGGATAGTCGCCCGTGGTGACCGGCCGCAGGCCATACTGGAGAACGCCATTGGCACCTCCCGTGTCTTACATATGCTCCCGGGAGAACTGCTGCCAAGGATATGTTGACCCTGAAAGCCATAAAGGCGGGGCCCTAAAAGAGGAACTTTAATGCCCAATTCTTTTTTGCGCCGGTTCCAGGTAGAACAACTTGAAGCGGACCTTGACCTGAGGCTGAGCGATGTGGTGGTCCAAGACACTTCGCTGACAGTGAGAGGCCGGGCGGGCGGGGTCAGGCTTATGTTCGCGGCTATCTTCATCCTTCCCGGTCTATGGTTGGGCTGGCAGGCGCTGTCGACACTGAATCCATTGATCTTGATAACGGCCTTGATACTTTGTCCGGTGCTTTTTGCCGTGGGGATCCTGTTTGGTTTCCTAACAGCGGGAAAATCTTTCGATATAACCCGACACGTGGCGACCAACTCGCTCAGGCTGTTCAACTTCAGGACCGAAAGAACGATAGATCTGCCGTCTAAAGGGACCGTGAAACTATGGAGTGAATGGCATATGGGCGGGGAGGGTCCCGGCTGCTGGTGGCATAACGTTGCCCTCGACGGTTGTAACGGTTTCAGTTTTACCATCTCGCGTGACTACACCCGGGCCCGGGTTTTTGCCGAACAACTAGCCCGGTCGCTGCGCTACGGGCTTACTGATGTCACTGAACCGCGCAGCCGATGAAAAGGTGTTTCTAGTAGTCTGTTTGCGTCTTTTTAATTGATGGATTATTCATAGGGAAGGTTTCCCCCCATGAGCGACGGCGCATTGATCGGTTTTATCCTGTTCTTGGCGTTCGGCAGCGCCATAGCCGCTTTCTTCTCAAAGATGGGACAGAAGGTCAAACTTGGACTGCGCCTGGGCCCCACCATGACGGTCAAGGACGGTTCCGGGCGATCGTTCGCTATATCCAACGCTGCCGCCACTCTGAACACGGCCGTGGTCAGGCGGGTCATGGAGCGCCTGAAACGTAACCCGCTGCCTGCCCATTCACTGGATCTCGGCGGGCTTAAGGAGAAGGAAAAAGGATTGTTAGACTCGGTCCCCAGTCGATCGCAGGCTCTTTTTGCCATAAATACCTTCCGGGCGCATGCCAGGGGCTATTTTGATTATCTGACCAACGATAAAGATCTCCTTGACCGTCCTGGAGAGGCCACGGCCCCGTTGGAACAATTCAGTGATTTTGTACAGGAGTTCATCAAGACCCAGGTACAGGAAAAGATCCCTAACCATGCTGCCCAGTTGGATGCTTTTTATGCTGGCTTTACACCTGACGAAGGGGAATTCATAATCGCATGGGCTGACCGTATCGTTTTGACCAGTAACCGCTTAGTACTGCTGACTGAAGGTGGACAGCCAAAGATAATCGCTGACATACCGATCGTCCGGGTGCTTTCCTATGAAGCAAGTGACGGATAGCGCCTTCCGCAACTCGCCTTAACAAAGTTCAAAAACCTCTTAATTCCGCACCGATTTGGTCTATCATATAAAATCGAAGTTTAGATATCCGGTAATGTTTTTGAGCGCGGGGCGACCTTGGCACTGTCTGCCGCTATGGAGGGCAGAAGGGATCTATGATGAAAATTTCTCGCTTTATGTTCAATGTTATCGTTTTGCTGCTCTTTTTCACCTTGCCTTCCATGGCAGGCGAGCCGCCTTCACGAGGAATGTTCGTAACTGTGATCCAGGACCCACCGGTATTATACAGCCGAGAGAACATTGACAAGCTTATAACTTACGCGAAGGAAGCCCGCGTCAAGATACTTTTCGTGCAGGTATACCGGGCCAATATGGCCTGGTTCAAGTCTGGATTCGGGGACACGACACCTTACAGAATAGCGCTCAAGAATGTCGGGGAAGACCCCTTTGCCCTGCTTATCCGCAAAGCACATCAGGCGGGTATCGAAGTGCACGCCTGGGTCAACATGTTAAGCCTGGGGGAGAATCATAAGGCCCCCTTCATCAAGAAATATGGTCCCGGCATATTGACCCGCAACCGGCAGCCCAAGAAGAACCTGGAAGAATACAAGATCGATAAGCAATATTTCCTGGAACCAGGCGACCCTCGCGTAAGAGATGAGCTGGTCAAGCTGGTGGAAGAGATCGTGGGCGCTTATCCGGAACTGGACGGGATCCAGTTCGATTATATCCGGTATCCCGATACCAAGCCCAACTACGGCCATTCCGAGATCAATGTCGCCCGGTTCAGGAAAGCGACCGGTCTGGTTGGCTTTTCCGACAAGAACAAGGCCTGGCAGGATTGGAAACGCCGACAGGTCACTTACCTTCTGGGGCAATTGGTGAAAAAGGCCCGGTCCCTGCGCCCGGACATACAGGTATCGGCCACAGGGTGCATGCCTTATCTGCGGGCTTATTATGAGGCTTACCAGGACTGGCCATCATGGGTCAATGATGGTACCGTGGACTTCGTGACCCTGATGAATTATTCTACGGATGTCAAGGAATATGACCGGTGGATCGTTAATGCCAAGGCCAGGGTAAAGGATTTCAGTAAGATCAATATCGGCCTTGGTTCCTATAAGTCATCCGGTTCCCGGGATACCTTTGCCAAGGAATACCGGATTTGCGAGAAGTCCGGAGCCGGGTCCTGCGTAGTCTTCCATTACGGCAGCCTGCTTAAGGATCCCCTTTGCAGCGACTATCTGCTCAGCAGCAATAAATAGCTACCAGTTCGATCCTATCTAGAGGAGGCGCCCCATGCCGAAAAAGATACTTCTCCTTTCAGGAAGTCCGCAAAAGAACGGCAACACAGTCACGCTCTTGAACTGGTTCATGGACGGGGCCCGGGAAAAAGGCGCCGAGATGGAGCTGGTCCATGCCGCCTTCCTGAAATATAAGACCCCTGGATGCACCTCCTGCCGTCAGTGCCAGCAGTCCAAGCTATATGAATGCGTTATCCAAGATGGGGCGCGCCCTGTGCTAGCGATGATGGCTGGTGTGGATGTGATCGTCATGGCCACGCCGCTCTACTTTTTTGGCCCCAGTGCCCAGCTCAAGGCGGTCTTTGACCGTATGTTCTCGCTTTATAAATGGGACAATGCCGCCGGGACGATGCAGACCCCGCTCAAGGGAAAGACCCTGGTGGTTCTGGCCAGCGCTTTTGAAGATGTGGGACTGGACGCTCTCGAGAAGCCCTTCGCCCTTACTGCCAGCTATACCGGTATGAATTTCCGTTCCCTTTTGATACCCAATGCGGGTGTATCGGGGGACATTATTAAACAGCCCGGCATCCGCGAAAAAGCTGTCAGCCTGGGAAGGGAAGTGGCAGGTTGAGTACGTGATAGGTTGATGGACTAGCAAGCCCGGTCATAGGTCCGGACCCGTCAAAGAAGGCTTCGGGGCGCATTCTCGACCCTTACTACTGTGGGTGATCTTTTTCCAGAAATAATCCAGAAAAGCGCCCAGGCCGTAGAGCTTACGCAGCAGATCGCCCAGCGAGCGTATGGAGATCAGCATCCGCCACATCTGGACAGGCCGAAGGTAAAATTCTTTCAAGCCAACATCTATCAGAGCATCGATCTCCTTATTTGAAAGCTGCGGATAGGACAGAAGCGTTTTCTGTTCACCCTCGGCCGTCAGCCAGTCGGTCCAGTCCTTGCCCAGCAGGTAGCCGTTATCCCGCGCCCATTTATAGAGCTGCGTTCCCGGATAGGTGGCAATTCCGGTTATCTGCATGGTGTCCAGAGGAAGCGACTTGGCATAATCGATAGTAGATCGAGCGCTGGCCCGGGTTTCGCCGGGTGCTCCTATCATGAAACAGCCGTGAATGGTGAATCCCAGTTCGTGTGCCCGCTTGGTGAATCGGCGCCCCATCTCGACGTTCACACCGCCTTTACGCACCGCCCTCAGCGCTTCGTCGGTACCGAATTCATACCCGACCATCAGCATGCGGCAGTTGGCCTCTTTCATCAAAGGTAAGAGATCGAGGTCGGTATTGATGCGCATGTTGCAGGACCAGGAGATGCGTTTGTGCAGTCCCCGCCGCATGATCTCCCGGCAGACGCCGCGGACATGCTCGGGATCGGCCGCGAAGGTGTCGGTCTCGAACATGATCTCGCGCAGTTGGGGGAAAAGCCGGAGGTCGTATTCCATTTCGTCAGCTACCAGCTCCGGTCGCCTGATCCGCAGCCGGTAACCATACATAAGCTGGGGATCGCGGCAGAAGGTGCAGGCGTTGTTGCAGCCGCGTCCGGTGAAGAGAGTAAGGAAAGGGTATTTCTTGCCGGCATCCGGGTACCATTCCGGCTTTATCATATGCCAGGCCGGGAAGGGCAGATGGTTCACGTCCAGCGGCGGACGGTCGGGGTTGGCCCTGACCTCGCCGTCGCCATCCTGCCAGGTAAGACCGGAGATCTCGTTGAGCGGTCTGCCTGAGGCCAGGTCCCGGAGGGTGTAGTCGTACTCCCCGCGAAGGATATAGTCGACTGCGCCGTTAGCGATCTCGAAAGTGTTCAGCGGTTCGGCCGTGACATGCTGTCCCACGAAGGCCACTTTACATCCGGTCTGGCCCTTTATCAGGCGGGACTGGTCGATATCGTTGTAGATCGAAGGGGTAGTGGCGTGGACAAGGAGCAAGTCCGGATGGAAGTCGCGGACCATCCGGGCGCTGGTCTCGGGGGAAAGATTCCTGGCAGCCGCTTCGACAAAAACCACCTCGTGGCCGGCGTCGAGCAGCACCTGGGCGGCAGTCAGCAGATAATCCGGATGGCGCTGGACGCGGCCTCGGGATTTCGCCGACCAGCGGGCCACCCTTACGAAATTCTCACCGAAAGAAGGGTTTAATATACAGATATTCATTTAAGGGGTGACTTAAAATCTACTTTGTACAATTTTTGCATGTATAAATTAAGGCTTAGTTCAGGGGTATTGAAATCTTCATTCATGCGTTCACCGATCAAGGTCAGTTTATAGAATTTATTCATGAAGCTATAGGAGAACGCTTCGTGTTCCGGGTCAAAGCCGCCGTTAGTATAATAGACCGGCACGCCCAGCAGTAGGTTTTTCTTCACTTCTTCCACAAATTTTCTGTAATTCTCCGGGGCCTCGACCGGGAACCATATCGTCCCCCGGCCAGAGTAGTAGGAAATGAAATACGATTCTTCCGCGCTCACGACCACCGCGTTCTTTCCGGTGACCGTGCTTATATAATGTGCGAACTGTTTTTTGCCGTTATAGCGGTGCCTGAATTCCAGTATCGGGTACATGAAACAGAACATGGTCAAGAGGCAGTAAAGGAGCAGGGCCACGGTTATCGGCCGGCTCGTCTCTGATATCAGGCGCAGCATGTAGGAAGCGGCGATGCAGAGGGGGACCGCAATGATATCCAGATGCCTGGCGGCATAACCGCTGGTGTTCCCGAAATAGAATAAAAGCATGGACCAGGTTATTATGACGCACCCTAAATAGATTCTGTGGTGGCGGAATATTTGATAAATCCCGGCGGCAGCCAGGGCGAAGAACAGAAGCGGAATCCCGTAGAAAAGGTGTTCTATGGCGATCGGCAGGACAAAAGAGTTCAGTCCCAGGAAAGAGACGACGAAGGTGCCTCGAGAGGTCAGCGTATTGAAGATCACCGGCCACAGGTATACCGCAAAAAGGATCATCGATCCGATGAGCAGGGGGGCCAGCCACGCTGCCAGCGCTTTGGGAGTGTTAAGCGGCCGGGCCTCTTTCATGCAGGGACCAACAGGGGAGGGAACAAAGAACATGGCTATAAACAAAGGGAGGGTGACCAGGGCAGCTTCGCGCACCGATAAGGCGATCAAAAAGGCAATGCTGGACCAGCTCAGAAGTTGTGGCGAACCGGTATTCCGGCCCCGGCGCACCAGATAGAACGACAGGAGGATGAAGAACATGGCCAAGCCGTGTTCCTTGCCGAAAGTGTTGGGTATGAAATAGAACGGGATGAACGAGAACAGCAGAGCGCCGAAAAAGGCTTGGACGCTGTCCGAGAACAGTTCTTTAATCAAAAGGAACAGGGCGACCGCCGAAAGAGAATGAAAAAGCACGCCGGAAAATATGGTAACGAGTTCAGCATTGTGGCCGGAAAGATAAAAAGGGAGGTATAGCAAAGCGTTGATCAAGACCCAGCCGTAGCGGCCGTTGGCGGTCCCTGCAAGGACACCCTTCTGATACAGGTTTTCGACCGCTTGCGCCACAGCAATGCTGTCAAAATGGAATATCCCCTCATTGATCAAGCACAGTCCCGGAATGAGATTTAGCAGAAATATTACGGTGATAAAATAAAAATTCGGAGGCGTGACAATTCTGTTCATGATTGCATGTTTCTGCCTTTGGGCCTGCCAATAACCTGTCGGAGCGATCTTTGTCCGGCCTTTACCTCACGGGTCATTAAGAAATACAACACCGTCGCTATCGGTGGCTGACTTTATATAACTTTTGATAAGCAAAACGGAACCGTAATTCAGGTCGAAGATAATCTTCAATCAGTATGCCGCCGATAAGTTTGATCCGGTAATACTGCTGTATCGTATAGAGAGAACTGGCTTCGTAACCTTTAAGATAGGGCGAGTCGGTATAATAGACCGGTTTACCTTCTTTCAAGTGGCCTTCAACTTTATTAATAAAAATATTGATCGCTTCGGGGGAACCGTTTATTGGAAGCCAGGCAGTCTGCCGCTGGCCGTAATACTGGATAAAGGGGAACTGGTTCACGGTTATGATAAGTGCATCCGGTTCCGTACGAAATTTTACATATTCCGCCAGCCGCTTTTCTCCATTGTAGCGGTGCCGGAAGGCCAGCATCGGATAGGAGTAGAGGAACATGCTGGCTACGCAGTAGATCACTAAGGAACTGATCAATACTTTTGAACGGGGGTAAAGTTTAGCGAGAGGATAGGACGCAAACACATAAATGGGGATCAGGACCACATCCAAGAACCGGACAGCATACCACTTGGTGCATCCATGTACCAGGATCAGCAACAGCCATAACAAGAAAAGCAGGGTCAGAAAGGGGGTCCCGCTCCTGGCCATGTTCCATATACCCAAAAGCATGAACACGAAGACCAGGAAGGGCATGCTCATTTGCAGGTCGCTTAAGGCTGGGAGGAGGGTCGGGCTGAGTATGCTGGTCAACTCTGCGCCCCGGGCTGATTGCAGTAGATAGCCCCATGCCATCACAGCCAGCGGGATCAATAGCGGGACAAAAAAGGCGATAAGCTTGACCGCTGAGAAACGTTTCAAAGGCATAATGATCTTGAAGGGGCGCCATCCTATAGCTGGATTTAGGAACAGCAGTATGAACAACAGCAGGGTAGATAGTTGCGATTCCCGCACCGCTATAGATAAGACATAACAAAGGCTGGCCAGTGCCAGCGTTAAAGGGCTGTCCTTTTCGACGCCGCGGTGAAGGATAATGAAAGATGTCAACAGTAAGAAGATGCCCATTCCGTGTTCTTTGCCGTATGTGTTGGGATTGAAATAGAGCGGCGTGAAGGATAGTAAAAGTGCCCCGAAAAAGGCCTGGACGCCGTCGCGGAACAGGTTTCTTATTAAATAATAGAAAGCCACCACGGACAATGAATGGAAAAGGACGCTGGAGATGCGGGTCGCCAATTCGGCATTCTGCCCCAGAAGGTGGAACGGCCAGTAAAGAAGGGAATTGATGGCTACAGCGCCATAGCGGCCCAGTACCGCCGGCTGCAAGATCCCTGTCTGGTATGTGTGTTCGACCGCCATGGCCAGCGCCACGCTGTCCATGTGGAAAAGACCTTCATTGATAAAAAGCAGGCCAACGATGAAATTGAGCAGGAATAATCCGGGAGGGACCAGCCGTGCTGCGCAGAACCGACTCATAATTTCCGCTCCATTTTTGTCTTCCCCTTCTGCAGGTTTGAATTATTCAATAATCCTAACGGGCAAACAGATATTTTTCAATAACAACATTACCGAATAAGAGTGACAATCGTTCTAAAGTGTATAAAGCCCATTGACGCCCTGGGACGAATTACTTATAATTCAAACTTCACTCGTGATACAGGGGACAGCAAAAATCGGCGGCACATTTACTTTTCATCTCTAAGCCGGACTGGCAAGGACTTGTCAGCATGTCCTGGGAGGAAATGGATGGAATTCGATAAGAACAGGTTCATTAAGCAGATCGTCATATCGGGAAAGAAATATACTGTCTACAGCCTTCCGGCCTTGGCCAAAGCCGGTTTTGGTGATCCAGCCGTATTGCCTTTTTCTATCCGCATATTGTTGGAGAGTGCCTTGAGGAATTTCGACAATTACCAGATCAGTATGGATGATATCAAGACATTAGCCGGCTGGAAGCCGAAGAATATGCTCGCCGAGGTCGCGTTCAAGCCGGGACGCGTGATCCTGCAGGATTTTACCGGGGTACCTTGCGTGGTCGATCTGGCGGCCATGAGATCGGCCATGAAGAAGATGGGCGGTGATGTGAAAAGGATCAATCCCCAGGTCCCCTGCGATCTGGTGGTCGATCATTCATTGCAAGTCGACGCGTTTGGTTCAACCGATTCTTTCAGCAGGAACGTGGCTCTGGAGTTCAAACGCAACAAGGAACGCTACCAGTTCCTGAAATGGGGGCAGGCTGCCTTTGCCAATTTCCGCGTCATCCCGCCGGCCACCGGCATAATCCATCAGGTTAACCTCGAATATCTGGCATCCGGGGTACTGCAAAAAAGGGTTCCGGGCCAGCCGACAGTATTATTTCCCGATTCACTGGTCGGGACCGACAGCCATACGACCATGATAAACGGGTTAGGCATAGTCGGTTGGGGAGTAGGGGGCATTGAGGCTGAATCGGTCATGCTAGGAGAGCCTCTTAATATGGTCATGCCTGAGGTCATCGGTGTCCGTGTCAGCGGGAAAATGAACGAGGGCGTGACCGCCTCGGACGTGGTCCTGACCGTGGTCCAGCTTTTGCGCAAGCGCGGGGTCGTGGACAAATTTGTTGAATTCTTCGGTCCCGGCATACAGAACCTCAGTCTGGCTGACCGCGCCACCATATCCAATATGTGCCCGGAATATGGGGCCACGCTCGGCATATTCCCGGTCGATAAGACCACCATCGATTATTACCGTATGACCGGACGCGCCAAGGAGGCCAAGCTGGTCGAGAGATATTATAAAGCGCAAGGTCTTTTCGACCCGTACCGGA
The DNA here is from genome assembly GCA_964438075.1 of uncultured Planctomycetales bacterium. GTDB lineage: Bacteria > Omnitrophota > Gorgyraeia > Zapsychrales > Fredricksoniimonadaceae > JAAXVU01. Next base: position 44,536 of record CAYTIW010000007.1, read on the forward strand.
AAGCCGAGCCTGAATTCACTGACGTCCTGACATTGGATCTGGGAACTATTGAACCGTGCCTGGCCGGTCCGAAACGTCCCCAGGACAGGGTTAGACTGGCGGACCTGAAGGAAACTTTCACCTCCGCTTTGACTGCGCCGTTAGGGCATAACGGGTTCGGTCTGGCACCGGCTGACCTGGAAAGAACTGAACCGGTGGCTAGGACGTCTGAATCTATAACCCACGGCAGTGTTGTATTAGCGGCTATCACCAGTTGCACCAACACCTCCAATCCATATGTTCTGATCGGGGCCGGACTGCTGGCGCAAAAAGCGGTTCAGAAAGGCCTCAAAGTGAAAAGTTTCGTGAAGACTTCGCTTACCCCCGGCTCTCAAGTGGTGGATGAATATCTCCGGCGTGCCGGGCTCATGCAAGGCCTGGAGGCGCTAGGGTTCCATAATGTAGGTTACGGCTGCGCCACTTGTATCGGTAATAGCGGACCGTTGCCGGAACCAGTGTCAGCCGCTATCGAGAAGGGCGGATTGATCGCAGCCAGCGTCACTTCGGGGAACCGCAATTTTGAAGGACGTATCAACCCGCACGTAAAGGCCAACTATCTGGCTTCTCCTATGCTGGTAGTGGCCTATGCCATCGCCGGAACGGTCAGGAAGAACCTTTTTGACGAGCCGATCGGGCAGGACCGGCACGGCAATGACGTCTATTTGAACGATATCTGGCCTCGGCAGAAGGAGATCGATTCGGTCATAAAGAAGTTCGTTACCGCGAAAGTATTTTCCGGCAAATACAGGAACGCGGCCAGGGGGAACCCGAACTGGCGCGCGATCAAGCCCCCGAAAAGCGAGCTTTACCGCTGGAACCCGAAGAGCACTTATATACAACATCCGCCTTATTTTGAAACTATCACCGGGAAACTGCTGGCCCTTGAAGACATCAAAGGCTCCCGGGTATTGGTCATGCTGGGCGACTCGATAACTACCGACCATATCTCTCCGGCAGGGAACATTTCTCCCGCCAGTCCGGCCGGTGAATATCTGACCAGCCTGGGTATTGAGCGTAAGGATTTCAACAGCTACGGTTCCCGCAGGGGGAATGACCGGGTCATGGCCCGCGGCACGTTCGCCAATATCCGTCTGCGTAACCTCCTGGCGCCCGGAACGGAAGGGTCGTTCACTACCTATTTCCCGACCGGTGAGAAATTGAGCATCTTTGAAGCCTCCTGCCGCTATAAAAGTTCAGGCATCCCGCTGATCGGGATAGCTGGCAAGGAGTACGGGACAGGATCAAGCCGGGACTGGGCAGCCAAAGGGCCGGCCCTTCTTGGTATCCGCGTGGTCATAGCGGAAACATTCGAGCGTATACACCGTAGCAACCTGGCGGGGATGGGCATATTGCCGCTGCAGTTCAGACCGGGGGAGAACGCCGGTAGCCTCGGATTGACCGGCGCCGAATTATACGATTTTATCGGGCTTTCGGAGAAACTGCGTCCGCGTCAAGAGATAAGCGTTGTAGCCTCTGCCCCGGACGGTACGCAAAGAAACTTCAGTGCCATAGTCAGGCTGGACACCCCGGTGGAGATAGATTATTACCGTAACGGCGGCATACTGCCGGCCGTCCTCCGGAAAATTGCATGTAAGCCTGATTGACACTTCCGACGGCAGTCCCTATAATAGGCCGCGGATGCAGATCGGAGATGTGATGGGCAAAACCATGTATGAGAAAATATGGGATGCACACCTGGTCCACGAGGGGCAGGGGACCGTGTCCATACTTTACGTTGACCGCCAGCTTGTGCATGAAGTTACCAGTCCGCAGGCGTTCGAAGGCCTGCGCCTGGCCAAACGCAAGGTACGATGCCCGCACAAGACCTTTGCCACCATGGACCACAATGTCCCTACTCGGAGCAAGGATATCTCGCTGGCCAAGGACATATCGCGCGTCCAGATGGACCAGCTTCAAAAGAATTGCGCCGAGTTCGGTATTAGATGTTTCGACTTCATGGACGACGACCAAGGCGTTGTGCATATAATCGGGCCCGAGATGGGGATCACCCAGCCGGGCATGGTCATAGTTTGCGGAGACTCCCACACCGCGACCCACGGCGCATTCGGTGCCATTGCCTTTGGTATCGGGACATCGGAAGTCGAGCATGTCCTGGTCACGCAGACACTGCAACAGCGAAGATCCAAGACCATGCTCATTACGATCGATGGCAAACTGGACAAAGAGGTCGCCCCCAAGGACGTGATCCTTTATATCATCGGCCAGATAGGCACGGCCGGAGCGACGGGCTATGTTATCGAATACGCCGGGTCGGCCATACGCGATATGTCCATGGAAGGCCGTATGACAATATGCAATATGTCGATAGAGGCTGGCGCCCGTGCCGGCATGATAGCCCCTGACGACACCACATTCACCTATCTTCAGGGACGCGATTATGCCCCCAAAGGCGAGCAGTGGGTCAAGGCGGTCGCTTACTGGAAGACGCTGAAAAGCGATCCTGATGCCAAATTTGATAAAGTGATCAAGATCAAGGCCAAGGATATCGAGCCTCAGGTAACTTGGGGAACCAGTCCTGGACAGGTAACCTCAGTTAACGGGGTCGTTCCTGATCCTGATAATATCAAGGACCCGGTCGCCCAGAAGGCAGCTAAAGCCGCTTTAAAATATATGGAACTGGTGCCCGGCACCAAAATAACGGATATTAAGATAGACATGGTCTTTATCGGTTCTTGTACCAACGGTCGCATTGAGGACCTGCGGGCCGCTGCCATGGTGGCAAAAGGCAAGAAGGTCGCGAAGTCGGTGCAGGCCATAGTGGTGCCAGGCTCTAACAGGGTCAAGCGCCAGGCAGAAAAGGAAGGTCTGGATAAAATATTCATTGGTGCCGGCTTTGAATGGCGGTATGCCGGTTGCTCGATGTGTCTGGCCATGAACGATGACCAGTTGAAGCCCGGCCAGCGCTGTGCTTCGACATCGAACCGTAATTTTGAGGGACGGCAAGGTCCCGGAGGCCGCACGCACTTGGTGAGCCCGGAAATTGCCGCTGCTAGCGCGATAACCGGCCGCATAACTGATATCAGGACTTTCTTGGAAAAGAAATGATCGACAGGTTCTGCCATTTCCATAAAGGTCGAACCTATTTCTTGTAACCTTCGTCCCTCGGGGAAAAATATGGACCCGTTCACTACTTTAACCGGCATAGCAGTTCCGTTGGACCGCTCCAACGTAGATACCGACGCCATCATACCCAAACAATTCCTGCGCAAGATCGAGCGGACCGGTTTCGGCAAGCACCTTTTCCACGAATGGCGTTACACGGATTATGAGGGCACAAAGGAAGACCCCGAGTTCATCCTGAACAAGGAACCTTACCGCAAGGCGACTATACTGCTGGCCAGAGATAATTTCGGCTGTGGTTCATCGCGCGAACATGCGCCTTGGGCGCTCTACGATTTTGGTTTCCGTTGCATAATAGCCCCAAGTTTTGCGGATATTTTCTATAACAATTGCATTAATAACGGGATACTTCTGGTGCGTTTAAAACCCGATGAGGTCGATGAGCTTTTTGCCGTTGCCGCCTTCGGCGCTTCAGGTCGCATAGCCGTGGACCTGGACAAACAGGTCGTCGCCGCGGCAGGGAAGAAGTATGCTTTTACTATTGACCCTTTTCACAAAGAATGCTTGTTAAAAGGATTGGACCAGATCGGTTGGACCATGCAATTCATAACTCAGATCGACGCCTTTGAAAAGAAGCTGGCGGCGGAGAAGCCCTGGCTGGCCTGAATATCGCCATATCTAGCTGGAAAAGAAAGAAGGATGTGCAGATGGCCGGGAATATATTTGGCGAAATCTTTCGCGTCATGACCTTTGGCGAAAGCCATGGTGCTGCCATCGGCTGCGTGATCGACGGGGTGCCGCCCGGTATCGAGCTCTCGCAAAGTGATATCCAAAAGGATCTGGACCGCCGCAAGCCGGGACAGAGCGAGGTGACCACCCAGCGCAAAGAAAGCGATACTGTGGAGCTATTGTCAGGGGTGTTCGAGGGCAAGACCACCGGGGCCCCTCTTGCGCTTTTACTTCGTAACAGCGACCATAGATCAGAGGATTATACGGCCTTACAGGAAGTTTTCCGGCCTGGCCACGCGGATCAAGGATATCACCAGAAATTCGGTATCCGTGACCACCGCGGAGGCGGGCGTTCTTCGGGGAGGGAGACCGCGGCCCGTGTGGCGGCCGGAGCCGTGGCAAAAAAGATACTGGATTCCTACGGCGTACGAATAACGGCCTATTCGCTGGCCATCGCGGATGTTCGCGCCACCACCATAGACCTGAGCGTGATCGAGAATAATATCGTCAGGGCTCCAGATATGCTGGCAGCCCAAGAAATGGTCAAGCGTGTCAATCAGGCGCAGGCGGCAGGCGATTCTGTCGGCGGGATAATCGAGACCGTTGTCAACGGCTGTCCGGCCGGCCTGGGGGATCCCGTGTTCGACAAACTTGAAGCTAAGCTGTCCCATGCCGTGATGTCGATAGGGGCAGTTAAAGGGATCGAGTTCGGGGCCGGGTTTGCCGTGGCCCAAATGAACGGGTCCCTCAACAACGATGAAATCGCGGTGGAATCCGGCAGTATAAAAACCCGCCACAATTTCGCCGGTGGGATATCCGGCGGGATCTCCAACGGAGAGCCCATTGTATTCCGCCTGGCAGTAAAACCGCCATCTTCCATTGCCAAGAGACAAAAAGCCGCTACTAAAGATATGCAGCTGGCTGAAATAGAGATCAAAGGCCGTCACGACCCGTGCCTGTGTCCCCGCATCGTTCCTGTTGTCGAGGCCATGACAGCGCTGGTCCTGATGGACGCTATTCTTCTGCAAAAGACCATCCACTGATCTAAGGCTATGGGAGATAACCCCAGCCCCAAAGTGATCCTTATCACCGGTTCTTCGAGCGGTTTCGGGTATTTCTCGGCCATCCGCCTCGCAGAGGCCGGGCATATTGTTTACGCCACTATGCGCGATACCTCCCGGGGTGAATTGCTGCGTTGCGAGGCGGTCAAGATGAACTGTGCGCCGCGCATGCATATTTTGCCTCTTGACGTTACAAAACCAGAGACTATTAGAACCACCATCAAGGATATCGTCGCAGCGGAAGGGGTCATCGATGTGCTGGTAAATAATGCTGGTTTCGGCGTGGGAGGTTTCTTTGAAGACCTTTCACTGGATGATTTCCAGCAGCAGTTCGATGTCAATTTTTTCGGGGCCCTTAATGTTACCAGGGAGGTGGTCCCGGTCATGAGGCCGCGGCGCAAGGGGAAAATAATCAACATCTCCAGCATGGCCGCATTTGCTGGAATGCCATGTTTCAGCGCTTACTGTTCGAGCAAATGGGCCTTGGAAGGTTTTTCGGAGTGCCTGTACATGGAATTGAAGCCTTTCGGTATCCATGTGGTCCTGGTCGAGCCGGGAAGCTACCGGACGAGAATATTCGAAGAGAATGCCCGCTATGCCAAGAGATTTGCCGATCCTGGCAGCCCGTATTATGAAGCCAGTCAACATCTCAAAAAGTACGTATTGGAGAGTATAAAACAAAATAGCCGCGACCCGGACGAAGTAGCCAGGGTAGTTAAAAAGATCGTTGGCCAAAATGATCCTGCTTTCAGGAATATAGTAGGATGGGACAATAAGCTTAAAGCCCTCGGCTTACGTATCCGACCGGTCCCGTTCAAGCTTCACGCTGACCTGGTCAATCTGGCGCTTATTCCTCCATCCGACCAAAAGCATGCTTAAAGTGCCCTCTTTTCTTCAAAGATGTGCCATCGTAAAGAAAATACCGATATTCTCTGCCCTTAACTGGTTCAGGATACAGAGCATTGCCCGGGATGGGGAGATGGTACGCTACAAAAAAGGCGACTTTGTTTCCATGAAGGGCAACCCTCCGGATTACGTCTTTTTTCTTATATCCGGCCGTTTACAGTCATATGCCTTGGATTCTGACGGTCACAAGGAAGATATAGAATTCATCCACCGGGGAATGTTCTTCGGTATCATTTCGGCTTTGACGGGCGAAGAACATTCACAGACCTTTGAGGCCATTAATGATTCCATGATATTCCGTGTCCCGGTAGGCCGTTTCCGCAAGATATTGAAACGGATCCCTGACTTGAGCGTAAAATTCAATCGTATCCTCTCTCAGCGCATCAGAAGCAAGGTCACCAAGACCAATCTTGTTTCGCAAAGCACCATCATTTCGGTTTACAGCCCTCTTTCGGGCTCAGGGGGCTCAACATATTCTCTAAATCTAGCTCTAGGTCTGCATAAAGAGAGCAAAGACCGTGTCATCTTGATCAGTATCCGTTCGATCAGGCCTCCCGAACGCAAGGATATATCGGCTTTTGACCAGGTCCGACCAAAGTGGAAAAGGGACCCCATTGATCTGTCAAGCCTGGTAGATAATTTCGATGACATAGCAGGTGCGGTGTCCCGCAGCGATCTGGGGATCGATCTGTTGAATGTGGTCTTTAAGCCTAATGATGTTGATCTCGTCCAGCATATAAGCGACTTCGTCAGCAGTTTCATCGATGTATACCGATATGTCATCGTTGACTTGCCGAGCGAGACTGACGACGTGGTCCTTAAAACACTTTCCCAGTCTGACTTTATCCATCTGGTGATGGTGCGAAAGAAAGAAGCCTTGGAAATGGGCCGTATTATTCTTAACCGTCTGGAAGAAAGGCTGCAGGAATACTTTAATGAAGAGCGGGTAAGGGTCCTTATAAGCGGAGTACATGTTAAGAAAATGTCAGAAGAAGCGGTGCGCAGTATTATTGATTACGACGTACTGGCTTTTCTTCCGCATATACAGCATAAAGACCTGGCTAACTTCATTGAAACGCCGGCCATTTCCTTCTGGGCCATTAACCAGGGAAGCGACTATTCTAAAACGCTGGCCAGAATTTCCCGCCAGATATCTGGCGTGTCCGTAGGAATAGTTTTTGGCGGGGGAGCTGCCTTTGGACTGGCGCACATTGGCGTGATCAAGGTTCTTGAGGAAGAAAGCATCCCTATAGACATTATTATCGGCAGTTCCATGGGAGCGCTTATCGGTGGGCTGTGGGCTTTGGGCTATTCCGCTCATGAATTGGAGAAAATGGCCTATGAGTTCAGAAATAAGAAAGCGCTCGTTAGATTGCTTGATTTCGTTCTGTCAATTTCAGGTCTTATCAGTGGCAAAGCCATTATGGCTTGGCTCTACAGTAAGTTCCGAGACAGCACTTTCCATGATTTGAAAATACCATTGAAAATAGTTGCGTATGATCTTATCCATAGAAAAGATCTTATCATTGAGGACGGATTTCTGGTTGATGCCATCAGGAAAAGCATATCAATACCAGGAGTATTCCAGCCAATAGTCACAGATGACCATTTGATCATTGATGGCGGCGTTATGAATCCGTTACCAACCAATGTACTAAAATCGACCGATGTGAGAAAAATAATCGCCATCAATGTCCTGCAATCGCCAGATGACGTAATTAAAGGGTATCAGAAGACGCGCCAAGAGTTGAACAAGGCGCTAGACGTGCCCTTTTTAGTAGATCCCTGGAATTTTATAGATATACGCTTCAAATATTGGATTAATAAGATGTTCTATCCTAACATAACAGATATCATTGTTCGTACCTTGGAAGCATCGGAAGCGGTCATTGCCGATCAGAGCGCCAGAACGGCGGATATTTTAATACATCCGGATATGTCCGGTTTGCAGTGGTATGAGCTTTACCAGGTCGAAACGTTGATTAAAAGGGGTGAAGAGGCGGCCCGGGCTCAGATAGAGAAAATCAGGAATATAGCTCATTAAACAACATGTAATTGGTCTAAGTCTTATGCAGTTGGTGATGCGGTAGTATCGTGCCGGAATCGGGATTATCCTTATAAAACTCCGGACATGTTTTTTACTTGTTCCTATACTTAAAGTTAACATAACATATATTATAGGAAGTTAGTAATCAAAAAAAGATGGCTCCTGCTTTTTTTGAAATGCATTCATGGGCCATATATAATGCGAACAAAATTAGTCGAATTTGATATCACCGCTCTGCTGCCATATTCGAATTCATGCCATACATGGGCCCCATCAAGATAAATTCTTCCATTAGGCATTAAAGACATTATTCCTATTCTCTCGGCATCAAGTAAATCACCGGTCAATCGGTATTTTACCCCTTTCATGTGATACAATTCACGTGGTTTATATTGTATCATCCGGCTTTGTTCTGGCATTTGGGTGCCACCTGCTGATAAAATTGCACCCGTAGAGCCGGCCGCAGATGAGATCCAAATTCCTGAGTTTCGGTGCTCTTCAGCTATACCACCAATGGATATTCTGTATCGGCTCATGGCAGCTGGATTGGCATGACAGATAAGAACATCATTAAGGCATTCATAACACTTTCTTTGCGACCTATTTGTTACGAGTATTTTAAGTTTATAAAGAGGCCTTATATCAGCTGTACTATGGATGATACTTTTTATTATTGGATTGAAGTTGCCTATATGAGCATGGCAAAATTTCCCCACGCTCCAGTTTGGATCAGAATTTACACCAAGCAATAATTGCTGCCGATCAATACCCCTTGCGACTTCCAGAAGAGTGCCATCACCCCCAACAGAGATTATTAAACCGTAACCTTTGTAATCTATATCAGGTTTGCGTGTTATTTTTTGATAAGGAAGGTCCAATGAAGCTAAAGATCTTTCAATGTATTTTAAAGTTTCATTATGTTTTGAATGATTTCTCACGAAATTAGTAGCTTTTCTAAGCTTATCAGATAAATGTCCGGCCCCGGCAAGAAAACTCCGTTTGTAAACAACAAGTATTGGTAATTTTTTTTTCATATTTTATAGCGACTTATTATAAAGTTTCTCAAGGATGCGAAGTCATGGAACACGAGGTCTGCCCTTTTAAGGTATTGTTTTGGTAATGATGTTTCAAGGGCAAAACATGTAAGCCCTGCAGCTTTGGCCGATTTAATACCCAGCGGAGCATTCTCGATGACAACAACCGTGTCCGGAGGTACTCTGATGGCTTTTATGGCTTTTTGATAGGGATACGGGTGCGGTTTCCCAAGTATAACATCATCCCCGCAAATAATTACGGAAAAACATTTCAGCAGTTTCTCAGACAATACGTTATTTATTTCTCGTCGGGAACTGCCTGTCACCAGCGCTAAAATAATATTTCTTCTGAATAGCATCTTTACAAAAGACCGGGCCCCAACAATAAACCGGGGTCTGAAGATTGTTTCAAATAACCGTTCTTTCTTTAAAAGCATGTTTTGGGCCATTTTTTTTGAGAATGGCCTATCATATTGGTCAAATATTTCCCGTATACTAACTATTCCTTTCTGACCTTCTCTTTTATAGATTTCATGCGGCGTTATTTGTATGCCTTCTTCGTGAAAGATCTTATGCCAAGCACGGCAATGAAAGGACATGGTATCGGTTATTACACCATCCATGTCGAAAATAACAGCTTTTAGCGAATCAACCATGGGAAATCATTATTCCAGGAGGGCAAATACAACTTTATTATTTATTTTGGTTTCTTCTAGATTCGTTCCTCTTCCTTATAGCTTCCATTTTTTGTCTTCGTGCTTCAACAATATGTTGTAATTTTAGCCTACGGGCTTCTTTTTCGGTTCTTTTACGAATTTCTTTGGCTTCTTCTCTTTGGCGTTTTGTTTCTAGGTTTTGAATTCTTTGCTTCTCTTTGTTTTCGATTGTCTTCTTTTCAGCATCTTTCCTTTCAAGCCAAAGCTGTCTTTCCTGGCTGCGGATCCTTTTTTGTTCGGCTCTTTCATCGAGAAAGCTGCATTGCTCATCAAAAGTTGCGTCAGCCCAAGCTTGTCCGGTGGCAAGCATAAATTGTTGGCGAAAAGGCAAGGGGATATTAACCAGTTCAACACCGTATATCTTTTCCCATTTTGACAATTGATCCTCTTGTGGAGCCTCTTCAGAGGGTGATTCTTGCCCCCAAATCGGTTGACACAAAAAGACGAAGAAAATGGCTATCAATAGACTTTTTTTCAGCATTTTAATTCCTTTGATCCAGATATAAGTATAACATAACTTGAAAAAAGTAAAAAATCGCAAATCAATAACGGGTGTTTTTTAAAACACGTCAACCGTTGTTGCATCCTTGACGTATATGACAATATTATCGGAGGATGTGATATCTTCCGTGGCTGTATTGTTTTTCCATTTAGCTATTACATTGATACTCTGTGGGCCGAGTATTGAATTTTTAGGAATATTCAGGTCATAAACGTTATCTAGAGTTGGATAGTGATCTTCATAAGTATAGTCAAAGGAATCAATGATAATGCCATCTGGCACCCTCGGGCCCGTAACAAGCACATTTAGGTGTATCAGCCTTCCTCTCTCGACCACAGCACCATTCTCCGGGACAATTATACGTATGGACGATTTAATATCATCATTCTTGGATCCCGCTAGCGGGATGCTTATCTCCCCTGCTCCCATACCCAAAGACAGGCCATCAAAACGGAGTATGGCCTTTGGGGCTTTGGCTACCGGTAGCTCAAAAGCGAGTTTGATTGTGAATGTTTGGTTGGGATAAACACTTTGTTTTGTTGATAATTTTGAATGCTCGCTGGACGATAGGATACGGGCATATGAATTTCCGAATTCATCCCGTAAATAGAAACCAAGTTTGTCAGTGATGTCTAACTTCAGGTTGTCAGTAGAATTATAAATTATAAAATCCAAAGATAAGAAAGGAGGTTCACTGTCACCGGAGTTCTTTATAATTATATTATCAACGTGAAATTCAATGCCATTGATTTTAATAGGAGCAGCTAGTAAGGAGCACGTGTTGAGGCAAATAATAAAAAAGACCAAAAGAAGGTTTCTGTATGTTTTTTTCATATTCAATGAATAAATTTTAGCCTATTATAGAAAATAAATAAAATATAAACACGGATTTTGTATCTTTGTATGATTGTCATGCCCCCCAATCCCCTGCTCCATGTTTGTTGTGCTCCGTGTAGCGGACCTGTCATAGAAAAGATGTTGATAAAAGGCGCCCGCCCCACGATTTTATTTTATAATCCCAATATCCACCCGGTAGAGGAATATGAATATAGAAAGGTATCCGTTATCAATTACGCTAAAAAGGTCGGGCTCAACTTTATCGATCTTGATTATGATACTGAAGTATGGTTTGAACGTGTCAAGGGTTTGGAAAATGAACCAGAACGCGGACGCCGATGTTCGATTTGTTTTGATATAAGGTTGGAACGCACGGCATTATATGCTCAGGAGAATGGGTTCCAATACTTTGCTACCAGTAATGGCATTGCCAACCAGAAAGACATGGATCAGGTAAATCAAAGCGGGCTGCTTGCCGCCTCGCGGTACCCCGGGGTTTACTTTATGCCAATAGATTGGCGTGAAGAAGGCGGAATCCAAAGGATATCAGTTATAGCGAAAAAGGAACGTTTTTATAAACAAGAGTACTGCGGATGCGTTTTTTCATTAAGATCCAGAAATGAGCAACGAAGATCAAAAGGGCTTTCAGACATTAGCCCTGGGACGAAATATTTTATGCCTTGAATGACCGATTCCTAGATTTGAGTTCTAAAACAATGTAAGCGGGGTCCCTTCATTTCAGGCCAATGAAGAAATGATTTGAATCCACAGTATTATCAATAAAAAACCCTGTATCTAGTTGATGATACAGGGTTTTTATTCTTGAATTGATACGGATATCAGATCAAAATATCAATATTATCCCAACCGAATATTTCACGCTGAGCCTGGTTGACCTTAATTGGCTTGTCTTCCTTCCATTCTCCCATATAAACCTCCTATTTCTTTAATGTAAATAGGTGTTTATCACCCGTTGTTTGTTTAAATATACACTAATTCCTAATATGTGCCAATCTTTTTTTATCAATGATATTGTTACGCTCTGCTAAAAGAAAATAATATCAACAATTTATTTCTTAAAATTTCATATTATAATTCTACGAAATCATTTACATAAAGTTGGAAAGGAAATCGACAATGCCAGCTGCTTTGGAGAAATACGCACATAAGCTTGTAAAAAAGATCCGTTTTCGTATACCAGATATACCAGGAGCTTTGGGACGTTTGGCATCAACTCTGGGAGCTCAGGGAGCGGTACTGGGAGACATTGTGACGGAGAATGTTACGTCCAATTACATAATCCGTGACATCACGATATATTTTGACACCAAGGAAGAACTTGATGCCGCTCTTTCCGCAGCCCGTAAACTAAAAGGATACAAGATACTGGATGTTAAAGATGAAGTCCTGAGCATACACCAAGGAGGGAAGATCGCGATCATACCTCGGGTCAAGGTGGAGACCCTAAGCGACCTGCGTATGATATATACTCCTGGGGTGGCTCAGGTCTGTCATCATATTGCCAAAGTTCCTGGTGATGCCCGAAATTATACTTCCATAGGGAACACTGTTTGTATAGCTACCAATGGATCCGCTGTGCTTGGACTGGGTGATATAGGTGTACTGGCTGCCATGCCGGTGATGGAAGGAAAATCACTTATACTTGGCCGCTTCTCCGGTGTCAGCTGCGTGCCGCTGTTGCTGGATAGTGATGATCCTAAAACCATTGTAGATGCTTTGGCAACCTTAGCCAAGACATTCAGCGTTATTATGCTGGAAGACATTAGTGCTCCCCTTTGTTTTGAAGTAGAAAAGCAACTCCAGCAACGTGTCGATATCCCGGTCTTCCATGACGATCAGCATGGAACGGCCGTTGTGATCCTAGCCGCCCTTATCAAAAGTTTGAAGATGGTAAGAAAAAAGAAAGAGACAGTGCGCATCGTGATAAACGGTGCCGGAGCCGCTGGTATGGCTGCTTGCCTGTTGCTTTTGGAATATGGTTTTAAGAATATAATCCTCTGCGACCGCAACGGAGCCATTTACCAAGGACGCAAAGAAGGAATGAATCCATATAAGGAAGAGATATCTCTGGTCAGCAATAACAAGAAGATAGCCGGTCCCTTGCCAGCCGTAATGGCGGGGGCTGACGTTTTCATTGGAGTATCGTCTGCCGGTCTGGTCAAGCCGGCCATGGTAAAGTCTATGGCTAATAAGGCGATAGTTTTCGGCCTGGCCAATCCTGTACCGGAAATATGGCCTAAAGACGCCCTGGCGGCAGGTGCTGCCCTAGCCATGGACGGCCGGACCATAAATAATGCTCTTGCTTTTCCTGGGCTTATCCGGGGTGCCATTGATGCCCAGGCGAAGCGCATTACCTATTCGATGAAGTTCGCCGCTGCCGAGACGCTGGCTTCCCTGGCCGGCAAGAATGAGCTGGTCCCCAACTTCATGCATATGGCTGTTCATGAGAAAGTAGCCGAAGCGGTCAAGGCAGCCGTAAGCTAAAAAAGGTTTGCGTAACGTTTTCTTGCGAGCGCAGTTCATCCTCGTAAAACGTGCTGGTCTGTTCAGGCTCCTAAAAGTGCTGCTGCCTGTTTTAGAAGATCATTCAGGAATGGCGGGATATAAAGACCGAGTATCAAGACGATAAGGGCCAGCAGCAAGATCGGCATGACCATGGGCACGGTTTCCTTTCTGGAATGGGCCATGGTCTCTGGCGGCAAGCCTTGGATCATTCTCAAAATAATGTCCGCCACACCCAGGAAGATCAGCCCCAGGAAAATAACAAACAACACAGCGACCACATAATTCCCTTTGGTGATCGCTGAATATAAAATGATAAGCTCGCTCAAGAAGGTGCCGAACGGAGGCGCACCCGTAACAGCCAGGAAGCCGGCTAAAAGCAGGATGCCAGTAACCGGGTATGAACGAAGGGCTCCGCGCACGTCTTTTACCTTTTTGCTGTGATATTGTTTGTAAAGGTTCCCCGTGACGAGGAAGACAAAACCCTTGGTGAAGGCATTGTTCACCAGATGCAAGAGGCTCCCGTATATCCCTACCCCACCAAGGCCGATACCAATAGCCAGGATCCCCATGTGCTCAACGCTGGAATAGGCCAGCATCCTTTTATAATCGGTCTGCCCTAGGATAAAAACATACGCGATACCCATGGAAGTGAGCCCTAGCACTATCAGCATGGAAGAAAAGAACTGATCCTGCCCCGCTGCGTGACAGATCTGGGCCACTCTCAGGATACTTAGGAATGCGCAGTTCAACAGACAACCTGACAGCAAGGCAGAGATAGGTGAAGGCGCCTGCGAATGGGCATCCGGCAGCCAGGAATGCATCGGGGCCAACCCCATTTTGGTCCCACAGCCGATCAAAAGAAAAATGGCGCTGATCTTAAGCCACGGTAAGGAAAGTTCTGAGGCCTGAGTTAGAAGTTTATCCAGAAGAAGTGTTTGCACATTCATGGCTGATACCGCCAGGAAATATGTACCGAGCAGGGCCAATGCTATCCCAACCAGACAGATCATCAGGAACTTCCAGGAAGCTTCAATGCTTTGCCTCGTCTTTTCAAAATTGATCAAAGGTACGCTGGCCAAGGTAGTGGCCTCTATTCCGATCAGCAGGATCCCGAAATGCCGGCTGATAACGACCAGGGTGATAAAGGATAGGAACGATAATAAGACGCTGACGAATATCCTGTGAGGCATATCTTCGACTTCCTCGAAATAATCCAGTAGATAAAAAGCTACCATGAGGAACAGAAAGCTCACTACCGAAAGGACCAGAAGACCCAAAGCATCGACCGCCAGGAACCCGTTGAACGCCGCTGCCGGGGTCTTGCTCCAGAAAGTGATCACACTGGTAAAATGTGCCAGAGCGACCAGAAAAAGCACTCGCTGTCTTGTTGTTTTGCACGGTAGCAGCAACGTGAGTCCGCCGGCAATTAAAGGAAGGAAAAGCACGAATAACAACATATATCAATCCTTTAGAGTGGTCAGGTGGCGAGTGTCCGTGGTCTCGAACTCTTCACTTATGTGATCTACCACTATCCCCATGACCAGAACCGCGATAAAAAGGTCCAGAATGATCCCCATTTCGACCAGAAAAGGCATCTTTTTTAAAAGCAAGATGGCAAAGAGAAAGATGCCGTTCTCCAAGACCAGATAACCGACCACCTGGCTGATCGCCTTATTGCGGCCGACCAGGAGCAAAAAGCCTAAGATCACCAGCAGAAAGGAAGTCGGGATAAGCATGCCGGATATCCCGGCCACAGGAAAGACCAGCCTGGAGGCCAGCAAGAAGGACCCGATTATAGCCAGGCCGCACAAAAAGAATACCCGGCCAAAACCTATGACCGGATTGATCTCACTGCGAACGGAAACATGCCGGATCGCCCAAAAAAGGAAATAAGGCATCAGAAAGCCTCTCAAGATAATAGTAGCCGCAGAAACTATAATGATATGGATCTCCAGGTCGTTAAAATACATAAAGAACGGAACGGTCCCCAGGACGCACGACTGGAGCCCCAGGATCTGTATCATGGTCCCTAACCGTCGGCTGCCGACTATCAGCAGCCCGAGCATGACGATCAGTATCAAGATCGCTTCCAGCCACGCATTCATTGCTATCTCCTCACCAGCGTAACAATGAGACCGAATATTGACATGATGAACGCCAGCAGCAGTAAATAGACCACCCGGTTCATGCGCAGGCGCGCCATTGTCGACTCAACGACCCCTATCAAGACCGCAAAGGCGGACATCCCCGCCAGGTACATGGCGGTGTCCTGCCAGATATCCTTGATCTGGAAAGGAAAGATCATGGAAATGAAAATGCTGCCCAGCAGAAAAAGTTTTATCGCCTTGCCATAAAGGATGTAAGCCAGGTCCACTCCCCCATGGTCCAGGACCATGACTTCATGGATCATCGTTAGTTCCAGGTGCGTTTCGGGATCGTCTACCGGTATACGCGAATTCTCCGCCAGCAGGATAAGGAAGAAGCTACCCAGCACGAGCAAGAGCTCCGGGCCGGCCACTGGCCAGGAAGAGGCCATCTGCCCCACCAGCATATCAGATAGGGAAAGACTTTTTGCCAAGAGGGCCAGGATCGTGAGATCCAAGAGTAAAGTTATCTCGGATAAACTCGCGAAGGTCGCCTCCCGGCTGGAGCCCATGCCTTCAAAACTGGAGCCGGTATCGAGGGCGGCTAGTATCGTGACGAAACGCACTACTGCGAAAAGATAGGCGAAGAGCAGCATGTCACCCCAGAATTGAATGGGGGCTTTCAAAGGCCCCAAAGGGATCACAATAGTGGCAGCCAGCGTAGCGGCCATTGAGATCATGGGTGCCATGCGGAAGATCCAGGTGGTCGTCGAGCTATAGACGCAACCTTTGCGCATTAATTTAAAAAGATCGAAATAGGGCTGCATCAAAGGCGGTCCCCAGCGGCCGGAAAAAAAGGCCTTGGTCTTGCCAATGATCCCTAAAAGCACTGGTGAAAGGACCACGACAAATAACATATGTGACAATATATCCACGGTCATTTTATCCCAATTTCCATATCAACAAGATCAGAAGGAAAGAAAGAACGTACAAAATATAACTTTGGGTATGTCCGCTCTGTATCCATTTCAACTTCCAGGAGATCTTTTTGATCCCATAGAACAGCGGCCGGAAGACCAAATATTCCGAAGCATCTTTCACTGAGGAACTCAAATGGGCCGGGGCCGGGTAATATTTCCGTGTATCGGTGAGCTCGACTTTAAAAAGCAAAATGCTTTTAAAGAAATTTATGATCGAGGCCGCGAAGGAGGAGGCGGTATATTGCATCCGGGCGGAAGGGTAGGCATAGCCGCAGGTCCACGTCTCCCCCTGTCGAA
Organism: uncultured Planctomycetales bacterium; assembly: GCA_964438075.1. GTDB lineage: Bacteria > Omnitrophota > Gorgyraeia > Zapsychrales > Fredricksoniimonadaceae > JAAXVU01. The sequence goes on from CAYTIW010000007.1 coordinate 61,375, forward strand.
CCGGATAGGCTTGCAGCGCAAGTTTTCGCAAAAGGGCCAGGATGATGAAAATAAGGGCGCTGATCATTAATATCTTGGTGACCAGAAAAAGCGGAGCAATGACCGTCGCCAGCATGTCATAAGGGATCACCACGCCAGTGATTGCCTGTGCCGCCTCCAGAGCATAGAAGACCATTACTGCCGGAAAAAGCCCGCCCCAGAAACAAATGGCCGCCAGTGCCAGCATAGGGCCCCGTAACAGCCAGCCCGGTTCGGCGCAATGATATTCTTTGGCCGCCCGGCTCTTGCCCAGGAAAATGGCGCCGAAAGCCTTGGTAAAGCAAAGCGCGGCCAGCCCGCCTATCAGCGCCAGGGCGACTATGGCCAGGCTGGAAAAGATCACGCCGTAAATATCCAAACGGAATACGCCTTCCAAAATGGCCCTGTAGACCAGCCATTCGCTTATAAAACCGTTGAAAAGGGGTAAGCCGCAGATCGAAAATGACCCAATGAGGAAAAGGCCCCCGGTCCAGGGCAGCGCTTTAATCAATCCCCCCATATCATCCAGAGACCCGGTGTGGGTCGAACGGATAACGGATCCAGCGCTCAGGAACAAAAGCCCCTTGAACAAGGCGTGATTGAAAGTATGCAACAACGCCCCCGCATAGCCGATGAACGCGACGGATTCTTGTTGGTAGATGTGGCCCGTCAATCCAACCCCGAGCCCGAGTAAAATGATACCTATATTCTCGATACTGTGGTATGCCAAAAGTTTCTTTACTTCATGCTGTCCCAGGGCGTATAACACCCCCCCTACTCCGGAAATAACAGCCAGGGCCAGCAGAAATATCCCGCACCACAAGGGGAGATCATGGATGATAGCGATAATACGCATCAGGCCGTAAATACCGATCTTGATCACGACCCCGGACAACAAGGCGGAAATGTGGGTCGGGGCGGCCGGATGGGCATATGGTAACCAGATATGCAAAGGGATCATGCCGGCCTTGGCGCCAAAACCGACCAGGGCCAGTAAAAAGATCAATGCCGCCGAGCCTAAAGGGAATTGCGTGGCCCGCATCACATCGAAATCCAGGGAGCCCGCCTGGGCTCCCATCAGAAGGAACATGCCCAGCAGGCAAAAAGTCGCGCTATGCGTGGCTATCAGATAAATATATCCTGCCCGCTGGACCGTTTCCTTTTCATTATAAAAAGTGACAAGAAAATAAGAAACGAACGTCATCAGTTCCCAGGCCACGAGGAATATAAAAACACCTTTGGCCACCAAAATGAGGGCGATGGCCATGATCAGCAGATGATAGAGCGCGAAATGCACTCCGATGTTCCTTTGACCGCCGTACTCCCGTAAATAACCATAGCCATATATTCCGGCAGCCAAGGCAAGGAGGAAAACCAATAAAAGGAAAAAAGCGCTTAAAACGTCCATCCCGATATGGAAAGTCCCTAAAGGGATCTGCCAATGGGCCCTGAAATCCCACGCCAGTGCCGGTTTACACAATATCTCGAGGGCGGACAGAAGACCCAGGCCGCAGCCGATGACCAGAGAGCCCAGAAAGATATGACCTGAAATTATTTTACAGCGCGCAGACAGCAATATCGCGAGTGAGGCGAGCGTTAAAACGGCGAGGCTTGATAATAGGAGTACCATGTTTTTTTATTACCGTCCTGGCCTAGGCAAATCGCGCAAGTTCACGGGAGTTGCCCGGTCTATTCCCTTAAGTCTTTATCCTGGCCAGCAATCGTAAAAACCCGTCCAGGATGGTCAACGGATGCGGCGGGCAGCCAGGGATAAAGAGGTCGACAGGCAGAATGCCGTCCAGCCCCTTTGATGTTTCCGGGCTGCCGGCAAATATCCCCCCGGAGACCGCGCAGGCCCCGACCGCTACCACGATCTTAGGGTCGGGCGTGGCTTCGTAAGTTTTAAGAAGCGCTTCTTTCATGTTGCGCGTTATAGGCCCGGTCACCACAATCCCGTCTGCATGTCTGGGTGAGGCCACGAACTGAATGCCGAAACGACTGAGATCGAAGACCGGGGTGTTCAGCACGTTTATGTCCGCTTCGCAGGCATTGCATCCGCCTGCTGACACTTGGCGCAGCTTGAGCGATCGGCCGAAAATACGCAGCATCTCCTGTTTGAGGGACCGCGCTAACGCGAGCTCCTCCCCCCTGAGGACCAGGTCGCTTCGCCGGCCGACGGCCATCCGGTAGTCGTTGGAATAGTTCACCCCGCCGTCCGGGATGAAGGTCATTGTCCCCAGGTCCAGTCCTTCCGGGTTCCCGGCGATGATAGGCCGCCCGCGGTAGCGTGCGGGCAGGGCCGGTGGAGGTATTCGAGGGAATTTAAGCGTCCTGCATCCTTGCAAAAACCGCGTCTTGATGATTTTCAACATAATGTCACCTATAGGTCATGCCCACAATATGAAAGATTGAAACTCTTGTTGCACAGAGGGAAATCCGAGATCTCCTGGTTACGGACCGCCAGGCTGAGACCGAACCAGTTGTGGAAAGAAGGGTCTTTGATCTTATAACGTGCAAAACCGCCCTGGGCGTCCGTGATGCCGACATGAGCGATCTCTCCGCGCCATCCCTCCACTAAGGCTAAGGCCAAGGTGTCAGGCCTCATCGGCCCCGGCTGGGTGAAAATTTCGCCCTTGGGCAAGGATGGCAGCACCCTTAACAGGAATTCGAAGGAGCGCGAAATCTCTTGCCTTCTTACCAGGGCCCGCGCATAGACATCACCCGTAGCGGCCAGAGAGATCGGGATGTGGTGGAACTGCCACATACCGGAGGAATAGTTGATCCGAACATCGCGCTCCAGCTGGCTGGCACGGCCCGCCGGGCCGACCAGTCCGATCTTTTTGGCGTTGCGCGGTGAGACGGTTCCCGCGCCTTCAAAACGCGCCAGGACCGAAGCCCGGGTGAACAAAAGGTCGCTGGTATAGTCAAATTCTTTACGGTATTGCTCCAGCTTACGGCAAAAGTCTTTAGCCAGGTCTGGGTCAATGTCGAACAGCACCCCGCCCGGTCGGCACAATCCCTTGCCGAAACGGTTCCCGGTCAGCGCCAGAAGCAGGTTGAGGTAATCCCCGCGCATGCGGCCGAAATAGGCGCTGGTCGGGAGGAACCCGGTGTCCATCCCCAGCGCGCCAAGGTCACCCATATGATTAGCCAGGCGTTCCAGTTCCAGGGCCACTGCCCGTATAGCCTGCGCCCGGGGCGATATCATGCAACCAGCCAAAGACTCCGCCACTTCACAAAAAGCCGAGGAATGACCGATCGTAGTGTCTCCCGCGATCGATTCGCTCAAAAGGACACTGCGTTTCAGATCGGCACCCTGCATCAGGGGTTCTATCCCGCGGTGCTGATATCCCAGCTGTATCTCCAGATGGAGGATCTCCTCGCCGTGGCACTGGAAGCGGAAATGCCCCGGCTCTATTATTCCGGCATGCACCGGGCCCACGCCCACTTCATGGACCTCCTCTCCTCCCACCGTGTAGAAGGGATAATCGCCGGGGATAGTTTTCTGGGCGATATTAGGCCAGATGTCCGGTACCCCTCGATAATTCGAATGGTAACGGAGAGGTTTGAGCCAGGGGTGGCCTTCCGGGGTGATGGCCCATTGCTCCGCTATCTCGCGCTCGAACCAGTGTGCCTGCATAAGGTCTTTGGTCAGGGATTCATAGCGGGGGTACTGGGCCGATATCCTCGTAGACAATATTTTCAAGATGGATTCTTCGTCTTGTCCCAGGACCGCAAAGAGGCGGACGGATCCGTCGCGGTCCAGCGCCCCGAAAAGGTTGACCAGCCGCACATCGCCCCGGCAGCGACGGACGACCTCGTGCCGGAATTCATTGGCCGTTAAAAGCGGGATATCCGCCAGCGCAATATTTGCTCCATTGAACAAGTCCATATCAACCTGCCTTTTGAAAGCTTGGTAGCTTTAAGTCCCTATGATGAACGACACTGCCTCATTCAGTATGTTACCCAAAGCTCGCGGCATCCACAAGCCGATCCCGGCCAGCACCGCTATCGCCAGGGCTATGGCGGCGTTCATGTAAATATTTTCTTTCTTGGCCAGGACCGGTTCCGTCGGCTGCCCATGCGCGACATCCAGGGCAATGCGGGCTATACCGATGAACATAAAGGCCAGACAAACGACGCTGATCGCGGCCAGAACATAATGCCCGGATATCACCGAGGCATTGATTATTAATAGTTCGCTGTGGAAAGTGGCAAAAGGGAATACCCCTGTCCCGGCCAAGAACGATATAAGAAGAAAGATCCCCGTCACTGGGTAGACATGGATCACTCCTCGGACTTCGTCCACGCGCGAGGAACCGTATTTCTGGGCGATAGATCCGGCGGTCAGGAACATGATCACCTTGGCCAAAGCATTATTGATCATATGGAAAAGAGCGCCCAGGATCCCTACCCCGCCCAGGCCCAGGCCCAGCGCCAATATCCCCATATGTTCGATCGAGGAATAGGCAAAAGCCCGCTTGAGATTGCGCTCGCTCAGGATGAAGACGGCCGGCACCGCCAGGGAGAGGATACCGGTAACGATCAGTATCGAAGAGTAAAATTCGCTCAGGCCGGTACGCGAGCATATCTGGGCCACCCGCAATAACCCCAGAAAAGCGCATTGTGTGACAGCGCCCGCCATGAGAACGCCCACCATGCCGGTGGCCTGCCCGTAAGCTTCGGGTTTCCAGCTGTGCGTCGGGGCCAGCCCCATCTTACAGCCATATCCTACCAGCAGGAAAATGACGCTCAATTTAAGCCAGTTCACCGCCAGGTCCGGGGCATTGTGCAGCAAGGAGGGTAAAAGCAACGTATGGACCTCGTGCGCCGCTATGCCCAGGAAGAACGTCCCCATCAACGCCAGGGCGATGCCGACGGAACAAACGATAAGGTATTTCCAGGTCGCTTCCAGGGTCTGCCGGTTGCTGTGGAAACTGATCAAGGGCGCGCTGAATAATGTCGTAGTCTCGATCGCCACCCATAAGAGCCCCATGTGATAACTGACCGCCACCAAGCTCATGGCGGACAGCAAGAACAATAAACAAGCGACAAAGGTCCGGTTACTCCTTTGTTCATGTTCAAAATAGCCGACCATGAAAACGGCCACGCTGACATAAAGGAAACTGCAGATGGAAAGCAGGATCAAGCCCAGCGGGTCCAGTACCAAGAATCCATTCCATTCCGCCGGAGGATGTTTCCACCAGAAGGTGGCTACCGCCACAGCATGCGTCAGTGACACGGCACCCAGCAGATACAAACGGTATTGATTCCTTACCGGCAAGAAGGCCAAGATAGCACTCAGGAATGGGAAGAGTATCAAGCAGGACAGCATCAGAAACTTTCTCCCATCTTGCCTCGGCTCAATGACGCCGGTGAGCTTTCGAACGATTCATTGATGTGATTCACCACAATGGCCATGATGAACACGGCCACGAATATATCCAGCAATATGCCCATTTCGATCAAGGCCGGCATGACGTCGAACAAGGACAAGGCAAAAAGGAAGATCCCGTTCTCCATGATGAGATAACCCAGCACCTGGGTCACCGCCCTGGTCCGTGTCACCATCAGCAAGAACCCCAAAAGCACGGTCGACAAGGCGCAGGGGAACAACAGGTCAGCCGGCGGCCTGCCCGGGAGCGGCAGCGATAAGGAAAGCCAGAACGCGCCCGCTATCACCAGCGCCCCGCCGATAATGGAGGCCCCAGGACCGATGACCGGCCTGATCTCGGACCGCATGGACACATGCCGGATAGCCCAGAACAGAATGTAAGGGACCAGGATGCCTTTGAGTACTATCGTGCCGATAGAGAGCATCAGGTCGCGGCCTTCGATGGCATCGGCATGCAGGAACAACGGCATCATCCCTAGCACGAAAGACTGGGCCGCAAAGATTTTGATCATCCCTCCGATCCGGCACGTCGAAAGAACGGCCAGGGCAGAAAATACGATCAAGATAGCGCCAGCGTCGATCCACGTGGTCATGTTATTTACGCCCCCCTCCACATCGTTACGATGAACCCGAAGAAAGCCAGCACGAAGGCGATCAGAAGCAGATTGCGGACACGGTTAAGGCGCAAACGTGCCATGGAGGACTCGACCATGCCTACCGCCATCGCGACGACCGTCAGGCCGCAAAAGAAAAGCACGGTATCCGTCCAGAGATGCCCCGTCGGTATTGGAAGTATTATGGACACCAGGATAGAGCTGAATAACATGAACTTGGCAGCCGAAGCGTAAAGCAGGTAGCCCAGGTCTACCCCGCTATGGTCCAGAATCATGACCTCATGGACCATGGTGAGCTCAAGATGGGTGTCCGGGTCATCGACCGGGATGCGGCAATTTTCGGCCAGCAGAACGATAAAAATACTTGCCACGACCAATAGAAGTGCCGGGCCGAGCAATCGCCAGGACACGGGTATGTCCGCGCCTATCATCTGGGACAGGGAGATGTCGTTTGCCAGGAGCGCCAGGGTTATGAAATTCATGAACAGGGCCAGTTCCGCCAGGCAGGAAAAGAAAGCCTCCCGGCTGGCCCCCATTCCCTCAAAACTGGACCCCGTATCCATTGCCGCCGAGATCTGGAAGAAGCGGGCCAGCGCCAGTATGTAGGCGGCTAGTATGATATCGCCGGAGAACTGTACCGGAGCCTTGAAGGCTCCCAAGGGGATTAGCAAGGACAGCAGGAGGACCGCCGCCAGCCCCACTATCGGTGCGCTGCGGAAGACCCATGTGGTGGTACGGCTGTATACCGAAGCCTTCCGGAAAAGCCGGCCGAGGTCGAAATAAGGCTGAAAAAGCGACGGGCCCTCCTTCCCGGCGAAGAAGGCCTTTACCTTGTTGATCACGCCGATGAAAAAAGGCGCGCACATAAGCACGATCAGCCAGTGCAATAATATTGAGAAGCAGGTGCTCCACATAGCGGTTATCCCAATTTCCAGGCCAATAAAAATATCAGGAACAAAAATATATACATAAGATACATCTGCGTATAACGGATACGGCCGTCATCCAGCTTTTTGGAAAGGCCGGTTAGCAAGACGAAGAAAGGCCTGAAGGCCAGTTCCTCGGAAGCGTCATGCACTGACGAAGTCAGATGCGACCTGGCCGGAAGATATCCGGTCACTTGCCCGCCGTGCCGGTTGAAAAGCAGGGCTTTCCGCACAAAATCGGTAATGGGCCTGGCAAAAGAAGAGGAAGTATACTGGCATCTGGCAGAATACTCCGCGTAGCCGCAGCCCCATGTATCCCGCAAGGGCATGGGCTCAGTACCCGATAATCTCCGGCGGAGAATTAAAAGCGCCACGACCAGCGCCAGGAACAGTAACGAGAGTGCTACGATGACCGATAACGGCATCATGACCTTATCCCAGTCCAGTCCGTTCTTACTGGTGTAGGCCAGATATGAACCGGCCTGAAAGGCGAATTCAGCGATAGTGTCCGGGGCCAGTCCTATCCAAAGGCATAATCCAGCTAGGATAGACATAGGGACCACCATAAATGCTGATGGGTCATGGATCTCGGCTGCCCGGGACGGATCACGAGGTTCTCCCGAAAAGACCGTGCCGTAGACCTTGGCAAAACAGGCCAGGGCCAGAGCGCCCATCAAGGCCAGCGCCAATATGCCCAGAGCACAAACGACCACTCCGTTCAGCGGTAAGCTCAACAGACCGTGAAAAAGCCCGAAGTAGATCATGAATTCACTTATGAACCCGTTGAACAAAGGCAGGCCGCAGATAGACAAGGCACCGATGAGGAAAAGAATGCTGGTCATGGGCATGGACTTGGCGATCCCGCCTAAATGGTCCATTTCGCCGGTGTTGGTCTTTTGGATCACTGCCCCGGCGTCCAGGAACAGAAGCCCCTTGAAGATCGAATGGTTGAGGACATGCAAGAGCCCTCCGGCAAACCCGACCGCAGACAGAAAAGGCATCTGGGAGCTGCGGCCGACCAGCCCTAGCCCCAATCCCAAGGCGATTATCCCGATATTCTCAATGCTGTGATAGGCCAGGAGCTTTTTCAGCTCGTGTTGTCCCAAGGCGTACAACACCCCCATCACTCCCGAGACTACGCCGATAGCAAAAAGCAGGTATCCGCACCAGTCGGGCAAGCCGCTTATCATCCATATCACCCGGCATATCCCGTAGATGCCGGTCTTGATGCCGACACCTGACAGGAGCGCGGAGACATGCGACGGCGCGGCCGGATGGGCATGCGGCAACCATATATGCAAAGGCAGGAACCCGGCCTTGACCCCGAAACCAATGATGGCCAAAAGGAAGATCATGCCGGATGTATTTGACGAAAAGCTTGTCCTGCTGATGACATCAAAATTCATGGAACCGGCGGCGTGGGACATCAAAAAGAACATCAGAAATAGCAGGAATGTCCCGCAATGAGCTGCGATCAGATAAAGTAGCCCTGCTTTTCGCACCGAAGCCTTTTCATCATGGAACACTATAAGGAAATACGTGGCCATGGACATGGCTTCCCATGCCCCCAGGAACAGAATAACGTTGTTGGCAGTGACAATGAGTATCAACCCCAGGGTCAGCAGCAGGTAGAAGAATACATGCAGCCAGAGCGGCTTCTTTCCGACGTAGTGGCGCATATATCCTATGCCGTACACCCCGGCGCAAATTACCAGAATGGCAATAGCCGTGAGGAAGATCAGGCTTAATGGATCCAGCTTGAGGGCCAACTCTCCGAAAGGCACCTGCCAGTGTGAATTGAAGGTCTTATATATTCCGTTACTCATCAGGATGTCCGTGATGCTTTAGCCTCTGCCACTTGGAATGTGGCCAGTATATCTTCGCGAGTGGCATGTTCACGCAATACTGTTTTGACCCGTTCGTCCTGCAGGCAAAAGGCCAGCCGCGATAATAACGATAGATGCCCTTTGAAAGAAGAAGTCAGTATCAGGAACAAAGTATGCACCCCAGCGCCATCCATGGCGGAGAAATCCACCGGCCCCTGAAGGAAGAATAAGCCCACTACCGGTTCCAAGCCGGCCAGAAGGACGGGGTGTTTAACGTGAGGGATGGCGATACCGTTACCTATGCCTGTGGTCCCCAACTGTTCACGGGAAAGCAGCATATCCCGTAAAAGCGGTCTTTGGATATTTTCAGGCAGGGGTAATAGATCCAATGCTTTTGCCAGGACCTCTTCCCGTCGCGACTCTGTCAACCCGAAGTAAACCCCACCCCGTATGAGAGCCGGGGTGATAACGTCCTGGCCAGGGCGGTTCTTTTCGCACAACCTTAAAGCTTCTGGTGTCAGGGGGATACGGTTCTTTAATGCCCATTCCAGGACTTCGACCGAGTTGAAATAATACTGGTCGTTGGCTTTAACAGCAGGCATGCCCAGATCGTTGAGCCAGTGGTACAATCTTTTTTCCTCGATATCAAAGGCTTTCTCAATATCACGAAAAGTCAATTGCATAAACCCCTCTTTCCCTCATTCCCAAATATGAAGGTATTGATTTAAGACCGGCAGGAAGGATGCTGGTTCGGCTAAGACCGCGCCGAATGTTCTGAGGCTATTTAACCTCTAAGACTGCATTGTGCGAACCAAATTCATTCGCAGCGGTAGTTTTCGCATTTGGATCATCCACCCATCTTTTATCCATAAAAAAACGGTATTGATAAGTGCCGGGTTTCAATCGCAGAGCACCTCTCCAGGTACCGGTAACGTCTTTCTTGAGGGGGAAGGCACCGGGAGTCCAGTTGTTGAAAGAACCAGCGACGTTCACACTATAGGCCTGTGGAGCATAAAAACTGAAGTCGACCAGTTTCTCAACTTGTGGGGTTGGTTGGTCTGAACCGGGACGTATCCCCGGTATTTTTGTTTGAGCGCCTTCTTGCTTCTTCTGTGCCATCTCTTTAGTGAACATTTTTCCCCTCCTTGTATAAAATCTTCCCCGGCCTGCTTAGCATGATCGTTATTTTTTAGATCATTAATAGCTCTGCCGTTCGGGGTTGATCTTTTATTTTCATGCTGACCGTAGGGCTTAACACTTTTAAAATAGCATGTTTATGGGAAATGCAAAAAACATTCTTATTTTACTTAACGGTATTTAGTTTTTCTCTCAGGCCGCATGATGATTTTGGCTGACCCCAAAAAGCTGGTTTATCGATGGTACTATCGAGCTCCTATGACCAGCAGAAAAACCTTTGAGGTCTTTCATGCCCGGCCTATTTATCAATTCAAAGCCGGGAAAACATTCTCCGCTCCAGTTTATTTCTTATGTCTTGGTAAGGGGGGAGAAATCAATGAGATAGGTTCATTATATGGCAACTTCGCAATATGTAAATATCTAAGCTGTAAAAAACAAGAAAGATGTCATTCTCCCCCGGCATTACGGCTTATTATCCGCGGACGTTCTTTCTCTAATTTCATCCAGGATCGCACTCAACCTCTGGTTAAATTTTTCGGGTGCTTCCAGCATGAGGAAGTGCCCCACGTCCTGCATAACGTGCAGATTGAATTCCGGCACATATTTACTGTTGACCTTCGGCTTTGTCGGCCAGAGATTCGAATTAAGGCACCATACCGGCGCTTTTATCTTGGGAGGGTGGGCAACATAGGATGTTTTCATCATTTCTTCCAAGGCGCTGATCCCCACCCTGGCTGACGCCTTGGTCATCATACCGACGACCTTTTCCATCAGTTCAGGCGGGGTACTTTCTATGAACATTTCCCTGACAAATGAGTCGGTGGCTTCCCGGAAGTCTTCCTTAAAAGGGGCAATGAATTCTGTTATCTGTTCCGGGGTGAATTCTTCTTCAAAGTCCTGCATGGTATCAATACCGACCAGAGCTGCTATATCATCAGGGATCATTCCGGCCGTCTCTATGATCACTGCGCCTGCCATAGAGTGCCCTATAAGGATCACCTTATGAGCTTTGCTAGCCTTAATAACCGCCGCCACATCTTCCCCGAAAGCCTTCAAAGTGTATATCTCTCTTATCGTCCCGGATGTCCCGTGTCCGGCCAGGTCCAAGGTGACCACTCTGTAATTCTTCGCAAAGTACGGGACCTGGTTCTGCCATATCGATTTGTTACAACTCCAGCCGTGAACAAAGACCAAAGTAGTCTCACCTTCGCCGTACACGGAATAAGAGATCGCCACTCCGTCTTTAGATATGGCGATCCCGTCTTCAGCAAATGCCGGGGCCGGCGCCACAAATGATGGTATGAGAGCGAATATGGAACAGGCCGCTAATAGGCAGGATATTTTTTTCATCAGAGCATCATGTCGGATCAGGGATATCGAAAGCGAATGGATCTATCATCCCAATTCGTGGGAGCATTTGCTTTTTAACTCGGCAAGATCATGGATCCTGGATTTTTTCAGATAAAATTTCTTGCCCTCGGGTTTAAGCCGAAGGATAACGCGGTCTCCCTCGGCTCCTATCAATGAAGAATCGGTATTGAAGACGAGTTCTTGTCCCTTATGGTTCCGATATTTTACGGTGACCGGCTTGCCGGTTGTTCGTTTGGAAAGGGCCGCGCGAGTCAGTTTATCCAGCTCGGCCTCCACCTCAGGCAAATTGGCTATGAATTTCTTCTTGAACGTAATCCTTCTGCCAGACGGTACTGCCTTCAGAGAAACATAAAGCTTGCCAGCCCGCAAGCTGGAGCGGGCTCCCTTATAGGTATTATTTTCTCCTCGGAAGTTCCTATAAACTATCTTGATCTGATCATCTCCCGGATCGAAATTGCCGGATATGTCTGTGCGCAGGAATTCCATATGAGAGGTTGATTCATCGGTTGGTGTCAGCTTGTGGTCATAATTCTTGCAATTAGGATTCGGGCAGCTGATCGAAAACAAGCCCTTCTTCGCTCCCTGATAACGGCATTCCGGACAAACCATGGTCTTCGCGAACATATCTGCCCCCCATATTAATTTGCGAGCAAGGCCTACAAAGGAACGGTTTGGAAAACGCATGATGTGCTTCAGCACATCTGCTTCAATAATGCCCATCCACAGGCAGCCCTCTCTCCCACGAGGGATTTTACGCTGCTGCTTTTGGGAACGGGGAGAAAACACTTTGGCCCCCCTTTCAGGGGGACAAAGGTTTGGCAACCGTCCCTTTGTAGGCCTTTGCGATCTTGTACTTTCTCCATCGAAAGAACGGCGACTCCAGGTGGCGATGTATTATCAAACGCCGGCGGTGGACCAAGGACGGCAGGCCGAGCTGGCGCAGTTGGGCAAAACTTACCTGCCTGAAATTGGACCTCTTGTGCCCGCGATCGAATACCACCGCCAGTATTTCCTCGGCCAGCCAGCGGTCCAGAAGCCGCAGCTGGGACTCGTCATTGACATGTTTCAGATAGTAATCAATTATAGCAACGTTCCGTACCCCTTCATCCAGGGTTTTTTGAATTATATTGATGGCGGCCTTTATTTTCTTGTCCGTATCGGTGATACGCCCTAGGCTGCCTCTTTTTCTTCTAAGTGCGTATCGGAAAAGATTGCATATTTTCCGGGATTTGTCCCGGGATAGACCGGTCAGCCCATTGGCCCGGAATTCAAGTCCCAGATGTTTGAACTTGTTCGCGGCCTTGAAATCCGGGGTTGATACGCCTTTGATGCTGAAAAGCAGGTCCTGCCGCTGGTTCTCCTTATCAGCTAATTGATGATTATAAAGATAATCTTGGAATTTCCCAACAGCTTTCCCAACCGCATTCTTATCCGGAGAGAACATGAGGATGTCATCTGAATAACGGTAGTAAAACAGCCCCGGTATCGATTCGAGTTGCCGATCAAGCCCTGTCAGGTAAAGGTTCGCGAAGTAACAGGCCACCGCAGTACCGAAAGGTATACCCCTGAACGCAGTAAAGAGCTGTCCGTCTTTTTCGTAAGTGAATTCTACCCTCTGGCGTAAAAGCGAGAATAGATAATCCCCTGGTTCGATCAAGGCTTCCAATTTCCCCAGAAGCATTTTGTGATCGATAGAATTGAAATAGTCTGAAACATCCCTTTTGGATATGAACAGCGGTGGCGGGGCCGCCCTGAGCGTAGCGGCGATCTTTTTTTGGCAGATGTCAATACCCAAACCATGCAGGCGATAGGCATAGGAATGTTTGGAAAAGTAGTGGTTCAGTCTTCGGTTAAGCAACCGGTACAGCAGCACATCCACCAACCGTTCTTCCCAAGGGTAAATATATATAGTCCGTATCCTGCCGTTAAAGTTGAAGACAAGAGCCCTGCCCGGGCGGAACCTGAAATGCCGGTTTTTTAGATCTTTGTGGATCTTGTCGATCTTGGGCAGTCCATGACGGGCAAAATCATACAGGTTTTTTTGATCGGTGGAATATCCCAAAGCCTTTCGCCAGCTGAAAAGAGATGGAGTGTAGAGCCGGATGGCTGCACGGTACAGTTCGGCCTCTGTATAAACATCCGGCCACGTTATTCTCTCAGACGGAATATCCATAGATAAATTTATCTGTCGCGTTTAAGAAGACCGGCGTCATCAAGCCGCCAGGTTGACTGATACCGCGGCGCGTTCGAAATCGGATGCCGTCAGTAACTCCCTCTTTGTCATGCGGGCCAGGGCCGCAACTGAAGAGTCAGGAAAAACCTGTATCCGGGCATTATAAAGAGCCGCGATCTCGTTAAAATAGGATCGGGCCAGTGCTATCCGATTTTCGCAATCGGCCAGTTGCTGGTGTAATTTAATGAAAGACTCGTCTGCTTTGATCTCGGGATAGGCCTCGGCAACGGCCCGCAAGGCCGGGAGGCATCCTGCCGGGTCGGGGCCAGGTTCCCCGGGCGGGGTGGCTTCCAACTGTGAGCGTAACTGGGCCAGTTCGACCTGCAGTTTTCTTTCGTAGTCGCGTAGGCCGGTCACCGTATTGACCAGGGCCGGTATGAGGTCGCTCCGGCGCTTGAGCTGGACGTCCACATTGGCCCAGCCTTGATTGACGCGTTCCCGGAGTCGGATCAAGCAGTTATAAATGGTCCAGACCCAGGCCAGTCCCCAGGCGAGGGAATATCCCGCCGCTATTGAAAGGAAGGACTGTGGGTCTGAAGCCGGATCGATCGAGAGGGACAGGTCGCGGGCCGCGACCGAGCCCAGCGCCAGCACCAGTCCCAGAAAGGTAAGCCACCAAAATCCGGCCCGGAAACCGCGGCTGACCTGCCGTTCGGATTTTGTGGAGATCAAGAACAGCTCCGCCCTTTTATCCGAGGCGATCTCCGCGGCCACTACATCCTTGCGTTCACGCGCCTGCCCCACAATGAAGACCGGGGCGTGAAGAGGTATGGCGCTCTCGTGGAAACGGCGCCGGTGGTTAGAACCGGGGACCGCCAGGGCCGGCCCCTTCCCGTAATACATGGGGTCGGACGGGCCGCAGGTCCTGTCAAAGACTGCCAGCGGCTCGACGGCCGCCCCATGAGGTTGTATCAGCAGAACGCCGCAGTCGTCTTTTAGGTAGAAAGGTATCTCCTCCCCGCCGTGGGCTACGGTGTCCCAGCCGCTTTCCGTCCGGGTGCGGGTCTGCGGCCGGCCTTTATCGTCGGTGTAATGTTCGGTAACGGTCCTCGTCCAGTGTTCTTCGACCTGCCAGCTGTAATGAACGCAGCGGACCGCCCCCAAGTAGCTGGTCAGCGGGACCTCAGCCTCGGCAGTGCCTTTCAGTTCAACCATGCCGATAAAAACGCCCGTGGTCTTTGAGGTCGGGAGGGTGTCCAGGAGCCATTGGCGGCGACCGTAGCGCATGGCGAAGAAGAGGCATAACAACGCCAGCGCCCCGCCTATCAACGGGATGCCGTAAAACATCATGGGATCTTGTTCCATAATATTTATATCTTTCGTTGATTTTTTCGAATTTTAACTACGCCGAATCTTACCGCTAGCGGTCTTGGGAAGCCCCTCTACGGGGCTAAACTCCTTCGGTACTTTGTACTTCGCCAGCTTGCGATAACAGTCCAACCGAAGATCATCCAGAACCATGGACTTATCGGTCACAATATCGGCACAAACGATCTGCCCGTACTCCGGATGCGGCTTGCCAAACACACGGGATTCTTTTATGCCCGGATATCGATTAAGCACAGCCTCCACTTCTTCCGGGAATATCTTCATGCCGCAGAAATTGATCACATTCTTTGCGCGCCCGGTAATAAATAAGAAACCCTCCGCATCCAGTTCCCCGATATCACCGGTATCAAACCAGCCGTCGGAAAAAACTTCTTTGGCCAACCGGACCGGTTGCAGGTAAGCATCAAAAAGGCCCTTACCTTTGATCAAGATCCTTCCGCGGCCATTAGTATCGGCATCCACCAGTTTAAGCTGGTAATCAGGCAGCAGCTTCCCGACCGATAACAACCTGGCTTTATCTTGCGTAGTGTTTACACAAGGAAGCCCGACTTCAATTATGCCGTATGCTTGTGACGGATACAGCCCGAACGCGGAGTGAAAATTTTCGGCCACTTCAATAGACAGGGACATGGCCGTAGAGACCGCCAGCCTGACGTCCCGGAAGGTGTCCCGAGACAGACCTGCTGTCCTAGACAAGAGTGAATAGTGAAATGGCGAGGCATACAAAAAGGTCGGTTTGCCGTCACTAATTGTATCTATAAAAGAACGCGGGAAATCATCTTCGCAAATAACTATCGCCGCCCCCCTACGCAAAAACAATAGGATGGTCACAACAAAATGGAAACTCATATTTAGAACCCAGATCACCCTGTCTTTGCGTCCCATTCGCAAAGCTTTATCCGCTGCGTCTGTGCGCTCCAGAATGGTCCGGTGGGATAAAAGCACCCCCTTGCTGTCCCCGGTCGTGCCTGATGAAAATCTCACGAATGCCGCCTCGATCGCCTGGATGCGATGATCAGTCCACCCGAACTTTCCCGTCAGGAATACATGAACCGCTTTGGAAAATCCTTCCGGATAAAAAGCCGCCTCTTTAAGCCCTGATACCATCCGACCGGATATGAGCATTTCAGCCCCGACCGTCCCCAAGACATCAAGGATCTCTTCTTCGCTTGCCGTCTCTATAACAGGAATAAGGACTCCCCCGCATAAAAGCACTGCCAAGCTTATTACGACGTAGTCAACTCCTCCTCTCATACAGATCGCCACGCAGACGCCTTTCTTAACACCTTGCTCCTCGAGCCGATTTGCTACGAGACGGACATGTCGGAATAATTCTGGATATGAAACTGAACGGCTGCCCTCAACCAACGCCAAGCCGTTGTGATTGGTATTTTCTAAGAATATTAACTCGGATATGTTCATGGATATGCCCGTCCTGCAGAATGCCACTGCTTGTTTGCCTTGGCATGATAATCTTTGTAAATCATATACAACGAGATGATGTAGCGCACGCCTACAAGGATCGCGCGAAAGAAATCTCTTACAGGCACACGAATACGGTTCATTCTGAGGGGATTGGCACGTAGCGCCAGCCCATTTAATCTGCCAAAATGCTGATAAAAACGGCGCAACGGAAGGCGCGTAGGAAGAACCGAATGCATGCAGTCGTAGAAACGATAAGGATCGCAAATAAAAGCATGCTTGTTATCTTCCCAAAACTTGGTCCCCGGCGATGGCGAAAGAACAGTAAAGGTGATCTCGGCAGGACTTATACGCTTAATTTCCTTTTCCAGAAGGCGGAAGTCGGCGACATCAAAATCGGGATGCACAATGAAGGCCGCATGCAGCATAATGCCAGTCTCTTTAAGTATGGCTATCGCGTTCCGGTTCGTTTCAACAGTGGTGTGCTTTGAATATTCAGCCAGACGGGCCGCATCGACCGACTCTACCCCTACATAAACCACTTCCAAGCCAACATCTCTCCAGAGCCTGAATACTTCAGGATGACGGACAATAGTGTCGCTGCGCGCCCAACTTATATAACGTTTGCGGATGCCACGCTCTTTAATGAGCTCCGCAATGCGCCGTACCCTCTTGACATTCAGGAACATCTCATCGTCGACAAAATAGATATAATCTTCCTGGATTTGGGCGATTTCGTTTACCACATCTTCTGGATCACGCTGCAGATAGCGCCCGTTCATCATGTGATGAATGACGCAGAAGGAACATTTAAAGGCACAGCCGATCGATGTGCGCATGCTCGCGATCCTGGGGAAAAGACTCTTGAGCTCCCTCGATTCGCTGGAAGTCCACACGCAAAAATACCTGGAACGATCGACCTTGTCTCTACGCGGACGCGGGATCGTGGCAACGTCGGGATACGCCGGAGGCAGGGCTGACGCCAAACGTTCAAAGTCGCTGTCTACAGGTGAGAGCGCTACATTAGCGAACGCTAAAGGTTTTCCACTCTTGTAACGTCGCACGATTTCACGGATTGCCGTTGCCCCTTCGCCACGAACCACGAGGTCAATCGCAGGCTCCTTAAAGTCAGTGGGGACTATTGTGGCATGCACTCCGCCGACGATAACCACAATTTTATTGTTTATTTCTTTAACTCGTCTGGCCAGTTTCTTGACCAAGTCGGCCATCGTGCTATAAGCCGAGAACCCAATCATATGAGGGTTATACTCGCGGATCGTCCGTTCAAACCGAGATACGGGATCCGGATAAATCCCCATATCCAAGATCTGCACATCATCATCCTCCGGAATCCCTCCGGCTACTATTTCCAGTCCAAGAGGTTCTAGTCGTAAAAATCCTTCTTCAAGACGTTTAGCTACCAGTAATTCCGCATGCGGTTTGACCAAAAGAATATTCATCGATTCCTACCTTCTCCCCGTAATAAATCAATAGCCCCTCTTCCCGCCGCCTCCCCTGACGCAATACACAAACCTCCGACACGCAAGCTGGCTTGTGCCATCGGCTCGGCAGATACCGATCGTCCTGCAGCGAAAAGGTTGGAAACATCCTTGGCCGCTATGCATCTCAAAGGAAGCTCATAGGAGCAATCTTCCGGATACTTATACGTGGGGCCACGCTTTATGTCCCAAAACTCCACCGGCCAGGCGCCGCGCATTATCCCATCACTGAACTGGGTTCCTGCCAGAACGTCTTTAACTTTAAGGACATATTGGCCTCGTAACCTGGCGCCATCTCGCATAAAGACCGCCGGAGACTGCCAAATGACCTTTGCCGAATCAAAAGCGGTTAAGGACCGGCGCAAGGTCTTTACAATGGCCCGGGACACTACTCTGGCAGAAGATAATGTCGCATCTGCTGGAAGGCTCAACTTGAGATACACCTGCCCCTTTTGTTCTGCGGCAGATATTGTTGTCCAGCGTGCATAAAGCGGCAGGGCGCCGCTGGTGACTGCCTTGTATAGCACATATGGCACGCGGATAGGCAGGACATCGTCCCAAGTGACACCGCAAAGCTCCAAAGAAAAGCCGGCCATCTGTCGCCGCAAGGTATTCATTGGTAACAAAGCTTTACAATCGTGCAATAATATCCCCGCCCCGGCATCTATATATGCCGCGGCTGCTAGCTGATGAAGTTTGCCTTTACGAACATATTGCAGAGATTCAATACGCCCTTCCCGGCAATAACAGGCAGTCACTTTAGAGCCATATAATACTTGGATATTTCTTTCACAGGACAAGAGATTGGCCAACGTCAAAGCTACCCGACGGGGATTGATCGGGAGAAGCCAAACTTTTCCCATACGTACCGGTTGCGCCTGAGGAGAAATCTGTTCAGAAAGTTCCCGCGTCAGCCCGGGATTTAAATATTTCCGGGGCCGGCCAGCGGAGTTTGCAAAAAGGCCGCATAAATACCTATGGCGCA
>CAYTIW010000008.1:0-78338 GCA_964438075.1 uncultured Planctomycetales bacterium
GCCGCTTGTAACTGTCCGGCCCCACCACGAAGTCCAGGGCCAGTTCCCTGTTGTCCAGGAGCTCCTGCCTCAGGCCGGTGGCCATGCAGCCTAGGATCCCGATCAGGAACGGCCGGCCGCCCTGGCGGCGGTGGCGGATCTCGTGGATGTTCCCGTAGACCTTGCGGTGGGCGTTGTCGCGCACCGAACAGGTGTTGAGCATGATGATGTCCGCCTCGGCCTCATCATCAGTGAACGCGTAGCCGGCGCCGGTCATGATCGCCCGCACCAGCTCGCTGTCGTACTCGTTCATCTGGCAGCCGAAAGTGCAAAGCCATACTTTCATAGCATCTCACTCCCTGCTTTGCAGCTTTTAGCGTGTACCCAAGCGAGTGCCGAGCGCCGCCAAGCGACGCGAGAAACGAGCGGGGTGCAGCCGAAAGTGCTGATAAAAACCTTTTTATTCGCAATTAATTTATTCATTGAGAGTTACAGCAAATTTTGAAGTCGTACATGGTTTTTCAAAATAGCCAAAAAATCGCACTCATTCATCGGCTCTAAGCATATGTATTATTCCTGCTTCCCTATTGGGGTCGACGCTGGCATATTCCCTTTTTTTAGGTTTATTATTGTAGCATCGATGATTTGTCTAAAAGCCGGGTCTGAATTCATTTTGGTTAGAAAATTTAAGGTTAACGCAGCATTTTCAGTCAAAGTAATCTTAGGAGGATTCAAAAAACTATTTTCAATCAACTCAGTTTTTGCTTTTCCTGAAAAAATTAGCTCAGACCCATTGAACTTACATCGCTCAAAACGATACCCATCAAGATAAACTTGCTGAACTCCAAAAGATTTCCCCTGGATAGCTTTTAAAGGTTTATTAGAAACACCTACCTCTCTCGGTTTCAAAATTATTATAAATAGAATGCTCATAAGCAACACTACCCACACAGGCACTTTGAATCCTAATACATGTTTAAAAAACTCCTTTCCGTCCTTGGAAAATATAGCAATTAAGGATGCTATTAAACTCACTATTAAAACAATCGGATTTTTCTGAAGGAACTCTGCTATTTGTTCCATAAAGCACCCCCTAAGTATATATTTTCTCCAGAAAACTCATCAAAGTCGTAAACCAGTAGCCCCATCGCTCATCCAAAAATTTGCAGAAATACACATTTCACCCGGCACTCCTCCCTGCAAAACTTTATTCCTTATCTTCTCTCATTTCTCCGCGACCACAAGCATTTCAAAATCTTCCTTGGTCAGCTTGTCTTTCCTTGAGTATGCCCCGAGCTTCGCGCCAAAAATATCGATCTTTTTGAATCCGAGCGTCTTTAAAAGCCACGTGATCTCGCTGGGCACGTAATAACGCTCGTTACACTTAAGCTCCTTTTTATTGCCGGAATCGTCCTCAAAAACAACGGTGTTATGATCACGGAAAGTCATCAGATCAAAAGAGCACTCCTTGCACTGGGACTGGCCTTCTTTCTGCGCCGACTGATAGAATTCATTGACCGAATGGAACAGAGGGAATAAGCCGTTCAACGCGGTGAAGATGAATTTCCCCGGGCCCTTAAGCGCTTTGGCCGCGCTCTTCAGGATCGCGAAATTCATCTCGTCTGTTTCCATGAGAGAGAACCCGCCCTCGCAGAGCATGATCGCCAGATCGAATTCACCGTTGAACGGAAGATCGCGGGCATCTTGCGTTTGGAAGTCGATGGCCACTCCCGCTTCTTTAGCTTTCTCCATTGCCCTTTTGAGCTGATCCCCGGAAAGGTCAACGCCGGTCACTTTATACCCTCTTTTCGTCAACTCGATCGAGTGGCGGCCGGTGCCGCAACCGATGTCGATGATCCTTATGGATCTATCTCGCCCGGCCTCCGCCTCGATAAAGTCGCATTCGCCCGCAGTGCCCTGAACAAAAGGCTCTTTGTCATATTTACGCGCGTAATTCTCAAATAATGCTTCATACCATTGTTTCATTTTGTCGTTCCTTTCCTGGATCCCTGTTTCCGCGGGGATGACAATACGGGCCACCCCACCACTGCCTCGGCCAAGCTCCGAATGGTATTACTATATAGCTGCCAATGCTCAGCCGTAAGTCTTCATATGGATATTTATCATACCAACATCTTAGACGGAGAAGACGGGATGTCAACCGTGCCGGAGGTCAAGAGAGAATGCGGCAAGGCGGGCGAGGGCCTGCGGCCCGGATACCGGCTTCCGGCACAATTTACTTTTGGAAGTAATTGTCGCATGCGGTCTTAAAACGCATCCAGACCTCATCCGACTTTTCTTTCGGGACTTCGCCGATGGCCTTCCATTGCTGCTGAAGTTCGACCACCCTCTCCCGGGCGCCGCGGAAACCTTTTAACCCCGCCAGCTTCTCGACCTCTTCACAGAGCTCTTCCTTTTTCCTGAGGTTTTCCGACCGCTCCTGCGCTTTCCGGCCGAAATACTCTTCTCTCCGGGCAAAGAAGATGTCGTTCGCCTTTTTGAACCGGTCCCACAACGCGTCCGCTTTCTCCCTGGGGACAGGCCCTGTCTCTTTCCACTGTGCCTGCAATAGCTTTAACGCCTGCGCAGCTTCTTTCCAATTGTCCGAAAGAGACAACCCTTCCGCTTTCGCGCACAGCTCATCTTTTATGACCAGATTTCGCTCGCGGACCCTGTCCTGCTCTTCATATGCCTGTTTACGGGCCTCATAAAAACTGTCCGTGGCAGCGTGGAATTGTTTCCAGACCTCATCGGAGCGGACCTCAGGGACGGGGCCTGATGCTTTGAACCGTTCCTGGAGCTGTTTGACCTCTTCCGAAGCCTCCTTCCAATTCCCTGTCCGGGCCAAGGCCGCGATCTGCCGGCAAATATCGAGCCTGGAACGATAATTATCGTCCAATTCCTGATCAATATCTTTTTTCAACTCATGCAGCTTAAGGATCAATCCGTCGAAATCACCCAAGGCATCCGCGTCGGGAATGAACTCCAGTAGCTGGTAGATCTTGGATAAAAACAGGGGCTTGTCTTCAATATGGGAAGCCTCTTCCGCGAGCTCGTCATGGTATTTCCAGAGCTCCCGGAACCGGGCCGCCAGTTTGGCAAAGACCTCTTCTTCCCGCCCCGGGAAGACCTGCCCCACGATCTTGCCCTTCATCATCTTGGAATCTTTCAGCCAGACCTGCCCCTGATCGTTCACATAACCCCACGGCTGGGCCTTTTCGTTGGCCGTTTGGAAGGGTCGTTCGGACCGCTCACTATCGGAATTCATACAAGCCCCTTAAGAATTAGTTTTTTAAAGTTGATGATCCGTTTCCTGTTGCAAGACCCATATCTTTCCAGCCGTCTTGTTATCTACAATCCCGCGACGATCTTTGCGCTGCCCGACGGCATGGGATACCGGGCGAGCTCCTTGCGGCTGACCCACCTGGCGTTCTCCGTTCCTTCCGGATATGTCTCGGCCCGGCAAAGATAGACGAATAACTTCACGCGATGGTTCGTATAAAAATGAACGGTATCCATAAAGTGCTTACAAGCGGTTATTTCAATACCGCATTCCTCTTTCAATTCCCTGGCCAGGGCCTCTTTCCTGGACTCCCCTTCCTTGACCTTTCCGCCGGGGAACTCCCACAACCCCGCCAATAACCCTGTGGGCGGTCTTTTCTGGATGAAGTACTTGCGGCCTTTTTTAAGGACCCCGATCACCACATCCAGGTCCTTATAGGATAATTTCCGCGGCAAGGGGATGATCTCCTGCACACCTTTTTCATAGGCCTTACAGGAACCCTTGACCGGGCATTGGATACATAACGGTGAACGGCTGCGGCAGATCAACGCGCCCAGCTCCATAAGCGCCTGATTGAACTCACCGGGCCCGCTGTCCGGCATGATCTTTTCCAGGTAAGTTCGAATGGCGGGGTCCCGCGCGGGAACGGCCTGCCCTTTCATGGCGAGGACCCGCATGAAGACCCTGCGCACATTGGCGTCGATAATGACGGACCTCAGATCATAGGCGATACTCAATACCGCGCCTGTCGTGTACGGGCCGAACCCCGGGAGCGCTCTCAGCTGGCCAGGGTCGCGGGGGACACGGCCCGCATGCCTCTCCACGATCATCTGGGCCGCGGCATGGATGTTCCGCGCCCGGGCGTAATATCCCAATCCCTCCCAAGCCTTCAAGACCTTTTCTAGGGGCGCGCGCTCCACATCCCCGACCGACGGGAACTCGTTCATCCATTTGTGATAAAACGGGACCACCGCGCTGACGGTGGTCTGCTGCAGCATGACCTCCGAGATCCAGATCTTATAATGGTCCCGGGTCTCTCTCCAGGGGAGCCTGCGCGCGTTGCGCCGGTACCAGCGTATCAGTGTTTTTGCGAATGAAACTGTCATGCGATCCTTGGCTTTCCCGCTGAAAGCAGGTCATGCCCGAAAGTCTCTAACAATTACTGGACCTATTGCAGAGGGCGGACATCCTTTCGATCCATTCAGTAAAGGCCGGTCAACTCCGCCATTTGCCGGTCCCGAATAATTTGGGCGCCACGATCTTGCGCAGCGTTTCGAACAAAAAGATAAAAAGGCCGGGCATCAGGACGATGCCCCACTCAAAGGCCTTCAAAGGCACCGTGTCAAAAAAACGGTGCATGAACGGCGCGTAGATCACTAACAACTGGAGCAAGAGCCCGGCGACAATAGCGCTGAACAGCCACGGATTCTTCAAGAACCCCAATTGAAAGATCGTATGCTCGTCCGAACGGGCGTTGAAGGCCACGAGCCATTCAAAAACGACAATGCTGCAAAAAGCCATGGCCCGGGCCTCGTGGATCTCATAATGGCGCAGCGTCCAGGAGAAGACAAGAAAAGCCCCCAGGCCCAGCAGGGATGACAGCACCGCGATGCGCAGCAGCATACCCGGGAAAATGAGGCCCACTCTGGGGTCCCGGGGCGGATAGGACAATTCATCGCCGACGCGGGGCTCGAGGCCGAGGGGGATGGCGATCAAGGCGCCGGTCACGAGGTTGATCCAGAGGATCTGCAGGGGGATCAAGGCGGCTTGTCCGACGAACATGATGGACAGGAAAAGGACCAGCAGTTCCCCGAAACAGGTCGTCATCAGGAAGAAAACGACGTTCCTCAGCCGGTTGAAGATCGCCCGCCCTTCTTCAACCGCCGCCACGATCGTGGCGAAATTATCATCGACCAGCACCATGTCGGCCGCCTCCTTGGCGACGTCAGTGCCCGTGATACCCATGGCGACCCCGATATCCGCCGCTTCCAGCGCCGGGGCGTCGTTCACCCCGTCCCCCGTCATGGCGACCACGTGCCCCTTGCTTTTAAAGGCCTGGATGATCCTCATCTTGTGCAAAGGCTCGATACGAGCAAAGACCGAGGCATCTTCGATCTTTTCCCGGAGCTGTTCATCGCTCATCGAACCAAGCTGGTCGCCGGTCAACTTCAGGGCCCCTTTCATGCCCAGCCACGAAGAGACCGCGCTCCCGGTCGTAAGATTGTCGCCGGTCGCCATGACGACCTTGATCCCGCCGCGGTGGCAGGCCGCTATCGCTTTTTTCGCCTCTTCTCGAGGGGGATCGATCATCCCGCAGAGGCCCACGATGATCAATTTTCCTTCCAGATCCTCATCGGACAATCCTGTTGTGCCGGCGGGGGCTTCCGCCCATGCGATAGTCAGTACCCGCATCGCTTTTCGGGCCATAGAATCCGCCGCAGCAATGAATTCCGCACGCCCGGCCCGGTCCAAAACTTTCTTTTGGCCGTCCTGGAAGTAAAAGCCGGCCTTGGGCAGGAGCTTCTCTATAGCGCCTTTGACGAAGACCACCCTTTGTTGTCCATCGCGGTGCGCAGTAGCCATGTATTGACGTTCGCTCTGGAACGGGATCTCTGCCACGCGGGGGTAGCGCGCCGCTTCTTCCGTTTTTCCCAAGCCAGCCTTGGCCGCAGCCACGACCAGCGCCCCTTCGGTCGGGTCGCCGATGATCTCATAAACTCCGTCCTTCTGCGACAAAGCGGCATCGTTGCATAAAAGACCGGCGCGCAGACACATCTCCAGGCCCGAAGATCTTTTTGCGTCGAACGGCTGCCCATCAAGCAAAAAAGCGCCTTCAGGAGCGTATCCTTGCCCGCCGACCTCTATGCTCTTTCTATCGATGAATATTTCTTTGACCGTCATTTGGTTCAGGGTGAGCGTCCCGGTCTTGTCGGAACAAATGACCGTGGTCGAACCGAGAGTTTCGACCGCGATCAGTTTTCGCACGATCGCGTTGTGGCGCGCCATCCGCTGCATCCCGACCGCCAACACCACGGTGACCACGGCAGGCAGCCCTTCCGGGATAGCGGCAACGGCGGCCGCCACCGCGAGCATAAAAACGTCCACCCAGGGCATGTTCTTCCAGAGTCCCAGCAATACCAAGGCGCCGCAAACACCGAGGACTATCCAAATAAGCGACACGCCCAGCTTGTCGATGCTCTGCTGCAGCGATGTCTTTTCTTCCTTGATCCCTTGGACCGCGGACGCGATCTTCCCGATCTCGGTTCCCATGCCCGTCGCGGTGATAACGGCCTGGCCCCGGCCGGAGATAACCGCCGTCCCGGTAAACACCATGTTCTTTCTTTCCCCCAGCGAAACGTCTTTGTCGATCACAACGGTATTCTTCCCGACCGGCAGCGATTCCCCGGTGAGGGAAGATTCGTTTATCTTCAAATTAACGCTTTCGACGAGGCGGCCGTCCGCGGGCACTTTATCTCCCGCCTCTAATATGATGATGTCTCCCGGGACGATCTCCTGGGCCGGGATGACCTCCAATTTGCCGTCCCGTCTCACCTTGGCCTTAGGCGCGGCCAGCTGCAAAAGGGCGTCCATGGCTTTTCCGGCTCGGAATTCCTGGATAAAACCGACGACGGCCATGAATAAAAGGACCGCGACGATCGTCAAGGCATCGAGAGGGCCTTTCACGACGGCCTTGACCGTGGCGGCGGCGACCAGAATATAGACAAGGGGATTCAGGAATTGCCGGAAAAATATGACGACAGCGGTTATTTTCTTCTTTGAAGCCAGCTGATTAGGGCCGTAAGCATGATGCCGTTTCCGGGCCTCAGATCCGGACAGTCCTGACAGGCTCGAATTCAAGTCCGCGATAACGATGTCTACCGTTTTCCTATATTCCTCGGCCTTCATTGCGTTTCTCCAATTAATATTTGTCCAGCTTATAGGATATAGTCGGTCGACAAGAAATTCGACTTGTGGTCTTTGACGATCTCGTTAAGTATCTTCTTATTTACATCCGTCTCTTTCGCGGCCACGAGGGAGCGTATGGAAAAGACCTTTAAAGCATCCGATACCGAAAGCGTCCCTTCCGCCGAATCTTTCCTGCCCGTGAACGGGAATGTGTCCGGACCCCGCTGGCACTGGCTGTTGATGTTCACCCGGCAGACATGGTTGACCAAAGGGTCGATCAGGTCCGCGATCAGATCAGAGTCGCCGCCAAAGACGCTGACCTGTTGGCCATAATTAGAGTCGATAATATACCTGATCGGGGTCTCGATATCCTCGAAAGAAGCGACCGGGACCACAGGGCCGAACTGTTCTTCCGCGTATACCCTCATTTTTGAATTCACCGGATACAATACCGCGGGATAGAAAAAAGTCCCTTTCGCCGAGCCGCCGCCGTTGTTGATGACCTTGGCGCCGTATTTCTTAGCATCCTCGACCAGCCCGGCCAGGTACTCGATCTTGCCCGGTTCGGGCAGAGGCGTTAAGAAAACGCCATCCCCCCAGGGCAATCCGAACTTCAGTTTCTCGATCTCGGCGGTAAATCTCCTCAGGAATTCGTCCACCACATTGGCATGGACAAACACTATTTTCAAGGCCGTGCAGCGTTGTCCGTTATACGACAATGTCCCTAGAATGTGCTCTTTGACCGCCAGGTCCAGGTCCGCATCCTTAAGGACGATGGACGCGTTCTTCGCCTCCAGCCCCAGGACAAACCGGCAGCGGTGAGGCTTGGGATGCTGTTTTTGCAGGACATTGGCAGCCTGGCTTGAGCCGATGAAAGCCAGGGCGTCGATCTTGCCGGACGACATTATGGGCCCCATGATCTTCCGCCCTTCACCGTATACCGTGTTCACCACTCCTTTCGGGAAAGACTCCTGAAAGGCCTTAAGCAAAGGCCGGTGAAGGAGGGCTCCCATCCTGGGCGGTTTGAATATGATCGTGTTCCCCATCATAAGGGCAGGGATAAGCGTGGCAAATGTTTCGTTCAGCGGATAGTTATAAGGCCCCATGCATAAAACAACGCCCAAGGGAGCCCGGCGGATCTGGCCGATGACACCCTGCTCGATGACAAATCTCGACGATGCCCTGTCAAGTTCCTTCAGCGCATTGATGGTATCCCGGATGTAATCGACGGTCCGGTCGAACTCTTTTGCAGAGTCGGCGAGATTCTTGCCTATCTCCCACATAAGGAGATTGACCACCTCGTCCCTTACACTCCGCATCTGGCCGACGAAATCCTCGAAATGCGTTATCCTTTCCTGGATAGAACGCGTGGGCCAGTATCCCCGGCCGCTGCCATAAGCCGCCACGGCCGCGTCCAATGCTTCCAGCGCTTCCTTCTCGGTCAAAAGAGGATAGTGCCCGATCGTTACGGGCAGGTCCTCTTTTCCCCTTTTGATCAGCACCGGCGACGGCACAAGCCGTACCGGCCCCTGCCAGTGCCTGAGTTCGCCATTTATCAGATATTCGTTCTGTTCAACAGCCGCAGGCAATTTAAATTTTGAAGGGATGCCGCTCTCTTCAACAAATATGGTGGTCAATCTATCCGCGATATCCATTTCTCCTCCTCTCGACAAGAACAAGGTATTGCCCTTTGCATATTAATGCCGCCAATCGAAGCGGGACTGACAGCCTCACCGCAAATGAAGCCCGGCGTCATCTATGCTTTTATATTTGTATTTGCCTCCGTCTGGGGACCGCGTGCCTCCAAGAAAAGAGTCCTTATCACTTCCCCGACCAAAAGGAAGCTCAACGCAAGCAAAATGATCCCGCAGACGCCCGCGGCGAGGACATCCGGCCCCTGCCCGCCGACATTCAGGCGGACGACGGATACCAGGAACGGCGTCACCAGGTTGACCAGGGACCAGACCGTCATGACCAGCATGAAGATCATGGGCAGGACCGCGAAGAGCGCGTTCTTGCCGGTCTTCACAAGCCAGACCGCGATGACCAAAAGGGTCAGGCTGGCCAAAAGCTGGTTGCTGGTCCCGAAGATCGGCCAGGCCACCAGGTAACCCTTCTCTTTGGTCAGCATCAGGAAAACGAAAGGAACGGCCAAGCTGATCAAAGTGGCCATGACGCCGCCCATCCTCGAACGCCATCCCGTCAATTCCTGGAAGATATAACGCGTCAGCCTGGTGCAGACATCAAGTGTGTCGTACACAAAGGTCGAGAAGGCCAGGAGGGCAAAAGGAAGGGCAAAGTTGTAATTGATCTTCAGCAGCCCCATATACTGGGCGATGCCCTGGGCATAGATAAGGTTAGGTTCCGCCTTGAGGGCCCCGGTCCCTTTGGGCAGCATCATGACCGTGGCCATGGCCAGGACCGCGACCAGCCCTTCCAGGAGCATGGCCCCGTAACCGACCGGCAGGGCGTCCCGGTGCTTCTCGATCTGTTTCGAGGTGGTGCCTGAGGACACGATGCCGTGGAAACCGGAGCAGGCGCCGCAGGCCACGGTGATGAACAGAAGCGGGAATATCAGCTTGTGGTTGTCGGCCCCTTGGAGACCGGCCAGATTGAAGGCCGGGTACTCGATACGAAAGCCTCCGAACAAGGCCCCGATCAGCCCGATGGCGATCACAAGGTATAAAAGCCATCCGCCCAGGTATCCGCGCGGCTGCAGCAAGATCCACATGGGGATGAGCGAGGCGACGAAACAATAGGCCAAGAGGACCGCATCCCACTGTTTGATGGAAATACCGGACAGAAAACCCAGGAACGCCGGCGGCAGATGCGGCCCCGCCCAGATGATCAAAAGCACTACCGGCAGGAATATGGCGGTCGCCATCCCTAATTTCATCTTGAACCGGTACAGCAGGACCCCCATCACCACGGCGGCCACGATATACAATAGCGACGATCCGGCCACGGCCGGACCGAAACTTTGATCCAGGGTTACGGTCTTGAACGTCTGGGCGGTTATATCAGTGAAAGCAATGATCACATAGATCAATGCGAGCCAAACGAAGACCAGGAACAGTTTATAGACCCGCGGCAGGTGCTCCTTGACCACTTCTCCGATCGAGGCCCCGTCATGCCGCAGCGACGCCATCAGGCTGCCCAAATCGTGCACGCCTCCGATAAAGATAGCCCCCAGGACTATCCATAACAGCGCCGGCACCCAACCGAACCAGAGGCAGGCCAGGATCGGCCCCACGATCGGGCCGGCGGCCGCAATGGCCGAGAAGTGCTGCCCTAGAAGGAGCTCAGGCTTGGCCGGGACATAATCCACGCCGTCATTGATGCGGCAGGCCGGCGTGGGCGCGGGGTCATCGACCTGGAATTTCTTAGCCAAGAAACGGCCGTAGATCCGGTAACTCAACAGGAACATAATAATGACCGCCAGTACTATCTGCGAGATCATGCCGCAGCCTCCTCAAGTCTTTTCAATCCTATCCGCATCTACGCCTTAAGATGGAAAATAACCGGCCGGTCTGGCCCCCCAAACATCTTGCCAATATTACCATAATCTCATCAAAAAAATACCTTATCCTCCTGCTGGAGCTCGAACAAGGCATCCGCCACGGCCCCATGCCCTTTTTTATTCAAATGGCAGGGATCGTTAACAAGGAAAAATGGTCTTTTTTCCCGATACCGGGCTGAAAAATATTTATCCAGATCAACATACTTGAATTTATATTTCTTGAGCAGAGTTTCAAACCTGGCCAGGTCATTTTGCTGGTCACCGACGTTGGCCGGAAGCAAAACGAATAGGAATTCCAGATCATGCCTGGCCGCCATCTCCGGCAGCAGCTGGAATATCTGTTCCACCTCGTTGATATTCAGATACCGCAAATAAGGATTTTCAAACTGCCGGCCGCTGCGGCCGGACGTCCAATATTTCATGAACAGCTTCCAATACCTGTAGACCTGTGATTTGTATAGAACGCTCTCCGTGGCCCCCTCGTATCGGTAATATTCTTTATAAAAGGAATTCCTGTCGACCGCCTCCAGCTTTTTCCTGATCTCGGCCAATTCCGACGACGCTTCCTGCAGGTCATTAAAGGTCAGGCACCAGACCACCATATCCGGGTGGAAAGCAAGTGCCTTCTGCTTAAGATATTCGAATTCCTGTATGAATGAATACCCCTCCACCCCCAGATTGATGATCTCGACGTTCTTGTCGGCCCACTTCCCACCCAAAAGCTCAGTAAAGCGTTCTTTAGGCTCAACGGTGAAACCTTCCACCACCGAGTCACCCAGAAAAACCAGCCGCTTTTTAGCCGGGTCTTTTCTAAGACTGAAAGCTCCTCCCCTATGGCCATATTCATTAAAGGGACCGGCATCGGGCTTGGGCTCGTAGAGCAGTTTCTTATTGGCAGATAAAATATATGTATAACCGGAGTCGGTGAAACTTATCCGGCGGAAAAGAGGGGCCGGCTTTACAACGGATATGATCACTTCGGCCAAGAGAAGCGATAATATGATGGACGAACAGGCCAGCAGCAGCTTGGATTTAAATGGATTCATTCTTTATTCATCGTGACGGAACGTTACCCGTCAACAGCTTATTAAAAGCCTTCACGTGCATACTGTAATTAAGGAAAGCCGCTCGATCGACGCTCAACGGCCTTCGATCGTTGCCAATGTATGTTGCAGCGACCTGAAATCATCATCATTGGCCAGCACCAACAGGACATCTCCGCCCTCAATGACCGTAGCCCCGGATGGAATGATGAATTTATTGTTCCTGGAGATCAGGACGATAAGACACTTTTCCGGGATGTTCACATGCCTTATCATTTTTCCTGCGACATCAGAATCATAGGGGACGATGATCTCCGACAACTCGGCATCTATACCCTTGGTCTTTTCGAACGCGATCGGGTAATTGATCTTTTTGGGCAAAGGGGTATCCAGTTTCAATACTTTCGATACTATCGGTATGGACGTGCCTTGAATAAATACCGAAGCTATAACGACGAAGAACACCACATTAAAAATGGTGTCGGCCTGCTGTATGCCCGCCATGAAAGGGAACGTGGCCAGGATGATGGGGACCGACCCCCTCAGTCCGACCCAGGCGATCATGGCCTTTTTGCGCATGGCCATCTTGAACGGCAAAAGACACAGCAACACGCTGACCGGGCGGGCTATGACCATGAGGAGAAGGGTCAGTAATAGTCCGGGCCCGATCAAAGGAACGATATGCGAAGGGAAAACCAGCAGCCCCAGCGTCACGAACATGGCGATCTGCATGAGCCAGGCCAGGCCGTCATGGAATCTCATGATCATTCGTTTATTGGGAAATTCCGCCTGCCCCAGCATCAAGCCTGCCAGGTAGACCGCCAATATCCCGTTACCTTTTAGAAAGACAGCGACCACGTAGGTCAAAAGCACCAGCGAGATCATTATCACCGGGTAAAGCCCTTCATATTCCAGCTTCAGGCGGTTAATGATGATCACGATGAACTTCGCCATCAGATAACCTATGATCGCCCCCATCCCCATATCCACCACGAACCTGGGGACCAGGGAGACCAGGCTCATATCCTTCACGGTGAGGATGCTTATAAACCCCACGGTCAGGAAGACCGCCATCGGATCATTGCTGCCGGATTCGAACTCCAGCAGCGGTTTCAAAGGCTTTTTCAGGCTTATCTGCCTCGATCTCAGGATGCTGAAGACGGCGGCAGCGTCGGTCGAAGAAACGATGGAACCCAGCAGCATCCCCTCGTAAACAGAGAAATCCAGTATGTATACGGCAAAAAAACCGGTTATTACTGCAGTGATCAATACCCCGAGAGTAGACAAAATGACCCCGGGCCAGGCCACGGGCCTGGTGTCCTTCCAATTGGTATCAAACCCGCCGGAAAAGATGATGAAAACAAGGGCGATCACGCCTATGGACTTGGCGAGGTAGGCGTTGTCAAAATAGATCCTGCCTATACCCTCTGAGCCGGCCAGCATGCCGATAGCCAGGAATAACAACAGGACCGGAACTCCGTACCTGTCAGAGATCTTGCTCGACACAACGCTCACGAAGAACAGTATCGAAACCCAAAATACAATATTTTCCATGACCATTTCGGATCATCTTCCAGTTGCCGGCCGAGAACTGAAAACCAACGCAATCTATAATCTACAACCGATTCAGAACAACCCATAATAAAAAGAACATTATATTCCGGTCACGATCGAAAATTTGTCATAGCGTCGCCGAACAGGATAAGCTGGCTGCCCGGGAGGATATTATCAGTTCGATATATAAACTGCCTTGACCTTTTTTTGAGCGGCCGACAAGCCGCTAGCAGGGATAGATCTCGAACGCCCTTGAAGCCCAAGGCATGGCCCGCTCCAGATACCTGGCCGCTGATGTCCGGCCGATCACTTGGTAGCGTCCTCAAGGATCTCCATCATCCGCTTAACGTAATCTGAACGCGAGGGAAGCTCACCGTCCAGCAATTGGGCGCTCTCATACAACTGCACGATGCATTTCTGCAGGAAAGGGTCGGAAGCATCAGCCAGATAGCGGCGGGAAAGATTACGTATGACCGGATGATCGGTGTTAATTTCCATGATGCGCTTGGACTGGGGGACGTCATGCCCCATCATCTTCATCATCCGCTCCATTTGACGGTCCAGGCCCTTTTCCCCGGTCACCAATGTCACGGCTGAATCGACCAAACGTTTGGAGGCCCTGACGTCCTCAACCCGGTCCTTGAGGGTAGCCCTGATGAAATCCACTAAGGAGCGGGACAGGTTGTCAGTGTCTTTTTGCCCCTTATCCTCTCCGGCATCCAGTTCGATATCGGCCTTGTCGATGGCCCGGATCGGCTTCTTTTCGTATTCGCCGATACCGGGAATGATAAAGATATCCACCGGCTCGGTCAAAAAGATCACTTCGATCCCGTTCTTCCTGAAATATTCCAGATTGGGATTGCGCTCGACCTGTTCCCGGCTGTCGCCGGAAAGGTAGTAAATAGCTTTCTGCTCTTCCTTCATCCTGCCGATGTAATCCTTGAACGAGACCATTTCGCCGGCTTTTTGGGTAGAACTTTCGAAACGCAAGAGCTCGATCAGCTTGTCCCGGTTGAGGAAGTCCGTGTTAAGCCCGGTCTTGAACAAGGGGCCGAACGTCCGATAGAACTTCAGGTACTTCTCGGGATCGTTACCGGCCATTCTCTGCAGCCACTGGATGATCTTGGCCGTCAAAGTGTCCTTGATCTTCAAAAGGACAGGGGAAGCCTGCGCCACCTCGCGGGAAACATTCAAGGGCAGATCACTGGTATCCACCACCCCCCTGATGAACTGGAGATATTCCGGCAGCAGCTCTTTACAGTCCTCCATGATCATGATCTTCTTGGCGTATAACTGCACGGTCTTGTGCTGCTGCAAGCGCATCAGGTCGACCGGAGCCCGCCCGGGCATGAACAATAATGCCTTGAACTCGGCCCCGGAACCCTCGATAGACAGATGTAAATGGGCCAGCGGCTCTTCAAAATCGTTAGTGATGAATTTATAGAACTCATTGCGCTCCTCGTCCTTGATATCGTTCTCGCTTTTGCGCCACAAGGCCTCCACCGTATTGACCTTTTCCTTGCCGACAAAGATCGGGAAATCGGCGAAGTTGGAGTATTTCTTTATTATCTGTTTTATCCTTATCTCCTCGCCGAATTCCTTCGCGTTCTCCTTGAACTTGAACGAAATGACCGTGCCGCGGTCGGCCTTTTCGATCTCTTCGATCGTATAGCTCCCCTCCCCGGAAGAGGTCCAGCGGTATCCCCTTGAATCATGGTCAGCGTGGCGGGTCTCGATAGTGACTTCGTCGGTCACCATGAACACGGAGTAAAATCCCACTCCGAACTGGCCGATAAGGTCTCCCACATCCTTCTTTTCCTCCTGCATTTTCTTCAGGAATTCCAGGGTGCCGGACCTGGCGACGGTACCTATGTTCTCGATAAGCTCCTGTTTGGCCATTCCCATACCGTTGTCCTGTATGGAAAAAGTCTTATCTTCAGCGTTGACCGTTATCTTTATTTCCAAATCCTGGCCCCGGCCGAGGATCGTTTCGTCCGTCAGCTGGCGGTAACGAACCCTGTTCAAAGCATCCGAAGCGTTAGAAACAAGCTCGCGTAAAAAGACCTCGGGATGCGTATAAAGAGAATGGATGATCAGGTTCAGCAACTGCTTCATTTCAGCTTTGTATTCGAATGTCTGGACCGCATTGTTCTCCATCGATCTATCCCCTCATTCTTTGTCAGTGGTTTGCCACGATTGATAAACGTTCATACTAATTGCCCAGCTCCTGCAAAGTGGCTGTTGTACCGTATTCCTTATTGCCTCGCATAAATTTTATATCGACCTTATCTCCCGCATTCTTGTCGTCGAAATATTCCACCAGATCATCATTGTTCTTAACCTGCCGGCCATTGATCGAAATGATCACGTCACCGTAGATCACGGTCCCGAAGTTATTCCTTCGGGTCGACTTCAACCCGGCCTGATCGGCCGAGCTGCCTTGAGGTATCTCCCAGACCATGGCGCCCTTGACCCCCAACCTTTCCCGTATATAATCCGGCACCAGGACCAGCCCCAGTCCGGCCTTCTTTATCCTGCCATATTTGATAAGCTGCGGGACTATCCGCTTTACCGTATTGACCGGGATAGCGAATCCCACCCCGGCGGAAGCCCCGGAAGGGCTGTAGATCATGGTGGTCACACCGATGAGGTTCCCCGAGGAGTCCAGCAGCGGCCCTCCGGAATTTCCCGGATTGATGGCCGTGTCGGTCTGGATCACATCGTGTATCTTCCTCCCGCCTATGGAACGCATCGTGCGCCCCAGGGCGCTCACCACCCCGGTAGTCAAAGAATAATCAAGGCCGAAAGGGTTCCCGATAGACAAAGCCCGCTGCCCCACTTTGAGATCCTTCGAGTTACCCACCGGGATCGATCTCAACGCATCGGCCGGCGCATCTATCTTCAATACTGCCAGATCATGTTCAGGAGATATCCCGATAACCTTGGCCTCGTATGGCTTTTGTTCTGCCAATAAAACCTCTATCTTGTCCGCCTGATAGATAACATGAAAATTAGTCACGATATGTCCCTGGGCATCCCATATGAAACCCGAACCGGCGCCGCGGGGTATCTCGTACATGTAATCCGAGAACCAGTCCCATTGCAAGGAGGCGTTCTTGATGAACACCACCGAAGGGGAAACCCGTTCAAAAACATCCACTGTCGCCTGTTCGTCCGGCTTCAATTCGGCCCGGGCCGATAATTGGAAAGGCATCAACACGAAGGCCAAACAAAAAAGCAGGAACTTACTTTGTCTTTTTAGGTATTTTAATAACAAGGGCAGCTCCTTCCTTTTGCGTGTCGGCCTTTGGGGATCCGCTGTCATTTCCCGGCACACACTTCAGGTCCAGCGCTAAATCGATTTTGGTTTAATTTAACAGGATTGACGTGCAGCCGGGCTACGGCCTTAAAATTTACCTGCAGCGAAAAATAAAATGTCTACCCGTCAAAGCAACACTTTATTTACAAAAATACGTTCCAGTTGTCAAGACAAAAAATAACGCAACTTGCATCTTCGCATGAGATTACGCCTAGAACCGACTTCAAGGTACTGATTATACAGCTGATATATATACTAGAAACAAGGCAGGCTTTTAGCCGACCAGTTTATTCAGCTTATCCCATCGTCTTATAATATCCTGGCGTTGCTGTGGGGTTAGGGCTTTCAGAAGTTCCTGTATCTTCTCCGCCAACATCCGGTCGGTCTTGGCATGCTCATCGACCGCGATGGCCATCAACTGTCCGATCTTGCCATAATCAGGGCTTTCCTTAGCGAGTTCGCTGCGGAACTCAGCTATCTCAACGCTGTACCTGCTCCTGATCGCCTGGCGGTGCTCGAAGACCTCTCTGGCCAAAACCGCAAGCCTTTCTTTCTGCAACCCGGACAACTTCAAACGCCGGGCAACCATTTCAAGACGTCCTTCCGGCGACTTTAATTGTTTCAGCTTGCTAAAAACGATAAAATAGCTGCTTAAAAAACAAAGATTCAAGCCCAATGATATGAACAGCACTGCCTTCAACCATTTGAATTTCATGATATCCATAAAACATCCTTTCTATAAATTACCACCGCTTCCAGTATTCCCCCATTCAACGCTGAACCATATACCGTCGCATATAGTTTGCCCGAACTGCATCCCCATGTAACAGGCCATGACGATCATCACCGAACACATGGCCAATCCCATCGACCTGCCCGGCTTGAACAATAACTCCAGCCACGGCCAAGACCAGCTTTCACCCGGCTCATCGGTAACAGGGATCAGGTCCTTCACTTTTTGGCGGAGGGCTGAAGGCGCCTCGACCATTTCCAAGGCCATTGAAGAACGCGCCTCAAGCAACCGGTCCAGGCAATCAGGACAACAGGCCAGGTGCCCCTCGACCTCATTAAGCTGATCCCCATGCAGTTCGCCGTCAAGGTATCCGGCCAAAAGATTGTCATCCACGCATCCGATCCCGTACTTCATATTATTGCTCCCGTCTTCATTGGATTATACGTAGGCAAAGGACAAAACATCCCCAAAAAAGTTCATCCTTAATGGCATTAGGATTCCTTTTTGTAATATTCCCGTAGGACCTGCAAGGCCTTATGCTTGGCGCTGCGGATGGTTTGCGCATCGACACTTAATATTTTGGCCGCCTCATCAACATCCAACCCCCTCCTGAAAAGCAGTTCGATCACCAGTCTCTGCCGGCCGGGAAGCAGATCCTCGGGGATATCAACGGGAAGAGAGATGGCCGGCTGATCATCAGACGCCGGAATATCCAGGCCTTCCAAAGTCTGTTGAGGACGGGGGGACTTACGTAAGAGGTCTATTGACACGCTACGCGTTACAAGGGTGAGCCAAGTGCTCAATGACGACCTGGACGGATCATACGTCCTTAACAGCCGCATATCATCGTTAAGCAGCCGGACGAATACTTCCTGGAACGCCTCATCCAGATCACTGTCTTGCGCCTGATTCCGATACGCCAAGAAAGCCTTACGCGCGACCGAGTAGATAAGCCTGGAATATTGTTCTACGAAAGTGTCCCACTGGGCTTTGTCCCCGTTCAATAACAGCTCCATGTTCAATCGGCATCTTTTTAACATATTAATCAGGAGAAATATTCCGGGGACGCTAACGTGCTATTTCTCGTTGAGAGTAGTATCATCGGACGGCAAAAATATCTGCATGGCAAAGAAATCTTCAGCTTGGCAAAACCTCCTGCCAGCCACCGTTATCTCTCCAGGCAATTTCTTTTGCAGCACTACTATCATGCAAGGTGCATTTGAGGAATTCTGGGCGGGTTTGTTCATGTCAGTCGAAACATAATAAAAACGCACTGGCCGGGGGCTCAAAGCCCATAAGGGGTACTCCCAGCTCCATTCGGTCGCTATCAGCCCGACCTCACGGCATCCTTGCTGCACATATTTGGCTACTTCAGCGTGGCCCTTTATATACGAAGGCCAGTATCTACGGTTGGCAAAATACTGTAAATTCCGGGGAAGCGTAAGGACATTATGCTTCGGGCCGAATTCGATAGGCCTGGCCACGCTCTTAAAAAAGCATGGCAGCGACAAAAGGAATAAACAGATGGCGAACAATGACGCGCTCCAGCGGCGGGCACCCCATACAATGCCCACAACCGGCACTGCCATAAGAAGAAAAGGAACATGGAACCGGTTTATAGTCGGGCCCCAGCGCAAGGTGAACAAGAAGAAAGTAACGGAGATCAACAGGCATAGCAAATACGGCCGGACACGCGCCTCCCCTATAAACATGGCCGCCACACAAACCAGGACCAATAAAATGATCTGGACCAGGTTGCCGATATGGTCCTCATGCAGAGAGCTAAGCGGATGCAACGCATCCCAGGCAAAGCCGAAAATAGTGGTGGACTCATCATCCAGAGCGACCCCCAGCTTATTATTGAACTTCTCGACCGCCGAGCGGCAATAATCCTTGACCGGCTCGATATCGATGTTGCATTCCGAAAAAAGATGTTTGGAAGCGTTCGAGAGCATATAGGCCAATGAGTAGTCACCCAAGTAGTAAAGGCTGACCCCCTGCCCTGCCTGGGCATGAACGCGATCATGGTGATAGCGGACTAACCAGCCCGTCATGAAGATACATGTTATAACGAGCACCGCGAGCGGCCGCAACAATCCACCCAGCCTGAACCTGCGCCATGAATCAACAGCGAGCCATATGACAAACGGAAAGAAATATAGCGCGGTCCCCTTGGTCAGCATTGCCAGGCCATAAGCACAAGCGGCGCAAATAACATCCCGCCATAGCCCGCTGGACATGGAACGCATAATGAAAACAACAGCGGTAAGGATGAAAAAGGAGAAAACAATATCGCTCTGGGAAGTGGTCGACTGCAACAGCGCGGTCGGCATCGTGACAGCCATCACCACCGCGACACCCCGTCCCAACAGGCCGGAGCCCAAATATCCTGCCAGAAGCGATACGGCCGCCCCGGCCCCTGCCAATGAGGCCCACTGCACCAGATTCACATAAAGGTCATGACCGGTCAGGGCATAAACATGCATCAGCAGATACTGCGCCCCCGGCAGATGCCAGTTTTGGCAAACGACATCGCTAGGATAGAACGCGACCGAGCCTTCCTGCAGCCAGTGCATGACGCGCGGCAGATGGTAGACCATCGAATCGAACGAATTAGGCGCCACCTTTAGAGCGACGACGAAAGTCCCGCTCAGGACGATCAGGGCAAGTATCTGCGCAAAGTTTACATGAAAGAGCTTCCGCCGATCAAAACCAGGGCCGACCTCCTGCCCAGGCCCAAACCAGGCCCAGTGCAGCGCAAGCAATGCTAAAAGGACCCAGAACGAGATCAGATTGCTGCTGGCCAGCATCTTGCCTGAACTTAACACCTCAACACACAGAACAGACAATGAACAGACCAGGATGGAAGAAAAAAGGCATGCCTCCCGCCAAGCGGAGAACAAACCCCGCCGCATGGCTCCCCAGGCAAGAAAGAATAATGTTAAGGGGATCAGGATCACCATTGTATTTTTCAACGCCATTTGATGCGGCCCCTGTGGAGAGCCCCGGGGCACGCGGCCAAACATTGGCCGATCACTTTTCGATATTCTTTTCTATCTGGGAGAAAAGTTCTTCATAAAACACCTTATCCTCGATCACCAATTCGGGCTCCTTGCTTTTAGTCACTTCTTTCCCGCCCCCTCCCGGTAAAGGGACCACAAAAAGGAAATACCTGGTCTTATCTGCCACGTAATTCCGCTCGGTTGTTTGAACAGCGTTCAGGAACAGCTGCTGTTCCTTTTCGCTCTTGCTCATGATCTTGGACTGGACCGCCACGACCACGTTCTGATAGCTTTTCGAGAAAAAACGGCTGGCGGTCAATGTCCCGGCCTCAGGGTCCTCATTATCGATAACGAACTTCTTCGCCAACAGTGTCCGCGCCACTGCTTTGTGCAGGTCCTTAACGGAAGTCTGGTAGATACGGGTATTATTTGGCTCTTCATCCTTCATAACCTCGCGATAAATATTCCTTGTCGGAGAACAACCGACAAACAAGATCAGGGGAAAAATGGCAAATAAGACCACCCCTCTCGCAATAAACATAAACATCCTCCCTTTCAAGTTTAACGATCAACTGTGTTTTAGGGGAACACCCTGTATAAGCCGGCTCTTAATTAACAAATGTACAGCCCGGACATTATATTAACCCGAATACAAACATTTTTCTGGCATTAGTTTAAATATAAGTTAATATTATCAACGGCTGTTTTTCAAATATTTCACTTATCAATTTCGTTTATTTATGGCACCTCCGGCAATACGCAACTTGATAACCAAAGAGTCTTTGCAGGGCACCATAGAGCGCGATGAGATATCCTGCCATTGGTTCTCCGACGCCGTAATGATCCCGCAAGTAGGGGAAGCCCTCAAAGAATCCCCTGCCCTTATCCAGGCAAGAAACAGTCTGGGAAGAATAATATTCACTCAGCAGATCCTTTATTTCGTATGCGTACCGGCGCTGCTCTTACTTTTTATCTACTTCCGCTATCCCTCACTGCTATGGGCCAATGCCGTTGTCCTTATCCTTTTATACCTTTTAGGCAGGACAAAAACCAAACTCATAGCTGATATTGCCTGGCAGTGGGTGGACAAAGAATTCCCCCAAGAAGAATTGAGCACTCTGACCTATTTTCAATTGACAGAAAGATTGGGCAAACGGCATTCCATCCCCACCCTGGTCGATACGATCAGCCGATGGGATTGGGTGTTACGGAAATGGCTTTTGGCCACTTATGTTATCTGCTCTTTGATACTTTTCTTCAATTTCCTTCATTTCATCGCCGCGCTGCTTCTCGTTTTCTTCATCACCTCTCTCTTTCTGCGGTACGCCTCGGCCTGATAGCCGCCCCCGACAACCTCATGACACGCTGATCATCCTTAAGAAGAAGAACAATAACAGGTAACCCCCTAAAATAAGAACACCCGCGTTGGACGTAGTGCATAAAAAAAAGAGCATAACGACTGAAAAAGCCTTGCGGAACAGGAAATTATCCAAACGCGGGTTATCATAAACAAGAGTATGGAGGTTGTAACTCCGCCAATTAATGTCCCGTAGCT
The DNA here is from genome assembly GCA_964438075.1 of uncultured Planctomycetales bacterium. Classification (GTDB taxonomy): domain Bacteria; phylum Omnitrophota; class Gorgyraeia; order Zapsychrales; family Fredricksoniimonadaceae; genus JAAXVU01. The sequence goes on from CAYTIW010000008.1 coordinate 21,895, forward strand.
TGTTCCCCCTGACCATATCCTCAAAGAATGCGGAACCGGGGATAGGCGTTAAAAAGGACAAAACGGTAAACTGAGGCCAAAGCTTAACACAAAACAGCCACAACCTTAACAATGACGCCAGCCCATCGTTCTCAAAACCATAGATAAAATGGCCTTTGACCTTAATTCCCGCGCGCTTGAGTTTCATGGTCAGTTCGACATATTTTGCGGCCAAGGCCAATTTCCCTCCCCGGCCCGACTCTTCCGAACCGGGGCTGACCTCATAACCTATCAACAACACGCAGCAACCGCTCTCCTTCAGCAGTTCGATCGTTTTATCGTCGCTGGCGATATCAATGCTTGATGAACCAACCCATTGAAAATGAAAAGGGACCATGGCCTTGAGAAGTTTCTTGAAATATTCCGGGTCGGCGTAAATATTCGAATCAATAAAACAGATTTTCTTGGTACGGGCGGATATTTTCTTCAAATATACCAGCATCTGGTCAATATCATTGGCACAGGCATCAAAACCTTCCTGCCAAAAGGGCATAGCGCAAAAATAGCACTTGAACTTGCATCCTCTGCGCGTTTCCAAAAAACTGGCAATGACTGCCGGAGGCTGTTCCGCCAGATATTGCCGCACAGTGTCCACATCTTTATCCAAAATAAAGGACTGATAGACAGCGCGAAGCTCCCCCTTTTCGTGATCATGGAGCACCTGGCTCCAAACGCTCTCGACAGGGCCGATGACAACGCTGTCACAGAATTCCAGCGCCTCATCAGGAAAAATGCTCACGTGCGGCCCGCCCATGACGACCTTTGAACCACGTTTTTTGAATTCCTTGGCTATCTTGTATGCTTCGGCAGAATTGGCTGTCAGACAAGATATCCCTACCAAGGCGCCCCCCTCATAATATTGGTCGCTCCATAAGACACGGTTAAACTCCCTGATCTGATATTTCCTGGGCGTTAAAGCCCTTATAATTATTAATGCCGGCGGAGGCGACCAGAAGACCAGAGAACCCAATGCCTGGAGGGTGCCGCTGAAAGGCGGATTAACTAAAATAAGCTGATGCGTTCTTCCGGGCCCGGATGGAATCGGGCTTGGGGGATACAATGACCTGATCAAGAAGATAAAGAAAACCAGTTCAAGGAATTTCAAAGCAAAACTTAGAAGCGAGGCTGCAATAAAATTATCCCGCCAATAACCATATACAAGATACGCGAAAAGGACGTCCAGAAAGTAAGTAAAGAGCATTAACAAGCAGGTTCCGACATCCAGGGAATGCCTGGGGGGATGCGGGTTACCATTATGATATGGATCAAAATAGAGGGCCAGAAAAACGAGTAAAGGTATGTTACATATCGAGGCTATGATCTCAAATGGAACCGGATATTTACCTGTAAGCAGATAAGCCGCAAAATGGATCGCCGCCGGAATAAAAGCGCAACCCAGGACGGCTTTCCAGTTACGCCTCATCTGCGTCAACATGCGATCACGTTTGAGCAGTGCTTCCTCGCCGACAGCTATCATGGCCACGGTGGCAAGCCCGCCAGAAATAATTAACACCTTGGCCAAGGTCCCCAGCCCAAACTGCAGCGCGAACAATATAGGCTTCAGCACCAAGTTGGAAGTTGCAGCCGTAAAGACCCAATTATCGAAAAAATAAAAAAGAGCTATAACCGACGTTACGCGCAAAGCCGTTCGTATAGAATCCCGCAAACGCTGAAGAACCTGATCGGGCCTGATGGGTCCTAATACTTTCGATATGGGCAGCATTTTGCGAGACATCAGTTATTAAACAAGAAATGGATGGATCAATCGGCGTTGGGAATATTTTGGATATCGTGATCGCTCACATCCCCGGAAATGATCGTCGGTTTTATGAATATGGCTATTTCCGTCTTTTGGACCGAATGGTTCTCGCTTCTGAAAGCGAAACCCAGGAGCGGCAACTTGCCCAGGAGGGGGACCCTCTTATCTGTCTTTATTATCTCTTCTTTGATAAGGCCTCCGAGAATGATAGTGACCCCATCCTTGATCATTACTTTTGTTTCGGCTTCGGATGTCTCAATGATCGGTATAGTATTATTGTTGCTGGTCGTTATCTTCCCCGTTGCCGAGCTGACTTCGGGCTTTATCTTGACGGTAATAAAACCATCATTATGAATAGTAGGGGTCACATACAGCTTAACGCCCACTTCCATGAAGTTAACACTCTCCGCCGTTGTCGCCGGTCCGGAAGATGTGGTGGTGGTGGTGGAGGTCACATACGGTTCGGAAGAACCGACCAGTATCTTAGCTTCTTCGTTATTCAAAGCGGTGATACGCGGGCTGGAAAGGATCTTGGTCGATCCGATCGTATCTAAAGCTTCCAGCATCAGCGTGAAATCATCTTCCGATAAAGTGCCGATAGCCACCTTACCGCGCTTGTCAGAGTCAGCCAAGACTGAAAAATCGCTGGTAAAGGTCAATTTCTTGTACTTGGCTATCACGGCTTCCCAGTCTATTCCCATCTTATGCTCGTCATCGAGGATAACCTGCACGATCTTTGCCTGGATCAAAACCTCTTTATGCCTCAAATCAAAAGCTTTGATGATGTTACGTATTTGATCCACAACCCGTACGGTATCTGTGACGACGAGCCGGTTGGAACGGTCGTCTGATTTTAAAATGCCCAACCCCGGGGTCAACAAGGGAGTTATCTGGGCTGATACATCTTTGGCCAACGCGTAATTGATGTCAAAAACCTCCGTGATCGTCTTAACGTCCAGGCGCTTGATGATATCTTCCATTTCAACAATCTTTGCCGGCGTATCTATCAATACCAGCGTATTCGATTTGTCATCTACCAGCACTTTCCCCTGAGAACTTTTGACTTGGTTCAATAGAGCCGAGACAGCGGCCGTATTACCGTAATTCAAATTATAAATGCGATTACTGAACGGCCGGCCGAACTTTTGCCCGAACCTTTCTTCATACTCTTGAGACGTCATCACTTTTATGATATCCCCCTCTTCAACGAATGCCCAGCCGTACGCATCGACAATGACCCTCAACGCATCCAGCACTCCTATATCTTTTAAATATACAGTGACCCGGCCTTTAACATTTTGTGAAGCCACTATATTACGCTGAACCTTTAACGAAATTAGGCGCAAAACGTCCGCTATATCAATTTGTTTAAAATCCAACACATCTATAATCGCGGGAGCGGGAGGCGCGGACGCATCAATTTTTGTCGGGTTTCCAAGCGGGGGCTCCTCTATCGCAACGGCATCATTGCATAAAGAACAAACAAATAAGCAACTTGCCCCGATGAGGATCTTCTTAAAAGAAAGGATGTAGTTTTCGGCCATAAATTGATTTATTTGTTAAATAGTATATATCTGGCAATGTTAATTTTACATGAAAATATGTTTTATCGGGCCAACTCGACAACCTGGTCCCCATCTTTGAGTAAAACCCGATCCGCTTTAATTTCCTCAACAGAGAAATTATCGATCCTCTGCCCTTTGGAAACAATCATGGTTTGATGGCTCTGTATATCCTCAATGACCGCCGTTGGGTTATTATCCAACATTATTCCCGACAGCTTATAGCGATCAGAGACGGCCGCCACAGGAGATGAAGAGGAACGCTCGTCTTCATTCCTTTGCTCAACCGGGGAGGAAAATATATCCCTGGCTTGTATGATCTCGTGATAATTCCGACCATCTTCCGTCATTATCCGCTCTGACAGCTCTTTTTCGCCGCTCCTGCCGGATCCCCCAACAGGAATTTCCGACATAACAGGGCCAGATGTATTTGCTTTCTGAAATTTAACGACCAGTAAAACAAGCATGACCGCAGCCCCGATCAGAAAGATCACCGTGCCCCCTTTCCAGAAGAAAATGTAAAAGGAAGACCACCGGCGCGCCCCCCCATCCTTATCGGGCTCCTCAGGAACCGCCGCAGGCCCCAGCTTTTTATTTCGGATCAAATTTAATAATTTTTCTTCCGATGAAACATTCTTATTCATGGATAATCCCAAATATTATCTTGCTGGATAACCTTATCGATGATGTTTTCCGTGACAAAGGGCTCCTCATTCATTATCAATAATTCTATCGCATTATGACAAAGCCTGGCTATCTGCCTGGGATACCCCTTAGTATGATCATAGATCTTTTTGATCGCCCCGGGAGAAAACAAACTGTTGGGAGCCGAGTATCCGGCTTTACGCAAACGGAATTCGATCATCTGCCCGGTTTCATATTCATCAAACGGATTTAACCTGTATTTCAATGATATCCTATCTACAAAATTCCTGACATTTTCAAGGGCTGGCAAAAATTCCATTTGCGCGAAGATCACCAATTGCAACAGTTTCTGATCATTCGTCTCATAATTCAATAAGGTCCTGAGGATTTCCAGATGTTCTTTCTTTAATTTCTGGCCCTCATCAATTACCAAAACGACTGTTTTATGCTCCTCGACACAACGCCTGAACAAGTACTTCTCGATGGCATCTCGATAGTCAACGGTGGTCCGAAAGAACGGGGATATCCCGAAAATCTTCGTTAAATGGGCGTAAAACAAATTCTCCGACTTAAATGAAGGATCCAAGACCATATGGAATATAAAATCGTCCGCATCTTCTTCGAAAGACTGGATCAGAGTACGGCAGAGGGTCGTTTTCCCTGTCCCGACATCGCCCAAGACCAGGCTCAACCCTCTTTTTAAACGCAGAGCGATCTCCAGTTGGTTCAAAGCAGATATGTGCCCTGGGGACTTGTAGAAAAAGTCCGGATCAGGACTGGTGGAAAAAGGCTCACGTTCCAAATGTAGCGAAGAAAGATAGCTCATGCCGAACCTTTAGATCACTCCAGAACGAATATCCTGGATAACGAAAGATTAACACGCAAATCGGTGCCGGAGACTCTCATAGGCTTAACAATATCCAACTCATCGATATTAAAGTAATAAGGTTTCCCCTGCATAGCATCGAGAAACTCAACTGTCCTGTCGAAAGGTGCCTCAAAAACCAAATTGACCGAAAAAGCATTGAACCGGCCTTGCCGTTTCATGACGGCGGGCTTCAGCTCGGAAATATGCAGGTCAACTTTTGTAGCCACCTTTTCTATTTCGGAAATCAATTTAGAAACGCTCTCTTCATCAGTACCTGCCTGCCGAAAAGCACTCCGGTAATACGCTTCCTTGGCCTCCGCCCCTTTAGCTTTATTGATGGCCAACAAGTTCTTTCTCAAGATGCGCTTTTGTGACAATATCGCATCCGAGACGGACTGCGACCTCTCCCGCAAAGGCTTGATCACAAAATGCATTGTTACATAGATCCAGACCACCCCTATGCATAAGGCCAATATGACTTGTTCTCTTTCACCAAGACTACGCATAATATTATTGTGGCTTCTTTAATTTAAATTGGATCTTAAATTCCACCAGATCTTTATTATACAATTTACGCTTGGCAGTGAATTGCAGCGTAACGTCAGAAAATTCGGGAGAAGACACCAGCCGGGACTGAAATAAGTTAACGGACGAGCCGGACTGGGCGTAACCTCCTATAACCATTGCGCCCCCGCGATCGATGCTTAACGAACGCAGACTGACATCTGGGGGCATGATCTGGTATAACTTAATGATAAAACTGGAGAAAGAGAACCGTTTTGACAAATATTGATCTATGGAATCGACCAGGCCGACTTTGTCACGAGCCTGCTTGGCATCAGTGTCGAAACGAAAAACCTGCTCCTTGACTTGTTGAAGAGCGTGGGAATTATAGAAATAATCTGCCCCGATCCAGCAAAGAAAAACAAACCAGAACGAGAAGGCCGCAATAATAAAACGGAAAATATACTTCCGTTTCGCATCCGCATCTTTAACGTTCCTGACGTGCTTGGCTATCAAGTTCATCAAATTCTTAGATTCAGCGCTGGCCAGTCCCAAGCATACGGCAAAAGAAACCCCGGGGCAATCCGGCATGCCGCTCTTAATTTTATTACTTGATATATTAATGTCATCCTGATGGTGGAACGACTCGACCGGCAAATGGAAACGCTCTTCCAGAACTGCCGTTAACTCACTGATTTCCATCGCGGAGATCACAAATATTCCAGCCACATCCTCACCGAAACGTTCCTTGCGATAAAGACGGACGCTTTGCTCGACCTGGTCAACGAAACTCGACAGACCATCGTGATGAAGAACGGAAACTCCGCCATTGATAACTCTAGAAAAAAGCAGCCGGCCATCTTGAATAAAACAAGCTTCGGCATGGGCCAGATCCAGGTTCAGAAATAATATCGGCGCATCCCCCACTCTATCTTTCTTAAGCCTGGACCACTCGACAACACCTTGCGAACTCAACACGTATTTAGACGGCAAGACTTTGGATCTCTCCAACAATCTCGCATACCTATCGCCGACATCTTTGTGAACTATATAAATTATCAGCTTGGCATATCCGCCATTTTCCCGTTCCAGAATCTCATAGTCATAAACCAAGTCCTCCAAAAGATGCGGCAACATATGACTGATCTGGATGGGAAGCATCTTGCGGATCTCTTTATCGTCCGACGATGGAATACGCAGCCGCCTGATGGAAGACAGTCTCCGGGGAAGAACCATGATAAAATTATCAGGGTCCACGGATCGGGGCCGGATCATTTGCAGGAGCAACAACTGGATATCTTCGTCCAGCTTGCCTTCGATAGAACAGGCATCCTGATCCAGCACCAATGTCCTGCCCCCGCTCCTTTTAGCCTGGATCAATTTGATGTGCGTCTCTGTGATTTCAATAACAGTTCTTATATTAGAAGGCATATATGTTCAACTGCCGCTCCTCTGCCATGACAGGACATTTGATGTGCGCAAATCTATAACAAATTGGCCGCTAATCACCACTCCGGAAGAAGTATCCGCCCCCCGTATATCGAAACGCAAAGCATCCGCCGGCGCTGAACCGTAAGATATCAGAGCAAAATATATGGCCTTCTCTTTGGAATTAAGCTCCATGTTATTATAATCGATCTTCCGGCCCGGGCTACCCATCTCGGCCAGAGAACGATCCCGATAATCCGATATTTTTTTGACCAGGCTGTCGGCATCTTCACGGCCAGTGTTTGTCCTCGGGCCGCTCAGGGCCCGGGCGAAAGCCAGGAGCAATTCCTTAGGTGCGGTATCCAAATTCAGGCTCAGCTCGCCCGTCCTGGGAAAGACCGTGACGTATGGTTCGAGTAAAAGCATGATCTCAGCGGTCATGCCTCTGACCAAAACCAGCTCCTCAAATGAATCAAACGGTCGGTTCTTGCATTTATACGGCCTGGTTTGATTAATATACAAATCGTCCTCATTTTCTTCGCCTTGCCCGAAAACATCATTATCAGGATCTTTCCAATCCACGACCGATCTGGCGATATTTAGAGCGGCATCTTCTTTCACACCAAGGACCATTAACAACTCCTGCAGAACACTATAATTATTAGCCCCTAGACCGTTAAGATTGATCCGGTCGGCCTCATCCTGGAACCACGGCTGAAACGCGGCCTTGGCACTGCTCTCACCCTTAACTGGGTTGCTTATGCGAAAATACCCCCCGTCCAAAGGCATTTGCTGGAACGGCTTATATATAAAATCCGCCAGCGGCTGTCTTCCTTCCGGTGCGGAGTTAACATCATTCCTTAAAGCGGACCACTTTTTTAACTTCTCGTGAGCGACGAACAATCCTGACCATACATAAGCCCTGCTCCTGGTCGAGCCGATCTGATATTTAGCGAAATAAATTTCTTTTTGCGCCCACCTCCCTATAACAAACACAATAGCACTAAGAACCACCGTGACCCAAAGAACAGCTACCAGCACTATACCAGAATCATCGGGACGCCGTAAACTGCATCTCATGTTTTTATAGGACATAAACGATCATTTCTTGCCTGACCTCTTAAGATGAGATTTTCTCAATATGAGATCAGCGCTTCAGGTTAATACCGCCTGGCATAAGGGCGACTTTATCAAAATCTATATTCTGCGCATTCTTATCACCGTTATCGTTAATAATAAAATGCATCCGAACTGCTAACGGCAGGGCCGGCTCCTTCCACTCGGCCCTCCAAGCGAGAGCATTTGCCTTGTCCGAATTAACTGCATAGGCGAATTTGAGCCCCCCAGCTATGATGTTCTCAGCCATCGTTTCTTCAGGGCCGGATACCTGAAAATTCCCCGAGATATATTCAATGAAATCAACTTCCTCCCTGATCAAAGAAAAGCTCACAGGGGCATCCTGAGCATACTGAGTAACGGTGACATTACGTTTGTAACTATTGCCCAGAATGGTCTTCTTGCTAACGCCCTTTTCCCTAACCAGCAAAGAATATTTAACCACCTTAAGTTTGCCTTGAGAACGGGCCACAAATACTATTGAATCACTTTTGCCTTCAAGAGCGGAATGACCGGGATATGAACCAGTAAAGTCATAAGCGACCGCGTCCTCAATATCTTTTGCGAAACGGTTCATCACCAGCTGGGACTGACGATAAATGCCCTTCTGGCTCTCCAAACGTTTAAATATATCCATCCCGGTTCTGAATGTGACGTAAACGCACAGTGATACAAAAGAAAGCAGGGACACCCCCAAAAGCACTTCGATCAGGGTGAAGCCATGGAATTTTTTCGACTTACGGCTTGGCATCATAATAAACCAAAGGGACATCAATGCTTACCTTACGGCGCCCATACCCCCATTCCTGTTTCAGTGACAAAAGCTGAAGGCCATCATCGTCCCCGAAAGGAAGCTGGCCATGGGATATATGAAATAGGTACGGGTCAGAACCCGTATCAGCCGGGCCAGGGCTCTGGCTCAGTAATGTTTGCGGCATAATCAGAAATTCCGCTATTTTATTATCCAGCAGATTACAGGCCTCCATATAATTCCTGGCCCGAGATGCGGCCCTGGCGGAAGATGCCATCGATTGCAGGATAACAACTATGCTTGAGGACAAAATAGCCACCGCGACAAGAACTTCTAACAAAACTGCCCCTCGTCGTGAATTGGGCCTCAGCTTGTTCGCCATGCCGCGTTTTCTCATTCCGAAGTCCATTCCGATATCCTGATATCGGCATATAATTCTTTTGTTGTTATGAGAATGCAATCATTCAAAATGCATAGGGTTATTTCCGCTTTTCCTATACTACCATCAGGCATGAACTCAACGGGCAATCCGTCACAAACGACTTTGACGGCAGGATCGAGATCGATAATTTTGCCCAGACTTCCGCTGACACGGGAATAACCGTTCGTTTCTTCGTGTTCTAGCCAAAAATGAGACAGGTCGGGACTGGATGCGAGACGGTATCGGCTGTTCTGAGATAAAGCGCGCAAATGAGCGGACTGCATCAAGTCCAGGATCTTATAGGCCTTGTTTTTCAAACCAAGTTTATTCAAAGAATTAGTAAGATCGGGGATGGTAAGGGAAGCCAGAATGGACAGAACAACGATGACCAGTAATATTTCGATGAGCGTGAACCCGTACAAGCGTTTACAGCCCATAGCAGCCTCCGGACTCTTCATCAACACATTAAGCGGTGCCTGACCATTAACTGGCGGGTATTATTTATCGCCCCAATTGTTAACATCATCAGAACTCACCACACCATCCGGCCCGAGAGAGGAAAGATCGTAATTCTCCGGATTGTGAGCTCCGGGGCAAACATAAACATACTCCCTGCCCCAAGGATCCAGGGGGGCCTGCCTCTTTTTCAAATAAGGCCCCCTCCATTTCTCAATGCCATTATCAGCCGTCGGTTTTGTGATCAATGCCGGCAGTCCATCTTCAGTAGTCGGATATTTACCATTATCTATCTCATAAAGATCCAACGCTGTCGCCAAATTGCCGTCAATATCAGCCCTGGCAGCAGACACCTTGGCCTGTTCGCCGCGCCCCACGAAATTAGGGACCACCATGGCCGCCAGCACGCTGATTATAATGACGACCAGCATGATCTCGATCAATGTAAATCCGTTTTTACGAACAATTTTCCTTTCCGCCATCTTAACCCTTTTCTTTCTACCTTATGAGCTGGTTCATCTGCATTATAGGCAGCATTATAGCTATCACAATAAATCCGACCACGGCCACCAGCCCTATCAGGACCATCGGCCCTAACAAAGACACACTGGTAGCCATCATTCGTTCAGCCTCACGCTCATAGATATCGGCTATCTTGTATAAACCTTTCTCGAAGTGACCGGTTTCCTCGCCGATATAGATCATATCAGACACCATTTCGGGAAAGAATTCTACTTTCTTTAAAGCGTTCCCGAGCGACATGCCATGCAAAACTTCGGACGAAACAGCCGACAATTGCTCCCGCAGGACATGATTGCTTACCGTCTCTTTGGCGATATCCAAAGCTTTTACAATGGCCACTCCGTTCTCTATCAATGTCCCCAGGACCCTGGCGAAACGTCCCGTCTCAACCGCCTGGATAAACGGCCCGACTACCCACATTTTAAGCAGATGCCAATCTATCCACCTTTTTCCCCTATCCGTTCGGCCCCATTTGATCAACCAGTCGCTGCCGATTATAAAAGCTACCCCTATCAACCACCAAAATCTAGCCAGCAATCCGCTGATCATCATCAAAATAGTTGTCGGAAGCGGCAACGACTGTCCGGCGTCCTCAAACATGATAACAAAACGAGGGATAACAAACGATAAAAGGATAAAAACCACCAGGAAACCAATGAACAGGATCAACAATGGATACGCCAGGCTAGCTTTTACTTTCCCGGCGATCTCCTGTTCTTTCTCCAAATAACCCGCTAAACGGCCCAAGATGATCTCTGACCTGCCGGCCATTTCGCCAGCCCTGACCATTTGAACATAATATGGCGAAAAAATATTTTGATGCCTGGACAATTCAGAAGAAAAAGACGCCCCGTTCCGGATCCCCTCTCCCATTTGGTCAATAATAGACCTGAACTCTTTATCACGTGTTTTTCTTGAGACCAGTTGAAGTGCTTTATATATAGGGACCGCTGCATCCAACATGTCGCTCATTTGACGAGTAAAATAAACCACTTCATTCCTATTGATCCTAGCCTTTAACGCCTTTGGCTCTATCAGACCTTTGTCCGGACCGGTCAAAGCCGCCTCAATATCATCCGCCCTAACCTCTATTGGCGTTAATCCTTTCTTTATGAGCGCATCAACGGCCTGGCCGTAATCAGCAGCTTCCACGACACCTTCCAGCAATTCATGAGGCACTTCTTTCGCTTTGTACTTGAACTTGGGGGACATGACTAGCCGGCCTCGTCCTGGGCCGTCACCCTCAATATCTCATGATAGGTGGTAAGACCGGTTTTGACCTTCTCCCAACCGGACTGCGCGAGTGTCTTCATACCCTTGGCCACGGCAGCCTCGCGGATCGTCTCGGCCGACGCGCGTTCGAGGATGAGCTTCCTGATACCTTCATCAATGAGAAGAAACTCGTAAATAGCTTGCCGCCCAAGGTAGCCGGTGCCGCTGCATTTCTCGCAACCTTTCCCTTCGTAAAATACCATCGACTTATCTATTGGCAGCCGGTCAAGACCTTCGAACCGTTTGTTGCTGGGGTTTTTGCAATGCGGACATATCGTCCTGATCAGCCTTTGAGCTATGAAACATTCGACCGTGCTTGTTATCAGGTATGGTTCCACGCCCATATCCAACAATCGAGCCACTCCGCTGGCAGCATCGTTGGTATGCAAAGTGGAGAAAACCAAATGGCCGGTGAGAGCTATTTGAACAGCTATCTCTGCCGTCTCAACGTCGCGGACTTCTCCTATCATCATGATATCCGGATCATGCCTCAATATAGACCTTAACCCTTTGGCAAAAGTCAATCCGACCAACGGATTGATCTGGATCTGGGTAATTCCTTTTAACTGGTACTCAACCGGATCCTCGATCGTTATTATTTTATAATCTTCGGTATTAATTCTGGACAAACAGGAATAAAGCGTGGTGGTCTTTCCGCTCCCGGTGGGCCCAGTGAGAAATATTATTCCCCAGGGCTTCTTAATCAGTTTTTCCAGCGTTGCTTTCTCATCCGGCCTTAAATTCAGTTCTTCGAATGAATACAGTTTAGCCGTATTAAGAATACGCAAGACCAAACTTTCTCCGAACTGGGTCGGCAGAAAAGAGACGCGGAGGTCCAAGTCCACGCCCTCAGCCCGCACTTTGAAACGGCCGTCATGAGGAATTCGGCGTTCTGCGATGTTCAGATTGGACAAAACTTTAATACGTGTGGCTATCGCGTCCTTGAAATGTTTAATATCGGGGGGTATCTTGGCATTATGAAGGACGCCGTCGATACGATAACGTATCTTCAACTCATCCTCATAGGGCTCAATATGTATATCAGTCGCACGGCTCTCATATGCTTCCATCAATATCTGATTCAAGAAACGGCTTATGGTAGCTTCCGAACCCGGGTCATCCAAGCGGTTGATCAAAACATCGGTCTGCGGCGCAGCCCGAACGCTCCCCATCATCTTCTCAATAGTTTCAGCGCCCAAGCCATAATATTTCTGTATGGCCTCAACGATATCTTTCTCTGTTGCCAGGACAGGCTTCAATGGGAAGCCTGAGATCGCGGCGACCTCATCCAGATTCTGTATGTTCAACGGGTCGGCTGTTGCCACAGCCAGACCATGATCGTCACTGAAGACCGGAATTATCTTATAAAATAAAGCGATCTTAGCTGGAATTTTCTTAATAGTACCTCGCGATATCTCAATACTCTGAAGATCAACATAATTAAGGCCGCATTGTTCTGCTAAAACAGGGAAGAAAACTTTCTGGTCGCTGACGTATCCCAGTTCGAGCAGAATCTCCCCAAGCAACTGAGCGGACTTTTCTTGCCGGTTAAGAGCGAGGTCCAACTGCTCCTGGGTGATTATATCCTTTGCGACCAGCATCTGTCCCAATAATATGTTCGTTGGCAGTATCATATTTGTTTTAACCCCATATTTTATTATTCATCCGTAGTATATAGTCTTCACTGGGGAGAGAAAAGCAATTATTTAGGAAATGGGCGGACAAGAAGCCAGCTTTTACCGGATATATCTCTTCCGACATTGAAGGCAGGTTTCCGCACTAAAGTCAAAATAGAAACGACCCTTCTTGTGAAAAGTCAGATCAAGCTTGATTAAGCCCTCCCGCAAGTTTATCCAATGCCATTGTGGCTGCGAACAGGCCAAAAATGCCGGTTATGGTAGAAAGGCTGCCCAGACGCCGGCGGCGACGCCCACGTTCAAGCTCCCCCTCCTCCTTTTCGGCGTCAGAGGACAAAGCGTGCACATTCTGAAATTGTTCCGAATAAATACAGGTAATGCCTCTGCCCACCCCTTCATCTTTCAATCTTCGTCTTATTCTGGCCGCCAAAGGACAGACCCTGGTATCCAACAGGTCTGCGACTTTGACCATAGCGGGATCTGTACGGGTAGCAGCCCCCATGGAGGAGATAATGGGGATGCCCGATCTATAAACAGCTGACAAAACCTGGATTTTAGGGCTCAAGGAATCGATAGCATCGATTATAACGTCAGGCTTAAGTTCGATCAGGCTCTTAATCACTTTACTATCCACGAAAGCATCAATTGTTTCCACCTGAGCTTCCGGGTTGATACTTAGGACCCGTTCTCGCGCAGCCAAGGTCTTGGGAAGGCCAAGAGTATTCTCTGTAGCCAGCAACTGGCGATTAATGTTCGCCGGACGGATAATATCGAAATCAGCCACTATAAGACGGCCGACCCCTGCCCGGGCCAACCCCTCTAAGGCATAACTGCCCACCGCGCCCAGCCCGATAACACAGGCGCAGCTTTCCTTAAGCCTGGTCAGTTTGTCCTTGCCTATCAAGAGTTCGGTACGTGAAAACCGTTCCGTTGCGGTAGATCGTGCTGATAAATTCTTCAACCGGCATTCCTTTCCATTCAGCCGCGGTCTGATAACCTTGTCGTACGGCCTCAACATATTCAATGGCATTGGTCCATTTTACCTGATAAGGGAAGTCCGTCTCTATCAGGATACGATCTAGCGGAAGCGTCCAAAATACTTCCCGGGACGCGGCGTCTGATTTAAGGAATTGCCTGACCGGGATCGAAAAGTACCCCCCCATCCGGGCGATATCTTCGGCGATCTCCTTAGAACCATTGAACGAATGCATGAGGAACTTAAGTCCAGAAGCGTTCTTTTTGATAAGGTCCACCGTTTCCGGCCAGGCGCGGACACAATGGACCGCAAAGGGCCTGCGGTATTTATTGGCCAATTCCAACTGGCCACGGAAAACATCTTTCTGCAGTTCGAAGTCCAGGTTCTTTCGCGCCCGGTCAAGTCCCATCTCGCCGGCAAAAGCCCGTTCCCAAGAAAGATATTGTTCAAGGTCCTGGAACGCTTTCTTGTCGGCGAGATCTCCGAACCAAGGATGGAATCCAAAGAAGGGGACAACACGGGCATCGCGCTCTGCGTAGCTCTTCACCAGCGGCCAATCGACCGGAGTGATCGCACAATTGAAGAAACGGGCCAAGCCTCCTGCAAAGGCATCCGCAAAGAACTTATCGATCGCCACCGGGTTCTTGATATCCTGAACATGGAGATGCGTATCCTGGAGCATAAAACTTTACCCGGCAATGGCCCGGGATGCCCGTTATTAAGAACTCTTTTGAATAAATATTGGCTGTTAAAGCTCGTTCTCGTTTATCAGCTTAAAACCTGCTTTGCGCAGTGCGGCGGAAGCTTTCTTTACCTCTCCGACTTCCAAGCAACAAATGCCTGTCCCCGTTGGAGTATGCACAAAACCGCGGGCATCACTGAGATTGATCTTCAGCCTCTCAAAATTCTGGCAGATCTTGTGCAGGTTCCCCGGTCTATCCTTTGCTGTAATGAGGATGACCTCCTTGATCGCCGCGGCATAACCGGCGTTCTGCAACGCCAAACAGGCGTCATCGGCCTTATCAACCAGCATTTTTAATAAACCGAAATCACCTCGGTCTTGGATGGCAAAAAGGATAATATTCATCTTCTTGGAAGCCAAAAGATCGGTCACCGCATTAAGGCGGCCGGGTTTATTCTCTACGAACACATTGATTTGCTTGGCCATTTATTTTCTCCTTAGATCTTTGGTCGATTATCGACAACCCGTTTGGCCTTGCCTTCAAAAACAGGCAGACTGCCCGGCTCATGCAGCTCGACGACCGGGTTCAAGATGATAGACGCGCGAAGATTTTCCTTGATGGCATCCTTAAGCCTCTCGATCTCGGAAAGCTCACCGTGGAACATCTTGGAGTATATCTCCACCTTCACGATAAGCCTGTCCAAGGCCCCGTCTTTCTCCAAGTGGATCTGATAATTATTGCCCACCTCGGGGATCTTCATGATGACCGATTCAATCTGCGACGGATAAACGTTGACACCGTTAATTATCATCATATCATCGGTACGTCCGGTAATACGGGATATCCTTCGATGCGTCCGCCCGCAGGCGCAAGCGCCCTTGATGATAGCAGCCATATCCCGGGTGCGGTAACGGACAAGCGGCGAGGCTTCGCGGACCAAGTTCGTGAAGACCAGTTCCCCTTCTTTCCCATCAGGCAAGGGCGCGCCTGTCAGGGGATCGATCACCTCAACATAATAGGCATCCTCCCAAACATGCATACAGTCCTTTTGAACACACTCAAAAGCCACTCCGGGACCGTTCATCTCGCTCAGACCATAGGAATTGAAGACATCGATATTAAAAAGCTTCTCTATCTTTTTACGCGTATGCTCTGAATACGGTTCCGCGCCCAGATATGCTTTGCTAAGCTTGAGATCAGCCGGTTTCAGTCCGCACTCCGTCAGGGCCGCATAAATATGCAGCATGTAGCTAGGAGTGATATGTAGAGTAGTGGTGCCGAAATCCTTCATTATCTGGATCTGGCGTTTGGTGTTCCCTCCCCCCATGGGAATGACTGTCATCCCCACCCGTTCCGCCCCATAATGCAGCCCCAGTCCACCGGTGAACATGCCGTAACTCATCATGTTCTGGAAGATGTCGTGAGGCCCGGCCCCGGTGGCCGTTATCGATCTGGCCACCAAGTCGGTCCAGGCTTCCAGATCTTTCTTGGTATGGTGAATGACCGTCGGCGTTCCCGTCGTACCGCTGGAGGTATGTATACGGACGACCTTGCTCATTGGCACCGAAAGCAGGCCGTAAGGATAACACTCGCGAAGTTCGTCCTTGGTCGTGAACGGGATCTTGTGTATGTCTTCCAGCGTACGGATATCCGAAACTGACCGGATATCCCAACGTCTCAAGCGTGTTTTGTAAAAAGCAGTGCGTAAAGCGTAAGACAGGACCTTTTTAAGTCTTTTTATCTGAAGCCTCTCCAGATCCTTTCGGCCGATGCATTCAACTTTCTTGTCCCAATAAACCGTTTTGATCATATCGCCCCGAGTTCCTTATTGCCGACGACGCGTATATGCTCATCTTTCAAAGCCACGACGGCCTTGGCTGGATCATCAAAACGGAACACCATCATCGCCTTTCCAGCCCTCGGCTCAACGAAGCCGTACATATACTCCACATTAATATTATGTTTATCAATGGCGCCGAGGACCGTGGCCAATCCGCCGGGCTTATCCTCCACCTCAACCGCGACCACTTCAGTCTCATGCACGACAAAACCGTTCTCTTTAAGCAACTTGGCTGTCCCATTAGGGTCTTTGACTAGTATACGCAATACCCCGAAGTTGTCGCTCTCCGCGACTGTCAAGGCGCGTATATTCACCCGGTTCTCCCCCATAAAAGAACACACATCGTAAAGCCGGCCTTTCTTGTTCTCCAGAAAGATGGAAAGTTGTATGTGGGTCATGCGGCCTCCATGATTACAGTAGACCTGAAAAGAACGCCCAGATCAACGAGCAGCCCGTCTCAAGTTTCTTTATATTTTTCTTTTATCGATCACGCGCTTCGCCTTGCCTTCGCTGCGCTCTATGGTCCTGGGCTCAACGAGCTTCACCTTAACGTCAATACCCAACACGTCCTCGATCTCTTTACGCACCTTATTCTCAAAGGAACGCAGCTCTTTCATCTCGTCCGAAAAGATCTTCTGGTCCACCTCGACCCATACCTCCAGCTGGTCCAAGGCGCCTTCCCGCTCAACGACCAAAAGGTAATGCGGCATGGTGCCTTCGATCCCCAGAAGAACATGCTCAATTTGCGACGGGAACACATTGATGCCGCGTATGATAAGCATATCATCGGTACGTCCCAGGATCTTGCTTATGCGCGGCGTAGTGCGTCCGCACCGGCATTGGGCATGATTTATGGTCACGATATCCCTGGTACGGTAACGCAACAGCGGGATCCCGCGTTTGGTGAGCGTTGTGATCACCAGTTCTCCGCGTTCGCCTTCTTTGACTGCCTTTCCGGTCTTGGGATCAATAACTTCGGGGAAGAACACATCCCAATTCAGGTGGAGACCGCATTTATGCCGGCATTCCTGCGACACACCCGGGCCGATTATCTCGGAAAGTCCGTAAATATCCGTCGCCAGCATATTCCAGGACTTCTCTATCTCCTGGCGCATGGATTCGCTCCAAGGCTCGGCCCCAAAAATACCGATCTCCCACGAGCTGGACTTCGGATCAATCCCCATGGCTTTGGCCTCATCCAACATATAGATAGCGTAACTGGGCGTACAAGCCAGAATACGGGGCCTGAAATCATTCATCAGCTTAAGCTGACGCCTGGTCTGCCCGGCCGACGTCGGAAGAATCTTTAGCCCCATTTCGAGCGAACCATAGTGCAGGCCTAATCCGCCGGTGAAAAGGCCGTAACCATAGGCGATCTGGATCATATCTCCCGGTTCGGCACCGGCACAGCCCAAACAACGCGCCACGACCTCGGCCCAGAGTTTCAGATCCTCCTTGGAATATCCGACCACGGTCGGGTTTCCGGTCGTGCCGCTCGAAACATGTATCTCAGACGTGTTTTTCAGATCGGAAAAGATGCCGAAGGGATAATTATCGCGCAGGTCATCCTTCACCGTGAAAGGGAGCTTGGCGATGTCTTCTATGCCCTTTATGGCGCTGGGCTTGACACCGACGGCTTCCAGCTTGCGTTTGTAAACGGCATTATTGTCCCAAAGATAGCGGATCATCTTCTTGAGGTATTTGGATTGGACATCCTCGATCTTTTTACGTGAAGCGCATTCGATCTTTTCATTCCATATCATGGCTTGACCTCGCTGAAACCCTCATTAAATATCCTGATATTATCATCTAAACGTTTATTTCTAAATTCACGCTCCAAAGCATCCATCCAGGAACGCATTGGAAGCTCCAGTCTCGCCGACAATGCGCCAAGCATAAAGGTATTTAGGAACATGCGATCGATGTTCTTCTGATGCGCACTGATCAGCTGTTCGTGCAGGTTAATGCCGCCCGGCCTCAGGAATGCGCGAAGCCGCTCCTCTTCGCCGGAATGGAAAGGGACCAAGATATCACATTCACCTTTGGGGACCATCGGCGAAAAGACCTGTTCGCCGAAACGCAGATGAGACTCAACCGATCCTCCGCGCTGGGCCATGCCATGCACTTCGGACTTTTTCACATGGAAACCGGCGAAGACCGCTGCCCAGCCGCACACTTCGGACGCTTTAAGCACACCCTGTCCACCGGTACCGCAAAATAAAATATTCTTTGTAGCCCCTGCCGACATTATCTAAACCTTCTTCCAAAACCCCTGATATTCAAATGTTCAACTTTGGCGGGTGAATTTAATTCTACAACTGCCCAATATGAAAACCAAACTAAAAAAATTATCGCGACAACAGCTGTCAATGCCACGATAAATTCAGAGAACTTGGGATCGCCTCGCACAACAACGGGACCCTATTCAGATCATGGTTTAAGTAAGGCACCAAACTTGCATGATGACACGCAGACATAACAACCAACGCACACATCCTGATCCACCTTGATAGTGCCGTCCTCGGCCTTAGACAAGGCCGGACAGCCGATGTTCAGGCACATATAGCACTTCTTGCATTGCTCGGCCATGAACTTGACCTTGGGCCGCTTGGCACGGTTTATCAACTTGCATGGGGTGCGCGTGATAACCACCGAAATAGCATCCTCTTCAAGGCGACGGCGTAACAGGCTCTCCAACGCGGTGGTGTCATAAGCAGAGATCACGTCCACATTATCGACCCCGCAAGCCTTACATATATCTTCCAAGACCAGTTGTTTGGTAGGGACACCTTTGGCCGTCTCACCAGTCGCCGGATGAGGTTGAGTTCCGGTCATGGCGGTGGTCGAATTGTCCAATATAAGCATCACGCCTTTTGTTTGATTATATACTGCGTTGACAAGCCCTGTGATCCCGGAATGCACGAATGTCGAGTCGCCTATCACCCCCACGACACTTTTACCCAGATTCTTGCGGAACCCTTCGAACATGGTCACACCGGCCCCCATACACAGGCACGTCTGCAGAACGCTCAAAGGGGCCAAAGCGCCCAAAGTATAACAACCTATGTCCCCGGTCACAGTGAGCTTCAGCTTCTTGAGCACACTATAGACTCCTCTGTGCGGACATCCCGGGCACATAACCGGTTTGCGGGTCGTGGCAATCTCCGGGCTTCGCTCCACGCCGCTTACCACATCCTTTACATCTTCAGGACGTATCTCGCCTACCCGCCAACTGGGATGCTTGGCCCGATGCTTAATGCCGAGACGGGCAAGCTCTTCCTCCAAGAAAGGCTCAAGCTCTTCAAGCACGACGATATCATCCACTTTCGTAGCGAATTCCCTGATGAGCTTTTCCGGGAAAGGATAGGGAAAACCCAGCTTAAGGAATGAGGCATCCGGGAAGAATTCTCGTAAATAAAGATATGAGACGCCGCTGGTTACGAATCCAAGCTTGGTATTATTAATGTAGATTTTATTAAGTTCGCTCTGCTCTGCCTCAGCCTTTAAAAGCAACAGCCGTTTTTCGAGCTCTATGTGACGAAAATAGGCATTACGCGGGACCATAACGTATTTGGCCGGATCGGACTTGAACCATCGAGCAGGCGGCTCGGAACGCTCACCGGTCTCAATGTTCTCCTTGGTATGAGCCACGCGGGTCGTTAACCGCACCATAACCGGAGTATCGAATCTTTCGCTCAGTTCAAAGGCGTAGGGCATGAAAGCCTTTGATTCTCCAGGATCAGATGGCTCCAGCAGCGGCAATTTGGCGAATCTGGCCACATAACGGTTATCCTGTTCGTTCTGCGAGGAATGCAGGCCAGGCTCGTCCGCAGTTACGACCACGAAACCGGCGTTCACGCCTGTATAGGCCGATGTCATAAGAGGGTCCATAGCCACGTTGATGCCGACATGTTTGGCTGAAAATAGGGAACGAACGCCTGCCACAGCGGCCGCATACGCAACCTCGTACGCCACTTTTTCGTTAACAGACCATTGGGCGTTCACTTCAGGATATTGCGCCAGAGATTCCAGTATTTCGGTTGCCGGAGTACCGGGATAGGATGCGGCAAACGAAACCCCCGCTTCCCAAGCGCCGCGGGCCAAAGCCTCGTCCCCGGAAAGAAAACGGATATTTGACGGGATATTGGACATGGAAGAGATTATACAATTGAAAAAGGAATAGTCATAAAGCTTTTTCTTACTTGAATCAAACAACAAAAAAAGGCGCTGAAAGGCGCCTTTTTTGCGATAAATCTCTCAATGCTTTCTTATGCTAGCGGTTATGGTTATTTAAAATTGATCTCTCGCCTTTCCTCCTCCTGATAATCGTTGTAGTTATAACTGTCCTCTCGCCATACTGGTCGTGGTTGTGGCTGAGGATCAAGATCGCGCGCTATCTCTATTAGGGTGATGAACTCAGAACGCATGCCTTGGGGGTCATTGCCAATATTGCTGCGCGCGATGTTCAAAGCATGCTCGTATGATGCCTGTCCCCTGTACTCGGAACCGCGTAAAAGCATCCCGAACTCTGCCACCGCACTGGCCCAGGCGAAATCTCCGCTCGGGTAGCGGACATAATCAGATCTCTTTACCGTCCTGGATAAAAGCTTGCTAGCATCCCCGTTCGGTTCTTTGTAACGCAATTTTACTGTAGCGACCTCATTGCTGTTTATATTCGGGAAAATAACCTTCGGTTTGCTCTGATATTTTAAGGGGTCCACTTTCGGCGTAGATTCAAAAGCAGACCATGGACCGGCAGGCACTATCTCGTAAAGGGCGGTCACCGTATGCCCCGCCCCGATCTCACCGGCATCTTTACGGTCGTTGTTGAAATCCTCCTTCGCCAGAACTCGTTTCTCGTATCCGATAAGACGATATGCCTTCACTGAAGCCGGGTTGAACTCGATCTGGATCTTCACGTCCTTGGCAATGGTGAATAGCGTCGATCCGAGCTCGTTCACCAGGACTTTCTGCGCCTCCTGAAGGTTGTCGATGTAAAAATAATTGCCGTTGCCATTGTCGGCCAGTTGCATCATGCGGGAGTCCTTCAGATTATCCTGACCGAAACCAAGGATGGTCAAAAATACGCCTTCCCGGCGTTTTTCCTCTATCATACGGGTCAACTCGGCTGTATCGGAAACGCCGACATTGAAATCCCCGTCGGTGGCCAGGATTATTCGGTTATTCCCCCCTTTTATAAAATTCTGCTTGGCTATCTGGTACGCCAAACGGATACCTGCGCCTCCTGCGGTGGACCCGCCGGCCTGCAGACTGTCTATCGCGCTCAAAATAGACCCCTTATCGGCACCGGAAGTCGGCGACAGGACCTCACCGGCATGTCCGGCGTAGACCACTATCGATACATAATCCTGAGGCCTCAACTGCTGGACCATCATTTTGAAGCCTTCCTTTAAAAGCGGCAGCTTATCCTCATCTGACATGGATCCGGAAACATCAATGAGGAAAACGAGATTGCTCGGGGGAAGGGTGAATCCAGTCGGTATCTTTCCTTTAAGGCCTACGCGCAAGAGCTGATGGCTTTGGTTCCAAGGGCATACGGTCAGATCAGTCGTAATCGAGAACGGTTGGAATAAAGGCGGCTGCGGATATTCATAGGAAAAATAATTTATCAACTCTTCAATACGCACTGAATCCCTTGGAGGCATCTGGCGTTGTGTCAGGTAGCGGCGCACATTGCTGTAGGAAGCGGTGTCCACATCAGCGGACAGGGTGGAAAGAGGGTTATCAACCGCTGATAAGAACGGGTTGTCCTCCATCCTTTTATATTCCTCGGTATTGCTGGGCGCATGCTGATAATATTGAGGATCATAATCAGGAGCGTAATAGGTCCAGGCTCCCGACTCGTCGCCATAATTTTGCTTCATATCGTAGTCAGCCCTTCGAGGCACGCTCTCCATGTAATATGGCTCGTATTGGAGGGTGGCTTCTGCCGCCGGGGCAGTATACCCCTTACGATAATCGATCCCCTGCTTGGCCCTTTCATATTCAGTTGTCTTGAACGAACGTACCGATCTAGCGGCAGGGACCTCTTTATCTACAGAATACGCCATGCCTCCCCCCGTAGAGGCCTGGGCATATATCCGTCCATCTCGCCCATACTGGTCTTTTTTCAAAGAGTAATTAGACTCACTGGCCAATCCGCTCCCATCGGACAAGCTCCTGGCAGCCCCGAGCTGAGATCTTGTTTTCAGATTTTCATTCCGGCTGGCCCCTTCAACAAGTACCGTCGGCGAAGGACCGGTTATCTTTTTTTCGTAAGGCTTGTTGGCAGCCTGCCCCCAATATTCTCCGGAGGCCTTACCAGCATCGATCTTTTCACCCGATATGGCCGTTCCCGACTTTTCGGCCTTTTGATAATAGGGCTCATATTGAGAGGGCGTGCCGGCGGTCTTGCCGGGAGATTTGCGTATGAACCTAGCGGCAGAAGCAGAGTACTGATCGCCGATATCGTCGGGAGCTGAACGCGGTGTCGATAGGACAGGCACAGCGGTCTGAACTTTCCAAGCCCCGTCTTCTTTTACTAATTGAGGTAGATATGTTCTACTGGTAAGGCTGTTATACGCCAGTACCACTACCAATATGGTGGCGGCAACTGTAGCTGGTGCTTTCCACTGATAGGTCTGCATACTTCTCTCCTTTTTGACTTTCGACAGGATCTTGAGTTCAGCATCGGGAGAGAGAGTTTCGTCCGTTAGGACATGTAAAGACGATGAGAGACGGCGCAGCTCTTCAAGGTAAATGCGGCACTCGGGACGCTCAGCCAGGAGTTTCTCGGCAACCACTTTGTCTTCTGGGGACAGAGCGTCATCCACATAGGCCGAAATAAGCTGTTTCCATTCCTGAGCGTTCATATTCTATCCTCCTTGATGATCGGAGCCAACTCTTCACGCAGCCTTTCACGGCCGCGGAATATCAGGACCTTGACTTTATCCAGGGAGCATTCCAGGATCTCGGCTATTTCACTGTATTCTTTGCCGCAATATTCCCGCAAGATCAGCGCCTCTTTCTGTTCCTCAGGCAGCCTTTGCAGCGCAAGCCTGATCACCCTGGCATTTTCTCTCTTGTTGATCGCTTCAAGCGGCAGGTCGGCGGTGTCCGGAAGGTCCCATTCCCCATAGTCATCTGAATCGTCCTTCTTGAACCAAAGCGACACCGTACGTTTAGCCGAGCGCAACCTGGAAAGGCAAGCGTTGCGTGCCACTGTTAAAAGCCAAGTAGAAAGCTTGGCCCGACCGTTATCCTGGAACCTTTTATGAAAGAGCTGGATGAAAACCTCACTGGTTATATCTTCGGCGTCTGCCCGGCTCCCCACCATCCGCAGAGCAAAGTTGAAAACTTTGCCCTTGTGACGGTGGAAAAGCCCCTCAAACGCGGCCTGATCCCCCGAATTGTAGTCTTGCCACAACTCTACGTCGGTCCTATCCATCGTCATTTTCTCTCCTCGCAACGGCCCAACCTCAACCCGTACTCTAGATTACCGGCTTTGGCTTGACCGAAGCAAGATCAGGGGCCCGCAAGCGATATTTAGCCTCGATATCAACCCGCCTAAACCCTACCGGGTTCAGTTGTAGGCCCTTTCTCCTACTGTTTAAACGCCACCGATGGCAAAAAGTTACATTATTTTTGATTGTACCTTCCGTTCCTCTATAACCCAAAAGGATTTAAATATATTTAACAGATTTCTTTTTGACAATCTCGCCGATGTCTGTTATATTCTCAACAGTTTTAACAAATTCCATGAGGAGGAAATTATGCCCCACGTTGTTTGCGAACCCTGCGTTAACTGCCGCAACACCTTTTGCTGCGTAGTATGCCCAGTAGAGGCCTTCCGGGAGGATGCCAAAATGCTGGTAATCGATCCTGACGTATGTATCGATTGCGGCGCTTGCGCGGCCGAATGCCCGGTACAGGCTATATATCCGGCTGATGACGTGCCTGCTAAGTGGAAGAGTTATATCGAATTGAACAAGACCAAAGCCCCCAATCTGGCGATGATAAACCAGAAAAAGGAACCGCTGAAAAAGTAACGCGGTAACTTGATCCATCTACACGAAAAGGCACTGACGGGATTAATCAGTGCCTTTTTTTTGATATTTATATAATAAAATTCCTCCGGACCGGCAATAAACTGGTCAATGGTCTGGAGCAATACACTCGAAAACGAGGTACATATGCCAAAAAAGACCGTTAAATCCATGAAAACCCCCAAACCCATGACAGGAGCCCAGGCGCTGATCAAATGCCTGGAGAATCACGGGGTGGAATATATTTTCGGACTGCCTGGCGGAAGCGTTATCCCCATATTTGATGCGATATATGAATCCAAGATCAAGACCATACTTGTCCGACATGAACAGGGTGCGACCCATATGGCTGACGGCTATGCCCGTGCGACTGGAAAGGTGGGGGTGGTCCTGGTGACCTCCGGCCCCGGGGCTACCAATACCGTTACCGGAATAATGACCGCTATGATGGATTCAGTGCCTTTGGTGGTTCTGACAGGCCAGACCATATCTCCAATGCTGGGTAAAGATGCTTTCCAGGAAGCAGATATTTCCGGTATATCCATGCCTGTGGTCAAACACAGCTACCTGGTGAAAGATATCAATTCAATACCGCGCATAATTAAAGAGGCGTTCCACATCGCTTCTACCGGACGGCCCGGACCGGTTTTGATAGACCTGCCCAAAGACATGACTGCCGGCAACTTCACTGCCTCTTTGGATCAGCCAATGGATATACCCGGCTATTCGATACCCAAACAAGGGAACAAAGCGTCCATAGTTCAGTTAGCTAAAATGTTCAAAGAATCAAAAAAGCCGATACTGCTGGTTGGGCATGGTGCGGTTATTGCCGGTGCCGATAAAGCAGTTCGAGAACTGGCTGAAAAAATGCAGTGCCCGGTCACCGTGACCCTGCTAGGCAAAGGCGGCTTTCCAGAGACCCACCCGCTATCATTAGGCATGCTGGGCATGCATGGAACGGCCTATGCCAATAAAGCCATAACCACCTGTGACCTGATCTGCTCCATAGGCTCAAGATGGGATGACCGGATTAACGGTAATAACGACGAATTCTGTATCGGTGCCAAGAAGATCCATATCGATATCGACCCGGCAGAGATAGATAAGATCGTGAAACCTGACCTGTCCATCATCGGTGATGCCAAACTTGTCGTTGAAGAATTACTCAAACATGTCGAAAAGCTTGACACCGCCGACTGGCTGAAAGAACTGGATTTCTATAAATCGGAATTCCCGCTCCACTACTCCAACAATGAAGGGCTCACTGCGCAATGTGTAATTGATACTCTTTACAAGGTCACCAAAGGCAAGGCCGTAGTGGTTACCGATGTCGGGCAACACCAAATGTGGGCAGCTCAGTTCTACAAAGCTGAACGCGGCCGTGACTGGCTATCCTCCGGAGGCGCCGGCACCATGGGGTACGGCTTCCCCGCAGCCATTGGAGCCCAATTCGGCAGGCCAGGCGAATTGGTCGTAGCCATAGTCGGAGATGGCGGTTTCCAGATGACCCTTTGCGAATTGGCCACTGCCGCAATCAATAAGCAACCGGTCAAAGTGCTGGTTATTGACAATAAATACCTCGGCATGGTACGCCAATGGCAGGAACTTTTCTTCGATAACCGACTCTCCGGCGTGGACCTGGTCGGGAACCCTGATTTTGTTAAACTGGCGGAAGCTTATGGAATCAAAGGCTTTCATATCAACAACGTTTCCGATTGCCAACGCATTCTGGAAGAGGCCATGCAAAATCCTGGCCCGACCCTTATCCATGCCGAAGTCATCAAGGAAGGTAATGTATTCCCGATGATACCGGCCGGAAAATCGGCTTATCATATGATAGTTGAAGCCCCTAAAGTCAAAATGGAGAAACCGACAGGATCAACATAAAACCAAATTCTACTAGCCACTAAAGCAAAATAATGATCGCTCCCATAGCGGCATTACCCAAAGGAAACAATATGAAAACAAATTCTATTCACACACTTAGTATACTGGTCGCTAATAAACCCGGCGTGCTGGTGCGTGTTGCGCTAACTTTTGCCCGCAGGGGTTATAACATCGACTCTTTGGTCGTCTCTACAACCCAGAACCCCAAATTTTCCCGAATGACTGTTACAGCCAAAGGCGACCTGGCCACGCTGGACCAGATCATAAGGCAGTTGAACAAGCTGGTCGATGTGATCCATGCCAGCGAACACGACCCGTTCGCGGCCGTTGACATGGAAATGTCCCTTCTGAAGGTCAAAGTTACGGCCACATCCAAAACCATCATTTCTAAATATATGAAGGAATATCACGCCAAGTTGGTGGATGAAACCGACAATGTCCTTATTATTTCCCAAATGGGATCGACCGAAGAGCTTAATGCCTTTGAAGAAATATTAAGCAAATACGGCCTGATCGAACTGGTCCGTTCAGGCAAGTTACTCATGATGAAAGGTAAAGAAACCACTTAGGGGGCCAGGGGCTAATTATCGTAGGGATTCTAGAAGCATGTTTGAGAAGGTCAAACCTTCAGAAGGTTTCGTTACATTTTTAAAATTCAGGCGCAATTTGATGCCATTTCGGGATAGTGTAATCCCCTAACCGCTAGAGCGCCTTTTGAACAACTTAACCGCCCCCGAAGAATCTATCTTTTCCCAATCCTTCATAAATTCTTCTATCTTTTTACCGGCATATTCGCCGTCGTTTCTCATGGCATTAGAAAGCCAATCATCATTGAAATTGATCAACGCGTAGCTGACATCATCAGGAACCCGGAAAGGTGGCTGGCCGACATAGAACATGCTCTCCCTCATACTTGCCTCATCTTGATATTCCCGGCTGTAAACTTTATGAAAAGAATATAGTCCTTTTCTCAAAGACAAAGCCGGCAAGAATTCAAAAGTGGCAATAACGGATGCATCCTTAGGGATATGATTCACCATCCTCCATTTATCAGCATCGTTGCTGTCATGCGAAAAACCCGTCTTAATGGCCAACGGGACCCGATATTTGTGCATTTGGACAAAAGAGCCGCCTAAAAGGAACAGGCAAACCAAAACAAGGACAATCCCTTTAAGTTCAAACTTCTTGAGCGTGTGTACTGTCGCCAAAAAAATCATTGGCGTCATAGATAATGCATATACGTTATAAAGCGATTTCTCCGGCACAAAATCTGATAATATGTGATACCCCAGAATCGGCAGCATCAACATCAGGATAAAAGGGCTCAATAAGGCCGGCAAAAGGAATACCGAAAACAGGGAAAGGACAAAGTTCTGGTTCAACGGATTAGTTAAAATTTTCTTCCAGGTTGTGAATTTCAAAAGGCTCTGAAAAATCTCTTTCTTGGTGGCCCCTAAATACGCATAACGCGACCATACAGTATAGGGAGCGCCTCGGAAGAAAGGAATTATGCAAGCATAGACGAATATAAAGTAAATACAGGCTATAGCCAAAGGCAATACTCCCCACACCAAACGGTTACGATCCTTGGCCAACAATCCCCAGATACCCAACATGGCGACCACAAAAGCCATGTTCTCTTTAACCAAAAGAAGAAAGAACAAAGATACAAAATAAGGGGCAGCCTTGTTCTTTCTGAACAAATAAACGGCAAGCATAATGAAGAAAGGAGACAAAGATTCAGCATTGTGGTCATGGCACAAGGCCAACAAATTAGGAGGGCAAAAAAGGTAAGCCGCGGTGATCAACAATGCCGGGAACTTATCTATTTCCTTTACTGCCATAAGATAAAAAAGCCACCCAGACAAAAGAAAAAAAACTATCTGGACGAAAGTGAAAGTCAAGGGGTGCGGGAATATCCAAAGGAGCGGAGCCGACAAATCAATCAGGAATTCAGCATGAGCCCCCCATGGTTTAAGTGCATAAAGCTCAGAAAAGAGCCTGCCATGTATCAAATTCCACAGGGACTGGTTATAGAATGCCATATCCCAGTCGTTGTATGCAAAATGTATGTACTTGTGGATAACCAGAAACGAATATATTAATAAAGAAACCAGCAATAAAAACAATACCGGCTTGTGCTCATTGTATAACTTGGCGATAGTCCTAAAAAGCATCAGATACTTTTCCTCAAAATGATTTATCACGGTTACCCAAATACAGAGTCCGGCTCATCCATAATATAACGGCCAAAGGCATAGCTCTCGAAACAAGCCTAAGCCATACTTCCGTGTAATACCCCCAAAAATCGCTGTTGGTCCAACAGAGGCCGGCTGAATAAGCAAATATGACCATCCCGCAGACAAGAAAGAAAATAAATCGCTCAGACTGCGACCAAGGTCTTTCATTTCTTCTTAAGAAAGGAAAAAGGATAGCAATAAAAATAATAATTACGGTGATATGCGAGTCGGCAAGGTACATCTGCGTGATCTGAAATATAGCCAGAAAGTTTTCAGGCGTTAGCTCTCTACGCAGATGGAATATAGAATAATGAACTCCCTGGAGATCAAGCCAGCATAGCCATAAAGGCTGCATCAATAATGCTATTAACAAAGGCGATATGGATTTAAATACAGGCCATAGCTCATTTAATTTAGGCAGTTTTGATAACAAGAACGCGATAAAGAAGAAACCAACAATAACCGTACCTTCAAACTTAGCGCCACACAAGCCTACCAGCGATATAACCGTTGCATACAATGAACCTTTCGAACCATTTTTGATCCAATCCACAAAGAACGCCACGCTAAGCAAAACAAGGGCGATAAATATATTCTCCGCCAATGCAGTGAAGAAAGTCCAATGATGAAAATAAACAAGAAACACCAAAACTACCAACCAAGACGCCTTTTTACCCAACCCCAAAGACATGGAAATCGATTTCATCAACCCCAAGGAAGAAAAAAATATAAGCGCTGAACCCCATTTTGCGATTTGATCATGATCTCCCTGAGTGAATATCAACTGTATCGTCAAATATAACGGCCAAAAAACAGGATAATAATTGGTTATCATTTCTGTATATTCAAAATTCAAAAGCCGAAGATCAAAGAACATTTTTGCCTTAAGAAGCCAAATATGGACTTCATCAACAATGCCAATAGGATAAGAAATTATAAGAGTGAGAAAGAAAACAGCCACTGACAAACCGATAATATTTAACATCAATGACCGCGCAGAGAATTTCTTAGTAATAAAACAATTGGCAAGACTTACGCGCCTTCTTTTCATGAATAAATAACTGGAAAAAACCAGCAAACACATCCCAAGATAGACGATAAAATCACTCAAGGGCACACGAAAAAGCGCTAAAACCCAGAAAGGGAAAGTTACCCCGATAAGCCCCAGCAAAAACGAAGCTCCCATTTTGCCTGACAATGGCCAGTCTCCAATATTAGAAATCAGACCACATAAAATAAAAAGGCCTATCAGGAATCCCACAATCAAAAAACATAAGTACGCCCACCCGGACCACTCTGCCGTCTTTGGAGAACTCGGATGTAGGTCAACGGGGGAATCCCCTATTGCAAAGATTCTAATCCCATCCTTCAATGGTATTTCTCGCCAATGCGCTGGGGGATTCTTTATTTGCGCATTGAGATCGACAAAATAATTGCCCCCGCAGACTCTTTTTTGACTATGAAAATCGTTTACTTCAGGAATTGTAAATTTCAGAGGATAAACATAATACCGAAATGAAAGCAAAAGCGTTATTGGGACTCGGGAAACCTCTATACAGGCATCCTTTGGGAGCATTGCTTTAACTCTATTAGCTGTATCAATTAGCAAGGCAGAATGAGCCATTGACTTGGCATTGCCACCAACTGAAATATATTCTTTAAGCAGGCCTATTCTGTCCCCCAGCAAACCTGTTATAGAAAGCTTACCCACATAAACACACATTAAGAATGCTATCGGGACCAGAAGCATTCTGATAATATCCCATAAGGAAAAACTGGCCTTATCCACTATTGAGCCCCCGAGTAAAGTTTTGGTGCTATTGAAGCGTTGATGTTATTTGATGCGAGAATATTCGGCTATAAAATCGATATAAAAATATATATTATCTTGCTTGTCCAGCAATTCCTCCCTGCTCAAATCGGAATCAAATTCAATCTTAAAACCTATATCTTCCAATAAAGCAATGAATTCACCTGGTTTAGTTCCTGCGGCTGCCAATCCATAAGGCCAAAATTCACCCACCATAATGACCTTATCAGATCGCTGGATTGTTTGTCTCATGCCCTTTATTGCATAATATTCATAACCTTGGATATCGATCTTGATAACATCTAGCTTTTCTCCTTCCTTGAAGTAATCGTCAATGGCGACCGCCTCCACTGAAAAAGTTTTACGCCCTTCCCCCGTATCATACGTCTTGCCATCCACATTCAAATCATCTGATTTATAAAGTAAAATCTTTCCGCTCTTACTATCCACCGCTTTATTATTAAGAGTGATATTACTGAATCTCTTGGCACATATTCCAAGACGCATATAATTATCAGCTTCTGGCTCAAAGGCATGCACCTCGCCCTTCTCCCCAACCAACTTGGCAAAAAGAGTTGTGTAAAAACCTATATTTGCGCCCACATCAAGAACTCGCATGCCCGGCTTAATGACACGTTTTATATTAGCTATCGACCTTCTTTCGCAGATATTTTTGTAAATAAAATAAAAAAATTTATACACGGGAAATAACTTACCGAAAAATAACTTTTCAAAAATAACAGCTGAATAATAATAAATCTTCATCCCGGTTCCTTCCCGAAGGTATTGGAATGATTATTAGCGATCTTGAATTGCTGATAGTCAAAATAACCCGAAGAAGCTACATATTTTGAAGATTTATTCTTGATAAGAATAGATATCAATAACCTTTTCAAACAAAGACTTGCGAACGGGATTCGCCCTAAACTTATATTGTAGAGCCGTAATAATATCAAACGAAAAGTGGTCATTTCCCCTCCGCTCAAATCGGCATCTTCAAATAATTGCCAGCGAACGGAATACAATAACGATCATCCATCCATGCCGGATTCAAAATAAAATTATTCTGCAAACCGACCTTTAAACGGTCCAACACATCCGGAGCAAAGATCGAAAAACCATATGGATATATAAATTGTGTTCGCCGAGACATGTTTACCGGATTGAAATAACCATGCTCATCTATATAATGACTCATATTGTTTATGCAACTCGCAGCAGCCTTTTTTATATCATCCCGTTGATCTTTTTGATAAAGCTCTGCCAGGAAACTTAAAGTTATTGAATCATACCCCAAATCGAACCCGCCATATTCATTAAAGAATCCAGTATCATTTTGCATAAGCAAAAGCTTGTCAATCTTCTTATCCGCGGCCTTCTGGAATCGTTCGTCTCTTGTTAATATATATAAATTAAAAAGAGCCGTAGCTGAGCATGCCATTTGGTTGGCCACATCTTTATTATCATGCTTAATTAAAAAATGGCCGGTCGACCTTAAATCCTGAGTAGGTTCACTACCCATCAACATAAGAGTTTCAGTTACGGAATATAAAGTGAAAGCCGTTGAACAAAAATGTCGTTCGTAAGGGTAACTTTCATCCGTGCTCCCATCCGCATGCCTTCTCCTTGACCAGAAGTTTATTACCGCATAAATCCAATCTTTCAATACTTTTGAGGCAAAGAACCTGTTATCAGACACATCAAGATGGAATACCAACCCCAATATTAAAGCAGCCTCTTGTAGACGGGAATTGGGGAAATCAACAACTTTATAATGCCAATAATTACGGTCACAACAACCATACGTCATAGAATTAGGATCACGGTCGATAAGCCCTAATATCCTTGGCAATTGTGACAACCCAATTTCATGAAAAATATTCATAAGAAAATATGTTCCCTACTGGGCTGTTTTTTCACTCCACATTAAACTTCTGGCCCTAGCTTGAGCAACAATAAGATCTGCCAAAAGCCCCTGGAAGCCAATAACTACGCCGCTCAAGATTAAAATAATATCTGATAGCTGCAACCTATCGATCACAAAATAAAAATCATATAACGATTTGAAAACTCCCCCGATGATAAGTATCAACGCCGTAGGCAAAAAAATACGCAAAGGGTCAAAATAAGTGATTAACCGAAAGACCGTCAATATATAATTGTAAGTGTCTTTAATAGGATGGAATTTCGATAAGCCTATCCTTTTGTGATATTCGGTGGGTATATACTTAACAGGATGGCCGTTACAGAGAAATGCCAAAGTCATGGATGATACACATGAAAAACCATCAGGGATGGTCCATAAATAACGTAACATTAGTTCACGTTTAAATGCCTTAAGACCAGTATTCAAATCGGGTATCTTCTGTCCTGCGATAAAACTAGCCAGGTTGCGAATCAGCCATTTGGCCGGAGTTCTGAGTAAAAAAAGAGTTCCCTTCTCGCTTGTTCTCGCCCCATTAACTTGGTCATACTCAGGAAAGAATTTGAGCATCTTGGGGATATCTGCAGCTGTATAGGTACCATCCGCATCCAACATAACTATAATTTCCCCCTCTGCAGCTAATATCCCGGTCTTACGCGACGCACCTGCCCCACGCCGTACAGCCCTGCGTATAACGCGACAGCCTAAATTCTCCGCGATAGTAACACTATTATCCGTGCTCCGATCATCCACGATCATAATTTCATATGAATAACCAACGCCATTCATTGCATCACGAATATCAGTGATAACTTTTGGCAATGCCAATTCTTCGTTGTAACAAGGCAATAATATTGTGACCTTCATACCTTTTTTTTCCATTTGCCGCTCCAATCAGTAATAAAAAGATTAGAAAGATTTAGCTCATTATGTTGCAGGACATAATGAATATGTTGTGGTGAAATTAAAACCAAACGAAGGAAAATAAAAAGGAAAGAATATTCTTTCTTTTATGACGAAATGCCTTCTTAGGGCCCTGTCAATCTGATGTATCGTATTTATATGATCTATCCGGTTGGATTTAATATAATCAATCTTAAGCAGTTCACCGAAATACCTTGCTGACGTCATCTCGCGCCCCTTGGTCCAAAGCAGGCCCCCCTCATTCGGCATACTTGCAAAAAAAATACCAGATGGCTTTAAAACCCTTTTTATTTCTTCCAAAGCTAAATCAAGAAAAGCAAGGTGTTCCAACTGGGCATGCGAAATTACAACATCAAAAGAACAATCAACAAAAGGCAACCTATAATTTGTCCCCCTTATAACAGCAGCCAAATTTTGCCGCCTCTTGATCTTAGTCAAAGAACATCTATCCGCATCAAGCATTATATAATTTTCCGGGACGATACCTCCATGGATTTCTTGAAAAATACCCGTGCCACAACCGCACTCCAAAGCCATCCCTTTATGTTCCCTGAAAAGTCTTTTGATGGCGCGATAGCCCGAAGCCTGAACCCAATTAATTAGAGGATTCTTGTTCCGATATAAATAACCTTCCGTCTCCCCCTGCAAAGCATAAAACTTCTTATAATTTAGCTCATTATAAATATTTAATTCAGGAACGATTTCCTTACTCGGCATCATGTCACAAATATCATCTTCACAGGCATATTTCCTCATACAGCTTTTACATGTAAGCGCAGCATTGATACAACCACCGCAATCGGGGCACTTCAAGACTTCAAATTTTTCTTTCATATTTTTTATAAAAATTAATTGGTTTTAATTAAAACTACCTTAACCTACCCAAAGTATTTCGTCTATAAATCTTAATCGCATGGTCCCAAGACCATATGGCCGGGTTCTCCCACTTGCCAAAAATGATTATTGGCGTGAAATTATGGTCAATGTATGAACCCAGCATCTTACAGTTAGTTACCCCAAATCTTCCCAAACCGGCTTCCGGACTATGAACCCTATTAGACATTACTATATAATTAACTTGTTCTTTTTCCAAGTCTCTAATAATACGTTTTTCTTGCTCTATGGGTATATTAACAAAATCAAAAAACATCGTTTCAACGACCGGGGAACGTCTTTCTAATAACCAATAATAAATAGGCTCATAAGGCACGGCCAAAAACTTCTCACCCGGCATAATATTTGCTTTTAAGTAATTGGTTGTTTCTTCAACAGCCAAAGTCCAATTGGGTGGATTTAATGAATATATATTCATTTTATCAAACGGCAAGAAGTACTTATTGGAAGCGATCAACCTATTTTTAAAAACATACCCCCCCAATAAAGTCATGACCATAACCACGCTCATAATAAAAAACCATATATATCTAAAAACAATATATTTCCTTAAAAATTCCCATGCCAGAAGAAAGAAAACGCAAATAAATACAGGTGCCGGCAACCACAACTCATAAAGAACCCCAAGGACAATAAATTCGTGTGATAAAAAAATAATAAAAAGTAAGAAAATTAAAAAATATTTATTATTTATATTTTTTTTAAAAAACCTAAGGCAAAAATCTATAAAGAAACAAAGAAACGACAGAATAAATAATCTTTCGGCCCAAATATTAGAAAATATGGAATTCGGCATTAACCTAGATTCTAACCCCATAAAGTGGGCATAGGCCATTCCGCACAGATGTTTAATAAATAAACTGAGGTCCGGGCTTACTTGTATATAACTAGCGGACAAGGGGAAACATTGTTTAAGATAATAATCTGGCAATCCCATTAACAGTAGCGAGTATACAAAGACCGCAAGAACTATAGACAAAAATAAGAGAATCAACAATGTATTTGTAATAAATGGGCCTTCAGGTTTCTTTTCTTTCCTAAATAATGCTATTGAAAAGAATGAGGAAACCAGAACTGATAAACCAATATTAATCTTTATTAGAAATAATAGAAATATAGTCGCCGCAACACCTAGAAAAATACGCTTGCGGGGAAAGTCATGATAGATAAATATAAGATAAACATTCAACAATATCAAAGGAACGGCGCCACAATGATTAAAAGAAAAAGTAATTTTATCATAAAACAGCCAAAACCAACCAGCTCCCAACAAAGCCATGGCTCCCGTTGTGAGTTTCTTTAAAATTAAATATATCATTGTCCCCGATATTATATTTAGAAGCATGAAACCTATAATAATGCTAGGGAACTCAACCCCAAAAAACATATAAAATAACGCATAATAAAAAGGCATAAAAGGCCCATAATTATAAAAATAATCTCTGTAAGGCAATTCGCCTAACAATGTCCTATGATAAACATAAAGATCTCTTGAAAGGTCCCCTTGCACCACCAGTGGCCAATAATCAAGCTGCGGATAATGAATTAATAATGCAACGACGCCCAACATAAATAACTCGAGCCACTGTTGATTGTATATGGTTTTGAAGAAACTATTTTTCATAGCGATCTAATAAAGAAATTGGGTTGGGCATATTGGGAACAGATGCGGTATTATTGATCAATCAATCGATCCTTCAATTTCAGGTAGTCCATTGATAACATCTTAAGCCCCCCTCTCTCCAATCTTAAATCGAACTACCTGATAAACTTTTATTACTGTCTATCACCTTGCGTTCATAAATACTAATAGCGTGATCCCAAAACCATTCTCCCGAATTATTCCATCTCCCGAAAGTGATAACTTTTTTAAAATTATCGTTTATATATTTATAAATATTTGGGCAATTCGTTATGCCAAATTTACCAAGCCCGGCTTCGGGGCTATGAACACGATTGGATAAAATAATATATTTTACTCGCTCTCTTTCCAAATCAGCTATTATCCTGATTTCTTGTTGAGGTGGAATATTTATAATATCAAAGAACATTGTTTCAACGACGGGAGATTTGCGATCTAATAACCAATAATAAATAGGTTCATATGGCAAAGCGAGAAATTTCTCCCCTGGCCCAAGATGAGTTCTTAGATAGTTAACCGTTTCTTCAACAGTTAAAATCCAATTTGGCGGGTTCCAAGAGTATATCTTTACTTTATCCCAAGGGATAAAATGATTTTCCATATTAACCAATTGCTTTTTTAAATAATATACACCGGTGAACTGCATTACAAGCGTGACTCCCACAATTGATAACCAAATCATTTTGGCCCATGGATACTTATTTAAACAGATCTCTGCCATAATAAATAAGAGGCAAATAAACAGAGGATAGGGCAACCAAAGCTCGTATGGAACCCCGATAATAATAAATTCGTGAGATAAAAATAACAAAGTGATCAATAAGATCATCCATGATCCCAAAACCTTCTTCGAAAATATGAATAAAAAAATAAAAGATATGACGGATACTATGACAACCCAATAGGAAATAAAAATCGGAAAAACAGAAGTGGGGAAATAATTAGGTTTAAATCCAAAGAAATGCACATAAAAAATAGTCCATAAAAGTTTCTTGGGGACAAATAGAATGTGCTGGTTGAACTGATGGTATCCTGATGTTATCGGTAAACATTGTTTAATGTAGTAATCCGGCAAACCCTGAAAAAGCAAAAGGTAAATAAAGATGGCGGATGCGAGTGGCGCCAAGAAAAGCCATAATAAAGGCCATTTTATAGGAAATAATCTTAAACGCCCTTTAATAATCATAGCAAGGATGATCAAGAAAGAAGAAGCAAATATACATAGACCAATATTAATTTTAATAAGCAGAAGAATAAATACCGTCGCCACCACTCCCCAAAATACCCATATACGAGGTGA
Source organism: uncultured Planctomycetales bacterium (assembly GCA_964438075.1). Taxonomy (GTDB): domain Bacteria; phylum Omnitrophota; class Gorgyraeia; order Zapsychrales; family Fredricksoniimonadaceae; genus JAAXVU01. Next base: position 59,040 of record CAYTIW010000008.1, read on the forward strand.
CTCATAAAATTTGATCAACAAATAGACGTTTATAAGAATCAACGGCACTGCACCGATATGATTAAAATTGAAGATTATTTTCTCGTAGAATAACCAGAACCAGCTCGCGCCCAAAATAGCCGTCACCGGTGTTGTCCAGCGAATCAGAATCAAATAGATGAGCATGCCTGCAAGCACATCAAGCAATATAACACCATAAAGAACGCTAGTTATATTGACGCCAAATAGTATATTAAAGACTGCGTAATAATAAGGCATCAAAGGCCCGTACTGATAAAAATATCCTCGGTATGGCAAATCGCCATGTTGTGTCCTGCAAAATGCATAAAGATCACGGCCAAGATCGCCTTGGACTATAGCAGGCCAGAAATCAAGTTGCGGTAAATGAATAATTATGGCGAGAAATATCAATAATGAAAAAATCCAGACATGATCAGAACCTGGAAACTTAGGGGAAGTATTCAATCTAATGATGCCTTTTATTTAAAAAACCATCCAATTGAATCAATATATGGAATCAGAATACCTATTAATTTAATCCACTCTTATGTGTTCGCAACCAATAAAACAGGACAACGAGGCTCATAATCTGCTTGTCCAGCAATAAAGGAGAATGAGTGCGCTCAATGCGTAACCTATTAATAGCATCAGGATTCAACCATTTAAATTTTTTTAACTCGTCTGAATCTAATATTTCATCTTGAAACTTTCTTAATTTGTTCTCGAAGCCTTTATGCATTGGCAAATAAAAAGGCTTCTTCTTCTTGGGCAGAAACGGGCGTTTTGATTGATAAATCCCCCTAACAATACTTTTTTTGTTACACAACAATTGATAATGCCTCAATGGCAGTTTTAAAAAGAATTCAACCAATCTATAATCCGCATATGGACAACGGCCTTCAATCGAATTAGCCATAGTCAATCTGTCAAACTTCATAAGTGTTTGCTCGGGGAACCATGTTTTTAAATCCCATTGAACTGCTAAATCTGCCATATGAATATCTGTACGGTCAAAATGGGATACCATCGCTTCCCACAACTCATTTGGCTCTCCGGCTAAAGAATTATTGAATTCTTCGGTATATAAACTTTTCTTATCATCCTCTGAAAACAAAGTCGCGAAACCTAAATAAGAATAAATCCCATCGGGATATTTCTCAATTAGATTCACCATCCGTTTTCGTCCAATTTCCCCCATACTAGCTGGATAATGAAACGCTTTATCGAGAACAGATAAAGGCATACGCTGTGCAATCAATGCAAAACATCTACTTAGTAAAGAAGGAAGGACCGGCATATTACGGAAAAATGCATGATGTATATAACCGCCCATGATTTCATCTGCCCCATCGCCAGTTAAAACTACTTTAACCCTTTCGGAGGCTTTCTTTGCCAGAAGATAAGTAGGCAAAATTATAGGATCGCCATAAGGTTCATCCAAAGAAGAAACCGCATTGGGCAACTGATCGAAATCATCTTCCTCCATCTGCAGAACATGGTGCTGACCACCTAACTCTTGTGCAATCATACTGGCCGCATTGACCTCATCCGCTTCAGAGCCAAATCCTATTGTAAAGAACGTCGGCCTAGAAACCTTGGCCATTTCAGAAGCTATTGATACGCTGTCTATCCCCGAACTGAGAAATGCTCCTAGCGGCACATCGGCGATTAACCTTAATTTAACTGCAGAAGAAAAAAGCTGCTGAAATTCATCACGATAAGCCTGTAAAGATTTCCTAGCCACCGCTTCTCTGCGGGAAGGTATACTCCACCACTGTTTCTTTTGCACAATCCTCGCCTTGTCATCAAGTAAAATCCAATGACCTGCCAATAGCTTCTTTATCTCCTTGTGAAAGGTGCGTTCTCCCGGCACATATCGAAAGGTCAAATATTGATCAACGGCGCGAAAATCATAAGTGCCTTCAAAAAATGGCAAATTCCATATGCTCTTTGCCTCCGAAGCGAATAAAAACATCCCCTTGGAAAACCATAAGTAAATAGGCTTTTTACCCAATCTATCCCGAGCTATCCACAACTTCCTGCTAGCCTTATCCCACAAAGCAAAAGCAAACATACCATTAAATCGATCCAAGCAGTCTAACCCCCACTCCAGGTAAGAATTTAGAATCACTTCAGTATCTGATACTGTTCGGAATAAATGGCCCTTCTTTAATAATTCTTTACGGATTTCGCCAAAGTTATATATTTCACCATTAAAAACAATGACACATTGACCATTTGAAGAAAACATGGGTTGTTTACCCGAACTCAAATCGATGATACTTAAACGGGTATGGCCTAAAGCAAGGTTCTCTTCGATATAAAACCCCTCATCATCAGGACCTCGATGCTTAAGGGCGCATCCCATCTCTTGGAGGGTGGAAAGTGAATCGGGGATAGCTATTCCGCCAAATATTCCGCACATAAAGACCCATGAATGGTTCAAAAACAGGGGAAAAATTACTTCTCGACTTCGAAGAAAATCATTGTTCCAAATACTCTATCTAAAAATTTAAAAAGCCATAAAGGAAGCTTATCAGAAAGGCGGAAGAAACGCTTGGGGAAATAATACACTCTGGAACGAACTATTTTAAACCCTGCCGTGGTGAGCATCTTTTCACATGCTGCCCGAGAATATATCTTTCCAAGCGGATTATCTACTCCATCGTACATGTTGCCGAATTCTTCTTTCGTTAAAGCAAAAGAAATTTTCTTGACCCCATGCAATTTGACACCTAAAATTCTCATAATTAATTTTGTTAACATAAAAAACTTTCCACGCAACATTATATTCTCATAATAAAAAGAAAGCGCAGCGCGTCCACCTGTCTTAACAACACGACATATTTCAGCCACCCCTTTTTCCGTACCGGGAGTATGATGTAAAACCCCATCGCAAGAAACAAAGTCAAATGATTCTCTTTTATAGGGTATATGCTCCGCATCTGCAGTTACAAAATGACTATTAAATCCATCTTTGGTCAAGTTCTTTCTGGCCAAAGTAACAGCAGTAAACGTCAAATCCAACGAAAAAATATTAGCGCCGCTCTTTGCATATTGATACGTAATCCAACCCGGCCCGCATCCGACATCCAAGACTCGTCTTCCTTTCGCCCCCTGAAAATTGTAATAATCCATAACAAAATAAGAAGAGTCGTTCCTGATCAAATTTAATCTATTAAAATATTCAGCAGAGCCGAGCTCCTCTTTTATTTCATAGCTGCCTAAAGGGTGATTCGACCAGAAATTCTTAACATCTTTTTTTTCAACCCCCATGACCAGACCTTTCCGGTTTATTAGAGAATATTTTTCATAAAATATTAAATTAATTATTAATCACCGCTAACAATAAAACGGAATACTTGCCCCCCAGCGGTAAAAAGCCTGATAAACTCCGCCCAACTGCGTATTCTAGCAAGCCGCTTTAATATATAACTTGGCCGCATATAAAATCGGCGATAACCTTCTTGGACATACTGCTCAAGCCTTCCCTGCTCAAGTTTTGTAAAAATTTTTGAGAAAGACGCGTTGGTGTGTATTGAACGGATATCAATGCCTGTTCCGTCACCGAAACTTGGATCGACAGCCAAAACCTGGCGATAAATTTCAGTCCCGGGATAGGGGGTCATTATTCCATAAGTAATAGTTGAAGGCTGAATTTTATTAATGAAAGCGAATGTTTTCTTTATTGTCTCGTCAGTTTCGCCTGGCATTCCTAACATCATATGGGCATGAGTATCAATCTTCAATTGTCTTGCCCAACGGAAAGCGTCTTCAACTTGTCCAATCTTTACATCCTTCTTAACATTATTCAAAATTTCTTGGACACCAGATTCTACCCCAATACGAATGAGCCGACATCCCGCCTCTTTCATTGCATTCAACATATCAAAAGATGCCGTACTTGCCTTTACACTACATATCCAAGAAACGTTAACTTTAGCATCTATGAATCTAGTGCAAATATCAAAAACACGCTTTTTATCAATAGTGAATGATTCATCTCTGTAAAAAATTTCTTTAAATCCAAGATCGCGCAGATATAACATTTCTTCAAACACATTCTGTGCCGATCGGGCGCGATACTTAGGACCGTAATAAGAAGGAGAGGTGCAAAATGTACAACGGCTAGGGCATCCGCGGCTAGATAAAGCAGTCGTCCATTCAGAATATTTAACAATAGGATTATAATAAAAAACATTTTTAGATAAGAACGATCTGTCTGGAATTGGCAGCTCATCTAAATTATCAATATAAGGGTAATCCTGATTAATAATCACTTGGCCATCTTGGCGGAAACCGATACCAGGTACCTTTTTCCATTCGTCTCCCCCGTTACGTAAAGCTCTTACCAAATCGCGAATAACGTATTCCGACTCTTTACGAACGATAATATCCACCGAATTTCGTTTTAGCGCCTCATGCGGTAAAAAAGTCGCATGGGAACCGAACACAATGGTTTTTAAACGCGGATTCTTTTTCTTTAGGCACTCAAGAACCTCAGCATCTTCAGCGTAACTCATGGTTGCTGAAATTAAGAAAACAACGTCATAATTTACAATCATTTTTTCGACATCAGCCAAGGTAAGGCCCTCACCTTGAGCGTCAAGAACATCAACGGAGAAACCATCCTTTTTTAAAATGGTAGCTACATAAATTATCGGCAAAGGAGGAAATTGTACCCCAGCTATGCGGCGCCCCTTGCACCAACAACCCCAAAGCAGATCCCTGGCCACATTTTTACTGTATTTACTCGGCGGATTCAAACCTAATATTTTCATATAATCTACTTTTTGATTAAATTATACCATAGTAAACACTCAAACTTCATCCAAAACAAAGTCGAAATCGGTTAGAAATAATAACAAGAAAAAATAAACAAATCAGAAATAATACATTAATGATATTAAATTATTAGTCAAATAAATTATTTATCGGCCTTAACCAATCTAGGCTTCCAAACTTTCACTATTTCGTTAGTAGCCGGCCAAATAAGTTGAGCTAGTAAAACATAATCTTTAGGAAAGTTAATATTATATTTCATGAGATTAGGCATGCCGGATAAATCATCCATCTTTTGCAATATTAAAGACTTAGCAATGGCTTCGCTGGAAATTAGAGAAAGCCCGAACTCGTTATATTCCTTATTGTGGTAAAGTGACATATATTTCCCCATATACCAAGGCACACCAGGAGATCGGCCACCTAGAATAAAAACGACACCAGCCATATCAGTAAAGGCTAAAATATTATCACCGGGCTTAAAACCCGCCTCAGATGTTATTTGTTTAAGACTTACGAAAAAATCTGCCGTGGGCTTATCTAAGAAGATTCTCGAGTTAGATAATCCATAAGTTAATAGCTCGTTCTGAGCCAAGACATTGACATTGATTCCGTACGGAGAAATAATCGGTGCAGTAATAATCTGGGATGCAGCTGCCATACTGATTAGAGCGGGAATCATTTTATAAAACCAACAGGGCCAGATAGATTTAATATTATTAGTCCAAAACAAAAGGAACAAACAGAACCAAGGAGCAATGTTCATAACCACATTACGCATTATAGGGTTCCCAGTTCCAAAGGCTCCAATGTAAGGAAGTAAAAAAAGCATAAAATAAAAAATGATCCTCTTTAGTCGGTCAGAAATCGAAAAATGGGGACTATTATCATGCCCAGCTCCTAGCCAGAACGAAATAGCCTTAATTAATGGCCCCAAAAAAAGTAATATTATCCACAACAAGAAAAAGACATACGCATCATAAAGGTGATGGAATCCACCCAGAAAACAATGAGCAATATAAGCATGGATCACAATGCTAAGAGTTACAATAAATAATGATATATATAGATATATTTTTTCTTTATCTTTCTTAAATTCAATCAAAAGTCTTGTAGCCAACAACAACAAGATTTCCCGTCTAAAAACAAATAAAGTTTCTTTTAGACTATAAAAGAATTCAGTGGCATGCCTCTTAAAGAAATTCATTGAATCTCCGCTGGTAATCAATATCGCGACCCACCCGTTCAAAAAAGAATGGCGAAACCAGATATCTATATTTTCCATAAAAAGGAAGAAAAAAATGAATACTGTAATAAAACCAGATAAGAAAGACATTATAGTCCAGAAAGAACTCCTTCCTGATGGAGCCGTAAATAATATCCACAAAAACGCGGTTAAAAATAACCCTGCAGCAGAAGTGATCTTGGAGAAAAATCCAATGGCTATTATCGCTCCCCAAAAGAAAGCCATTATGACTGAATAACGGATAGGGTTCAGCTTGTATTCCGATTGAAAATAAAAAAAAGAAATAAAGGCAGCGGAAAGATTAACTGCCCAAGCGATAGTCGCGTTATAACCGGGTGAATATATACCCCAGATGTAATACACTGCCGCCCCCAATCCGCCAAGAGCAGCGAAAGCAAATTCGGCCATTTTGGAATAACCGACCTCTATAGAATGGCTAACTGATTTATAAAATGCCCAACCAGCCAGCATGCCAGAAAAAATAAGTATAAGCATGCCTACTAACCGGATACCGTAGATATCGAAATTGACCATTTTAAATAAGGGATGAATAAAATAATATGCAGATGTTGCACAGACGAGAACATCTTTGGGGTGTTTTGAAGAAAGGAGATAAAGACCTTCATCCGTAATATCAATACCATGTCGAAAGAAAAATAATAGCGACAGGATGACAACGAAAAATGCCGATATTACCATTAAATACGGTAGGCAAGTAAGAAATCTATTTTTGTTTATCAAGCAGCCACTCGTTGATGAATAAATTCAAGAAGTTTATCCCTTATATAATCCACATGGACTTTCTCCATGCCTATCCAGAAAGGAAGACTTATGGTCATATTACCAATATTTTCCGCATTCGGAAAATTGCCATCCTTGAATGCAAACATATTTCTATAATATTTCAATAAATGGATCGCTCGATAGTTTACCGTACATCCTATACCAGCAGAATTAAAGTGAAGAATAAGCTGATCCCGATAATGCATATCTACAAAAATAGTGAACAGATGCAACGCGCTCTTAGAATGAGAATAAATTATAGGCATTATGATATGGGGGATTCCTTCAAGGGCCTCACGATATAAATCATATAATTCCTTTCTCGAAAGCCAACGTTCATCAATTCGCGACAGCTGCGGCAACAGAAGCGCAGCCTGTATATTGCTCATGTTGTACTTCCAGCCTAGCTCTAGCATATCCCAATGCTTGTAATCCCCCTGATACCTGTCCGCGGCCTCCTTGCTCATACCATGTTGACGAAGTAAGCGTATCCGCTCTGACAGCTTATGGTCATTAGTAGTAACTGCGCCGCCTTCTCCGCAAGTCAAATTCTTTGTTGCATAGAAACTAAAACACGCGGCATCTCCCAACAGTCCGGGCCGCACCCCATCTCTCTCGCCCTCCACACAATGCGCACAATCTTCTACAATCTTAATTTGATAGCGATCTGCGATTTCTTTTATCGAACGCATATCACACATTTGACCATAGAGATGAACAGGAATGATCGCTTTCGTATTCGGCGTAATCGCATCTTCAATCTTTCTATGGTCAATCAAACCCGTATCGGGTTCGACATCTACAAAAACAGGTCGCGCTCCAACATGAAGAATAGCATTAGCGGTTGCAATAAAAGTCATTGGTGTAGTTATTACCTCATCTCCAGGCCCGATATCCAGAGCCAAGAGCGCTAAATGCAACGCGGCTGTACAAGAATTCAAACCTACAGAGAACTTTGAACCAAGATAATCAGCGAATGCACCTTCGAAATCTTTCACATACTGTCCCGACGTCAAGAAAATCCCATCCAAGCACTCGCACACAGAACGCTTTTCCGCCTCACCTAGATTGTGTTTAAAGAACTCTATTTTCATTAAGATACCTTCTTTAGATTTATCATTATCAATGCTGTTCAATAATGCCATTTTCCGTTAATATAGGCACCGTACGCATCCACAATAGTTTCTCCCACCAGGATCGATTATTACGATACCAATCTATTGTCATGCCGAGGCCGTCTTCAAAAGAATGTTCGGCCTGCCAACCTAATAAATCCTTAGCCTTTTCAGTTGAGGATATGTGTCTGGCTACTTGCCCAGGCCGGTTACCTATGTAATTTAATAAACCATGCGGCTTGTTTAATAATCCGATAACTTTAAGAGCAATATTCCCGATACTCTCTTCCCTCCCGGTACCTATATTTATAACCTGTCCTTTAATCTTATCAATATCCACATGTATTGCACGGTCTAAAGCTTTACAAGTATCGCCAACATACACCCAATCACGAGTATTTTTCCCATCCCCGTGAATATTTAGTTTCTCATCCAATATCGCGCTTGTGACGAAACGCGGAATTACTTTCTCCAGATGCTGTGACGGCCCATATTGATTAAAAGGCCTCAAAATAACAATTGGCAAGTGATAAGTCACCCAATAAGAATACATTAGTCTATCGGCACCACATTTTGCACTGGCATAAGGGCTAGTAGGATTAAGAGGATGATCCTCCGACATGGGATCAGTATAGGCGGTCCCATAAACTTCAGACGTCGATACATGTATGAAACGCTCAATACGTTTACGGTGTTTCAGAAGGTTACATGCCAATACTTGGCTACCCATGACATCAGTTTCAAAAAAGACCGTATCATCATATATCGAACGAGCCACATGTGTTTCCGCCGCCAAGTGCACTACAATGTCTGATTCTGACATCAACTTATCAACTAAATTCCCGTTGCGTATATTCCCATAAAAGAAATTAAACCTTTCTGAACTCTTGATCCCCTGAGAAAAATTTTCGGGATCACCCGCATATGTCAGGGCATCCAAGACACAAACTCTGTAGTTGGGATAATTGGAAAAGATATGTTTGACAAAATTACTGCCAATGAACCCAGCTCCGCCAGTTATCAAAATAGTTTTTTTTACCGCCATGCTTAATGCCTCCTTATTTATGCAATACTCAAATTGCCTCAATCTTTAAAACATTGCAAAATTGTATGTGTATAAGGTATGCGTAACATATCATGTCTGACATCACATTTGATCCGCTCGAAAGAAAGGGCGGCCAATTTATAATAGCCTTCCGCAGTGCGAACATTCTGACCGCGGTCTCTGGATATTATCCATCGCGCAATCTTTGATTGACCTTCCACAAATGTGCAATCAATAGTTATAAGCCTTCCCCCGACCTTGAGAGCCTTTTTGGCTAATTTGAATAGATGTTCAGATTCGCGATCATCTAAATGGTGCAATACCCCTATAGCCAAAACGACATCAAAATATTCCGTCTCTTTTAAGTTTGAATCCGTTACCTTTTCACATAGAAAAGTTGCCTTACTTCCATACGCTTTTATTGCCGCCGCAATATAATCAGGGTCGGAATCAAATCCGTGGTATTCTACATCCGGCAAGAAATCTACCATTCTCCCCATGCCACAGCCGATATCTAAAACACGTTCGCGCGGTCGAGGGCAGATATAGTTATCGACCAAAACACGAGTGCCTTCGGCGCCCCCTAAGATATTAATAAATAATTTAAAGAGCGTCGGGTTGCCTAATAATGATCGCACACCACTGTTATTTTGCGCCATTTAGTTCAAGACCACCAAATTCATGGTTTTTGATTAATTTATTTTTTTGGAATAAAGCCAGAATATTCTTCTGCCGCAATTATTTTAACTCCAGGAGGAATAATTATACGCTTCTTGTTAATTATAATGTCCAGACTCTCCTTACCATGATTGAACAATAAATCTAATACTGATAAATGTGAAATAAAAATATCGCTGCCCCACCTTTTCTGATCATAATAAGGATGCTCGTAATTTTGCCATAGAACATCGATACCATGTTCCTTAAACATTCTTTTGTCTAAATATTCCTTTGCGGCATTTCCAGACAAATATTCATCAGCCTTAAAGAATCTGCATATTTCCAACAATCTATCACTCCTGGCGAAAGAACTATCAATTAGATCTGAAGAGAAAACAATCTTCCTGACAAGTCCGGTATAGCTAAGAAATGCATTAATAAAGCTCATGCAAATATTTATCAACCTGCTCTCTTTGGCTATTAATACATTCTCGTACAAATGATAGATCTCATCAAAAAAAGGCGTTTTCTTATAATTCATTTCAATGGTCTTTAAGTGTAAGCGCCTCCAAGGGATTTCATCACGAACCATAACATCTTTTATCAAAAGTTTCTGGCTAATCCTTTTGTTGTCCCGCACAGGTATAGTTAACCATCCTACGCCATTAGCTAAACGTATCCTGTTACGGTTCCGCCAGTCGTTTTTAGTATATAAAACATCATCGTATATAACTAAAATATCACTTTTATAAAGTTGGTCAAAAAAACCCAACCATGGGATATATGAAGGCTGAAGAATAACAACTCGCATCGAGAATCCTGCAAATAATGTAAAAACGCTGAGAAAAGGAAATATATTCTGTATCAGGAAATCAATGGCTTAGTGAAGAATGCGCGACCACATCCCTAACTCCAATTTGCTTTGCAGGGACTCCAGCTACAATGGCGTAAGGTGGGACATCCTTAACCACAACCGAACCTGCTGCTATAATCGCCCCTTTACCCAATGTAACGCCATAACGAACCACTGATCTCCCACCTATATAAACGCCATCATCAATGATTATACTTCCCCCTACGTGTATCAACTCATCACCTTTATAATGTTGGCCGGCCGAATAGAAGGAACATTCCGGGGCAATAACCACGTTATCACCCATCTTAATAAAAGCATCTTGTATCATAAACGAACCATAGAAATTACATTTTCTGTTTATCGAAATATTATCTCCAATGACAATCTTTCGAGGAAAACGAAAATAACAACCATAATCTATCAAGGCGTTCTTGCCTATCTTCTTAAACATAATTTTAAAAATAAGCGTCCGTATAAAAGGAGGCATCATATCAAGGAGAGCATGAAAAGCATTATCGAGATAAGAAAAATAGATGAACAATAAATTGGAAGTGCTAATATTTTTCTCCATTATTCTGAGCTCCGATACAATTGAACAATCATTTATCTATTCCTAGAATTAAAAAGACTATAAAGTGGCAACATGTAAGAATTAAGCTGAGCTCCATTATACCAACAAATACATCCCGCTGAAGAACAGCGCATCTTTTTTTGGCTATCAAAGTTCTTCATCCCTCGCCAGATTTCAAGCAATTTTTTATCCCGCAAATTGCCTCCGATAAGGTTACGGCCCAAACACCCCCCCGCATTCCCATAAGGATCTATCCCCAAAATCATAGCCGATGGAAATAAACACTTAAAGCGTCTCGACCTAATCAATTCTCCAGGTCTAAAAATGAAATCAGCCATTTCGCGGTAATATTGATTATTAAACTGTCGGTGACTACTTATTAAACGGCTCATAGCTTCTCGAAAAGCCTTCTCATGCTCAGGCTTGAACAGAACATCTATTTCTTTTACTTGATGGCCAAAATTATTTTGTACTGGCTGAAATTCTATTGCATCTACTCGCTCATTAAAGAAAGAAACGTAATCACTTAAGTCATTAACATTATGTGGAGATATCACCCCTTTAACAACAACTCTCGGCAATTTTCTTTTACGCAAAGACATAACTGCCTCTATGCCGGAAATTACATTATCAAAAGTTCCGTTTACGCCCCTAAACGCGTCGTGCACATTACTTTTATGGCTATCCATGCTTACTGTAATCACGTCAACACGTCTATCCACCAATTCTTGCGCGAACCTCTTAAGAAGCACTCCATTAGTACATAAATTAATAAATTTTCGGGCCGACTTGAGCCTATTAACGATCTCAGGCAAGGCCGGGTCTATCAAAGGTTCGCCACCCGAAAGTGTTACCCCCCACGTCCAAGAACGAGCTATCTGCTCAGTGACGTCCAGCTTTTTATCTTTATCCAGTTCCCTCTCCACATCTTCACGGCCAGTCCGACTCCACACCCAGTCACAATGAAGACATTTAAGATTACAGCGATAACTTAATAACCAAAATATATAAAATGGAGCACATTTGTCAGGGTGATTAAGAATCAAATTGAAATAATTGGATGAAAAAGAAGGTATGGCTCGTAAAAGGCTTAAAAATTTTACTCGCTCAAAAATATTGGCAAGCCGCATAGCATCACTTTTCAGCTTTAATGAAAGCTTTTACAGCCCCAGCAATCCCAAGAACCTGATTATCCGTTAATGCGGGCTCAACAGGAAGAAAGTATGTTTCTTGAACAGCCCTTTCTGCATTAGGCATGGATACGCCATATTCAGAAAATGCTGGAGACATAGAACAACATGGCAATAAAGTGGTGGTAGTATCTATACCGCATTTGTTCATAAAGCGTTGGAATCTCGATCTTTCAGGAGCCCTGAAAGGAAAACGCCAGAAAACATTATGAGTCCCGTCTAATAATAACGGAAGTCGATCGGATGCAACTGGCATTAATTCATTAAGTAAAATATTTGCATGGCGTCGCCTCTTTTCATCACAATCCTTAACCCGCTCTAAACAACGCAAAGCCAGATCAGCCTGCATACTGCTAAACCGCCAAACCCATTTTTCCGGTATATCTTTCAGTCGTATTTTAACAGGATTATCAGTCTGCATTTTCTGTACGATGTCAGGATCCTTTGAATTTAAAAAACAAATAACAGGAAATGTGCATAGATTAAAAAATATTGGGTTCGTAGCCATACCTACTATCAAATTCTTTATAAGCACATCCCGAAGCTCTTTTCTAGGGCAATTTTTAAGAGACTCTAACGATCTGCGTATCTCTTTCAATAGCCTTTCATCTTGGCTAATAACCACCCCACCATAGCCTGATGATATGCTTTTTAGGGACGAAAGCGAAAAAAAACCAGCCAGGCCGAAAGTCCCAACAGCTTGCCCGTCCAAAGCAGCATTAAAAGAATGTGAGGCGTCTTCCAGCAAGACCAGATCATGGCTCTTGCAAATTGATAAAATTTTCTTCATGTCTGAAGGCATCCCAAATAAATGAGTTACCAAAACAGCCTTGGTTTTAGGATTGATTTTACGTTGTAAATCAAGGGGATCCATCTGGTACGTCCGCGGATCAATGTCCACAAACACAGGTTTATATCCTAAAAGGATAATAACATTGACGATGTCATGAATTGTGATCGGAGTTAATATGATCTCGCTACCAAGTGATAAATTAAGCGCTTTTAAGATGTAGTAAAGCGCCATGCGCGCATAAGAACAAGTAACAGCCCCCTTAGACTGATATAATGCAGAAAATTCTTTTTCAAACTGTTCCACAGAGAAACCATGCTCTGTTCCTTGCACTAAAAGACGTCCCAATGCATTTATTATTTCTCCATTCTTAAGATATGGACGCGTTCGGGGAACACGGGCCCACCATGAAACACCTTGCATCATAGCCACTTAGAAACACCTCATTTATAAATTCTGATTCTGTAATAAACTGTAAATTACATCTTCACAACTACGCAACATGACCATTAATATCTTAAAAAGAATCTAATGACTATGTCTTTCTAACAATCAAACCAAACAAAATCATTTTCGCTTGTGGCAAGCATAAGAAATCAAGCAAATCGTTTCTTATAAAATCATCCCCCCGAAAAATAAAAATTATTATAAATAAGCCTCCCACCAAATCTGAAAATTTACCAGAGACCAAATTCTGGCAAAAGCGTAATCATTCCTCATATGGGCAGAATCAAATAATTTAGCTATATACGATTCGTTAAAGAAACCATGCTTCTTGAGGCAGGAGGATGATAAAGTTGTCTGGCAATAATCAAGCAAACCCTTTGACATCCAGTTATAAATAGGTAAGACAAAACCCTCCTTCGGTCTTTGCAAAATCTCCTTAGGTAAAATCTCAGTTAAAGATTCTTTTAGAATATGTTTAACAATAGTACCAGTAATCTTCATATTACCTGGTACAGAGGCCGCTAATTGAACCAATCGGTAATCAAGAAAAGGAGAGCGTACCTCCACAGAATGCGCCATAGATAAGAAATCAATAAATGCTAAAACTTGATCAGGAAAAAAAGAATTCCATTCCATTTCCAGTATACGATTTAAGGAATCCTCAGAAGATAGATTCGAAAAATATTGCCGCATCAAATCAAATGTAGTACCACAACATCCATCTAGAAAAGAAGAATGCAAGAGATGGGTCTTTTCTTCATCATTAAATACACAAAGAGCCATCCTCCAGGATGTTTCATCGCCACATGAGCGCTGGTAAAGTTTCTCCAGAAATGGAATCGTGGCGGGTTGAAATACTTCACGTTCTTTTTCGGAAAGATCCCCGGCTTTATATCTATGATAAAGCCTGACAAAATGTGCCATCGGCTGAGCTGTTCGATGCGACAGATAGCTTCCGAAAAGCTCATCTGCGCCATCTCCTGACAACGCAACCTTAACATGCTTCTTGATTAATTTTGATAAAAAAAAAGTAGATATGGTACCTGAAAAGGGCTGATCAAATGACTTTATTACATCTGGGATGTCCTTAATAACTTCTTTTTGAGAGATAATATATTCATAATGTTCAGTATCAAAGATTTTATGTACTTTACGAGCAGCGTAAATATCAGCTTGCTTATTTTCTAATTCGTCTTCATACCCGAGTGTAAATGTTTTAACCCGACGTCCAGATAAATTCTTCATAAATGATACTACGGCGCTCGAATCGATCCCCCCGCTTAAATAAGCTCCGTAAGGAACATCACTCCTCATTCTAAGACGAACCGCATCCTCCAGGATGGAACGTATAGCTTCTTTCGCTTCTGAAAAAATAATATTTTTTTCAGAAAAATCAGTACGCCACCACCTGTTTTTAATACAAGCCCCTTCAAACCATATTAAATTTTCTCCCGGCAAAAGTGAAAAAATACCTTTAAAGGCGGTTAAAGGCGCGGGCACGTGTTTGAAGGAAAAATAATGATATAGTGCAGTAAAATCAGGGGCTTTTCTATAATTGGGATGGGCTAAAATAGCCTTGATTTCAGAAGCAAATATTATCTGTTTAGTAGTGAAAGAAAAGAACAACGGTTTTACACCCATTCGATCCCTGAAAAGATACAATTTTCTCTTATTTTGATCCCATAATGCAATTGCAAACATGCCATTAATGTAATTTGGGAAATCCAATCCATATTCCTCATAAAGATGAACAATAACTTCTGTATCGGAATGATCGGTGTAGAATTTATGTTTCATGGAAATTAAAGACTCGCGCAATTCAACGTAGTTATAAATCTCTCCATTAAAAATAACCCAAATAGACGAATCCTCATTATGAACCGGTTGATGACCAGTGGCTAAATCAATAATACTCAATCGGCGCATTCCGAGGTTAATATCTTGGCCACAATACTCCCCTTGCTCATCAGGGCCACGATGAACGATAGTGCTCATCATTTCTCTCAGAACTTTAATATTAGCATTGCCGGTAAAACCAACTATCCCACACATACAAAAATCCTAAAGGACGTTCTTTACGTATTCGGACCGAGCACCTTGCCAATCTCTGCACTCCCTACATATTTCGGGCAAATCATCCCATCGTTTTTGTGTATGCATCTTCCTTAATTCGGCGAGACGCCCATTCCAGACCTCTTTCAATGTTTGCCTGCTGACATTACCAGCCACAAAGCGCGCATCCAAGTCGACAGCACAAGTGACCACATCCCCCGTATCGGTAATTGACATGGTCTGCATAGCCCAATGGCATGGCCAACGGTCATCATTATCCAATCTCAGATTATCTGCCTTTATATTTCCAGCCCAACTGATTTTAGGACGTATTTTTACAATAGCCCCTGCCTGATTCCAAAAAGCTGCATAGTCATCTTTTTCATGTCGATTCTGATCCATCTCGACAAACTGAACAAAAACTTCAGGTTTAGTAACTTTTAATTCTTTTTTAAGCCGAAGGAGACTAAGTACATTATTCTTTACTTTCTCATATTGCCCGCCTACTCTAATTTTTCGATAAGTATTCTCTGTAAAAGCATCGATACCTACATATACTGCATCCAACTCCAATTCAATAAGTTTTAAAGAATCTTCATCTTCCATCAAATTACCATTTGTATTGAGGACAATATCCCTCAAATCTTTCCGTTTTGCATAAGCAATCATATCAAAAATCGAAGGCTTTCGTTTGCGAATCACAAAAGGTTCACCAAAGAATACCATCCATATCCTGACACATCTGTCTTCACTTGCAACTTCATCAATTATCTTGGTAAAGAGTTCCCATGACATCACTCCTTTCTTGCGTTTCATCTGATGATGAAAACACATACAACAACGCAAATTACAGTAACTACAGGTATCTAACAAAATAACCTTGGGAAATGAACCAGAATCGACTATGCGATGCTGTTGTTGCAATTTAATGTTATCGATGTCGTTATTTAGCATAATAGTGACCTTCCCCAATCCAGTGGACGTTTTGTTAAAACAAGACGAGCTGTCTTTCATACTCAACGGGGCTCAAAAATTCAAGCGTTGAATGAGCCCGTTTACGATTGTAATACATCTCGATGTATTCAAAGATCTTTATCTTCCTTCTTCCCGCGTCCTGAACTTTATCCGGTAAATCAGGTCAACCTTAAGCGTGTGGATGAAACTCTCAGCGACTGCGTTGTCCCAGCAGCCACCCCGCCGCCCCATGCTGCCGACAAACTCATTTTCAGCCAATAACACCTTAAAATCTTTCCTCGCATGCTGAATACCGGGGTCCGAGTAGAAAATAAGTCCCTTATCAGGATTACCTCGCAGAATCGCCTGCCTCATGGCCTACGTCACGAGCGTGGCCGAAATGGTTTTATCCATCGCCAGACCAACAACTCCTTGTGAAAACAAATCCAGCACCGCTGCCAGATATAACCATCCTTCGAAGGCCCAGATATACGTTATATCGAACCCCCAGACAGCATTTGGCCAATCCCCGGTCAAGTTCCGACAAAAAATATTCGGCCACACCGCATAATCGTGCTTCGAGTTCGTGTTTACGCAGAACTCCCGCTTCTGAACCGCAAAAAATCCGGCCGACCGCATAACCTTCGCTACACCGTTCACCGAACATAGGATCCCTTGCCGCTTGCAGATTCACGCCAGATCCGTGGACTGCCGTGATTGCTGTCATTCTCCACAAAGACCCATCTTATCTCAATGAGCAACTTCTCATTATCAATTTGCCGCCGACACTTCGACCGCTTCTTGAACGCGTAATATCCGCTCCTGAATACTTCCAATGCCCGGCATATCTTCTCAAGCTGAAATACCGTACGGTTCTCGTTTATGTATTCAAACCGTTGTTAGTCGTCTTTGAAAATATGCCAACTCTTTTTTAAAATATCCTGATCCATCTCCACTTCACGTAGTTGACGCCGTAAAGCTGCCAGCTCGGTTAGATGGCCTTTGCCAGGCAAAGCCTTATCTCCGTTCTCGCTAAATTACTTCCTCCAGAGATATTTCCGGTTGCTATCAATCCCTCGGGTTCTGGCCACCTCGCTAGCCTTATGTCCGCTCTCGGTCACCCTCTTGACCGCTGATAGCTTAAATTCCCGGTCAAACCGCCGCTTCTTGCCCTTTTCCCCATCCATTGGACGCATCCCGGTTAGAGCTGGTCTTCATGCTTAAACCATCTTTTCGTTGTGTCCACTTTTTCGGGGGAAGATCATTATTGTGATCTACATCAAGAAATGAATGTAACAAAGCCACTGTAAAATTTGCTTATTAAATCTCAGGTTTTTCGAAAAATTATATACTTGTTACACATGAAACCAGCAATAGCAAATCGCGTGTCAGTATTTCCTTTATTCCGCACCTTCAACTAATACCTTCACTCGCCATTCACTCTATGCCTTTACTGAAATATTTAAAAGCACCAAAAAACTAATTACCTTAACTTTTGTTAGTAACAGTTACAACTAGACGCTTTCATCTATGACGTAGTTAGGGCGTTTTTTTACTTCGTCATAAATACGCGCAATATATTCTCCTATCATGCCTAAACAAATAAGTATTACCCCACCCATAAAAACAATCGAAACGATAATTGAAGAATACCCAGAAACGATATCATGTAAAAATATTTGGCGGAAAAGGACATATACGCCAAAAAATATACTAATAAAAGAAAAGAAAAACCCCAAAATAATAGCAACCCTTAGCGGAAAGGCTGAAAAAGAAAAGATGCCATTAACAGCATGTTTTAACAAACTTCCCAAAGTATATTTTGTTTTACCCACCATCCTTTCTCCAGGTTCAATCTCAGTGAAAGCAAGCTTAAAACCAAGCCAACACATAAGACCACCAAGAAATAAGTTTTTCTCGTCACACTGATTTATAACATTGACAACTTTGCGGCTCAAAATACGCATGTTTGTGGCATTGTATGGAATTCTTATACGAGTTAGGAATATAAATACGTTTGAATACATATTCGAAAAAATACTTCTAAAAAAACCCTCAACATGGCGCTTACGTACACCTATAACCACCTCAGCGTTTTCTTTCTGCATTTTTTCCAACAACTCCGGTATAGATTCAGGAGGATCCTGGAAGTCCGCATCCATCAAAGCAACAAAGTCTCCTTTTGCCTTACGGATACCTGCTGACATGGCAACGTGCTGGCCAAAATTACGAGAGAACTTAATGCCATGTATTCTTGAATCATCTTCGTGAAGGGAACATATCACTCCCCAAGTGTTATCAATACTTCCATCATCAACAAGAATAATCTCAAAATTCTCTACCCATGAAACAGTTAACACCTTTTTTAATTTCTCACATAATTTCGGCAATGCTTGTTCTTCATTTAAAACCGGGAGCACAACAGATATGAAACTTATTTTCTTAATTACTTGTGAAGGCTCAAGGAACATATTTATCCTTTATTACGAATAAAATAAATAGAAATTCCTCCAATAACAGCGTTTCTACTTTTTTATCAATATTGTAGCATTTATTATCATTATCTACATAAATAGTTCAATCCCTACTTAGTAAAACTCCCCGACCTCACCGATGGGGAATCTTTAAAGTCTCGTAGTATCAAGCTCCGTATCTCCGGGACTCCGTCTGTCCTTGCTTCGTAGGGCTCGGGAACGATTCATCCCTGGCCTCATGGCCGGGGTTTTCCTGCGTAAATAAAAACGAAATTATATTTATACTGCCACCGGTTAAGCTTCCCTCATGAAGAAGGAATAAGTTAGAATAGGG
>CAYTIW010000009.1:0-8925 GCA_964438075.1 uncultured Planctomycetales bacterium
CTTTCATGACATCCACCACCGCCGCCACAAAGGTGTGCACCAAAGGCTTTTTGATGCCGGCTTGGATGAGGATATTCGTCATATCCACGATAAGCCTGCGCATGACGTAACCGCGCCCTTCGTTGGATGGGACCACTCCGTCCGCCAGGCCGAAGGTCACCGCCCGGATATGATCCGCAATCACACGTTTCTCCCGCAGCGATATGTTTGTCTTCTCCGACGCCAGTGCCTTTTCGACCGCCGTTACGATCGGCTGAAAAAGGTCCGATTCGAAATTGTTGTGCTTGCCCTGCATGACGGCGGTCAGGCGTTCCAGCCCCATGCCGGTGTCGATGTTCTTGGCCGGCAGCGGCTCCAGCACCCCGCCGTCCTTGCGGTTGTACTGCGTGAAGACCAGGTTCCACACCTCGCAAAAGCGCCCGCAGTTGCAGTCCGGGTTACAGTCCGGGTTCTTGCAATCGTTCTTCCCCCAGTCGTAAAAGATCTCCGAGCAGGGGCCGCAGGGGCCGTTGGGGCCGTTCAGCCGCGCGTTCGACGGCCAGAAGTTCGACTTGTCGCCGAGCTTGACGATCCGTCCGGCCGGGACCTTGACCTCGTCCAGCCATATGCCGTAGGCCTCTTCATCGTCTTTATTGACCGAGACCCACAGCTTGTCCGGCGGAATGTTCATGACGGCGGTCAGAAACTCCCAGGCCCAGGCGATCGCCTCGCGCTTGAAATAATCGCCGAAGGAAAAATTCCCCAGCATCTCGAACATGGTGTGATGGAAATCCGTCACGCCGACTTCCGGCAGGTCGTCCGTCCGCAGGCATTTCTGGGATGAGGCCGCCCGGGTGAAACCGGTCAGGTGTCCCATGAACTGCGGCTTGAACTGCTGCATGCCGGCGGTGGTGAACAGCACCGTCGGGTCATCCTTGGGCACCAGCGAATCGCTCGCCACTATCTTGTGCCCTTTGGACCTGAAAAATTCCAGATATTTAGTCCTGATCTCGTGTCCGGTCATAAATCCCTTATCACTTTTCCTATGACATCCAGGTTAAAACCGCGTCTCGCCAGATAATCCATGACCAGCTTTTTCCGCTTCAATGGATGCCGGCCCTGGTAGGCCCGGACCCGCTTTAAAGCAATAGCCCGGACCACCGACTCTTCGTCCACGTCGTTCTTGAGACAACCCCATGTTGACTGGATAAGTTCTTTCGGAATGCCCTTATCGCTCAGCTCGAGCGTAATGCGGCGAAAACCGTATTTCTTCATCCGTCCCTGGACCCAAGCCTTCGCGAATGCCTCGTCATCGAGATGCCCGGAGGTCTCCAGGCAATCCACAATACGCGCGATCGTTTCCTCCGGATATGACTTTCCGCGCATCTTCCCGATGATCTCAGCCGTGCTGCGTGGCCGCAATTTTAGAAGGCGATGGGCATAGCCCAAAGCCTTCGTATCTACCTCTTGATTGGTCTCTGGATCCGACATTGTCTACCGGCCAGTCAACCGTCAAACAGCTGTTGACCTTATCCGCTATTCAGCCTTCTTTCCCTTGGCTTCCTGTACCGGCTTGGAACCGCCCTTGATCTTATCAAGCAAAGTCTTCTCAACCTTGTGCGCCACCTTGGGGTTATCGTCAAAATACTTCTTCACGTTCTCGCGCCCCTGCCCTAGCCGCTCGCCTTCGAAGGACAACCAGGCACCTGACTTCTCGATGACATTATGCTTTACGGCCAAGTCCAGAAGGTCTGTCATGTAGGAAATACCCTCGCTGAAATGGATCTCGAATTCGGCCTCCTTGAACGGCGGCGCCACCTTGTTCTTGACGATCTTGGCCCGGACGCGGTTGCCGTAGGCCTCGTCTGCCCGCTTGAGGGTTTCGATGCGCCTCAGGTCTATCCGGACCGACGAATAGAACTTGAGCGCATTGCCGCCGGTCGTGGTCTCGGGATTACCGAACATGACCCCGATCTTCATGCGTATCTGGTTGATGAATACAAGGCAAGTCTTGGACTTGCTGGTTACGGCGGTCAACTTGCGCAAAGCCTGCGACATCAACCGGGCCTGCAAACCCATGTGGCTGTCACCCATCTCGCCCTCGATCTCAGCCTTGGGCGTAAGAGCCGCCACTGAATCAATGACCACCAGGTCGACTGCGTTGGACCGGACCAGCGTCTCGGCGATCTCCAAGGCCTGCTCACCGGTATCCGGCTGAGATATCAGCAGATCATCAAGCCTCACTCCGAGCTTGGCGGCATAGGTAGCATCGAATGCGTGTTCGGCATCAATAAAGGCCGCCACACCGCCCTTCTTTTGGATCTGATTGATAACGCTTAAAGTCAATGTGGTCTTGCCGGAAGATTCGGGCCCGAAGATCTCCACCACCCGGCCACGGGGTATCCCTCCCACTCCCAAAGCCAGGTCCAAAGAGATAGATCCGGTCGGGATCGCCTCCACATCGGTGCGGACAGAGCCGTCCAATTTCATGATCGACCCCTTGCCGAACTGCTTCTCGATCTGCAAGAGTGCCAGATCCAAAGCCTTTCTTCTGTTGTCCATTTCAGCGGTTGTGGGCTTTTTTACTTCGTTCATAGAACCTCCCAAAAATTAAATTTTTTAATACTTAGGGGGAAATTGATTATACATAAGGGGGGATAAAGTGTCAAAAAGAAGCTCAAATCATTCGGAGACCCAAAGGCTGCGAAAGTTATATCTGACAATAAATTCAAACAATATATATGAATTATGAAAATCTAATAGAATCGGCCTTGAGCATCGATGCGGTCCAGAAAGGTCTCTAAGAATAGATCATCCGTGAAAAATACTAAATGCCCCCGCGACAAGTGCTGCCGCAGTATCTACCCTCAACACATTAGGCCCCAGTGTGACCGGGATAACGCCTTTGGATACGGCCAATTGGACTTCGTAAGGAGAGAAATCGCCTTCCGGTCCGATGAAGATCAAAACCTCTTTCTTACGTAAAGCCAACGGCAGTATATCTTTTAATTCCTTACGTTCACCTTCAAGCCATGGGATCAGCGCAAAGGCATCCGTAGAAACACGTTCTAAAACATCAGCAAACTTAGAAGGCCTGGATATAACCGGCAGCCATAGGCGCTTGGATTGCTTGAGAGCGGATACCGCTACTTTTTCAAAACGCGCACACTTGGAAACGATATCTTTCTCTCGCATCACTACTTCGGTCCTTTCGGTAAGCATCGGGATAATCTCGTTGACACCCAATTGAGTACACTTATCAATAATATCCTCGAACTTCGCATTCTTGGGAACGGCACATGCCAAAATGATATGCGGAGGTCGCGGCTTCCCGGCAAATATCCTCTGTTCAACCCTGACCAAAACCCTGCTTTTTGTTACGGAGCAGATCTCTCCGAGAACCTGATTCCCTTTGCCATCAACGAATTCAGCCCGATCACCGGGCCTCAACCGCAGGACGCGCGTTAGATGACGCAGCTCTTCCTTCGATTCCACAAAGAATGTTGTTGCAGTATCAGAAAGCTGGGGCGTGAAAAAGCAGTCCATTAATTATAGCTGTGCGATTCCGCATAGATATCCAATTGAATAACAACCTGCGGATTGTCATCGCTTCCATTAGGCCAATTAGTCGTGTCGGCGCCGGCAGATGGATCCACACGGCCGATCAACTGCACATGGAATATACCTGTGGTCAGATCAAAAGATGGTTCAATGATCGGAGGGTTATTCGTAAACGCATCCGTTACGACCCGTCCGATATAGCGATCGGTAGAGACGCACGCACCGGCACCTGCAGCCGCGGTCCTTTGGCAAGCCTTGACATTAACCCCGACAGAAGACCCGTCATCGTTCAAACGGCTGAAGCATTCGAAATTGTCATCAGTATAATCGTTGGGGGTCGGAGTACCCGGGGGTTTTATATCATGGCGGAAACAAATATAATTGGCATTGGTACTGGAATTGTCAATCAAAATGCCCGGATCGTTCTTATCACCATTGGCTGACAGAGCCGACTGACGGAAATTCTCCGCCAAAGCGAGCATCTGCATTGAAAGCGCAGTATCCCGGTGCGAATCCCTGTCCATCCGCCGAATGGCAAAATCAGTCGACATGATACCAACTATCATGATGCTGACAATGAAGGTGGTAATGATAAGTTCACTTAGAGTGAGGCCATCCGAGGACAACCGCATAATCAGCTACCAGTATATATTCAGATCCACTTTTTTCCCCCCGGCCGCATCGGTGGTAACAATATATTCGGCATTAAATTCCGGCCCGGAAGCATCATGAGCGCCATCAGTCCAAGCAACGCTGTTCCATGTATCAGTTGAAAGACCGGCGCGCAAACCGTCCAGGACCTGTTTCCCGTATGCAGCCGCCCTCACTCTCTGATCTGAGTTAGCGACCGGATGCCGGGCACGGCTCATGGCGGTCAAAATGCCTGCAGCCGCGATAGTAAAAACTACCGCCGCCACCATAGCTTCGACCATTGAAAAAGCGCCATAAGTATGAATTTTCATGTCAGTCCCGCTTAACAGTAGCAGCTCGCCAATCACCTCTATCCGCTAGATAAATATAGGGCAAGCTCAGCTACAATGCCATTGTCACGGACATACTTTTGAGGCACTGTCATTAGCGCACGAGGGATTGCCGGAAGAAATCGGCGAACTCAGATCCACCGAAGCCGTAAAAGAACCCGCTATCGTTCCGGTACATGTTCCGGCGTTACACGAATAAGCCACTCCACCGGGTATGATATTGAGCGAGTTGGCGCCGTTGATGTCATTTATGGCAGCAAGATCCGCACAAGGGCAGTCCGATCCCCCGTGACGGGCTTGATACAAGAGGTTCGCCGAGTGGATCATGACCAGGTTATTCATCGCATTTCGAGCCCGAGCGCGGGCTATCGATCTGCCATATTGCGGCAAACCCCATGCGGCCATTATCGATATCACAACCATTACAATAATTATTTCTGTTAAAGTGAAAGCATTATTTTTCATGTTATTAAGGCAAAATCCTTAGGACCGACCCAGGACAAGTACCGGCTGAGCAACTGTAGACCCCGTCCGCAGTCACCTGTAACGTATAAGCCCCGCCATCGATCGTGACCGTTATATTACCATCAGCATCGCACTGAGGGGCCCCGAAATTATTCAATGCGGGGATATCGACATCATAGTCATCACAAGCTGTCGTATAACTGCCGGCCCCACAGGCATGATCCAAGCACCAGCGTGCCTGCGATCCGTGTAAAGCAGTAAGAGCCTGAATACCTTCTCCGGCAATCGCAGCATCCTGCGATCCCGTCATTCTCGGGATCGCTAACGTGGCCAGAATCCCAAGAATAATAACAGTTATAATTACTTCTGTGAGAGTAAAACCTTTTTGCATATAGAAAAAAAGGGCGGGGAAAATACTTTCCCCGCCCCCGATTGACTACTGTTTACACGTTCAAAGCGTTCGTGAGCGCAACTGCATCCGCGCAACCACTCGCCGCAGTACCAGCGGCAGAGTTGGCACGGTTGACGATGCCCGCAAACGGGCTGTTAGCAGGAGTAACGCCATAGGCCGTACCAGTTACGTTCCCGGCGCCGTCACCTGTTACAACCATGCACATAGCATGATCAGTGCCGCTGATAGTACGAACAGCCTTAAATTCGATCTGGTTGGCTGCCGGGCTGTCAGCTTCGGACGAATAAGTAAAGGATGCACCATTCGCTACCGTTGGAATGGAAACACCCAATTGTCCTGTGGTCACGCAGGAACTCGTAGAACCATTGCTCATTTGCAAGCAGTCGGTAGCAGAACGACGCAGAGCGCCGAACATCTGCATGGCTTCTGCCGCTCTGGAAGACTCCATCTGCCCCGTGATCCTGGGGACAGCCAAGGTCGCCAAGATACCAAGAATGACGATAACAATGATAATTTCGATCAATGTAAAACCTTTGTTATTCATAATGCCTCCCGAATTAATAAAATAAATAATGATGACGTAAAACGACGGCGACACACTTCTAGACCCGACCTCCTTTCTTCGCCCAAATTGTCTTTATATAAAAAAGCCTTACGGGAGGGAAATCGGTATGATGCGATATGAAGACAAAAGAATTAGCTACCCCCTACCCGGACAGCTTTTATCTATTCAAAGTATGTCATAGAACATATTTGGTGTCAAAGCAGATAGTGAATTTTAAGAAAACGCTTTTATCCGCCCCCCGTGCTCAAACTCAGCAGAGGAAGGAACATAGCAACAACAATGGTTCCCACCACCCCGCCCATGAACACCAACATGATCGGTTCAACCAAAGTGCCCAGTCGCTTCATGAATTCCTCTACTACAGATTTGTAATAAGTAGCGACATGATTTAACATTTTTCCCAGTTCACCGGTCTCTTCGCCAACCCTGATCATCTGTACCGTCATAGGGGTGAAGAAACCGCTCCGCTCCATAGGTTCTGCCAACAATTTTCCTTCCTTAACAGCATCCCTGACACTGGCGATAACTTCCCCGCATACCAAGTTATCCACCAATTTCTCCGAAATCTCCAGAGCATAGAGAATGGGGACTCCGCTGTCTATCAAAATAGCCATTTGGGAAGCAAACTTTTCGATAATAACGAGCTTGATGATAGGCCCTACGACCGGAAGAGAAAAAAGGAAATTCTCGAATTGTTTGCGGCCGACTGGCGTTTTTACATAGTTTTTCAATAAAAAAACCACCGCAACTATCCCTCCCAATATCCAGAGAAATTTTGTCCGCAGGAGCCGAAAAAGGGCTAGCATCACAACCGTAATCCCTGGCAAAGCGATATCCATATCCTTGAATATCTTTTCAAAAGTCGGCCCTATGAACAAAGCGAAAGCCAGAACGGCCAAAGTAGCGACCACTAACAATATGGCCGGATACATCATAGCCCCGATGATCTGGGCCTTGAATTTTTCAGCCTCTTCCATATATTCGGTCAGCTTCTTGAGGACTTGGGGCATCGTACCCGAAGCTTCACCGACCTCGACGAGGCTCACCCAGAACTGCCCGAAATGCTTGGGATGTTTGGCCAACCCTTTACTAAAAGGCTGGCCCGACTCCACGTCCGCCTTAACCTCAGACAGGATTGTTGCCAGATTCCGGCTCTCTACCTGTTCTGAGATAACTGAAATGCTCCTTAAAAGAGGCACACCCGCTTCCAGCATAGTAGCCAGTTGCTTAGAAAAAACACTGATATCCTCCATGGCAACATTATTATGGGTGAACCTCCGGCCTTTTCTGTGGGCTTCTGCAGCAGAGCCTGACTTGCCCGAGTCGGCATCATCAATGGCCAGAAGCAAAAAGCCTTGTCTCTGCACATTCAATACAGCAGCGTTCCGGTTGGCGGCATCCACCACTATCGTTTTGGTGGTCCCGTTCTTATCCCTGATCGTAGCAACAAATTTAGGCATATATCTATATCTTGGCTATGAACTAACCTGCCGTTACTCCCAATACTTCATCTAGGCTGGTTATCCCGTCTTCAACTTTTTTTATCCCTGTCTCATATAAAGTGCCCATACCTGCCTTACGGGCCGCATCGCGGATATCCGTATAAGTACCCCCCTTACCAACCAATCTTCGCATATCGTCATCCATTGGAAGGACCTCTGCCACGACCATGCGGCCTTTATATCCTGTATGGGAGCACTGATCACACCCTTTGGCCCTGTAGATCAGATCGACGTTCAATTTAATGCCTCCCAATTCTTCAGGTTTAGGCTCATAGGGCTCTTTACAATTAGGGCAAAGCTTCCGCCCCAACCGTTGCCCCACTATCATAGTCAATGACGGTGTCAAAAGATAATGCGGCACGCCCATGTCCAAAAGACGCGTCACCGCCGAAGGGGCATCATTAGTGTGCAGGGTTGAAAGAACGAAATGGCCGGTCAAAGCCGCACGCACGCATATCTGCGCAGTTTCCAGGTCGCGCACCTCACCTACCATGATAATATCCGGGTCCTGGCGCAAAAATGACCGCAAAGATTCAGCAAAAGTAAAACCGATGTCCGGACGTACCTGGACCTGGTTGATGCCATCTATACGGAATTCTACGGGGTCCTCTGCGGTCATTATGTTCTTTGTCGGATCCATGACCTCGTTCAGGCAGGAATAAAGGGTGGTCGACTTTCCGCTACCGGTGGGCCCTGTTATAAAAAAAAGGCCATATGGCACCTTCAACGATTTACGGATCAAGTCCAACTGCCGGGTGTCAAAACCAAGTAACGACAGATCCAGCTTGATAGCGTCGCGGTCCAAAATACGCATGACGACCTTTTCACCCCATACTGTGGGCAAGGTGGAAACACGCAGGTCGACCGTACGATTTTCAAGTTTAGCGGAAATGCGCCCGTCCTGCGGAAGTCTCTTTTCCGCGATATCCAATTTCGCCAATATTTTGATACGGGATACTATGGGCAGATGGAGCTGTTTGGCCGGAGGCGGTATCTGGTACAGTTCCCCGTCTATGCGGTACCTGACCTCCAGTTTGTCCTTAAACGGCTCGATATGTATATCGCTGGCCCTTTCATCGATCGCCTGACGGATTATAAGATCGACCAGCTTAATGACCGGGGCCTCCTCGGCTTTGGCGATCAGTTTGTCCAAACTTAATTCCGCCTCAGTCTTTTCTTCGGTGCTTATGGACTTGCCCGCATCAAGGGCCATGGATTTCTCTATGGCCTGGTCCCACATTGCGCTACGCGTTCCGCTGTCGGAAGAAGAATAGTACTCCTGGATGGCGGCAGTAAGGTCCGTCCTGGTTGCAATCAGCAGGTTGATCTCGCAGTTGGTCATCTTTTTGATATTATCGATGGTGATAAGATCAAACGGATTGACTATCGCCAAAGTAAGCGAATGCATGTTCCGGTTCAAAGGAAGCACGAGGTGTTCTTTGGCATATTCATAAGGGACCA
>CAYTIW010000009.1:9025-10090 GCA_964438075.1 uncultured Planctomycetales bacterium
TTATTCTCCATCAGAGGCAGAAATCCGGTCCAGATCATTCCTGATAGCCGTGGCCCTCGAATTGGGCATCAACTGTTCGCGATGGAAACCGGATTTGCCATGAATTTTGCTGAATTCTCCCTTAGGAATTTCATCGATACCCAGAATATGCGGTGTCAATACTATGAGAAGGTCCCGGGTCGTGACCTCCTCACGTTTATGTCTGAATAAACGCCCCAGCAATGGGAAATCTCCCAAGACTGGTAATTTGGACACGGTCATGTCTTTCTGCTGGCGCAATAAACCGCCGATAATCACTGTCTGGCCATCCTTAACTTTTATGAGGGCATTTACGCTTCTCTCTTCAGGATTCTTGTAATTCCCCAGGACGGATGTAAGTCCGGAATCAATGACACGAGGCACTATGGCCAGAGTGATCTCCCCCAAAAGAAGGTTGGCCTGCGGGGTCACGGTAAATATGACACCGGTCTCCAGACGTTCCGCCTCATCGGTAGTATTATCCCCCGTCGTACCGGTCGTATTGCGTTTGATGCCGATCACCTCATCGGTCGCGATCTTAATCTGGGCCATCTGGTTGTCTAACGTGAGCACCCTGGGCCGGGCCAATGTTTTAGTGTTGCCATCGTTCCTGACGAGGGCCAGGACCGCTTTTAGTCCCGAGGTCAGATCGCCTTTTGTAATAAAGGAACCCAGATTGGCATAGCGATTGTGAGTTGCACTGGAGAAATCAAGGGATTTCGCATCCAGAGTCAGAACATTATCGGCAGTAAATGTCACGCCGATGGCATCCAAGGTGTTTTGGGAGACGTCCAGCATCTCCACCTCGATAAGGATCTGCGGGATCGGCACATCCAGACGGGCTATAGCATTCTCAATCATGGGGAATTGCCTTGGGATGTCCGTCACGATAAGGCTATTGGTACGAGCATCCTCTACCACTTTCCCCTTTGAGGAAAGAACGGAAGTTACCGCAGTGAAAATGCTGGTAGCGACAGCCGACGAGCCGGAGGTCGTCTGACTGCCGGTAGTGACCGTCCCGCTGCTGGAGGAAGAGCTCCCGGAGGA
>CAYTIW010000009.1:10190-67974 GCA_964438075.1 uncultured Planctomycetales bacterium
TCGTCTGACTGCCGGTAGTGACCGTCCCGCTGCTGGAGGAAGAGCTCCCGGAGGAGCTGCCGGAGGAAGAGCTGCTACCGGAGGAGTCGGAAGTGACCTCGGAAGCAGAATCAAAGGCCAAAGTGGTATTTAGCTTGGAAGACGCCACCGTGGCGTACTGTAACTGGTAGATACGGGTCTCCAGCATGTCTTCTTCCTTGGGGCGAGGGGTGACTATAACAGTGTTCAATGACTCATCGAACTTATATGAAAGATTTTGGGTTGTGATGATCATGTCCAAGGCTTCTTCTACCGGCACTTTCTCCAAATAGACGGTTATATTCTTCTTTTGAACCCCGTCGGCAATAAGGAAATTAACACCTATCTGCAGGGAAAGCGCCTTTAGAACGTCTTTCAAGTCGGCGTCTTTAAAATCCAACGAGACCGTCCGGGAATATTCTGGGAGGACGAATTTACTATCCGCTACGGCAGCAGCCAGAACAGAGTCGGTTCGGGTCAAAAGCAGAGCAGCTATTATAAAAATAGTGAACACTTGCCCCAAAGGTTTTAAATAATTCATATCATTTCTCCGTGCAGGATACTGCTTGGGATATTTTAACTGCTCCACCCTGGCAATAAATAAACTCAATCCATCCTCAACTTAATGAATTTGTCATCGTACTGGATCTCTACTACACCCTTATTAATGGACTTAAGGACATAACCTTCAACACGATCACCAATACCCAGCACTGTCCCATTAATAATGGCCTTGGGCTTGAGCGTATCAAAAATTATCCCGGTCAGCTCCAAGCGCGGGGCATTGCGCAGAGATTGATTACTCATGCTCGAGGCATCAACCGGTTTATGCGTGCCAGACTGCTTCGGAACGGAAGAACCCGATTCCGGCCTTTTCAGGTTTTTATCTGTGGTCGGAACAGGCTTTACCGAAGTATCCGGGGCCACCACCGGCTTGGGGGGCATTTGAGAAGCAAAAGGATCCCGCAGCGCCAACAATGCCTCCTCGCTACAATCAACGGTTTCCTCGGCAACCGGATCCGCCTTTTCTTTAGACAGAGCGGTCACACCACAAAAACACAACATGATAATACTAAGAAAAACCATTAAAAGGGACTTAATGTTCATTTTTTATTGGACTTGGGTTTAGCGTCTGTTTTATTTTTACTTTCCGGCTCGATCTTTGTTGAAGATACCACCATATCCATAATAAATTTCCCGGAAGGATTTTTGTCCAAATTCCCCAAAGCCCCCCCCTTGGTTTTGGCTTGCTGAAGGTGCATGGACCAATTATCTAATTTTATTGCATATTCGGATTGCTCGAGATCACTTATGAACATAATCGCATTACTGAATGCCTGAGCAGAACAAGTGAACTTGGAGGTCAATCTCCGTAAAAAACGATCTTCCTGGGCCACCGGAGGGGTAAAATCAGTGATCCGCACATCGTTCTTGTTGGCAATTTCTGTCAGGACCGTAATGAAATTATGCTCCCCCAGCGCCGGAGGAAGCGCGCTCAAGAAAGTCTCTTGCTGTTTAATGGCCTCTTGGAACTTTTTTATCGGCGCCGTCTTTTCCTGCAAGGAATTCTTTTTGGCCGTCAGGGCCTGAAGGGACGAATTTGTTGAATTTGAGATAAATCCGACACCAACCAAGGCGATAATGAAAATGCCGGCTGCCAATAACTCCATCTTCCGGCGGATGGCGAAATCCTTAACGTCATCCAGAGTGATGCTTTTCAGAGAATCCAACCCCTTAAGTACGCTAGGGTCAAATGATCCAAGTTTTGGCAATTCCATATATCACCTACTGGCAAATGATTGAAAAGACCGTTACCGACCTGCCGTCCAAATCCTGGGCCTTCATGTTCAACAATTTAATATCCTTAAAAGATTTTGAAAATGTTCCGTCCGAACGCAAGGCAAGAACAAAGCGGCTGATCTCATCAAATTCGGCATTTGTATCATTCATGAATAGATATCCAGAAAGCTGCAAAATCAATTGTATCGAAGTTGTTCCGGGAGCATTCTTCCCTGCCGCTGGGCTTGCCGCCGCCTTTCCCTTGCCCTTTGGCTTATTGACTTTGCCCTTTGACTCAGTAACGGTCTTCTCATTCAACACAAAAGAATCCAGCCACATGCCTTTTGGCATTAGATTCACCAAGCGCACCATGATCGGTGTGTAGGAACTGCTCAAAGGAATATCCTTAGCCGTGAGGAGAAATTTCTTCACCTTGGTGTTGTTACTGTCAATCTCTTCGATCGGCACATCGCAGAACTCACCCAGATCCTTTTTCAAGAATGCCACTTCGGCATTCTTTCTTGCGATCTGCTGATTATTAAAGAACAAGGTCAATCCTATGATAATAGAACTCACAGCGGCACTCAAAACGGGCCAAATGTACGTAGGCACTTTGGCGGGAGCAGCATCGGTCTTTCGGGAAGCGGCCGCAGCCTCGCCTTCCGATATGTTAAAATCAATGACCGATGGCACATCACCGCTGAGAATAACGCCGAAGGCCCCCACCGCCCCGACATCATCCTGTTCAGAGACTCCCAAAACCACTTTGGCATCAACAAGGGAAACCGGCAAACCCATATCAGCCACGACACCATCCGCGATATTTCTATTGTTCGCAGATGATAGAACTACGATCTTAACCACGTCCTCGGAATGTTGCCGGCTGAAGAAATCCAGCGAAATACGCACTTCATTATAGAGTTTGGCGCGCAAGAAATCAGCCGTGTCCTGAAAAGCCGCTGTCGATCCGGAAGACAAAGTGAAGTCTCGTATAAATTTAACGAACCCGTTTGATGTGATGCTGATCTCGCCGCTATTATCACTTATCTGCAGCAAAGCGACATTATGAGAAGGCTCAACGATCTTCTTGGAAACCAAAGCACGTAAAAGGCTCATCGAACTCGGTTCGCAATAGACGACATTCAACCCCGACTGCGCGAAAACACGCAAGTAAGACTGAAAGATCTCTTTGCGTATGCCCACGAAAACCACTCCTATCTGCTTTACGCCTCCCTGGACGAAAGTGGAAGGATAATAAGTATAGGTCAGGTCTTCTAGCGGGAACGGTATATATTTACGGGCCTCAAAAGCTACAATGCCTTGGATTTCATAAGGGCGCATCCAGGGAATAACAAACCAACGGACAATGATATCTTTGGAAGGAATGGACAAATAAATATCACTGGTGTTGAAAGCGCTGTTACGAACGATCCTTTGGATGTGTTCCAAAAGCCTGGCATCCTGCAACAAAGAAACTTCAGCCTCCTGCGGCTGCTCGCTGTAAATGGAAGCAAAAGGCAAAAAGGCTTTTTGAGTTCGCGAATCCTTAAAGACTTCGACAAAACTAAGACCTTGAGTGCCCCAGTAGACACCTAATTTACCTTGACCAGCCATAAGCCCCCTCGGCGCAAGAAAGAATATAAATCATTAAACTCCGATACCCCATATACAGAAAGCAGGCAAAATCAATAATCTACGTTGACCTTAATCTCATCGGTCCCACCCGGCCCGCTACCAGCTACGACAGTATAGGTCACTACATACTGCCGCCCATCGACCGTTTCGGTATAAGTGTCTCCGTTATTGATGACGCTTCCTGTCGCCATATTCTGATAAGCCCTCCAGAAAGCCCCTTTGGCCACCTGTTCCGCTTCTATACGTCTCAATTGTTCTTCGGACGAAAGAACAAAAGAATAATTCCTCCCCAGCAATCCGACCATGACCACGCTCATAACTATCACCATCATCGTGACTATGACCATGATCATGCCGGATTTATTATTTAGACGCAATACCATGGCAACGCCCCTCAAAGTAACTGTTGCAAACCGGACAGACGATCAACTCTAGTTTCCTATAATCTAGCAGCACATGACCACAATAAGGACATTGCTGCACGAAATCGGTCGGATTGAAACGTTCGCCGGTCCCGCGCCCGTTTCTATAAGACCAAAACCAAACCCATAAAAGAGAGCCTACGGCGACAAAAGAATATAGTGCTAAAGCCTGGGACAATCCCAAAGTGATCATGATCTGGGATACCTCAATTTAATACTGGGAGGCGCCGGCAACTCGACAGGCCTGGTCGAGCCGCCCTTCACCTTATCGCTATCAATAGTTACCCGGGGCCCAATAAACTTCAAAGGCTCTGGCAGACTTGAGCTATTCTGCAGACTGCGCGCCTCAGCCTTTTCCACCATTAAATACTTGGCCCAAAGCAGATAAAAAACATTTGAATGCGCAGGCAAGGGTACGGCATCCCCTCCCGAAAATTCCAAAGATCTCGCCTGATTGGGCGTTAATTCCTCCTTGCGCACTACGCTTCCCCAGAAAAAGAATTCCATGCCATGCCCGGCAGGCATTCCGTAAAACCTTATGGTCACCAAAGAAAATAAGATCAAATGCGCCAAGAATGCCGTTATAAGCGAATCCTTTAAAAGCATAAATACCCCATCCCACATCTTCTAGTCGGTAGCCACATCGATCCTTTTTATCCCCAGGCTTCGTCCCAGATCCCAAACCTCGGCGATCCTCCCTATTGATGCTCGCCGATCCGCCTTGATAAAAACAGCGCGTTGGATGTTTTCGGGACATGACAATTGTTCACGTAGCTCCCGCAATGTCGTTACTTTGTTATTCAAATAAATGATATTTTCGCTGGTGATAATAATAGTAAGCTTCCCCAGGACTATATCACTAGTCACTGCCCCGGGCAGTTTCACATTGATAGGGAACGGCCGTGTGAAATAAGACGACAACATATAGAACATGCAGACCAAAAAGATCACGTTCAAGAGCGGTACCGGGTCTACAGCAAAGCTGACCGGGAGCTTCAAGCCCTTGTGGAAATTGAGCACATTTCACTCCTTAGTTACATCATTTCGTAAATGATCAGAGAAGTTAAGCATTTGCGTTGCCACTCTTTCCATCTCCAGCACGTAGCCGTCACGGCGGTCAATAAAGTAACGATAAGCAAGCAGGGTAGGTATGGCGACCAGCAGGCCGGCCATAGTGGTTATAAGTGCCTGCCAGATCCCACCAGCGATATCTGATGCGGTCAAAGGGTTCATGGCCGCCGCCCGCGCATTGATGGTATAAAACGTGGCCGCCATGCCTGAGACCGTGCCCAAGAATCCCAAGAGCGGAGCTACCTGCCCTATGGTCGAAAGGATCGATAACCTTGCCTCAATACCAGCGACAGCAAGCTGAGCCACATTCTCCATCTCAGAGGCCATCTCGTCTTTTGGCCGGTCCAGCTTAAGCAAACCGGCTTTAAGCACTTCAGAGACCGGGCAATCATGCCGGTCGCATATTCCCATCGCCCCCTTGATGTCGTTATTCTTAATGGCTTCAAAAACATCATCACGCAGTTTATTGAAATCCATAGAAATATCGGAAAAATAAATAAATTTGTTGATAACAATGGCCAAAGAAAAAAGGGAACACAACAAAATAGGCCACATAAAAGGCCCTCCGAATATAAACAAACGCCATACTGTCACTTCGGAAGCAATATTCTGCATGGGCTACCTTTCCAAAACCGGCGCCATCTTACTGACCCCCTCTTTTATCTTGGTAATCCTTTCTTGGGCGAATTTTGACTCATCGACATTCATATCAATAACCTTCTGATATATAGACAAAGCGTTGGGCCAGTCTTCCCGGTTCTCATAGATCTTTGCGATGCGAAGATACGACTTGATGACCCAGGCTTTTGAGTCTTCATATAAATACGGGACCTTGAAATATGATTCGATAGCCCTGTCTTGTTCCCCCATGATTTCATAAGTATCGCCGATATTAAATTGTATCTGGGCGTTGACAATACTGCCGTCCCCCTTGGGGGACTGTAATGCACTCTCATAGACTTTCAGTTCTTCAGAAAACTGGCGATTACGTCTATATATCTGAGCCATCTTTACATAGGCATCCCTGGCGAACTCCGGGCTGGTGGTAATTATATTCTGATAGGTTTCGATAGCCTTTGCCGGATCCATTTCGCGTGAGAAGATATCAGCTATCGCCAGCCGAGCTTTAGTGAAAAGATCAATGTCCGCCTGTGAGCCGACATGCCTGTAATTTTCCAACGCCTTATCAAACTGACCAAGGGCATGATGCGCCCGGCCAAGCTCAAAATAGATCAGCTCTTTCTTCCCGGCATCGCTTGGATATTCCAAGGCCTGTGAATAATACTCAATAGCCAGCTGATATATACCGATAGACATTTGATGACGGCCCAGCCAAAGAAGAGATTCAAAAGCCGCATCGGTCTTGGGATACTTGAAGACAATCTCCTTGAAATTAGCGATAGCCTCCTTAATAGACCCCTGCTCGTAAAAAGCCTTGGCTGCTCCAAGACGGGCCCCCTGTGCTATATCCTCCCGGTTTGACTCACGTTTCAGCACCTCATTAAATATCGCCACAGCTTTGCTTAGCTGTTTAAGATTTAAATATGAAAGACCCAGGATATACCTCGCCTCGGCAGAGAATTCTCCATCTGAAGGCAAGGCTTTGATAAAACCATCCAGCACCTGGACCGCCATCGCCCAATCTTTCTTTTTGAAATAAGCCACCCCTAAATAATAATTAGAATCTGAAACATATTTGCTCTTCGGATAGTTGACCTGCAGGGCTTGACAAGCCATTACGGCGGCGTCCAGTTTGCCGGCTTTAAGCAACGCCACTCCCAGGCGGTACTGCACGTAGTCATTATAGGGGGTATCTGGCATTTCCTTTAGAATACGGTCATAGGCCTCGATAGCCTTATCAATCTGTCCGACCTCCTGGTAGGCATCACCCATTTGAATAAGCGTGCTGACCCTTAAAGTATTATTATCGGTGCCGTCAAAAACCTTTTGGAACGTCTCTATCGACTCCTCGACCGCCCCCGATTTGAGGTAAGTCCATGCCAGGCCCAGTTGTGCCTTCTCCAGGGTCCTTTGATACTCTTGCTTTGCAGCGAAAAGCTCAACTATCTTCTTATAATCCGCAATGGCTTTGGGATAATCATTAAACGCATAGTAGCTATTAGCCCTGCCCAGATAGCTTTCTGCCAAATGGGTACTTGCCGGGAACCGTTGTATAAGACTGGAATAGCTGTCGATAGCCTCAGGGTATTTCTCCTGGGCAGTGAAAAGACTGGCTTTGCCTATTAGTACTTCGTCCTCGGGTAGGGTATTCGTGACGGCGAACGCCTGGGCCTCATTGAATATTTTCAGCGCCTCATCATAGTGGGCAAGCTTGACCAGGGACCATCCTTGGCCGACCATGGCATTTAGAGCATTACTGGAATTTTTCGTCAACTCCCGAGCTTTTTTATAGTACTCCAATGCCTTATCGTATTGATCAAGGTAATAATAAGACTCGGCTATATTAAAATGCACATCAAATGCCCTGGCATTACCGGAGAAATCCTGAAAATATTTCCCGAAACGGAAGATCGCCCCTTCATATTGCCCAGCGTTATAATCACATTCACCTATCTTAAACGCAGCATCTTCCGCCAGGCTGTTGGACGGGAACTTATCAACCAAATCCTGGAAGGCCGCTTTAGCTTCAACATAGTCGCCTTTCTCGAAATAGCTCCACGCCAGAGAATAATAAGCTTGTGGAGCGTAGATCGAACTCGGAAATTCAGACGTAACTCTGCGGTACTGCTCCCTGGCGTGTCCAAAATCCCCCCCCTTAAGATAAGTTTCACCCAACCAGAATAAACTGGCATCCAGATAAGTGTCCTTGTTGACCAGTTCTTTAAAAACATTAAATGCCCGCAAATATTCCTTTTTAAAGAAATAGCACTGTCCCTCAAGCAACTTGGTCTCTACATACCTTTCCGGGTTCGGATACTCCTGGAACAATTGCGCAACGTAACGCAAAGAAACATCATAGAATCCGTCCTCAAAGGCACGCTGGGCGACAACAAAAAGCTCTTTCTCGTCCGTAGCCGCCTCGACGACAGAACTGAAACTGAAAAATAAAAGACAGACATTTACTAATATAAAATTAATAGAAATTTTCATATAATTGATTCTATCAAACTTATTAATAATTAAGAGGAGAAAATGAAAAAAAATCAACGTTTAAGGAATGGCTTAAGATAATGGGCAGTATGCGATACGGCATGGCCTACCAATTCTTCCGGAGAACCTGCAAATATAAGTTGACCTCCTTTGGCCCCGCCATCCGGGCCCAAGTCTATGATGTGATCAGCACATTTTATGACCTCCAAGTTATGCTCTATCACCAGCACTGTATTGCCTTTGTCCACCAGCCTCTGCAAAACCTGCAAAAGCTTTTCCACATCGGCAAAATGAAGTCCGGTAGTGGGCTCATCCAAGATGTAAAAAGTGCTGCCTGTAGACGGTTTACATAGCTCTGTGGCTAATTTAACCCTCTGGGCCTCACCGCCTGATAAAGTGGTTGCAGATTGTCCCAGTTTTATATAGCCTAACCCCACGTCATTCAGCGTATCCAACACACGCTTTAGCCTTGGCATGTTACCGAACAACTCCAAGGCTTCGGCCACCGAACTCTCCAGCACTTGATTGATGTTTTTGCCTTTATACTCCACCTGCAGTGTCTGGTCATTGAACCGCTTTCCATGACAAACCTCGCACTCCACATGCACATCCGGGAGAAAATGCATTTCGATCTCTTTAATCCCATCACCTTGGCACGCCTCGCACCGACCACCCTTAACATTAAAACTAAACCGGCCCGGGCCATATCCGCGCAACCTGGCCTCGGGGAGTTGGGCAAATAAGGAACGTATGTTGGTGAACACCCCTGTATAGGTCGCTGGATTAGACCTGGGTGTCCGGCCTATAGGAGACTGGTCAACAACTATCGCCTTGTCGATGAGTTCCAACCCCTCGATCTTCTTACATTCACCGACTTTATCCCTGGAGCCGTACAGTTTCTTCGCCAAAGACCGGTACAAAATATCATCTACGAGTGTGGATTTCCCCGAACCGGACACCCCGGTAACGCAAACAAAGACCCCCAAGGGTATATCCACATCTAGCCCCTTTAAATTGTGCTCCGCAGCGCCTTTGATCCTCAGACACCTTTTCATGCCCACTTCGCGACGCTTGACCGGTAATTCTATCTTCAAATCACCCCGCAAATACTGTCCTGTTAATGATGATTTTGAATCAAGTATGCCTTCAGCAGGTCCGGCATACATTATTTCTCCACCATACTTTCCTGCGCCAGGGCCAAGGTCCACTATCCAATCCGACTTGCGGATAGTATCTTCATCATGCTCGACCACAATCAAAGTATTTCCCAAGTCCCTGAGGGCATGTAAACTGGAGAGCAACCGTTCATTGTCTTTCTGATGCAATCCTATGGATGGCTCATCCAGCACATAAATGACCCCCACCAAGCCGGAACCGACCTGTGTAGCTAACCTGATACGCTCTGCCTCACCACCGGACAATGTTGAGCTTCGACGGTCCAGGGTCAAATACTCCAACCCCACGTTGATGCAGAAATCCAAACGGCGGTTAACTTCTTTCAAGATAGGTGCTGCGATAATTCTCAAATCGTTATCCAGACTCGTGGCGTTAAGAAAATGCTTGGCCTCGCTGATAGACAACCGCGAAACCTCGGCGATATTCCTTCCCCCGACAAGCACCATCAATGTTTCCTTTTTAAGCCTGTCCCCGGAACAGCCTGGGCATGGAGCTTCAGACATGAACTTGGAAATCTCCTCCTTCAACCAATCGCTATCAGTCTCCCGGAAAATGCGTTCCAAATATCCGCAAACGCCCTCATATTCCCGGCCCCATATGATATCTTCACCGCCATAAAGAACACGCCGCTTAAAATCTTTGGGAAGTTTATTAAAAGGCATGGCCGCGTCAACACCGTAAAGCCGCGCCAGCTCACGCATCACCGCCCGGTAATACATCATGTAACCGCGCTGCCCTTTGCGCCAGGGCACGATCGCCGAGACCCATGGCTTGGACGGATCGCCCACCAACGCCTCAGGGTCTATCTCCATCTTCGTACCGAGTCCGTTACATTCCGGGCAGGCGCCGTAGGGAGAATTGAAAGAAAAAGTGCGTGGCTCAAGCTCGGGCAGATTTATATCTTCATCGGGAACAGAATAGCTCTCACTGAAAACCATATCCGCAGAAGCGTCCTGAAAAGCGACTATCACCACTCCCTTCCCCACCCTGAGAGCCGTCTCGACAGAATCGGTCAATCTTGATTTTATTTCTTTCTTGATAGACAGGCGGTCGACCACGATCTCAATATTGTGTGTTTTATAGCGGTCAAGAGCTATCTTCTCATTCAACTCATAGAGATTTCCGTCAACACGCAGCCGGACGAACCCTGCCTTAGCGACCTGCTTTTGGATATCCGGATAAGTCCCTTTCTTGCCGCGGACCAAAGGCGCCAGGATACTTATCCTCCTGTCTTCTTCTAGTTTCAAGATACGAGCTACGATCTCCTGGGCAGATTGCTTTTCCAGTTTCTGCCCCTTGTAAAAAGGGACCCCGACCCGAGCGAACAAAAGACGCAGATAATCGTAAATTTCAGTCTGGGTGGCTACGGTAGAACGCGGGTTGCGACTGGTCGTTTTTTGTTCTATTGAAATGGTCGGGCTCAACCCCTGGATAGATTCAACATCCGGTTTCTGCATCTGATCAAGGAACTGACGCGCATAGGCCGACAGGCTTTCCACATATCGACGCTGGCCTTCGGCATAAATGGTATCGAAAGCCAAAGAGGACTTCCCTGACCCGCTCAATCCCGTTATAACAACAAATTTGTTACGGGGGATCTGCAGGGTCAAATTCTTGAGATTATGTTCCTTAGCATTATTTATAACTATGTAGTCATTCATGGTTTACATCTCTAAGACTCAAAAGGCTGTTAACCTCCAAAAATATAATTCATCTCATAGACTTTGGCATCCAATATCTTACGCCGATCTACGCTGTAAGAATGTTCTTTTTCTTCATAAATCTTCCGCGGCCCCGATGTCGAACAGAAAAACAAAGAACCAGACCGGTCGCCCGTTGCCAATTGCCGCACAGCTATTCTTTTACTTATTTGTAATGCAATAGCCTTGGCATAAGTTAAATCCTCAAAAGGTCCCGATAAAAAAACAGGCGAAGAAAAATAAAAAATAACCCCGCGCTTTCTGTATGCGACTACAGAAAGAGCGGGGCTATGTCCTCGGACAAAAAGAAAATTATTTCTTGCCCTTCTTCTTTTTCTTCCCTCCCTTTACGAGTGGAGCGCAGGAAATGTCGCCCTGCTTGTCAAGGAAATAGAGAAAACCTGCCTCTTTCTTGATGCCGACCTTTGCGACCTTCTTCGGCTTTCCGCCTTTCTTGGAGCCGCGCGCCATTATAGCGCAGGAGACGTCGCCCTGTTTATCGATGAAATAAAGAAGGCCCTTCTCCCTCTTAATGCCGACCTTTGCCACTTTCTTAGCCATGTTGTCACCCCCTTTCGACTAGGTTCCGATTTTAACATTATAAAAAAACTGCTTCAGGGTTTGTATCCCCGATAGCACCGCAAGGTAACTGGTCTTAGGGTTATCCGGGCAGATAGTGTTTTCCGTCTTAGTGGTTATGCGGCCGCAAGCCCCCTCCAGAACGATCTCATGCGTATTCCGAGAAACCTTGGGGTCGGCAATGATCTTGACTTTTAGATCGACGCCGGGGCCGCAGGCCATCTGCAAGGCCGAAGCAACATTGATATTATGGGGAAAATGTTCGACCGCCTTATGGACTTCCCCTTCAAACAGCACAGCCTCGTCCTTTATCTCATCCAGAGATATGCCTTTCGACAAAAGATACTGATTATGGGCAAAACCCAAAGGAGGTTTACGAGAGGTAAGGGTGACCGACACATCCCCGGCCAAACTGGCGGCCTTGATCGCATCCAGGCCAGCTATAGCACCCGAAGGTATAAGAATCGGCGTCCGTTTGTTCTCGGCCAGAAGGAATAATTCCTTTTCATTAAGCAGACGCCCCACACTCATAACCAATATGGGTTTTCTAGCCTGAAGTGATTTTCGCACTATCTCAACAGTAGCGTCAGTATTGACACATTCGACCACGACGTCACAAGCCCGTATCAATGAATTGATCGATGTTTGTACTGCCCGGCGGGAGCTAACATTCTTTGACAAAACAAGCATCTTGTTAACGTCAATATCATAAAGCGCACCGACCATAAACTGGGCCTTAAGTTCCTTTTTTGTGCTCAAGGCTATGCGTGAGCCAATGGCCCCACACCCGACTATTCCCAGCTTCAATTTACCGCTTCGCTTCATCATTTTGAGGTCACGACAATATTATCGATCAAACGTGCGGAACGAAATCGGACCGCCAGCGCGATCAAGACTTCACCTTTTATCCGACGGACAGGTTTTAAGTCCGTCGCACTAACACATGAAATATATTCGATACTAGCACCAGTCCCCTCGAGAAGCAACTTTTTTATTTCAAAAATTATTTTCTTTGCGTCGAGCTCTCCTTTTGCCACCAGGCTCTTAGCGCGTCTTAACGCAGCATAAAGCAACGCGGCTTCGCTCCTTTCCGACGTGGAAAGGTATGAATTGCGAGAGCTCATGGCTAAACCATCTGGCTCACGAACGGTTTTGCCCACCCTTATTCTTACCGAAAAATTAAGGTCCCGGACCATTTTTTTCAGCACGGCGACCTGTTGAGCATCTTTCTGACCCAGATACATCGCGTCTGGACGTACAATATTCAACAGTTTCCCCACCACGGTTGCCACACCGCGGAAATGCCCCGGCCGGGACATGCCGCAAAGCCCTTCCGAAACAACGGGGACCTCAATAGTTGCCATCCCACCCTTAATATCGGAAAGCCCCGGATACATCTCTTCGACCGAAGGAACAAACAGGATATCGACCCCTTCCCCCCTGGCCATAGCCGCATCACGCCCTAAGTCGCGCGGATATTTCGCCAAATCTTCACGGGGGCCGAATTGCATAGGGTTGACAAACAGGCTCACCACCACTATGCCGTTCTCTTTCTTAGCCTTTCTCATCAAGGATAAATGTCCGGAGTGAAAATAACCCATCGTCGGCACAAATCCAATAGACCTGCCGCGGGCTCCGATCAGAGTTAAATGGCGACGCAAGGATTTAATGGTCCTAATTATTTTCATATGAAACATCTGCTAACATGCAATGATCATGGTCACTGCGCCCGGCCCGACCTGAAATTACCGGCATTCCCGGGCACTTTTTCAGTTTCCCGGGCACGCCCCGTAACAGGGGCCGTTCGGACAACATTGCGGACCGGGGCCATATTTGCCCCGTCCGCATCCGCTCCAGGATGCAGGCTCCCTCCGACCTCGTACGAATACTTTGTAGCGCCCACAGCCTGTCCATCGTT
Source organism: uncultured Planctomycetales bacterium (assembly GCA_964438075.1). Classification (GTDB taxonomy): domain Bacteria; phylum Omnitrophota; class Gorgyraeia; order Zapsychrales; family Fredricksoniimonadaceae; genus JAAXVU01. Next base: position 23,600 of record CAYTIW010000009.1, read on the forward strand.
CATCTGCGTTAAATTCGCCTGTCCGGAGGACAGTTCCTTAACGACACCTTGTTTCTTTTTGGCCACATAGTCCACCTTGCCCAAGCGATCCTCAGCGGAGGACAGTCCTAAAACGATCAGGCACAGACACCCAAAGAAAAAAAGCTTCTTTCCACCCTGGGTGGAATTCTCCAGATCCAGTCTTTTATCTGATCCCACGTTAATGGATTGCAACAAATAACCGGCATTCCTTTCCAATATCCCCATGCTCAGCAGCAAGGAAGAAAAAAAACCCAAAAAAGCTCCGATAGCTATAACCGGCCGCCACCATGCATGCACCCATCCGGCCATCATGACCAATACCAACAAGCCAATGCCCGCCCCTGACAAAATGACCATGATACGGACATTATCCATGGTGGCCTTTATCCACTCAGATAATAACACTGAGTAGTTGGCTATATTCTTGCCTTCCAGTTCACGCAATCTCCTTCTTTCTTTCTCGAAATCAGTTTCAGGCATATAATCTCCTTAAAACCTGCCTATCATCTGCCCTTGTCTGAACGGCAACATAACTCCGGAGCGATCTCCCGCAAAGGCCGCATCACAAAGTCCCGGTCCTTCATCCTTGGATGTGGAAGGGCAAGGTCAGGCGTCAGCATTTCCAATTCATCGTACATCAAAATATCTATATCAATAGTCCTGGGCCCGTTGATGACATCACGAATGCGTCCCAATTCAGCCTCGATCGTCTGGCATGTCTTGAGCAGGTCCAGCGGGGGCAGGCTGGTCTCCACCTTCAGGACAGCATTTAAAAACAAACCCTGTGGGGGGCCTCCCGCAGGGCTGGTCTCTATGATAGAAGATAGTTTTATTGCATGGGCTCCGCAGGCATCCAGGCGTCGAACGGCCTCTAGGATATTCTTTTGGCGGTCTCCCAGATTCGATCCTAAACCAAGGTAAACGATCGACAATCTCCGTCCTCCGAAGAGGTCACCAGATTATGAAGCACCGGACATTATTTTCGCCTAACGAATGCCCATATCCTGGCGTCTCAAGTCAATACCTTTGCCATGCGACCTACTGCATCGTGTATGCGCTCAACCGGGACAGTAAGAGCCATACGCACATACCCCTCACCGCTTTTACCGAAACCAACGCCCGGAGTGATCACTATATCGGCCTCATCCAGAAAAGCCTTGGCACAAGTCATGGAGTCAGGGAATTTGGAAGGAACTTTGGCCCAGACATAAAATGCGGCCTTGGGCGGTTCTATCTTCCAACCGACCGCCCGTAAACCATTTATAAGAGCGTCGCGACGCTCCTGGTAGCAACTCCGCATGTCTTCGATCTCGGCTGGATCAATATTAAGAGCGGCAACACCGGCATGCTGAACGGCATTAAAAACCCCAGAATCGACATTCGACTTTACCTTCGCCAGCGCCGAAACCAGTTGCGGGTTGCCACAGGCCCAACCCAGACGCCAACCGGTCATGTAATATGTCTTCGAGAAAGAATGGAACTCGATGGCGATATCTCTTGCACCGGGGACTTCCAGAATGCTGGGCGGCTTAATGCCATCAAAATATACTTCCGAATAAGCCAGGTCGGAGATTATCATCATGTTCTTTTCTATACAAACCTTGACCAGGTTTTCATAAAAAGCACGGTCAGCTACGGCCGAAGTAGGGTTATTGGGATAACATACGATTATGGCCTTGGGGTTCTTATACTGAAGGATATCTTCCATCTTAGGCAGGAACCCATTAGACGCCTTAAGCGGCAAATAATGTATTTTGCCTCCTGCAAAGGTCACTGCCGCCTGATAGGCCGGATAAGCAGGGTCGGTCAGGAGCACCCTGTCTCCAGGGTTGATCACCGCGAGCGGGAAATGCGCCAACCCCTCCTTGGAGCCGATAAGAGGATATATCTCACTCCCCGGTTCAAGTTCCACATTAAAACGCCTCTTGAACCATTTGGCTATCTCAACGCGTAACTGAGGGACCCCGGCGTCAAAAGGATAATGATGATTAGCCGGATCGTCCATGGCCTTTTTCATTGCCTCGATAATTGTCCTAGGCGTAGGCTGATCGGGATCCCCCACACCCAGGTTGATTATATCGCGGCCCTGAGCAACAGCTTCCCGCCGGGCTTTATCTATCTCTACAAAAAGATAAGGCGGTAATTGTTTAAGCCGGTCAGATAATTCTAAACTTAAGGACATTGCCTTGCCCTCCTGTTGTCCTATATTTTCAAGCTGATATTTCTTACTGGATTAAGAGGACCCCATTGAAAAGAGAAACGAATTGCTCCGTCCCCTAGGACAGGCCCAACACTTCCTGCATACTGTAAAGACCGTTGTCTTTGTAAGCCACGAATTTAGCCGCGACCAGCGCTCCTTGAGCGAACATGTCACGCGTTTTGGCGTTATGCGACAACTCGATCGTATCCAGATCGCTGTCAAAGGTTATCTTATGGTAACCAACGACCTCCCCCTCACGAATGGACTCAATAGGCACCTTCTGCAACTGGGTGGCATTGGCAACAATCTCCGCCATGGTATTAGCCGTTCCTGAGGGAGCATCCTTTTTGTGCACGTGATGCGTTTCAGTGATAGAAATATCGTACCCTTTCAAAGCTTCGGCCATTTTTCGAATAAGCCCGAAAATAACGTTAACCCCAACAGACATATTGGCAGAACGTACTATCCCCAGCTGTCTGGAAGCGTCCATGATCTTCCTGGATTGATCGGGATTGAGTCCGGTAGTGCCTATTACCATCCGGACCCTATGCCTCAAGCAGGCATCGACATTTTGAACCGTCACTTCCGGTATCGTAAAATCGATCAAGACATCCGCCCCCTTGATGAAATTTATGTCACGGGATATCTTCACTCCGCATAGGCTTTCAGGGACATCATGACGTGTCGGGCTCTCGATCAACGCATACAATTGAAAATCCTTGTTCTTAGAGGCTAGTTCACTGATACGCTGCCCCATCCTCCCCATGCATCCGACGACTGCGACCTTGATCATAACCACCTACCCTTGTATCAGATTATATTGACGCAGAACTTTCTTTAACTTATCCAAATTCTGCGTATCCATCTCGCACATCGGAAGCCTGACCCTGGGGGAACACAGACCTATCAATCCGCAGGCTGTCTTTACCGGGATAGGATTGGTTTCAATGAACATGGCCTTGATCAGGGGCATCAGCTTTTCCTGTTTCGCCTCCGCTTCCTTGATCTTGCCCTTGAGCATCAAATTCACCACTTCCGATGTTTCCCTGGGCACAATATTGGCGACCACTGAAATAACTCCTACGCCACCCAGCTTCATCATAGGTATAGTTAGGGCATCATCTCCGGAAAGGAGGGTGAACTTCTTGCCGCAGGCTTCCTTAACAGCCTTGGCCTGATCCAGGTCGCCCGACGCTTCTTTCACACCTATTATATTCTTGCAATCCTTCACCAATTTCTTAATTGTACTGGTCTCAATGTTACGAGCGCAACGGCTTTCGATATTGTAAAGGATAATCGGCATCTTGACGCTATCCGCAACCGCCTTGAAATGCAGATAAAGCCCCGCCTGAGTTGGCTTGTTGTAATATGGCGTTACAACCAGAGCCGCATCAGCCCCAGCCTCTTCAGCATGTCGGGTCAGCCGTATAGCCTCAGCCGTGGAATTGGACCCCGTTCCCGCTATGACGGGCACCCTTTTTCGCACCGCGTCCGCGGTGATCTCTATGACCCTATCATGCTCTTCATGCGATAAAGTAGGCGATTCTCCGGTAGTTCCGCAAGGGACAATACCCTGGATGCCATGCTTGATCTGGAACTCGACAAGTTCTGCCAGCTTCCAATCATCCACTCCGTGCTCGGTAAAAGGCGTTACCAATGCTACTATTGAACCTTTAAACTCCATAATAATACTCCCCTTTACAAATGATTTTCCCGTTCCCCTTCAACCATACATTAGTTATAACTGGTCTGTTATCCTGGATGTCCAGATCGAACACAACGTCCAGCATTTCTCCGCTCTTGGGCACGACCTTGATCAATGCCCCCTTAGCCGGCTCCAATTTATCAGAACCCAAAAGGTGACCAACGATCGCAGAAGCCACGCTCCCCGTGCCGCAGGCCAAAGTTTCAGCCTCTACGCCCCGCTCGTAGGTCCTAAGCGTCAAATAGCCCTCCTTAACTTTTTCAACAAAATCAACGTTGGTGCCTTTGGGCTCAAAGACCTTATGATAGCGTATGACACTGCCCAGATCATTGACGTCGACTTCCTGCAGCCCCTGGACGAAAATAACCACATGCGGGACACCGGTGTTGATGAAATGGCCGTAGATCTTTTGATCCGCTAAACGGATCTCTATATCAGGCCGGTAATCCTTTGGGTCGGAAAGCTTTACCGATGCCATCTCTCCGCTGGCCGTGGCCTGGATAGGCCCCGCCATCGTCTCCAGAGTAAAAGATTCCGGGACGACTGCATATTTGTGAACTATATATGACGCCATGCAACGAGCGCCGTTCCCGCACATTTCCGCCTCTGACCCGTCATCATTAAAAATCCGCATGCGGTAATTACATGTTTTAGACTTGTCGAGGACCAGGACGCCATCAGCGCCGATCCCCATATGCCGATCGCATGCCTTCTTTGCCAGTGCTCCGTAATCAAGATCAGCCTGATGGTCGACCACAATAAAATCATTCCCCGCTCCGTGCATTTTGTAAAAAGGTATTTTTTTCATAGTAGAAACCCCGGGATATTGGACCCTTTGATTAGATCATTGAACGTCTCTCGCTGTTGTACTACAGCCCATTTTTTCCCACTGACCATGACTTCTGCCGCCCGGCCTCGAACATTGTAATTGCTCGACATCGCATATCCATAAGCACCGGCGCTCATAATGGCCAGGTAGCCGCCGTCAGGAACATTTACCACCACCCGGTCATGCGCAAAAACATCGCCGCTCTCGCAAATAGGACCGACCACGTCACATACCACACCGCGCGACCTGGCCTTACGGACCGGAAGGATCTCGTGGTGCGAACCATACAGAGATGGACGCACAAGATCGTTCATCCCGGCGTCAACGATCATGAACTTCTTAACACCGTTATCCTTTAGATAAAGCTTCTTGGTCACCAATATCCCCGCATTGCCCACGATGAACCTGCCCGGCTCCATAATCAGCTGGAACTTCCGCCCCTTGATAAGCGGCAAGACCTTTTCGGCGTACTCCTGGGCTGTTTGAGGGGTTTCATCCTTGTAAACTATCCCCAAACCGCCGCCTATATCAAAATAATCGATTGCGATATCTTCTTCCTCAAGCATATCAATGAAAGACAGCGCTTTTTCGATGGCAACCATGAAAGGCCGTCCACTTATTATCTGCGAACCGATGTGTATATGAACACCGTTTATTTGAACAAACTTATAAACCCCGCTATTCATGAATATCGACCTCGCGGTCCTGAGGTCGATGCCGAATTTATTCTTCAAGCTTCCGGTCTGGATCTTCTCATGCGTGGGAGCGTCGACATCCGGATTTATGCGCAAAGCGACCTGAACTCTTTTCTTAAGCTTTCCTGCTATGCGATCAATATTCTCCAATTCCGGCTTCGACTCCACATTGAAGATCAGAATGCCTGCCTTAATGGCATCAACTATCTCCTCATCGGTCTTGCCCACCGAAGCATAAGCGATCTTATTAGGATCAGCCTTGACCAGCCTGGCCTTTTTCAGTTCTCCGCCGGAAACTATATCAAAACCGGCCCCTTCGTTGACCAAAGCCTTCAAAACAGCCAGATTACTGTTGGCCTTCATGGCGAAACAGATGACAGGTGACACTTCGGCAAAGGCCTGTTTAATACGGTGGAAATGCTCTACCAGTGTGTTATGGCTATAAATATATGTCGGAGTGCCGACTTTCTCTGCGATGAGCGAAACCTTAACATCTTCGCAATACAACTCGTCATTCTGGTAATAAAAGTCGTGGAACGGATGCCGGTACATTATTTCAATCTTTTCTTCCATTTGTTTATCTGCTGCTGGACCATGAGCGGATTGGTCGATCCCGATGACCGCTTGCCCTTCACCGAAACCTCGGCGTTCAGCATGTATTTTATGTCGTCCTCAAAAAGCATAGAATAGCGCTTTAATTCCCCCAAGGACATCGCGGATATCTTTTTGCCGCGGTCCAAGCACTCCTTGACCATGGCCCCTACCGTGTCATGTGCGTCCCGGTACGACATGCCTTTCTTGACCAGATAATCCAATATGTCCACCGAAAAGAACTGCTCTGCCGCGACCCGCTCTTTAAGGACCTCCCTCTTGACCGTTATTCCGCCGAACACCTGAGACATCAAGGGCAACATGTCCGATATCGTTTCCACACAATCGAACAGGGCCGGCTTGTCCAATTGCATGTCCCGATTATAGGTCAATGGCAGCCCCTTCATAAGGGTCAGCAGTTCTATCAGCCTCCCCGGGAACTTCGAGGACGAACCCCGTACCAACTCCAAGACGTCCGGGTTTCTCTTGTGCGGCATGATGGATGAGCCGGTGCAGAAAGCATCGTCGATGCTGATGAAATTAAATTCACTAGTGACCCATATGATCAGGTCCTCGCATATGCGGGACAAGTGCATGCCCGTGATAGCGATATCCGACACTATCTCTATGATAAAATCGCGGTCTGACACGGCATCCATGCTGTTGGCCGCGGTATCCCGCAAGCCAAGCTTGCGCGTCACCAAAGAGCGATCGATGGGAAGAGTTGTCCCGGAAAGAGCGCAAGCCCCGAGGGTATTCAAGCTGGTCCTCCGAGCCGCATCCTGAAAGCGGCCTTTATCACGCTCCAGCATCTCAACGTAGGCCAGCATATGATGGGCTAAGAGCACCACTTGTGCCGACTGGAGATGGGTATACGCCGGAACATGCACGTCTTTGAAATTATCAGCGAACTTAATTATGGCAATCTGCAGTCCTTCGACAAGGGTTATAATATTATTCAAATGGTCCAGGCAGTACAAACGCACATCGGTGACAACCTGGTCGTTCCTTGATCGAGCAGTGTGCAAACGATCGGCCGGCTTCCCGATGATCTTCTTTAGCTTGGACTGGATATCGCTATGGATGTCTTCCGAAGCAGGGTCATAACGGAACGTGCCCGATTCGATATCGGACATTATCTTGCGCAGGCCTTTTACGAGTTCAATGGAGTCCTTACGGGATACGATGCCCTGCTCTCCCAGCATTTCGGCATGAGCAATGCTTGAAATACAATCGTAATAGGCTAATTTAGAGTCGTAAGCAATGCTGAAAGTGAAGTCCTCTGAGAGTTTGCCCAGCGACCCTGTAAAACGTGAGCCCCAAAGTTTAGTAGCCATTTATCCCCCCTTTAGTGAGGGGACACCAGGCTCTTGACACCCCCCACGCGATCCTTCAAGTGAACGGTGCCCAGCGTCAAGTGTCCTTTATTAAGAATGTTTCTGGAATGGCACCGTCCAAAGTTTGATGAACCCCTCCGCCAGCGACTGGTCGAACTTATCGCCCTTACCATAAGTGGCCATCTTTTCACTGTAACGCGAACATGGCGACTTACGCCCCACCACCATCGCCTGCCCCTTGAAAAGCTTCATGCGCACAGTGCCAGTAGTATTCTCGTGATATTTGTTAAAGAATGCGTCCATTTGCGACTTTAAAGGTGTCCACCAGAGGCCATTATATGTCAATTCTGCATATTTCTGAGAAAGTATCTCTTTGAAGCGCAGACTGTCACGGTCCAGGACCAGACTCTCGATCTCCCTGATACCCAAATGCAGGACAGCTCCGGCCGGGTTCTCGTAAAGCTCCCTTGACTTTATCCCGACCAGACGGTTCTCGATCATATCCACACGGCCGATACCGTGCTTGCCAACGATCTCATTCAATCTAATTACCAATGTTAACGGGGACATCTTCTTACCATTAACAGCAGTTGGGACTCCCTTGGTAAATTCTATCTCTACATATCCCGGCTTGTCAGGGGCATCCTTTGGATCGACGGTAAGGGCGAATATATCTTCCGGAGGTTCTGCCATAGGATCCTCCAGAACACCGCTTTCCATAGCCCGTCCGTAGACATTTGTGTCTATACTATAAGGCTTCTTTTTCGAGGCAACAACCGGTATGCCCTTAGCCTTGGCATAATCGATCTCTTCATCACGGGACTTGAACTCCCACACCCTGACCGGCGCGAGCACCTCCATCTTAGGCGCCATAAGACGATATGTGACCTCAAAACGAACCTGGTCGTTGCCCTTACCGGTGCAACCATGCACCAGCCCATCCGCTCTCTCCTTACGGGCGACCTCGACCTGATGGTAAGCTATGAGAGGGCGGGACAAGGCACAGGCTAAATTATATTTGCCTTCATACAGAGCCCCGGCCTTCAAAGCCGGAAAAGCGAAATCTTCGATCAGTTCCTTTTTTAGGTCGACACAATATACCTTGGAAGCGCCAGACTTAAGCGCCTTGGACTTGACCTTGTCCATGTCATCGCCCTGCCCTACATCGCCGACAAAAGCGATGATGTCATATCCTCTGTCCTTTAACCAAGGTATGATGCAGGACGTGTCCAATCCTCCGGAATAAGCAAGCACTACTTTTTTCATGATACAGACCTTTCTGGGCGCAACGACAGGGATAAAAAACCCCTTCGCTCAAAATATATTATTTGTTGTGGACGCGAACAAGGAGATCAATACGGCTTTCTGCACATGCAAACGGTTCTCAGCTTGATCAAAAATAACCGAATGCGGGCCATCGATCACTTTCTCCGAGACCTCTTGGCCGCGATGGGCCGGGAGGCAATGCATGAAAATAAAATCCTTATCGGCAAGACTTGCCAGCTTATCATCTATCTGATAGCCCACAAAATCTTTCAAACGTTCTTTGGCTTCTTCTTCCTGCCCCATGCTGATCCAGGTGTCGGTATATATAACTTGCGCACCACGGACAGCTTCCTCGGCTGAACGTGTTATTACGAATTGGGATCCGGAATCCCTTACTGCCTCCTGGCCGAGCTTAACATAACCAGGGTCCGGCTCATAACCTTCCGGTGTGGCTATGTACAGATCGACTCCGGTCTTAGCACATGCCAAGATCAAAGAATTGCATACGTTATTCCCGTCCCCGACGTAAGCCATCTTCAAGCTCTTGAGCTTGCCGAAGCGCTCTTCAACTGTCAGCATATCCGCCAAAGCCTGGCAAGGATGCGAAAGGTCCGAAAGCCCGTTGATCACCGGGACTTTCGCGTAATGCGCCAGATCAAGGATATCTTGATGGTCAAAGACCCTGGCCACAATACCGTGAACGAACCTCGACAAAGTCAGCGCCACATCTGAAGTCGGCTCGCGCTTGCCCAGGCTTATATCATCCGATCCCAGGTAAATAGTACTCCCACCCAACTGGAATATACCGGTCTCGAACGACACGCGAGTACGGTTGGACGGCTTCTGAAAAATAAGCGCAAAGGTCTTGCCTTTCAGATCGTCCCGGCATTGAGATCCATCCCGCTTCAGCTTCCTGGACAAATCCAATAGACCCTTTATCTCGGCTGGCGTAATATCTTTAAGTGAAATAAAATCACGTTTTTCCATCAGCCACCTCTTGTGCCAGTCACGCCTTAAAATTTGACAACGCGGCTTCCAGAATGTCTAACGCTCTGTCCACCTGCCTTTTCGTGACGTTCAAAGCCGGCATGATCCTCAAGACATTCCCGTGAGTACAATTGATCATAAGGCCGCGCCCAAGGCAGTCCTCATAAACAGCCTTACCTTCTACTTTGAGCTCCACACCTATCATAAGCCCGAGCCCCCGCACCTCACGGATTAAGGGCTGCTTCAGTTTCAGAGAATTCAACCTTTCCATTATATAAGCGCCCATCTTCTTAGCGTTACTGATCATTTTATCCTTATGGATGGCTTGAAAAACCCCCAAAGCGGCCTTGGATACTATAGGGCTTCCACCAAATGTAGAAGCATGCATACCCGGCTTTAACAAATGGGCAATAGTGCGCCGTACCAGCATGGCACCAATGGGCAAGCCACCGCCCAACCCCTTGGCAATGGTCATGATGTCGGGCACAATACCATAGTGCTGGTAGGCGAACATCGCGCCTGTGCGGCCGAAACCTGTCTGGACTTCATCAATGATCATCAGGAGCTTTTTTTCATCACACAATCTACGGACTTCGCGCACATAATCAACCGACGCCACATTGATGCCCCCTTCACCCTGGACCAGTTCGAACATGACCGCAACAGTCTTGTCGGTCATCGCAGCCCTTAAGGCTTCAATCTCATTGAACGGCACATGCTTGAATCCGGGCACCAAAGGCTCAAAGCCATGCTGATATTTGGTCTGCCCCGTAGCGGCCAAGGCGCCCATGGTACGTCCATGGAATGAATTAAGGGCAGTGATGATCTCATGACGCTTGCTTTCGCCAAATATCCGCGATAACTTTATGGCTCCCTCATTAGCCTCAGCCCCGCTGTTGCAAAAGAACACTTTGCCGTCAAAAGCATTACGTACCAGTTCACGGGCCAGCTTGGCCTGGTTCGGGTGGTAATAATTATTCGGCACATGTATCAGCTTCCCCACCTGGTCGCGCACTGCGGACATGACCTTGGTATGACAATGCCCGACGTTAGATACGCCCCAACCCGGGAAAAAATCCAGATATTTCTTCCCGTCAATATCCGTCACCACCGATCCCTTGCCTTTTACCAACACTATAGGCGTACGGCTATAAGTGGACAAAATGAATCGATCATAATTTTCAAAAATCTCTTTTTTAGTCATAAGAAACGATTGGCCCTCGTTTACGCGCCGTTCCCTTGATCCTCCCGACGAACAGCGCCACACTTACCCCTGGATAAATTGCGTCCCGACACCTTTATCAGTGAATATTTCCAAAAGAAGAGCGTGTTCCTGGCTGGCATCGATAATGTGGGCTTTCGGGATACCGCCACTCAAAGCCTCAAGACAAGAGTCGACCTTTGGGATCATACCACCAGATACAATACCCTCTTTCTTAAGCTTCAACGCTTCAGAAACAGTCAATGTAGAATACAAAGTTTTCGGATCGCGGGGATCACGGAGGACTCCCGGGACATCCGTCAAAAGCACGAATTTTTCCGCCCGCATGGAGGAAGCTATCGCCGATGCAACCTCATCGGCATTCACATTATGTGGTTGCAATTCTATACTTTCACCCAAAGGCGCCACGACCGTTATGCGGCCCATACGTACATGCCGTGCCAACCTCTTGAATTCGATGTTAGTTATCGTCCCGACGTAACCCAGGTCACGTTCCGACTGCTTCTTCTCGACGTGGATGATGTGCTCATCGCCATCCAGGCCTGTCACATCCCCCCCCAGGCTTTTCAGCTCTTTTACGATCTGGTCATTGATCTCGTCCAACTCCTTGATCACCACCTGCAACGTCTGAGCATCGGTAACACGTATCCCGTTGTGAAATTCCGGCTTGATGCCCATCTCTTTTAAACGGTTAGAAATATTCGGGCCGCCGCCATGGACCAGAATGATCCTTATGCCAACAAAACTCAAAAAAACTATGTCCTCAAGTACGCCGCGGCGTATAGCATCGTTATGCAGGATACTGCCGCCGTACTTGATCACAAAAATCTTACGGCGGAATTCATGAATGTATGGTATCGCCTCAACCAGAACACCGGCTTTTTTAATTATATCTTCCATTGATGTCAATATACCCGTGGGTCAGATCACAGGTATAAACAGTCGCCTTGCCTTTCCCCAAGCCTAAATCAGCATTGATATAGATGGTATTTTTCTTGACCGAAAAATCTATCTTTAGAGTATTCTCGGTAACGCCAAAGGCACAGGCGCCGATAGCTTGAGCTACACGCCCCCAATTGGGATTGTCCGTATAATCAGCTGTCTTAACCAAGTTGGAATTAGCTACTTTCTTAGCTGCCTCTTTGGCCTGTTTATCCGTCCTTGCTCCAGTGATATTGATCTCAAAGAAACGTTCCGCGCCCTCTCCATCTATCACAATATCCTTGGCAAGTTTAAGGCAAACATGCTGCAAAGCCTCGCAGAATATCTCAAAGTCCGGGCCCAATGATGCGATCTCGACGTTCTCTGCCCGTCCATTGGCTAAGATAATCAGCGTATCATTGGTGCTCATACAACCATCAACAGAAATTGAATTAAAAGACACATCAACCGCTCTTTTTAACGCCAACTTTAGCATTGAATGGCTGATCGCAGCATCCGTAGTAACGCAAGCCAACATTGTGGCCATATTGGGCTCGATCATCCCAGACCCTTTGGCGCAACCACCGATACTTACGGTCTTGCCTGAGATATCAAATTGGACCACGATCTGCTTATCCTTCAAGTCGGTGGTCATGATGGCTTTGGCAAAATTGCTGCCCTTTTTAGGACTCAGACCTTTGACCAAAGCTGGTATGGCCTCTTTGATCTTCTCAAATGGGAAAGGCCGCCCGATGATACCAGTGGACATGACTAAAACCTGCCGGCCCGCCAAGCCCAGAGCTTCTCCTACTATTTCACAAGTCCTTTGGGCGTACTTGTACCCGTATTCTCCGGTAAAACAATTCGCGTTGCCGCTGTTTGCCACGACCGCACGACAATCACCGCGCTTTATATGTTTCATGCAAACAGAGATCGGGGCTGCTTTTACAGAATTCCTAGTAAAAACTGCAGCCGCCGTACAAGGGCTTTCTGAATATATAAGCCCTAAATCCGGCTTACCGGAACGTTTGATCCCGGCCCAGAATCCGTTAGCTTGGAATCCCTTGGGTGTTGTGACCCCGCCTTTCAATATCCTCATAGAAGTCCCGTTGTTTCTTCGAACCCGCACATTATATTCATGTTATGGACAGCCTGACCCGATGCTCCCTTTACCAGATTATCAATGGCCGAGGTTATAACGACCAGCTTCCCGTCTTTGCTTACTAACGGGGCGATATCACAAAAGTTCGTTCTAATGATATTCCTGATTTCAGGTTGCTGACCCTTATCGAGCACCCTGACAAAAGGCTCTGTTTTATAAAATTTATGATAAAGCTTTTCCAATGCCACTGGCGAAATCTTGACACTTAGTTTCACATAAATAGTTTCTAATATCCCGGAATCAATTGGCAATAAATGGGGCACAAAAGTGGCCGATATCTTTCTCCCGGCGAAATAACTCAAATATTCATTTATCTCCGGGGTATGTTGGTGGTCCAAGACCCGGTAAGCTTTAAAATTCTCGTTAACAGAACAAAACATAAATCCTTCGACAACCTTCTTACCGGCTCCGGAAGCACCCGATTTCGCATCCACAATTACATCCTGGACTACTTTAGAATGAATAGAAACCAATGGAGCCAACGCCAGCAAAGCCGCTGTGGGATAACAACCCGGATTAGCTATAAGAACGGCCTTGCGTATCTTAGCTCTATATATTTCCGGCAAACCGTATACAGCTTTTAATAAATTCTGCCGATCACAATGTGCAACATGGTACCACTTTTCGTACAAAGATGGTTTCTTGATACGATAGTCAGCACTTAGATCAATAACCCTCTTCCCTTTGGCAAGCAAATGCCCTGCGGAATTCATAGATTCAGTATGCGGTAGGGCTAGAAAGAAAAGATCGGCCTTCTCTACCGCCATCCGGGGATCATACTTTTCGCAGATCAGAGAAGTCCGGCGTTTGAACTCCGGCCAGATAGTATCTACCGGCCCGGTTGTTGTCTTGGCAGCCACATAGGAAACGCACACCTCTGGATGTTTTAGAAGTATATCCAGAAGCACTTTACCCGAATATCCACTTATTCCGACGATACCGACTTTTATCATATTATAAAATTTTTTAATTATGGTTGGTATATTAAAGGAAAAAGCCTACCCCGTCAATAAAACTTTTGAAGGAATAGGCTCTCTTACTCGGCGGAAAAGCTAATATTTATCGTCGGAAATTACCGTTTAACCCACTGGAATCTACGACGAGCCCCCTTCTGACCGGGCTTCTTTCGCTCTTTCATGCGGGAGTCACGCCTTAGACAAAGGTTTTTCTTTAAAACCGAACGGGTATTGGAGTCAAACATTGTGAGCGCTCTAGATATAGCCATCTTAAGGGCTCCAGCCTGTCCAGTAATCCCCCCACCATTGGCTGTTATATCTATATCAAACTTATTTAATAAATTAGCAAGCCTGAGTGGGGTTAAGGCCTGAATCCGGTCAGTTTCGCGCGAGAAATACTCCTCAAAACCGCGGTCATTCACCTGAATTTTACCGCTACCCGGTGTTAAAATAACCCGAGCGATGGATGTTTTTCTTCTACCAGTAGCAATGTATTTGACAACTTCGACCATTCCTAGCCAACCTCCGAAAATTAAATTTCTAAAGCAATTGGTTTTTGGGCCTTATGCGGATGTTCCGCCCCGACATAAATATAGAGTTTATTTTTTAAACGGTCCCCCAGCTTGGTCTTCGGAATCATCCTATTAATAGCCAACTGCAGAACCTTTTTTGGGTGTTTAGCGATCATATCTGAATAACGTAAACTTTTTAAACCTGAATGATACCCTGAATACCTATCAAAGAACTTATCATTTGCTTTATTGCCAGTTACCTGTATCTTTTCAGCATTAATTATTATCAAATTATCACCCGTATCCAGATGCGGCGTATAAGTGGGCTTATTCTTACCCCGAATAATTGCCGCTGCCCTGGCCGCGAGCCTACCAAGCGTCTTGCCTTCGGCGTCTATTAGAAAAAAACGTTTCTGGATCTGATTCTCTTTGGGGATTGAAGTCCTTTGGACTGCCATAACTATCTCTTTTAATTAAGTTAATTATTAAATGAGTCAAAAGTATATCATCCGCTTCCTAATTGTCAACACAAAATCTTCCTCGTCAATACTCGACTTTTTCCAAGTATAGCCCCTGCGGGGCAACGGCCACACCGGCGCAACGTCGATCACGGCTCTTTAGCATTTTCCTGATGCTTCCCGGGGGGAATCGCCCAGCCCCTATCTCTAAAATGGTTCCGACCATATTGCGGACCATCTTATACAAAAAACCATCAGCCTTAACATTAAATACTATGAAATCCCCTTTCTTGCGCACATCGAATTCCTTTAAAGTACGGACAGCATGCCCGGAACGCGAACGATCCGTGTTGGCAAAACTACTAAAATCCTTCTTGCCGACCAGTTCAAGCGCCTCCCTCTTCATTAAACAGATATTGACTTTGCGCGGAAAAAAAAGGCATCGGTTGCGCTCCAGGGCCGACGGGTAACGGCGATTCAAAACGATATAAGAATAAGTCTTCCATTTAGCATCCAGTTGGGCGTGAAAATCATCGCTCTCCTGTTCTACATCAACGACCACTATCTCTCGAGGCAGGTTGTAATTCAAAGCCTGCCTTATTTCCATTAGGTACATATTTGTATCGGCACGGAAATGAGCAACCTGCCCCCGCGCATGCACACCTCTATCTGTACGACCGGCACCGACCAATACCACACGCTTCTTCTTGAAAATCCTCGAAAGAGCTTCCTCGATCTTAGCCTGTACAGTGCTTTTCGAGTTAGCCTGGATTTGCCAACCGTTAAAACTAGTACCATCATATTCGATGGTCAGCTTAAAAGTGCTCATGGGCATCAATAATCCTATATAAGAGCGTCCATCCGAACAAAAATGGCGGAAATCATGCAAAAAAATTAATAATCAGCCCTTAAGAGTTTATCCCATGACGGAGAGAATGGGCAAGATGGCGGGACTTAAATCATTCCGTACCCAACAAGACCCTCGGCTATCTGGACGGCATTAAGAGCCGCTCCTTTTCTAAGATTGTCCGATACAACCCACATATTCAGACCGTTCTTTATAGTCTCATCTTCTCGTATGCGCCCGACAAAAGTATCATCTTTCCCGCTGGCATCCATGGGCATGGGATAGCGTTTATTCGCCGGATCATCCACGACCTTGACACCCGGCGCCTTAGATAATAATTCAATGGCCTTTGAGCGAGTCAACTTTCTTTCAGTCTCAATATTGACCGATTCTGAATGCCCATTAAAAACAGGGACCCGGACACAAGTGGCAGTGACCTTAATACCGTCATCATGCATTATCTTGCAGGTTTCCTTGACCATCTTAATTTCTTCTTTTGTATAACCATTATCGAGGAAGACATCGATCTGCGGCACTAAATTATGCAGGATTTGGTAAGGCAACTTTTTTGCAGACATGTCCCCTTTTAGCTGATTTTTCATCTCTTCGATAGCCTCGGAACCAGCGCCAGAAATGGCCTGATATGTGGACACAACGATACGTTTGATCTTTGCGTAATCATGTAACGGCTTTAAAGCCACCACCATTTGGATGGTCGAACAGTTAGGATTGGCAATAATGCCCTTGTGCCACTTAACATCTTCCGGGTTTACCTCTGGGACGACAAGAGGGACATCCTTATCCATACGGAATTGACTCGTATTATCAATCACAACCGCACCGGCCTTGGCCGCCACAGGTGACCATACTTTGCTTATATCTGCCCCGGGGGAACTTAAGACCACATCCACTCCCTTAAATACATCTTCATTAAGCGGTAGCAATGGCAGACCATGCATTTCTCCCTGCGCGCCGCTAGGGGAAATTAAACGCAATTCCCCGATCGGGAAGTTACGTTCTTTTACTATGTCATACATACAATGCCCAACAGCTGAACGAGCACCTAAAATAGCGACGACATACTTCTTCATAACAAGCTCCTTAAAACATATTAATTACAGATGTTTAACAACCAGGTCCCCAACTTCCGTAGTCGAATACCCCATCTTCCCAGCTGCCAAATCCTTTATCTTGGTAGTAACAACAGTACGGATAGATTTTTCGACTGCTCCGGCCGCTTCATTCTCACCGATCTCGCGTAACAACATACCCCCAGCCGCTATCGCAGCTAGCGGATTAATGACATTCTTTCCGGTATACTTCGGGGCTGAACCGCCTATCGGCTCGAACATGGACACCCCATCCGGATTTATGTTACCACCTGCGGCTATCCCCATACCACCTTGTATCATGGCCGCCAAATCCGTAATGATGTCACCGAACATATTATCCGTCACTATCACGTCAAACCACTCCGGGTTCTTCACAAACCACATCGTCGTAGCATCGACATGCGCATAATCGGTCTTAATATCAGAATATTCCTTGGCGAGCTCATTGAATGTCCGCTCCCACAGATCAAAAGCATAGGTCAATACATTTGTTTTTCCGCATAGAGTAAGCTTTTTCTTGCGGCCATATTTTCTCGTATATTCAAAAGCATAACGCAAGCAACGCTCAACGCCAAAACGCGTGTTATGCGAGATCTGGATAGCTATCTCATCCTTGGTCCCCTTATTTTCAAAACTGCCCATACCTTTATACAAACCTTCAGAATTCTCTCGCACGACAGTAAAATCAATATCTGCCGGCCCCTTGCCCTTTAAAGGGCAAAAACGCTCATCCAAAAGCTGAACTGGGCGAAGATTAATATATTGGTTGAGATCAAATCGCAGCTTTAAAAGGATGCCTTTTTCCAAAATGCCAGGTTTGACATCAGGATGGCCTATTGCCCCTAAGAAAATAGCGTCAAAAGTCTTTAGCTCATTGATAGCATTGACCGGCAAAACTTCTCCGGTACGCAAATACCGTTCTCCGCCGAAATCATAATCCGCGGTCTCCAGTTTAAAAGCGAATTTCTGAGAGACAGCCTTAAGGACTTTCACCCCTTCTCTCAAGACTTCCGGACCAGTACCATCGCCAGGGACAAGGGCAATTTTATAATAATTCATATTAAAATCCTTTTAAAAAGATTAATCCATGAACTTTCTGACTGCTAATGTGGCATTATGTCCGCCAAAACCGAGTGAATTGGAGATGGCCAATCTGACTTCCATCCTACGCGCCTCATTTGGGACATAATCCAAATCACAATCAGGGTCTGGAGTTTGATAATTAATGGTCGGTGGAACTATATTATCGCGTATGGCTAAAACACAAGCGGCGAACTCAACTGCACCTGCGGCACCTAAAAGGTGTCCGGTCATTGACTTGGTTGAACTGACAGCCAATTTTCCAGCATAGTCACCAAAGGCCTTCTTAATTGCCAAAGTTTCAATTTTATCATTCAAATATGTTGATGTGCCGTGTGCATTAATATAATCAACGTCCTCCATTCTTAAACCACCCCACTTTACCGCCTCTACCATTGCACGTGCAGGCCCCACCCCTGAATCCTCAGGGGCGGTTGAATGAAAGGCATCCGAAGTCTGACCGAAACCGACAATTTCAGCCAATATTTTAGCTCCTCGTTTTTGAGCATGTTCCAAAGCTTCGAGAACCACAACACATCCTCCGTCCCCCATGATAAATCCATCGCGATCCTTATCAAAGGGGCGGCTAGCTTTCTCCGGCTCATCATTACAAGTAGATAGTGCCTTCAGGGCACAGAATCCGCCAATCCCGAGAACAGAAATAGCCGCTTCGGCACCGCCGGCGAAGGCCACATCGATTTCCCCATAATGGATCATCTTAAAAGCATCGCCGATACAGGTCGTACCTGTCGCACAGGCCGTGACAGAACAAGTGGCCGGTCCTCTGGCACCAGTATCAATGGACACATGTCCAGCTGCCTCGTTGATTATCATTTTAGGTATGAAAAAAGGTGATATCCTTCCTGGGCCCTTATCTATGAATTTCTGGTACTCTTCCTCTGCCGATCTTATGCACCCGATGCCGGAACCGATCACCACACCGACACGGTTAGGATCAGTTTCTGACATCTTAAAGTTTGCGTTCGCAACAGCTTCACGGGCAGCGACTATAGCGTACTGGCAGAACAAAGATATCTTTCTTGCATCTTTGGGGTTGAAATAAGCCTCAGGATTATAACCCTTCACTTCAGCCGCTATCCTGGTATCGAACTTAGTGGCATCGAACCTTGTTATCGGGCCGACGCCGGATTTACCCCCCACAAGCGAGCCCCAGAAATTATCAACTCCGATGCCTACCGGAGAAACGACTCCAATACCTGTGCAAACCACACGTCTTTTGTTCATAACGACACAATCCTGTATAAAGATTTCGCCCCGACAGAACCGTCGGGGCATATGTCGAAACCAGATTGGAATTACCCGGAAGGACTACGCCTTTGCCTTGCCCTCGATATACTTAACGGCGTCACCGACCTTGATGATCTTCTCAGCATCCTCATCAGGGATCTCGATATTGAACTCTTCTTCAAGAGCCATGATCAGCTCAACTATGTCGAGAGAATCGGCACCCAGGTCATCTATAAAAGACGCCTCCGGAGTCACCTCCTC
Source organism: uncultured Planctomycetales bacterium (assembly GCA_964438075.1). GTDB lineage: Bacteria > Omnitrophota > Gorgyraeia > Zapsychrales > Fredricksoniimonadaceae > JAAXVU01. The sequence continues at coordinate 43,010 of CAYTIW010000009.1, forward strand.
GATCTTGACACCCAACTGCTCCGCAATGATAGATTTGACCTTGTCTGTAACAGCCATGAAAGATCCTCCTTTTTTCACTTCCGTTCTCTTATTCTATTGACTGATCAATACATGACCATACCGCCATCGACAATGATGGTCTGGCCTGTGATATAATCCGCCTCCTTGGACGCTAAAAAGAGGCAGACATTAGCAACGTCTGTCGGGGTCCCCATTCGGCTCAAAGGCACCTGTTCAAGAATTTTGGCTTTTACGTCCTCTGAAAGCTTATCGGTCATCGCAGTCTTGATATATCCTGGCGCGACAGCATTTACGTTGATACTGCGCGAAGCTAATTCCCGAGCTAATGACTTTGTAAGCGCTATAACACCCGCTTTACTGGCAGCATAATTGGCTTGGCCGGCATTCCCCATGACTCCTATTACAGATGCAATACTGATTATCTTACCTTTACGCGCTTTAAGCATGGCCCGTGAAACAGACTTGCAGGCGTTGAAAGTCCCTTTAAGGTTTACCGATATAACAGAATCCCAGTCCTCTTCCTTCATCCGCAGAAAAAGATTATCTCTGGTGATACCGGCATTGTTCACCAGGATATCAATGCGGCCATATTTTTCCATGACCTTCGCGACAACGCCTTCAACATCTTGTAAATTCGTTACATTACATGCAAAAGAATCTGCCTTATATCCTTTTGACTCCAACTCCTGAGCTGTAACCTGGCAATCCTCAGCCTTTATGTCAGAGATGATAACTAAAGCGCCTTCCCGCGCAAAGACTTCCGCTATCTCGCGACCGATCCCGCGGGCTGATCCAGTAATGAAAGCTATTTCATCTTTGAGACGCATATTTTTTACCTAACCTGAAAAAGCAGTGTATATCGTATCAATAAAAAGTGCCTTTGCAAGGAAAATTTAGGCGAAATAGCAAATATTCACTCGATTATCTCGGCGTCTTCAGCTCCATCACGTCCAAACGTCTTCCGAGGGCTCGATTCTGTTTTTCCCTTCCTGACAGCAGTCTGTTCTCCCTTGGAAATCCTATCCCGCATTCTCATTAAAACAAGCTCGCGAACCAAAAAACGCGTTGGAGGGAAGATCAAAAGCATGCCCAATATATCGCTGATAAAGCCTGGTAAAAGAAATAAAATCCCCCCCACAAAGATCAATACCCCATCCACCATCTCTTTAGTAGGGAGACGACCTTCCATCAAACATGACTGGATCCGCTGTAAAGCTATCTTCCCTTGGACCTTTGCCAGATACGCGCCCAATATAGCTGAAAGGATCAAAAGGAAAACAGTATCCCAAAAACCAATGCGCGAACCGACTCTGATCAGCAGATAAACTTCAGCAAGGGGAAAAAGAATGAAAAGCCAAGAAATAAACCCTCCCATATCAAGCTCTCCCCGAGTTTAAACCAGGAAGGATCTCTCGGACGGCATTTTGAAGAAAATCTCTTTCGTAATAATCCTGATCAACCACCTGGCCGTTCCAAATAAGCACATCAAGATCTATCTCGCGCGGCCCCCACTTATTATCACGCTCCTGACGTCCGAGCTCAGCTTCGATGAATTTAAGCCTGGCTTTTAATGTCTCAATACCGATATCGACCTCGAGCAAGATAACGCCGTTCGTAAAATCCGGCTGAGGAACCCCACCTAGCGGTTTGGTCCTTACAAAAGATGAGACCGACCTGACAATAAATTCCTTATTGAGCCGCTCACAGGCCTTTTGCACATTGGCATCAGGCGAGATATTTGATCCTATGGAGACAACGGCAACATTCATGATCTTCGTGCCGTCATGGTTACCGCTACGGAACGGGAAAAACGAAGAGCGTTAGGCTTGTCGATCGTGACCGTGGCTGACATAACCCTGGGGTCCTCCATGGTTATATCCAAGATCCCCTGCGCCAACCTTTCTACTAAATTAAAATTCGATGACTCAACCAACTTAACCACATTCTGCTTAATAGCCTTATAGTCCACCGCATTTCTTATATCATCAGTCTTGGCGGCCTTCTCGGCGTCATATTCAATGCTAATATTAATAAGAAGATCCTGCTGCTTCTTCCGCTCCCAATCCTGTACCCCTATGATGGCACGCAAAGAAAGATCTCTGATCTGAATTATGGCCATGCGTCACCCCTTAATAGATAGAAAACAACTCCGGCCTAAAATAACCAAAGATGATCTACAAATCTTTTATAAAAGTAAAATTGTATTATTATAATAAATGCTCTCCCCCATCAACATAGAGGATCTGGCCTGTGACGAAGTCATCATTTATCAAGAATCGGAGAGCTTGAATAACATTTCCAACGTTACCATGACGCTTTAAGGGAACGCAGGCGGCTTTTTGCCTCAGATAACCCGGTTTTTTCGCCTCTGGCTTGAGAATCAGTCCTGGCGCAATGCCATTTACCCGTAAATTGGGCGCAAAATGAACAGCCTGCATTTTGGTCAATTCAGCAAGTGTCTTTTTAGACAACAGATAAGCTCCAAAATCATTAGCGTTACTTGAAACTTTCGTATCCAGACAGTTGATAACGACACCCCGCCTTGCCAGCTTTGCGAATTCCGACACCAATACCCAAGGAGCTTTTACATGCACCATCATATGTTCTTCCAGAAGTAACATGTCTTCCGCCCCCAAGCCGGAAGGAACAAAGACTGAAGCTGAATTAACCAATACCATTAGCCGGGAGAATCGCCTCGTTACGACAGGTATAAGGCGATTCGCTTCTCCTTCAACGCCAAAATCCGCCGGGAAGAGATCACAAGCCGCCCCCAAACTTCTGACCATTCTCGCCGTCTTCGCCGCAGCTATTGAGGACTTATTGTAATGCAGGGCTATGTCAAAACCATCCTCAGCCAATGCAAGGGCCATGGCGCGCCCAATACGTCGGGCTGAGCCGGTTATCAAGGCTGCAGGGCGGATCTTATTTTTCATTTAATAAGACTGAGGAACTCATTTCTAGTAGATATTTGGGACCGGAATACCCCTAACATACATGACGTCTTCATGACCGAATTCTGCTTCTCTACGCCGCGCATCATCATGCATAAGTGTTGTGCTTCTATAACAACTGCCACTCCTCTGGCATTAGTAGCTTTCATTATCGTATCAGCTATCTGCTTGGTCAAATTCTCCTGTATCTGCAAGCGACGGGCAAAAACATCCACTATTCGAGCCACTTTGGAAAGCCCTATGACTTTACCGTGAGGTATGTAACCGACATGACATTTACCCAGAAAAGGCAAAAGATGATGCTCACACAAAGAATAAAGCTCGATATCCTTAACAATTATCATTTCATCATTGTCGGACTCAAAGATAGCCTTATTAATAACCTTATCTATATCCTGAGCGTAGCCAGCCGTCAGATATTGGAAAGCTCCGGCCGCTCGCTTGGGGGTCGCCTTAAGGCCATTCCTCTCCGGATTCTCTCCAATAGATATTAATAGCGCCCTATAAATACTCTCCATATCTTTCATCGTAATCTCCTTTAAGATTTTCCGATGATAACATGACCTCCCCATGTCGTCAAAGACAGAAAAATATGCTTGAAAATTTCTACAGAATTGCCGAGCTCACTCAAGGTAATCGGGTCCATTAACGTCCGGTGTCTTGTTAATTCAGATAACGAGCCACTGGGAGACCTCAAAGATGTTAAATATTATTATTAAAAAAAAGTGTGTACTGGGCCGACTTTGTTATAATCCAACAATATAAAGGAGTAAAAGCGCCCATGATTATTTCTGACTACCATATCCACACAGCTTTATGCGGACATGCTTCCGGCGAACCGCAGGATTATGCCAGACATGCCGTTAATATAGGTCTATCAGAAATAGGCTTTTCGGACCATGCCCCTCTTTTCAGCCATAAAGACGCGTCCATCACTATGGACCATTCGCAACTGCCCATCTATCATCACATGGTCGAGAGCGTCCGCGCTGAATTCGCTGATCAATTGATCATACGCGTAGGCATAGAAGCCGATTATATGCCCGGATATGAGGATCGGACCAAGTCCTTGCTTGCGACATATCCTTATGATTATGTCATTGGGTCCGTTCACTTCCTCGAGAAGTGGGGATTCGATGACCCGATACAATTGAAAGAATGGGACAACCGCGATGTAAACGACGTCTATCGGGAATACTACAGATTGCTCAGAAAAAGCGCTTTGTCACGCATGTTTGACATCTTGGGCCATGTCGATCTGGTGAAAAAATTCGACTTTCACCCCACGGAGGATATGCGGGCGGAGATCGAGGAGAATGCGCGCGTCTTCAAAAAAACGGGTGTCGTCATTGAAATCAACACCTCTGGATTGCGTAAACCAGCCAAAGAAATATACCCCTCGCAGGAGCACCTCAGACTTTACTGCGAGAAAGGGATCCCCATAACGTTCGGATCAGATTCTCATGATCCGGGAGATGTCGGACGTGACTTTGACAAAGGACGCGAATGGGCTATGGCGGCAGGATATAAGGAATACGTGTTATTTGAAAAACGCACGTTCGCAAAAAACGTGCTTTTATAAATTCTTATTGAACTTTCTGTCTATATATTCTTCCAGCAAAGCAACAAAATCAGTCTTTATCTGATCACCCCTTAATGTCCCGACCCTTTTTCCTTCAATATAAACAGGAGCCGCCGGATCCTCGAACTTGCCGGGCAGGCTGATCCCTATATCCGCGTGCCGGCTCTCCCCCGGCCCGTTCACCACGCAACCCATGACCGCTATGTTAAGCCTTTCAACTCCAGGATATTTATTGGCCCACTCCTTCATTCTGACCGATACATGCTGCCGAATATCTTTTGCTAGCTGTTGAAAAAAGGCGCCCTCGGTACGGCCACAGCCAGGACAACTGGTCACACTGGGCGCAAAATACCGGTGGCCCATCGCTTGCAAAAGCTCCCGGGCCACCTCTACCTCACGAGAACGCGGAGCCCCTGGTTCGGGGGTCAAAGAAACACGCACGGTATCACCAATCCCCTCGGCCAATAAAACTGAAAGAGCGGCCGAACTGGCTGCTATACCGCGTATAGCTCCTCCAGCCTCGGTCAAACCCAGATGAATGGCATAGTCGCACTTATGTGCTAATTTTCTGTTCACCTCTATCAGATCACGTACCCCCGACAGCTTGGCACTGACCACCAGTTTCTCCTTGGGCAACCCGAGCTCTATCGCATAGCGACAGCTTGATAAAGCGCTTTCGAGGACCGTGTCTAACATAACTTCATGAAATTCTTTCGGGGAACGCGCAGTTTTATTTCTTTCCATGACCCCGGCTAGCAGATCCTGGTCCAGTGACCCCCAATTTACCCCTATGCGCACGGCTTTGTCATGCTTTACGGCCAAATGGATTATTTGTGCGAAGTTTTGGTCCTTACGGCTTCCATGCCCTATATTCCCCGGATTTATACGATATTTGTCCAACGCCGCCGCCAATCCTTCATGCTTGGACAAAAGTATATGACCATTGAAATGAAAATCCCCGATAATGGGCACCTGGACACCCTTTTTGCGCAAGAGATGTAAAATCCGTAATGCCCCCTCAGCGGCTTCGTCATCGTTGATCGTCCAGCGCACCAGCTCAGCACCGGCTTCCACCAGTTGCAAAGTCTGCTTTAAGGTAGCTTCTACATCTGCAGTCGGAGTATCGGTCATGGATTGCACAGCAATAGGATGCTGGCTGCCAATATTGACCTTGCCGATCCTCACGGTGACTGTCTGTCGACGAACTGTTTTTTTCATTGCGGTTTTACTCCTGTCGGCTACGTGTTATAATGCGACATTGTAACGAAAGGATTATCGCGCTTCAATGCAAATTTACCTTGCCAGGACGCAGGGATTTTGCGCCGGCGTAGCGAGGGCTATCGGGATAGTGGAACAAGCTCTCGATAAATACGGCGCCCCCCTGTACGTCTTCCATGAGATCGTGCACAACACCGCGGTCGTTAACGACTTCAAGGCCAAAGGCGTCATATTCATTGACGATATCAACCTGGTCCCGGAAGGAAGCCTGGTCATTTTCAGCGCGCATGGGGTCCCGCCGGCTTTAATTGCGAAAGCACGCTCCCGCCGGCTTCGGATGATCGATGCCACGTGCCCGCTGGTCACCAAAGTCCATAACAAAGCCATCCTGCACTCCAAAGAAAATATTGACATTGTCCTTATCGGACACGAAGGCCATGAAGAAGTCGTCGGCACTGCCGGGTATGTAAATCCGGAGCTCCTTCATATTGTCCAGAACATTAACGATATCGATAAGCTGCCCATACCTTCGCATAAAAAAGTCGCCTTCATTACCCAAACCACATTATCCGTTGATGAAACCAAAGAAATAATCCTGAAATTAAGGGACCGTTACCCGCATCTGGTGGGACCGGCCAAAGACGACATCTGCTACGCCACCCAGAACCGCCAGGATGCCGTTAAGGAACTGGCCAAGATCTGCGAGGTGATCCTGATCTGCGGATCCAAAAACAGTTCGAACTCAAACCGCTTACGTGAAAAAGGCGAGCTGCTCGGTGTGCCCAGCTTTATAATAGACAATGCCGGTGAACTCGACATACAAATAATCGCCGGAAAAAACAAAGTCGGACTAAGCTCTGGAGCGTCAGTCCCTCGCCATCTGGTTGATGGGATCGTAGAAAAATTAAAGTCACAAGTCTACCCCGTTGAGGTCATAACATTTGACAATCCTGAAACAAACGTTATCTTTCCCCTACCGGAGATCTGATGGATCTATCCTTATTTGCCCAACATGGCGTCACAGTCACCCCGAATGCCCGGCTGTCAGAATACACCACCTTCCAGCTGGGAGGGAAGTGCCGAGCATTGATCGAATGCCATAATGCAAAAGAAGTGACTGATTCCATTTTGACTTTGCGATCCCAAAAGCACCCGTTCCTGCTCATGGGTTTCGGTTCGAATATACTTGCCTCCGATAAAGGAGTAGACCTTTTTATGATCCGTTACACATCATCAACCCCTCTTATAAAGAATATAGACTCTGCAACCCAAAATATAGCCGAGATCGAGGTCGATGCCGCCACACAATTAGATGACCTGGTCATCCATGCTATAGAAAACGGTTTGAACGGGCTGACCGTGTTCTCGGGTATTCCGGGAACCTTAGGCGGTGCGATAACAGGCAATGCCGGAGCCTATGGACAACAAATCTCGGACCTTCTTAAAACTATCACCTTATTAAGATCAGATAACTCCATCATAACAGTAGACAGATCGGCCATACGCTTTGAATATCGCGATTCAGAGCTAAAGCATACTGATAATATAGTACTCTCTGCCACACTGCAGCTCCCCAAGACCGGGAATATCAATGAAATGAGAGCGCAGCGGGCAGCTACTATAGCAACCCGAGAACAAAAGCACGGCCGTTGGCAAAAAACTCCGTGCGCCGGATCATTCTTCCAGAATGTGGAGCCGACCTCCAAAGCTGGACCGCGCCAATCAGCCGGATGGTTCCTGGAACAGGCAGGCTGCAAGGATATGAACGTGCACGGCGCTCACCCTTACCCAAGGCACGCCAACATCGTTACAAGAGATAACGGCGCCAGCGCTCAGGACGTCTATGACCTGACAGTTATGATGGCGTCTGCGGTCAAGGAAAAATTCGGTCTGGTATTGTCACGAGAGGTAAGGATGTTAGGAGCTTTTGATAATGCCCCAACCTGCAACCTGATCGGCTACTGGTAGGAATATACCAATTGGTAAAATAAGGCTATTCTGTACAAACGGTCTTGGCGTTCTCGACCGCCCCCTTCATGGTATGCCAGCCCAGGATGGCACATTTGACACGGCTTGGGTACTTCCAAACTCCCGAAAATACAGTAAGCTTACCTAAGTGATGCTGGCCTTTGTTCGGGTCCAACTCTTTCATTATCATCCGGCGGAACTCCTCAAATACCTGCAAGGCTTCTTCGACCTTCTTTCCCTTAAGTGCCGTGGTCATCAAGGAGGCCGAAGCCTTGGAAATGGCGCAACCATCCCCTTCAAAAGATATATTCTGGATAATCCCTTCCGGGCTGATATTCAAGGAAACGAATAAATGGTCTCCGCAAAGCGGGTTATACCCCTCTGCCATGTGGGTATGCGGTTCAAGCCGTCCGAAATTGCGGGGATGACGATTATGCTCTATGATGACTTGCTGATAAAGCTCATCGATATTCCTGCTATCGCTTGTTTTAGCGTTAGGCTGTGTCATTTAAAAACCTCTATTACTTTATTTAATGCGACAGCGAATGAATCCAGCTCTTCGATTGTGTTGTAAAAAGCCAACGAGGCTCGCGATGTCGCCGGTATTCCAAAACGTTTCATGACCGGCTGGGTACAATGGTGTCCAGTACGGATCGCGAACCCTTCCCGGTCCAAAAGGGTGCCGATATCATGGGCATGGATATCCCTCAAGGTGAAGGAGAATATGGGGGCTTTATCCCGAGCAGTGCCGATCATGCGCAGATCCGGGATAGCGCTTAAAAGCTTGGTGCCATGCACCAACAATTGCTTCTTATAGGCGATTATCTCATCCCAATTAAGAGAATTTAGATAATCAATCGCGGCCCCCAAACCTATTACTCCAGCCACATTGGGAGTCCCGGCCTCGAATTTATGCGGTAGCCGATTATATATTGTCCTGTCAAAGTCAACGCTCAGTATCATGTCTCCTCCGCCCTGATAGGGCGGCATGGCTTCCAAATATTTCTCTTTTCCGTACAAAACCCCTACTCCGGTAGGGCCAAATAACTTGTGTCCCGAGAAAACCAAAAAATCGACATCCCAGGACTGCACGTCTATCGGCTCGTGGGTGACACCCTGGGCAGAATCCAAAAGAACCACCGCTCCAAAAGCATGTGCCGCACTAATGATCTCCCGCACCGGGTTGACCGTGCCTAATGAGTTGGAAACATGCACTATCGATACTATCTTTGTACGTTCACTTAATAGGCTCCGGAATTCATCAAATATTATCTCTCCGGAATCACTAATAGGTATAACGCGAATAATGCAGCCTATCTCATCACGGAGCATCTGCCAAGGCACTATATTCGAATGATGCTCCATCTGAGAAATAATAACTTCGTCGCCCGCCTTGAGGAACTTGCGACCGTAACTCTTAGCGACCAGGTTTATAGATTCGGTAGCACCCTTGGTGAAAATGATCTCGGGCATGCTTTTCGCATTAAGAAAACGCCGGACCTTCTCACGTGTCGATTCGTACTCTGCCGTTGCGACCTCACTAAGGTAATGCACCCCACGATGGATGTTAGCCGTGCGATGACAATAATGGGAGTGGGTGCAGGAAATCACCTGACAGGGTTTGAACGTCGTAGCCGCATTATCGAAATATACTATCGATTTCTCGTCTCTGCCATGAGCAGAGAGATTGGGGAAATCTTCCCGGATACGTTTAACGTCAAAGGCCATAATCATTCCATCGTTTGAATTAGTTTATCGCGCAGTGAACTATCAACCACTTGCGCCACCACATCATCTATAAAACCACGGATAAGCATCTTTACGGCAACATCCTTGTCTATCCCGCGAGTGCCAAGATAAAACAGCTGGTCCTCGTCCAGTTGTCCTATAGTGGCGCCATGCGAACACTTAACGTCATCAGCAAAGATCTCCAACTGCGGTTTGGTATCCACCCGAGCTTCGCGGCCAAGAATAAGATTCTTGTTCAATTGATATGAATTGGTCAGCTGGGCCTCTTTCCTGACAAAGATCCGGCCGTTGAATACTGACCGGGATTCCCCATCCAAGACCGCCTTATAAAGCTGGTCGCTTTCAGTGTTAGGAGCGACATGCTCAACAAAAGTATGGCTGTCGGCATGGCGAACGCCGTTCAACCGGTGAAGGCCGTTTATCGCGGCTTCCGCGCCCTCGCCTTCTAATCGCACGCTCAGATTATGGCGGTAAATCCGGGCGCCATCGGTATAAAGAAAAGACCGCAACCGGCTGGCCTTTTGCTGCGTTATCCGCGTAGTCATAAAACGCAACATCTCCTCCTGGTTGTGGCATGACTGTACGATCTCCAGCGAAGAATTCTCAGCCATGCGGATATCCATGACCGAATTGATCAAGACAGGATCACCGCCGGCAGCCTTAGAAGATTCAAATATTTTGGCGCTGGCCCCATCGGCAAGACGCACCAGAACCCTGGGGAATACCGCCTTGCCAAGGGTATTCTCATCAAACAAATAGAAGATGTTTATCGGCCGCTCCAATTTTATATCCCGGGATATATCTACAAGCAACAAATCTTGAAAATATAGATCGTTCAAACGCAACAAGAACTCGGAATCATTGGGCGTCAGAGCCCCAAACGCCTCATCCAAAGCAGCGGAGATAGCCCGTTCCCCGGTCAGGATCGATACTCCAGCAGGGAAATGGCGCGGGATAACCGGCGAAAAAATACCATTTCTGAAGCAAATGTCGATATCAATAGCGGGCGCAGAAGCCCTTTCCTTGGGCGCAAAGCCGATCCCATTCCCCTCTCCAAGAAGAAAATTGTGCTCGGAAAGCATCCTGAGATCAGTGTAACGCCAGTTCTCATCTTTAACATCAGGCAGGACTGCGTTATCCAGAAAGGAAGAGGCGCGACTACGGACAGCCGCCAAGAGAGGCGACTTGCCAGGGCTTCCAGATGAATACCTTAAATTATTCCAAAAAGGTTTTTTCTTATCGATAGATGCTGTCATTTTATCAGCCAGTCGTAACCTTTTTCTTCGACCTCGAGCGCTAGATCAGGCCCTCCCGACTTAATGATCCGTCCCTGATAAAGCACGTGCACAATGTCGGGCTTTATGTAATTCAACAGCCTCTGATAATGGGTTATCACCACCATGGCGTTACGCTTGCTGCGAAGGGTATTAACTCCGTGCGCCACTATCTTCATAGAATCCACATCCAGACCTGAGTCGGTCTCATCCAATATGGCCAGGCGCGGATTCAATACCGCCATTTGGAGGATCTCATTACGCTTTTTTTCACCCCCGGAGAAATCCACATTTACCGCCCGGTCAAGATATTTGTCATCCATTTCCAAAATAGACATTTTATCACGGACAAAACTGTCAAAATCTATCGGGTCCATCTCCTCCAGCCCGTGATGACGGGCCAGGGCGTTATACGAAGCGCGCAGGAATTCCGCAGTGGGGACACCCGGTATTTCCACCGGATACTGGAATGCCAGAAATAATCCTTCACGGGCCCGCATCTCTGCTTCAAGCCCGACAATATTGGTCATGGCTCCTGATATTTCATACAATATCTGCCCGCTGTCCACTATATACTGCGGATGTCCGGCAATGACCTTGGACAAGGTACTTTTACCAGAACCATTAGGCCCCATGACAGCATGTACCTCACCAGCCCTTACTGATAGATTCAGGCCCCGGACGATCTGATTACCGTCCACACTAGCATAAAGTTCTTTTATGTTAAGCATGTCTGACCTTTCAATATTTATCCCACACTGCCTTCTAACTTCATTTCCAACAATCTGACCGCCTCCACCGCGAACTCCAAGGGAAGGGTCTTGAACACCTCTTTGCAAAACCCATTGATCACCAGTGATATGGCCTGCTCTTTATCCAGTCCGCGGGATTGAAGATAAAAAATCTGCTCCGCACTGATTTTTGAGGTTGTGGCCTCATGCTCAAGGGTCGCAGTGTTGTTTTCTACCTCTATGTACGGAAAAGTGTTGGCGCTGCAATTGTTGCCAATAAGCATGGAGTCACATTGCGAAAAATTACGGGCATTGTCTGCTGTGGGCATGACTTTTACCAACCCCCGATAACTGTTATTCGCATGGTCCGAAGATATTCCTTTGGATACAATAGTGCTCCTGGTATTCTTGCCGATATGTATCATCTTAGTGCCGGTGTCGGCCTGCATGCGGTTATTGGTCAATGCCACCGAATAGAACTCGCCTACCGAATTATCCCCCAAAAGGATACAACCCGGATACTTCCAGGTAATGGCCGATCCCGCCTCCACCTGGGTCCAGCTGATCTTGGAATTCCTTCCTGCGCATTTACCTCTTTTGGTCACAAAGTTATATATACCTCCCCGCCCTTCCTGGTCGCCGGCATACCAGTTCTGGACCGTAGAATACTTTATCTCCGCGTTATCGAGCGCCACCAGTTCTACCACGGCAGCATGCAACTGGTTCTCGTCCCGAATAGGGGCAGTACATCCCTCGAGATAGCTTACATAAGCTCCGGCATCAGCCACGATCAAAGTGCGTTCGAACTGGCCGGTACCTTTGGCGTTTATACGAAAATAGGTCGAAAGCTCTACCGGACATCTCACACCGGGGGGTATATAGCAGAAAGACCCGTCCGTAAAAACAGCTGAATTCAAAGAAGCAAAGAAATTATCGCTAAAAGGCACCACGCTGCCCAAATAACGTTGGACCAATCCCGGATGTTTCTGAACCGCTTCCGAGATCGGGCAAAAGATTATGCCCATTTTCTCAAGGTCCTTTTGATGCGTCGTACCAACGGACACGCTATCAAATACTGCATCTACCGCGACACCGGCAAGACGATTCTGCTCACTTAATGGGATGCCCAATCTGTCGAAGGTCTTCAGGACTTCCTGATCAACCTCCTCCAAACTCTTTGGGCCGGAGCCCTTCTTTTTGGGGGCAGAATAATAGGATATGTCCTGATAATCAATAGGACCGTAAACAAAATTGGGCCAATGCGGCTCATGCATGGTGAGCCAATGGCGGAAAGCGCTTAGCCGCCATTCGAGCATGAATTCAGGCTCACCTTTCTTATGAGAAATGAAACGGATTATATCCTCGTCCAACCCTTTAGGAGCGCTGTCGGCATCGACGTCGGTTACGAATCCGTACTTATATTCGCCTGAAAAGGCGCTGTCTTTTGTTTTATTATTTTCCCGTTTATCGGCCATACGATGCTATTCCCCAAAAAATATGTCGGTTCAAATCATTTCGCCAACTTTGACCGATTTCAAGACCGCAACCAACTTCAGATTCAACCTGGACATAGAATCTTTTATAATACAATCATCCATGCGATCGCATTCTGCGTCTTCGGAGCAGCAATTGGTAAGAGCCAACCCGCCGCTGATCATTTGACTTAGTTCAAAAATGGCCAGCTTATTAATATCGCCGACCAATCTATATCCCCCATAGGCCCCCTGCTCTGCTTCTAAAATCCCATTCTGTCCCATGATCTGCAAAACCCTTGAAGTAGGGTCAAATGGTATATCTAACTTTGCACTGATCTCTTTCGCAGTTGTTAATTCTTTTTCAGGTTTGTCTTTTATATATTTAAGAGCCAGAAGAGCGTATTTAACCTTTTTATGGACCTTAAACATTCCAATACAACCTTGATTACGATTAATTAATCACCAAATAAGAACCGGTGAACGATAAAAAACATCGGGCTCAAAAACATATAACTCATATATCATTACGCCATTTCGACCTGAAGTTCAGGATCATACTGATCCCTAAGAATATTTTGAATGGCGAAAAGAGTTCCCATAGCTGCATGGGGACAACATCCGCAAGCCCCCTGATAGCTGATAGTCAAAACCTTATCTTCCAAACTAATGATTTGGAGGTCACCGCCATCTCTTTGCAACGCCGGCCTAATTGTGCGATCCAGGATATCTTCAATCTTTCCGATTTCCCCGGCTGGCTTGTTCCCAGCGGAAAAAGACCGCTTCTTAACCTCGAAATCAGGGTCATGTTTCTGGATATTATCAAGAATAACCGCTTTAACATCTTTTTCCAGGGCGTCCCAATCAGCATTCCCACTTTGTGTAACAGTAATAAAATAACCGCTGAAATAAACCTCGGTCACTGAAGGGAGTTTTAATAACTCCGTAGCCAGAGGTACGGAAGGGACTTCTGGCTCTGAGGACTTAAAAACAGCGCTTTCCCTGCTTATAGCCGGAACATTGAGTACGAATTTCAAAGCATTTGGATTGGGGGTCGGCTGAACCGAAATTTTGAATTCCATTTAGGGCTCCTTGTTTCTATTTTCGAGTAGCACAATATACTTGTTAGTTATTAAGTCGTCCTGTAACGTATTTCATTTCAATCTATTTAACAATCAAATATATTTTTATCTATCAAGCCTTATTTAACATAACATAAAAGGCAAATTCGGCCTATCTCAACACATATTCCCTGCAAACAAAATTTGCAAAAGGAAAAGCGCAGGTAAAGGCCGGGGAAACTGCATTAAGGATATGAATTGAATATTGATCGGCCTCAACAACAAAGTCCTGAACAAGTTCCAATCTTGTTCTATCCAGTAACTGGGCCCTGATGCCGGGACGCGTGAATTCGCCAAAACCTTTAGGATCGATCACAGGTACCATCTTGACAGCAAGGCTAACAAAATATTCCCGGCTGTACTTACGCATCTCTTCAAAAGCCAGGTCGCGAAAACCGAAAGCATTAGTAAAAAATAATTTGGTTTCCTGAAAGGCTATCTCGGAACATTCGTCCAGGCGGAATTGGTTATTAAAAGTGTAATTTTCCCTCCAAAAAACAGGGATAGCCGTTGGGCCTATCTTAATAGAACCATCGACCGACTTGGTAAAATGCACGCCCAAAAAAGGATTCCTTAAATTAGGGACAGGGTATACATTCATGCGAACATCAGTCTTATTTTTGGCATACTTAAGATAAAGCCCCTTAAACGGGATCATCGTATACTTAGCCCCAAAACCATAATCATGGGCGACCTCATCGGCATAAAGACCGGCACAATTTATAAATTTGCCGCAAACAAAATCCCCTCCTGAAGTCACCACTACATTGCCTTGATGAGCCCTATATTCAGCCTTAAAAATAAACTCGACCCCGGAATGCTGGAGATCATTCTTCAGGGCTTTCAGAACCTCCAAAGGGTCCAAACTTGCCGTATCAGGAGAATATAATGCCTTTTTATATGTAAAAACATTGGGTTCGAACTCTTTTGCCTCCTCCCAGCTGATAAGACGAACATTTGAGCCGTTGCGCATGCCTCGCTGTTCCAGCTCATGCAACATTTCCAACTCTTTTTCGTCCATCGCCACTACTAACTTCCCACAGTTGTTTATAGGGATTTTCATGTACCTACAGTATGCTTTCAGCGCCCTGTTCCCATCCACGGTAAAACGCGCCTTCAAACTATTAGCTGAATAATAAAATCCAGCGTGCAACACGCCACTGTTACGCCCGGAAGAATGAGCCCCGACATCATCTTCTTTTTCAACAACCAGGATCGTTGATCGAGGCAATTCCTTTTTGAGATGTCTAGCTATGGAAAGCCCGATTATGCCGGCTCCAACAACTATATAGTCATAACTCTTTAAGGACATTCTCTTTCTCCCCAGCCGTATAACATTTTTCTATCAATAATTACACGCGAAACCGCTAGAGTTCTTAATGAACAATTTAATTTAAAATATTGTACGACTCGAGATGACAAAAACTTTCCCTTCAATTACCGCCGTTTGATTAAGGTTATTCTTTATGCAAAAGATCAAGCAAGCTTTTTTGCGCAGAAACAATGATCGGCTTCATCCGCAGCATCTTCTGCTCGAGAGCTTCCTTTTTGGAGTGCAGCCGCTCAGCGTTTTCTCGGGTTTTATGCGCCAAATTGGATATATATACAGCCTCTAAATCCTTAACATCTTTCAATGTCGCATTGAAATCAATAACAGCGTCGGCATAAGATATTACTTCTTCAGGAAAGTTTATCACCAGATATGTTTGGGCAGCCTCGAGAACCTGAATCTCGAAAGCATCTGTTATAAACCGCCTTTGTTCAGATACATAGTAACGCTCCAAATTGCGATTAGCCTCCTCATAAACGTTTTTCAATAAACGATTTACTCCACGACCACGAAAAATCACACTCAGTAAAGGGACCCTTCCCCAATCGATCATTCTTTTAGCCATTTAGGATTTTGATATGTACCAATCAACTCCGCTTTGGCGATTATTTTACCTGAGATCACCTTTTGCAAGCTATCCAAAGTAGCCCCTTCAGTCACATCGGCCAAATAAGCATTTAAAGCATAAATAGTGAATATATAACGATGCTCCCTTTCATCTGCCGGACAAGGTCCGCCGTAATAGAAATTACCAAAATCGTTCAGCGCTTGCCGGCCGGGGATACTGTTCTCTGCTATCTCCACAGTGCCCGGTTCAATATTAAAAACGACCCAATGCGACCATACTCCTATAGGCCCATTGGGATCATGCACAGTTAATACCATCGACTTAGTTCCCGGTGGTGTATTTAATACATTTAAAGGAGGATTAATATCTGAACCACGGCATGTATACCTGACAGGAATAGCATCACCACTGTTAAATGCCGAGCTCTTTAACTCCAAGACCGAACTTCGCAGTTTCGTCTTCCCTGAGACCACAGAATCGCCAGCTTCTGAAACTGCCATATAAAGAAACCAAAAGGCTAATACAATAAGAACTGATAAGACAAATCTCATGGCAAGACCCCAGGGCAGAAACAATCATAATTTATATTATAGACGAACATATAATTCATGCCGATATCTCTATGCCAATAGGACAATGGTCCGACCCCATCACATTCTTCAGAATAAAGGCCTTTCTTAATTTAGGAACAAGACCACTATCCACGAAAAAATAATCGATCCGCCAACCCACGTCCCTAGCGCGAGCCCCGGTCTTGTAGTCCCACCACGTATAGTGTCCGGGCTCTTTACAGAAATGACGAAAAGTATCCACATAACCGTGTTCAATAAATTTTGAAACCCACGCCCGCTCTTCTGGAAGAAAACCTGTATTCATCATATTTTCTTTAGGACGCGCCAGGTCGATCTCGGTATGGGCTGTATTAACATCGCCGCACAGAATAATATTCCTTCCAGACTTACGAATCTTCTCGATTTTCTTAAGGAACAATTCGTAAAATGCGAGTTTGAACGGGACCCTCCTGTTACCGGCCCCACCATTGGGGAAATATATATTGAATAAAATAAACCTTCCGTAATCCACGATTATTGTACGCCCCTCGTTGTCAAATTCTTTATTGCCGAGTCCGATCTCGACATCTTTGGGAACGGATTTGGTGAAAATAGCCACCCCGCTATATCCCTTCTTAGAAGCAGAACACCAGAAAGAACGATAGCCAGCAACGCTCTTGATATCGTCAGCCAACTGGGTCTCTTGAGCCTTTGTTTCCTGCAGACATAAGATATCGGGGGACTCCTTAGCTAGCCATTCCGGAAAACCTTTCTTATACACAGCACGAATTCCATTGACATTCCAACTTATCAGTCTCATCCCAAGCCCTTTGTATTAAATTTACGCAGTCTACTTTTATTCTAATCGCAGCATGCCGGCCAAGATAGTTATATAAAATTTGATCCCGTACATAAAGATAAAAAAGATTAACAACCACCAATAAAACTTAATCTATCCTTCTTAATATAAAAGCCCCGAACCCCTTACCAGTAGAAGGGGGCGCTCCCGACCTATAAATCAAACGGTAATGTGATGCCACCCATCCATAGATTTTCTTGGCATAGTCACGACCAAAATATCTTGCACCATATTCTGACATGTCACGTTCCAGCACTATCACATAGACAGGCGGACTCCTTTCAAAAGCATTAAGGATTTTCTCCTCCGATTCCAACGCTACGGTTGTTGGTATCAGATCGTAATAAGGTGTCGGGTTTGTCGCTTGCAACAAGAAATTCAACATTACTCCTTCAGGCATTACAGCCAAAGTATCATTAGGCTTCAAAACACCTTTTAAGTAACTTATCACATCCTCCAATACAGGCCCCATCAAGGAATATTTCCGATCGTAAGTAATGAAACGGCCTTTATCAGTGCCCACACTGAAAGTTTTTAGGCTATATAATTTCAAAGAAAACCCCATATGAACACATCCGAAATAGATCATCAGGCTTATCGTAATCACCTGGAACGCACGTACATCAAAATACTTCAATGGCAAAAAGGCCGGCAAGTCATACAAAAGAAAAATAAGCATTGTCAGAAAGGCAGGCAAAGCCAAAACAAAACCATAATGAAAAATATGCGCTTTGAATAAAATTTTACCCAACATTATCAATGCCAAAATGCCAAAAGCCAAACGTAAAAGGGCCCAATTAATGTGCCGCTTCTTCTGTTGGACAAACCAAAAGGAAACACCGGAAAACAAGATGCAGAATAAAGGCAAAGGCAAGAAAACCGAATTCCAATCAATCCGTTTCGTCAATGCGACAAAAAGCAATAAAAATATCAGTACAAAAACCAAACGTCCCAAACGTTTAGACAGCTCACCACGCAAAAAAGTAATTGCCCACGAGCAGGCCAGGGCAATCAAGAAGACTGCCAAATAGGCTAATGAAACAAAACCCACTCTTTGCAAACTATCGGCCAGATTATCCAAACCAGACATGCCACGCACAAAAGGATTTCCAATAACGCCGGGGCTTAAAGAACCCTTCAAAGGGTAACTTAGGGCATCCAGAGCGCGCATCGGACCAAACGATAAAGCAAAATAGAAAAAAAATAATACTACGGGTGACAAAAAACCCAGAAAAACAACACCCAATTTAAATAACCCGTTACCAGCGCCTGGCTCCGCAACACACTTAATGCAATAAACCGTCATAATGGCCCCAATGAGCGCAGCGGCCAGTTCAATCTTTGACAATAAAGTCAAACCTGCTAGCAAGCCAAGAAAGAAAATTTTCGATTTCCGAGGCTGATCCCAATAATATTTTAGGGTTAATAGGGTTGCCATGCTGAGCGCCAAACCATAAACTAAGGCATTAGAATATGGGCAAATATAATTGTAATTGCCTATAAATGAATAATGAGCTAGTGAAAAGAAACTCACAAAGGCAAAAATTACTAAGCTGGCTGTAAACTTGCAGGACATTATGGAAACAAGCCTATAAAACAAAATAACCAATAGCCCCAACAAGCAAAGATTAAAATAAATCAACGTCTTTGCCTGAACCCCAAAAATAAGGAACAAAAGCGCATCCCAATAAGCAGCCAAGGGGCCGTAGAAATAAAAAATATCAATATATAGAAATCTTCCCTGGCAAATCTGCCAGGGGACATAAAGTTCACGTCCGAAGTCAATCAACACATCCGCCCACCGTTGCCAACCCGCAAACAGCATAAGCAAGAATGTTGCTGCTGAAATCCCCCAAATAACTAGGCTAGCAACCCTATCCACTGACGATATACGCCCAGACCTATCTTTCATCATTTGAAAAATAACTTATTTGGTTAGAAAACTTTTACTTTAAAATCTTCCGACATTGAGAGCCCGCCTGATTGTTTCTTTTGTAATATGTTAGACCTATCCATCAATACCCTAGCCACATCTTTCTTGCCCGTCATATTTAATATAGATGCCATACCGATCAAAGCCTCTGGATGATCTTTATCCAGCCTGAGACATTCTTCCCATGCCTTTGAGGCCAAGGGTAGATTCCCCTGTTTATAAGCGGATACCCCTACATAATAAAGGAAAAAAACCTGATCCTTTTCGAATGCCGACATTTTAAAACCATCTTGGGAATAAGACAACGACCGGTCATAATTTTGACCAGAGAAAGCTATCAGGACCAAAATCTTGTAAGCGTCAGCATATCCGGAATAAAGTCTTTCCAATAACTTCTGGGGAGTATAGCCACCCTCGTGTAATAAGGGAATGAATATACGACTGGTAAGTAAAAACCCCATTGATAACTCGGGCTTAGCAACCACTGCTTTCTGCAGAAAAACCTTGGCCTGCTCATGCTCTCCACGTGAGAATGAAAGAACGCCTAAACAGTAATAATTCCAAAAGAAAGACGGATTCAATTTTGATGACTTGACCCAATATTCTTCCGCTTTTTTCTTATCACCCAAATAAAAAGTTACGTAACCTAATAAAGCATCCACGTCGGGTCGTTCCCCCATGATTCTATTAACATTTTCCAGATAAAGCCTATAATCTTCCAGGGATTTCCTATTGAAAGCCACGACGCCATCAGCAAATTGGCTTATATAACTATAACTGGGGCGCAATCTGCTAAGGGTTGAAGGACCCGCATGCTTCACCATTTTATTGATATCTACCAGCACTAACCCCGCACCTGCCAAAAGCGCATACAGCAACCAACCACGGAAGAACCAATATCTTAGATTCCCGGCAGGGAGAATCTCCTTCTCCTTCATGTTCCCCCCTTAGGAAATCCTATTAAATCCCTGTTAAACAGAGAAATAACCAAGACCGCTCCGATTCCATAGAAAAGAAGGAATAAGAAATAATTTACAAGGCGCTCTTGAGCAGAGCCGAAAGAAAAAACAACTTCGGCAGGTCCGGCCGGCACAACAACGCCCTTGAAAGCACCGTTAACACGCCAAACCCTTTTCTGCCTTCCGTTTACTGCAGCTTTCCATCCTTTATGAAACGAATCATTAAAGACTAATAACTTTGGAACCGAGAATCTTGTCGCCAAGCAAACCGCATCAGTATTTCCTTTAATAATTCTAAACTCCTCCGACTTGCTTCCAAAAACCTTTGGATGATCCATGCCGCCGTCACCGATCAATTGAGGCCCTGAGTACCCAGCCTCAATCACCGCCGTATTAGCATTTTGTTTCCATAACATAGTTAATTTTTCCCAATCCACCGGGTCGATATCAATGGAGACCCTATCATAAGCCATAAATCTGTACTGCTCATTTACTGCCACAAGATCCATAGGGATGTGAGTACGCAAATCATTGTAATAGCTTGTAGCGTAATACAATTTCCCCGACGGCTTATGAGGATAATCGATTAAGTTATACGAGCGCCCCTCTTTCTTTCCCTCTCCATATACGTACATTTTATAATTATATTCTGGCCCAATATCATCATAAAAACCAGCTGACCTGGCAGGAACATTCTTAACGAAATAATGATAAACCGCCATCGGATGCACAACGATCAAAGCGAGCAAGCTTATCCGCACAAGAAAATCACGATCCCTAAATTTCTTGAACGAACAATAATAAAGAAAGAAAACACCGCTAATGACAACGGTAGCTTTAGTAATCCACAACACATGGGGCTGCAGGCAGAAAACAAAAAAAAGGATTGCATGAAGCAATATTACCCAAAATACAATCCACCTGTTCGCTGATTGCATCAATTCTTGACGAAAAGACCTAAATATTTCACCAACAAAGAGTGCAAGAATAGGAATGATAGCGAACCATAATAAAAAATGCAGATTACGGAAATATTTAAAAAAGAAGAAGTTAGCTCTCAAGAAAGAATATAACGGAGAAGCAAAAGGTGAAGTCAACAAAAGCATGACCGCACCCCATACAGCTAAAAAAACCATTAAGGCTGATATTCGGATACCAACCCCAAGCACCAATAAAATAAAGGCAAAACAAGGAATGTATACTATAGCGAAGGTGATCCTTTGTAAATCAAGGTAATAGGCAGAAAAAAAGAACTCCTCCGGCACAGCCCAAGAGTCTTCAGATTGATCCTGTACGGCTAAGGCATGGTTTTCAACCGTATTATAATGACGCCCAGGGATTGAAATGCTTCCATTCCCTGCTTCCTGGAAAAAAATTAAACCTGGAAGCACAGAAAAAACTATCGCCAGTATACATAATATGACCACCCAACGATCTGTTGTTATATATTCAATCAAATTAAATATTAAAGATCGAATTTTATTAACATAAATTATTGGAAATATTGAAGTAAATGATAGTAATATTACAAAGAAATACAAGGGAATATAGGTGGTCATAAGCAACATTAAGAAAAATGTCAACCCGATCAAATTAAAACGATTGGGGTTGGAAGCGAAGCTTACCAGAAAATAAAAGAACCAAGCCAAAGGAGTAACTATAAAGATCATATACGAATCAAAGATCCTGGTGCTCATTGAAGAAAATAACAGAATGATGAAAGCCACAAAAGACGCTACATGATCACCGGTCAATTTTCTTGAAAGTAAATAAAAACCCACCATGCCAAAAAACAAGTAAAATGCTAGAAAAAATATATAGCAAAAATAGTAAGGAAGGCCGATAAAGCTCGGGAATATTATAAAAAGATAGAAAGGATTATAGGGGCAAAATCGACGTAGAAAGAAATCATTTGGGACACCCCCGCTCCAATATGGATCCCATAAAGGAAAATGCCCCCGCTGCAAATTAACAATAAAGAAGCGAATATGTTCATAATAAGAAATAGCATCAGAAGTAAGCCCCAAACCGCCCATAAAATACTCACGGAAAGAATACAGCCACAATAAAAATGCTATCAATATAAGAAACCAAGGCTCCTGAAAGATTTTACACAGTTTTTCTTTCAAAATTATCCCTTTAACCATAAATTCAATACTTCCCCTGAGCCTTTAAATAATCTCGCAAGCTGAACCACATTTCCCTAGTTTTTGAGCATCCCAGCCCTTTATTATTCATCAAATAATACCGGAAATGATAATCTTGTGTCCGATAGCGATACATGAATCGCAACCAATCAATATCTGTACGCGCAGCAAGGGCTTCCTCTCGCGCCCAGAAACCAAACATTCCTTTGCTTTCTTTAGGATACTCATTGAAATATACACTCAACAAACAATAAGCAAATATCCCCGCAATGATTATACCTATCGGCAAAACTGCCTTAACAACTCGACAACCACACCAGACCCCTAATGAAGTTAATAATATGACGAAAGGCCAAGCTCCAATAGTACGTAAGGAATGAGGCAAACCATCATTAGTCAATGCCGCTGGGATTATAGCTATAAGTATACAAATAATAAGAAGAATACTTAGCGGCCCGGCTTGCTTCACCCGTAACGACTTGATATGAAGTTTACTGGAAATCGTAAAGACAGTAATACAAATACCGCTAACGAGTCCCAAAATATCCACCCAACTCAAAATACCGAAACGGTGAGTAGAATGAATATAATTAGAGTCACCAGTAAAAAAAAGATAATCTGGCCTAAAATGGGATAAATAATTCCCAACAAACAACTTAAGTAGTTCCTCCCCAGATCCTTGACAGCCAATTGACATTAAATATGTTTTAGAAAAGAGACTAATATCATTAAATCTGGCCATTAAATTCCCGCTTATTAACTGTAAAACCAATGGTAACGAGAAACCGACAAAAGCTATCAAAAAAATAGAAAAACCTCTCATAGTTAATCCGCCGCTGTAATGCCTAAAAAGCAATATCGGCGCTAAAGTCAAAGGTATCTGTAGTCTTATTGGAGGATAAGCATACATTGCCAAAGAGAATAATAAGCCCGATGCCAGTAGATTAAAGTAACGGCACTGACGCATAATAAAAAAGAGTCCCCAGATGATAAAAGTGACGGAACTCAAGGATTCGAATGAAACCCTCGAAAGATTCCAGGCCCAAGGAGAAATACTGCCCAGTAAGATCGCCCAAAATCCGTATTCCCAACCAAGGATGCGCGTACCCAGTAATAACAGCCCCAGCAACGCAAGAACAAAAAAGAAAGCAGTTAAAGCCCGAAAACTCCCTATAGAAAAATCAAAAAACTTTGTCCATAATACCGCTGGATATAAATATGTAGGCGGTTTCGGAGTCCCGAAATTTAAATCACTAAATAATGGCCAACTACGGTTATGGGCATCAATACCTTCTGTGGCCAAACATTGGACTGTTACCGCACCTGCCAGTTCGTCAACTTGTGCTCCGTAAGGAACATCATTAAGATTATAAAAACGAAAAACGTTAACACTCAAAATTACTAAAAAGCCAATACACAAGGAAACCTTATAAAAAAACACATCAAAGGCATGATTATTAAACATGGGGAATACCTGTGGATTGAACTTCAAAAAAGGATTATAGCCGAGGGCTATGAGTCTTCAAGAATAAATATATATAGTCGACCAAGAATCGCATTAGAAATATCCTTGCCCAGAAAGAAAATACACAAATTAAGATGGCTCGATGTAAAAAAAGAAAAATTATATTGATTTACCATCCTTCGGTCTAGACTTCTCGTATCGATTGGTAGTATATTAAAACATAACCCGGCATTAAATAACTTAATTATAAATTTTCAATCAAAGATAAATCGCTATAAGAAAAATTTTTTAATCAAAATCATTCGACCGTGATAAATACTCAGAGCATTCTAAAAAGTATCGCTCCCATACAAAACCTTCCCCTCATGCGCATACCCGATATTAATATCCAAGATAGCATATCTGTTTATATTTCAAATTGTTACAGCACTAGCGGGCTGAACATTGCATAAAAATCTTAATATGGCATACTTATACCGTAATTTTTAATATTTTCCGCTCCCCCATAGGTATATATTTAGAGAATGTTCAAGAAATAAACAAAAACAAGAAAATTTTATTTTATATAAATTCTTTATTATCAACATACTTCACATAATTATTAATTCAAACCCAAATATATTATTTGCAAAAAATAATATGTGAGTTAATATACAACCATGAATCCAAGGACTAAATTAACTTTGGTATTGAATGAAGTACGTGGTTTTGCCCTAGTAAAGTGTCCAGAATTCGGCATTAGCGCTTTTGCTGATTCAGTTGACGAGGCCAAGCAAGAATTATTTGCCAATGTAAGGACTGCTTCCAATCTAATGATTGACAGGAAACAACGAGGTTTGTCTGTTGATGAAGAATTGTTACCCTTCGCTCACAGTATAATCAAGGGGGAAGATGATATTAGAGAATACTTTAATGAAGTACGCGCTTCTTGATACCCTCTCCGCAAAAACATACTTGCCATAATATTTCAAGAATGATTTGGGGCTAATTTAGAGAGGGGTTATACAAAAAACTCATCATTGCGATAACAGGTCTGCCAAGACATCGCCACATTATTCTTGATAAT
>CAYTIW010000010.1:0-3228 GCA_964438075.1 uncultured Planctomycetales bacterium
AGGGCTGAAAGGCCCTGCCCAGATTATGGTATTCCAACAGGTCCGCGAACGGGGTCTTTCGGTATCGGACAGGGATATCGCTGCTTTTGTTAACAGGCCACAATTTATAATTCATTATTAAACTATCCCCCTCCCACAAAGGTCACCAGCTCCACCCGGTCGCCTTCCGAAAGGGCGGTGTCGGCCCAGAGCTTGCGGTCGACTATGGCGCCGTTCAGCTCCGCGACCACAACCTCGGGACGCCGGGCGAAAAGCGCGACCACGTCGGCCAGCTTGACCCCATCGGCCATATCTTTATTTTGGCTATTAATAATAATATTCATAATTATTTAATCTTGGACATATTAAAACAGGCGGCTCCAAAAGGCAAGCGGTAACAAGACCGCCAACCCCCTCCCTACCGGAGAGGGTGGAGGTCCGTCCCAAAGAAAAGCCGACCGGGATAAATTTTTGTGATAATATATCCGCCATGCCGGACTTACAGTGCCCTCATTGCAAGAACCCGATCTATGACGAGGACGCGCTGTTGTGCCACTTCTGCGGCAATTCGCTCAACCGCAGGTCGCAGGGCGCCCTGGGGTCCATGCGCGCGGCCGGCCCCAGATGGATATGGATCACCGCGGCCATAGCGATCGCCCTGGCATTATTATTAACCCTTATGCACTTCTGACGGACCATGGACGACCCTTTGATCATAGCCGGTAAAGAATTCGGATCGCGCCTCCTGGTGGGCACGGGCAAGTTCAAGAGCAAGGCCGACCTCCGGGCCAGCCTGCTGGCCGCCGGGGCCGAGATCGTGACCGTGGCCCTGCGCCGCATCGACCTCGAACGCCACGAGGACAACATCCTCGAATACCTCCCGGCAGGCGTCACGCTCCTGACCAACACGTCCGGCGCCCGCACCGCTGACGAGGCCGTGCGCCTGGCGCGGCTGGCAAAGGCCTCCGGCCAGGGCCACTGGGTCAAGGTCGAGGTGATCAACGATTCGAAATACCTGCTGCCGGACAATGCGGAGACGGTCCGGGCCACCAGGACGCTGGCGGCCGAAGGGTTCGTGGTCCTGCCCTACGTCACGCCGGACCTGTACATCGCGCGGCAGCTGGCAGCGGCCGGGGCAGCCGCGGTGATGCCCCTGGGATCTTTCATCGGGTCCAACCAGGGCCTGAAAGCGCGGGAATTCATACAAGTGCTGGTCGACGAGATCGACCTGCCGGTCATCGTGGACGCCGGTATCGGCGCGCCGTCGCACGCCTGCGAGGCCATGGAGCTCGGGGCGGACGCGGTGCTGGTCAACACTGCGGTAGCGGTCGCCGGCAACCCTCCCCTGATCGCCAAGGCCTTCGCCCAGGCGGTCAAGGCGGGACGGGCGGGGTTCCTGAGCGGGCTCCCGGCGCAGAGACTGCACGGCGAGGCGTCCTCGCCGCTGACAGGATTTCTGTTCGAATAACCAATATCCGAGGTCAACAGTCATAAATCATAAGAAGATCCGACAGCTGTCAGAACATTGATCGAGACCCCTTTCACCTGCGTTCTTTTTGATTCTCTCCGCTTTCTTTTCTCTTATGGCTTATGACCTATAACTTACAACTTATGTCAATATCTTCTGCGCACAGCATAAACGCTATCCTGTCCGACCCTGACCGCGGCCGGCTCGAAGCGCTGGCCCAGGAAGCCAGCCTCCTCACCCGCCAGTACTTCGGCCGGGCCGTCGGGCTCTACACGCCGCTCTACATCTCGAACTACTGCACCAGCCACTGCACCTACTGCGGGTTCCACAGCCGCAACAAGATCCGGCGCATTAAACTCAGCACGGATGAGATCGATTCCGAGATGCAGGCCATCGCCCGGACCGGCACGCAGAACATCCTGCTCCTCACCGGCGAATCGCCCAAGGCCACGCCGCCCGCCTATCTCAAGGAGGCCGTGACGCTGGCCCGTAAATATTTCCAGGGCATCTCGCTCGAGGTCTACCCGATGCCGGAGGAAGACTACCGAGAGCTCTACCTGGCCGGAGCGGACGGCGTCACCGTCTACCAGGAGACCTACGACCGGGTCCGCTATGCCGAAGTGCATCTGGCCGGGCAGAAAAGGGATTACGATTTCCGCCGCGGCGCCCCCGAACGGATCGCCCGGGCCGGGATGAGGCAGATATCGCTGGGCATCCTCCTCGGTCTGGGCCCGCTGGCCGACGACCTGGCCGCGCTCTACGCGCACCTGCGCGAGCTGGAAAAGGCGTTCCCCGGCGTCGAGTACAGTTTGTCCTTCCCGAGGCTGCGCACGATCAAGTCGCTGGAGTTCGCGGCTTCACCTGTGGACGACGTGACCTTTGTCAAGGTCCTCTGCCTCACGCGAATACTCTTCCCCCGCGTCGGCATCAACCTCTCGACACGCGAGTCGGCCGCCTTCCGCGACCGCGCGCTCGAGCTGTGCGTCACGCGCATCTCGATAGGCTCCAGGACCACCGTGGGTGGCTACCGGTCCGACGAAGAAGGACGGTCTGGTGGGGACCGGCGCCCCGGCGACCCGCAATTCGACATCCAGGACGAACGCAGCGCCGCGGAAGTGATACAATACTTGAAAGACCACGGTTTCGATCCGGTCTTCACGGACTGGCGGAGGATAGAGAACCAGTGAAGAAAATCAATAGGTCAAAACGTCAGAAGAAAAGAGGATCACAAACTCAAGTCGCATGATGTCACCGTTACCTTTTCTGGATCTATTATCCGATCATCTTTTGCCCTGTTGACATTTTGACCGAGTAACCATATGCAAATGAACCCATTCGAATCCGCCCTCACCCGCTACCTGACCGACGAACAGCTCCGGCTGATCCAACGGGAGCGCATCTGTATCGCCGGGGCCGGCGGCCTGGGCTCCAACGTCGCTGTCGCGCTCGTGCGCACCGGCTTCAGGCACCTGGAGGTCCTCGACCGCGACGTGGTCGACGCCTCCAACCTGAACCGGCAGGACTACCTGCTGGCCGATGTCGGCAGGCCCAAGGTCGAGGCCCTGCGCGAACGGCTCCTGGGCATCAACCCGTCCGCCCTCATCGTCACCCACCAGGCGGAATGGACTTTATCCAATTCCGGATCGTTCTTCGCCGGCGCCCGCATCGTGGTGGAGGCCTTTGACCGGGCAGAGACCAAGTCGGCCTTTGTCAACTGGGCCGCCGGTTGCGCCGAATTCGTGGTCAGCGGCAACGGCATGGCTGGCCTGACGGGGGCCAGC
>CAYTIW010000010.1:3328-21303 GCA_964438075.1 uncultured Planctomycetales bacterium
GGGGCCAGCGCCTCGGCAACCTCCGTAAGACAGGTGGGAAATGTTTACATCGTTGGTGACGGCGCCACCTCGACCGAGGCCGGACAGCCTCCCCTGGCCCCGCGGGTGCTCCAGTGCGCCGCCAGGATGGCGGAGATAGTCCTCGCCCTCACGTTGGGTATCGAGGTCATTTAAGTTTGCGGCTGAGGAAAAAGGCGGCGCCGAAAGAAAAGAAGACGTAGACCGCTCCGAAACGGATGGTCTCCGGGTGGGCATAAAGATAGCTCATCACCTTCTCCGGTTCGAACACCGCTCCGCCGACCACAGCCAGGATGGACTGCATCCAGAAGATCCTTATCGGGGAAGCCACGGCCGAGACCGTAAAATACCGACGGAAAGATACCGCGGTCAATCCGTAGGCAAGGTCCAGCAGCCGGAACGGCACCAGCGGCAATATACGCAGGACGAATATCTGCCAGACACCGCACAGTTTGGCGACCCAGCCGAGGTCCTGGCCTTTAAGGCCGAACTTCCGGTCCAGCCACTCCCGCCCGAGGCCGCGCGAGAGGTGAAAGAGCATCGCGTTATTGATCATCTCCGCTGTCCAGATGAAAAGAGTGCTCCACCACATCCCGAACATGATGGCCCCGGCTATCTTCAGGATATCCTTCACGTCGAAAGGCACAAAAGAGGCCACAATATAAAGGAATGTCAGCAGGAACGCCGCCAGCCAGAAAGGGAAACGGCCGAAGAAGTCACGCATAGCCTGCTCATTGACGAAAAAGGCTTTGCCCAGCCACCAGGCCAGGGCCAGGACCAGGACAAGAACCAGTAATTTGAAAACCGGATGTTTGAACAGGCTCGACGGCATATCAGGCATCTCCATCCCTCGCTCAAGCACGGGACTTATTATAACTCAACCTCTCCGGCTTGAAAGAAAGATCAGGCTGTATTTTCATCGCCGCGGTCCCGGGCGAAGAAACGGCGCAGGTATACCATCAAGATCGAGATGGCGGCCGGTGTGATCCCGGAAATACGGTTAGCCTGGCCGAGGGTGGCCGGCTTGAAATGCAGCAGTTTCTGGCGGACCTCGATCGAGAGTCCCGGCACCGCCCCGTAATCCATCCCTTCCGGGATCCGTATATTCTCCAGGTGGCGGAACTTCTCCACTTCCTTCTTCTGCCGGTCCATGAACCCTTCGTACTTGACCTCATATTCGATATGTTCCACCACTTCCGCCGGCAGTTGCCGCAGCTCCTCGTCCAGGCTGGAGAGCATGCCGAAAGAGATCTCCGGCCGCCGCAGGATATGCAGCAGGTCGGTGCTGCCCGCCACCGGAGCGGAGCCGGCTATTTCCAGCAGTTCGTTGATCTCATCCGGGGCCGCTTTCCTGGAAGCCAGCCTCCGGATGCCGGCGTCGACAGCGGCGTACTTGCGCTCAACGACGGCAAAAGCCTCCTCGCTCATCAGCCCCAGCCGACGGGCATGGTGCGCCAGCCTCCGGTCGGTGTTGTTCTCCCGCACCAGCAGCCGGTACTCCACGCGCGAGGTGAACATGCGGTAAGGCTCGTTGGTGCCCTTGGTGATAAGATCATCGACGAGCACGCCTATATACGCCTCGTCCCGACCCAGGACCAGCGGCTCCCGGCCCTGCACCAGGAGCGCCGCGTTAATGCCGGCGATCAGGCCCTGCGCCGCGGCCTCCTCGTAGCCGGTGGTGCCATTGACCTGCCCGGCGAAAAAGAGGCCCCCGATGCGTTTGGACTCCAGCGTGGGCTTGAGCTCTTCGGCATAGATCACGGCGTGCTCTATGGAATAGCCGTAGCGGAGGAACTCGGCGCGCTCAAGCCCCGGGATCGTCCGCACGAACACCTCCTGCACGTCTTCGGGCAACCCGGTCGAGATCCCGTTCGGGTACACGATGGGCGTCTCCAGCCCGTCGGGTTCCAGGAAGACGTGGTGGCTCTGGCGGTCCCCGAACTTCTTGAGCTTGTCCTCGATGGAAGGGCAATAACGCACGCCGGTCGCATCGATCTGCCCCGAATACATCGGTGAAAGATGGAAATTTTCGCGGATGATCCGGTGGGTCTCTTCGGTCGTATGGGTGATCCAGCACGGCAGGAGTTTCTTCCCCGGCGGTATGCACGGCGTGCGGTAAGAGAACGGCAACGGCGGCTCGTCCGAATCCTGCCGCAGCATCCGGGAATAATCGATGGTGCGGCCGTCCAGGCGAGGCGGCGTGCCGGTCTTGAAATTGCGCAAGGCGAAGCCCAGGTCGGCGATGTTGCGGGCCAGGTCCAGCGAGGGCTTTTCATCCGCCCGCCCTCCGGGGGTGATCTTCGGGCCGACGTGGATGCGGCCGTTCAGGAAAGTCCCCGCGGTCACGATCACCGCCGGAGCCTGAAAATACTCCCCGCTCACCAGCTTGACGCCGGCCGCGCGCCCGTTGACCAATACGATCTCTCCGGCCTCTCCCTCCAGGAACTTTAAGTTCTCCTGTGAGGTTATCACCTCCTGCATGTACTCGCGGTAACGCTCCCGATCGGACTGGCAGCGGGAAGAATGCACCGCCGGCCCTTTCGAAGCGTTGAGGCGCCGGAACTGGATGCCGGTCCGGTCCGCGGCCAGACCCATCTCTCCGCCCAGGATATCCACTTCCTTTACCAGCTGCCCCTTGCCGACACCCCCGATGGCAGGATTGCAGCTCATCTGGCCTATGGTATCGAAGAAGTAATTCACCATCAGCGTCTTGACGCCCAAGCGGGCCGGCGCCAAGGCCGCTTCTATGCCGGCATGTCCGGCCCCTATGACGATGCAACCGTATTCGTTCATGGCAAGGATTCTAACAAAGGAATTTGATCTTGGCGAGGGGTAAGAAAAGACCGCACCGTCGGCCCGCTCAGCTATTGGGCCGGCTTATCGCCGAGGCTGGCACAGGAATCACGGATCACCAGTTCAGGGTCCATCACCAGGCGGAACCGTTCCTGGCGCTTTCCGTTTATCATCTCATGCAGGATCCGGACCCCTTTCTCTGCCATCTCGAAGATGGGCTGGCGGATGGTCGTCAGGCCTATCGGGCCGTAGATCGCCTGCGGGTTGTCGTCGAAACCGATGATGGAAACGTCCTCCGGGACGCGGATCCCCATCTCGAAGGCGACCGCGATCACCTCCAGCGCCATCTCGTCGCTCTGGGCAAAGATAGCCGTCGGCCGGTTCGCCACATCCATCGAAAAAAGGAACTCCGCGGCTTGCCGGGCGCTCCGGCGGGACCAGTCGCCGCGGCAGACGTATTCCTTGGCGATATCTAAATTAGCCTCGTCCAGGGCCTTCATGAACCCGTCAAAACGGTCAAACCCGCCCTGCGTCTTGAGGTTGCCGGTTATGGTCGCTATCCGGCGGTGCCCCAGTCCCAGCAGGTATTCCGCCGCCAGACTCCCGCCCTTCAAATTATTCACCCCTATATAGCTCACATCCAGGTCCTGGACCACATTATTGATGACCATGCATTGCGCGCCGTCCTCGATGGCATCCTGGACCTGCTTGCGGTTTTCGATGATGTCGGCGAAAACGATGCCGCCTAAATAATTCAGGTTCAACGGCGCGTTCCCGTCGGTGATATGAAATACCAGGTCCAGCCGCAGCGACTCGCAGGCATGCCCCACGCCGCGCAGCAGCTCGACCGCGAAAAAGGAATGGAAGATGCCCGGATAACTGGGCATGATGAGGCCGATAGTGTTGTTCGATCCGCTGGCCAGGCGCTGGGCCGAAATGTTCGGGCGGTACTTGAGTTCCGCCACGGCCTCCTGCACCTTCTGGACGTTCTTCTTGTTGACGGTAGGGAATTTATTCATGACCCGCGAAACGGTCGTGATGGAAACCTTCGCGCGGCGGGCAACATCTTTTATGCTGACTCTCTTGCTAGCCACAACTATTTCACCGTATCGCCTGGCCTAAAAGCCGAATTCTTCTGCTTGATATCCGCGGCCGAAATGTCCTGCCGGACCTGGATCACCTCAACGGAACCCATATGAGAGCCGTTGCGGTAGATCCGAAAACTGTCTCCGACTTTCACACCGGCCTTCTCCCCCAGGTCAATGATCACAAAGTTGTTCTCTTCATTGACGCTCACCACAGTCCCGGACTTCTTGACGGCCGGGGCCTGGGCAGCGGCTTTGGATTTGTCATTCCCCGCGTTCACCACGATCGGGGGCAGCTGGACCTCGTTGGCGGTCACTTTTATACCCCGCGCATCGAAACGCGTATCGATATCTTTCTTGATGCGCCATATATCGTCGATCCTGCTCTGGATGATGTTCTCCGTCTCGACCAGCTTCTTTTCGATGCCCGCTTTCTCATCGGTCAGGCGGGCGATGCTCTTCTCCAAAGCCATCTTGGTGGTGGTCAACTGCTTGATCTCCTGACGCAATGACTGGTTGTCGCTGTCGACCTGGGCCGCGCGGTCCAGCGCCATCTTTTGGTCATTGCGGGCACGCGCCAGTTCTATCGACAGGTTGTCGGCCAGGTCCTCGCCGTACTTTATCTTGCGGACGATCTCTTCTTTCTCGTTCTTCAGCCGGGCCAGTTCCTGCTCAAAATCGCTGTTCGCCTTGGTCAGTTCCATGACCTTAAGCTGGGACTGGCTGAGTTCCTGCTTGAGCTTGCCCAGATCGAGCTCCAGCGCCGCCTTCTGGCGCATGACGCCGGCCCAATATTCTTCATTCGCCTTGTTCTCGATGATGATCTGGGGCTCCTGCCCGGACGGCCTGGCGGCCGCTGCGGCGTCGGCCGGCTGGGAGCCCTCCGGCTTGTCGCGGTAAACGACCTTCTCCACGACCTTTTCTGTCGGAGGCCTGTTCTTCAGCTCCGTGACCTGCTTGGTCAGATCATCGCGTTCCCGCCGCACATCGCGCAGCTTGGCATCAATGTCATCCTTGTCCCGGCGGATCTTTTCCAGTTCCGCGGTGATACGGGTCACTTCTTTCTGGGCATCATCAACGTGCTTTTGGGACGCTTCCGCGTCTTTGCCCTTCTGTTCTATTTCAGCGCGCAGCGCTTTAGTCTGCCCTTCCAGCTCTTTGATCTGCTTTATAAACTCACGCCCTTTAGCCTCCGTTTTGGTGACGTCCACCTGGAGCTGCTGGTACCGCTTTTCCAAGTCCATCTTCTGGAAGATCGCTAAGACCGCGAACCCGACGCTGATAAAGACAAGCACTATAAGAATGATAAGACCTTGCTGGATGGTCTTGGACATGAATATCTCCCTTTTTATGTTAACAGCAATTTAGAATATAACAAAGGGGTTGTAGCGCCTCAAGAGAAAAACAAATTTTTTTATTATTTATAAATAAAAAAATAGATTTTTTAAAAGGAATTCGGCAGGAGGCAGAAGGTTTTTGTCACAGCGTCAAGCGCGGCGGCTTATTCATAATGGATATCATCCAGGTAAAATGTGCAGTGGTGGGGATTAACATCCGAACTGGTGGTCCAGGCAAAACCACCGCTGATATAGGACAGGTCCTTGCCCCTGAGGTCGATCGTATATTTCTTCCACTCGTTCGTCAAGATGACCGGGCCGATAAAAGCCATATCCGTGTCCGGATACATTTCGTCCCCGCCCATGCCGCCCACGCGGAATTCTTCGATACGCTCCCCGCCCAGCTCACCCCTGGCCCAGAAAACGAGCTTGGTAGCCCCGGCCAGGTTATACCCCCCCTTCTTGCTGCCCCAGTTATCCGGAGGGTTCTGCCAATAAATACCCGCCCATTTACGGCCTTCCTTCGAACAGGCTATATCGTAAATGATCCGGATACAGGTTTTACCTTCTTTGGGGTCATATTGCCATCCATCGTCGAGGTTTATACACTGCCCATCAGGCATGTATCCTGAAGGCGTAAAACGATTTTTAAACCCCTTGTCACGATAGACATAGAAAGGCTCAAAAGCCTGGGCCCCCTCTGCAGAAGGTTCGACCGCCTCCACATTGCTGCTGGAGGCGGTCTTATCCTTCTTAGGACCTGACTTATGATCAACGGAACAGCCGGACAGCAAAGCGAACATGCCCACTATCACGGCCCATGAAACAATACGATAGGTGTTCAATGTATTACTTGCTGAATGTGTTTGTGGCCGTATCTGAATCACCCATGGCTTCCAGCTCGATGATCTTCTGCTGGGCCGCCTCGGCCGGTTTCCAGAACCATCCCTGCGGATCCCAGCACTGAGCGTACGAGAATTCATTGACTAGCTTCTTGTAGGCTTCCAGGGCTTCGGTCTTCCTGTTGTTCAGGCGGAAAACTTCACCCAGAATGAAATAACATGTCCCTACATCGTTGAGCGCCCAGTAAGAGAAGATCTTCTCCTTGGACTCCCAGGCGTATTCCTTCAAGGAAGCCTGCATCTCCTTGGCCTTGCTCTCGTAGAGCGAAATGACCTTGTCGGCATATCCTTTTACCATGTCGATGTTCTTGATAGAAAGGGCCTGCCAGGCTTTCGTGGTCAAAGCCGAAGAAGAACTGTCGCTAAAATCCAGGTCGATCCCCTTGGCTATCTGGTCAAGTTTTTCTTTCGAAGCTTCGGCCGGTTTCCAGAATATCTTCCAGCCCGGGTCATAGCACTGCCCGAAAGAATAATCGTTGACCACCTTTTCGAAAGCTTCCTTGGCCTTCTCCGTATTGCCGGCCTTCAGATAGGCAGAACCCAGGATGAAATAACCGGTCGCGATATCGTTCAAAGCCCAATAAGAGAAAACCTTTTGATCATCGCCTGCCGGGTACTCTTTTAAACCCGCCTGCATCTCGCGCGCTTTGGCATCATAAAGCTCGACACATTTATTGACATAAGCCAGAACCGCATCGAGATTCTTCTCTGCCAAGGCCTGCCAGGCTTTCGTGGTGAGAGTGACCGACTTATAATCACCAAAATTATAAGCCTGTGACTGCGCAAAAACGTACTGCCCGGCGGTTGCCACAAAGACCGCCACCATCATGATTGTTAATAGAAACTTCTTCATCGATGAACCTCCTTTTAATGATTTGATTTTTTAGTCGCGGGTGTATCAGTAATTATGCCATATTTTCTGGCAATCCGCCACCACGGCGACTACTTATTCCACAGTTCCTTATACATGAAATAGGCCTTGCGTAACTGCCTCATGAACGGGCTTTTCGACCCGTCGCCCTGCCCCACGATGCCAAACCATTCCTCAAAATAATATCCGCCGGGGAACGGCCCTATCACATCCGCCTTGGTGTCATGCTTGGACGGCTCATAATTCTTGAACCATTCGTCCAGCCACTCGAAAGCTATGCCGCCTATGGCGTTGCCCTCGCCATCAACCTCCCCGGCAGAATTGGCCATGATGTCAAGCCAATTGCCTTTATCGAAATTGGCCTGCAGTTCCTCAGCCTCTTCCATGCCGGTCTGCTTGGCGTAGGCCGGGCTCCCGAACTCGGTCGGGAAGGCCGGGCGGTCGACTGTCGAGCTGACCTCGTTCCAGAAGGACCCGAGACCATAGTCCCCCCTGTACACATTAGCGCCATAAATGTCTATTTCAGGCGCTTCTTTGGCTAATATTTCAACGAACAGGGTGTCCCCGTTGCAGATGGCTACCGGTCTGGTAGGATCAAGCTCTTTTATGCGTTTGGCGACCTTATTGACGAACCGGTAATAGGCCTCCGGTTTCTGGTCCGCGTTACAGGCATTCCCATAGTTGTTCTCATTCCCCAGGACCCAGAACACGATGTACGGCTCATTTCGATACTCCTTGACCATCTTTTCGACGCTGCTCATCATATTCGCCTGGTGGACAGGGTTTTCATAGTCGGTCCCGGTCGCCCAATCGGCGCCAGACCCGGTGGCATATTTCCCCAGGTAATCCCCCATCAATACCATTATCCCGTAGCTCTTATACAGATCTCGCAGGACCTCTTTATTCGGCTGGAAATGGTGATAAAGCCTGATGGCGTTCGTCCCCATCTCCTTCATCAGCCGGAAATCACCCACTACCGGCTCATCCGCATCCTGGATATTGTTCCTGTTCTTATCCACCCAGGCGTCGTAAGGGCCATCGGCCTTGCCGTTGTTGTTGGTATCCTGAGTGGTCCAATTCGCCAAAGTGCCTTTGTCCGGGCTCTCGCCTATCCTGGTCGGCGCGTAGGTAAGCGCCTTGATAAAGAACGGGTTGCCGTTCACGAACATCTTCCAATGACCGTTCTCGTACTGGACCACCTTGGTCTTTTTTCCGCCCAGGGTGCGCCTCGGTTTGCCCAGCATCTTCTTTTCCTGGGCCGCTTTTTCCTTTTTGGTCAGCTGTATCCTGGGGCCGGGCGGGGCGGGGACGATCTCTCCGGGAGACACAATGAACCGTACATTCTTGATGTCCTTGTCATTGCCGTTGATGATGTTGATCCTTCCGCCCTCATAGACCAACCCCAGTTCGGGATGCTGGTTCAAAAGGCTCTTGATCTTCGCCACCGCGGCCTGGGCCGGATACCACGGGGTCTGCCAATAGGTCATGCCGACCGACCGGGGGAAATGTACGATCAGGGCGTGATACGCTTTGATCGCCTCGAGATACATCTTCGACCTTTCGAATATCAGCCCCGTATAAAACAACTTTACTCCCGGCTCCTCGGTGGCCGTGGCCCATTTAAAATATGCCGCTTCCAGATCCTTAACGTTAACGAAATTCCAATAACTGCCATTCATCCGGCCTTCCTGGTACAGAATCTTCATCCGGGGATTTTTCAACACGTCCGACGAGTTAGGGAATATCCCCTCTCCGACGGCTTCCGCCAGTGCCGCCGGGCTGTTCATCACATAACGATAATCCTCTGTTCCCTCCCCCTCGAACTTACCGTACTTCCCGTAATCGATGATCTGGTCCTTGCCCGGTATCGCGCGCTGGGGGAATATCCAGGGTTTTTGCCGTTCCGCTTCTTCCCGCTGTTCGGTCACTCCGGTCAGTCCGTCAATGGTCACCTGGCTCTTCTCCGCTATGGACCAATAGGACCCGCGGCTGGGATCCCAGGCCTGGGCGTAGGGATATTTCTTTATAAGCTCTTGGAATAATTCTATGGCTTCCTTGTCCTTGCCCTGGTTCTTCGCCGCTTCCGCCCGTATAAAATACAAAGTAGCCACGTCGTTCATCACCTTGTAATCATTTATCCGCGCGCGCGGAGGCAGTTCATACAGATTGGAGCCCTCGACCAGCGCCCGCTGCTCATAAATCTGCAAACCAAAATTCACTATACGGTCCAGCTCGGGGTAATCGCCTTTACCGGAGGCGGCCCAGGAAAGCCTGACCAAGTCCTCCAGCGCCTTGTCCTTAAGGTCTTCCTGCGGCACCCCGCCAGCAGAACCGGCGGCACCCGCAGCCTCCTCGGCCGTCGCGGGACCGCGGCTGAGAAAACACATCGGCAATGACAACAAGATCGCAGCTACAAAAAGATGGGGGGATTTAAATGTTTTTTTCATAGTTTTACCCGACCAAGGCTCCTGAGGTTAGTCCTTTCACAATGTGTTTTTGCATCATCAAATAGATGATTATGACCGGCACCGCGGTCATCGTCAGCCCGGCCATCAGCACGGGGTAATCGACCTGGGTCATCCCTTGAAAACGCATCAGCCCCACCTGCAGGGGGAAAAGCCTGTTGTCGTTCAAAAGAAGGTTGGCCAGGATGAACTCGTTCCAGACATTCAAAGAATTATATATCACCACCACCGCCAACGCCGGCGCCGCCAAAGGTATGGCCACATGCCACCAGATCTGCAGGCTGTTGCATCCGTCGATGCGCGCCGCGTCTTCCAGATCGCGGGGCATTTTATCGAAGAAGGTCTTCAGCAAAAATATGCTCAGGGATAACCC
Organism: uncultured Planctomycetales bacterium; assembly: GCA_964438075.1. Lineage (GTDB taxonomy): Bacteria > Omnitrophota > Gorgyraeia > Zapsychrales > Fredricksoniimonadaceae > JAAXVU01. The sequence continues at coordinate 13,173 of CAYTIW010000010.1, forward strand.
GACGTTGATCATGCACAATATGTACCCCAGCCGGCTGTTCGCCAGGCCCAGCTTGTTCATCATGACGAAGAGCGGCACGAAACTTCCCGGCAGCGGGACCATCATAGCCGCCACGAACATATAAAAAAGCGTGTTCTTGCCCGGGAAATCCAGCCGGGAGAACGAGAACGCCGCCAGTGATGCGATGACAACGATCCCGCCCACTACGCAGACCGTATACAGGACGCTGTTAAGAAAGTAGCTGCCGAACCCGCCCCTGATCCATGCCGTCAGATAATTATGCCAATTGACCTCCTTCGGGATAAGCGACTGGTCGACGAATATGGTCGCATTCGACATCAAAGAGGACCGTATCATCCAAAAGAGCGGGAACAAGCAGGTCAAAGTCACCGCCAGCAGGAATAAATGCATCAAGGTGTTGAAGCTTATCTTATGGATCAGGTATTTATTCCCGAACATATCACGCCTGTTTCACCAGTTTAGACAATCTTTTCAAGGAAAAAGAAACGGCGACCAGAACTATACCAAATATTACCGCCTGGGCACAGGCATATCCGAACTGTTTGGTCCACTGCATCGATCCCAGTATCAGCGTTACCGGAACGTCGGTATGGTAAACCAGCCCCTGATTGACCAGCGACAATATGAGGACAAACACCTGCATAGAGCCCAGGATAGTGAGTATCACCACCACCACGATCACCGGCAACATCATCGGTATCGTCACGTTCCAGAACGTACGCCAGCTACTGGCCCCGTCGACCCGCGCCGCTTCATAAAGCTGCCGGTCTATGGTCTGCAGCCCGGCCAAAAGCATGATGAAACCCCAGCCGAACCCCTTCCAGGAATGCACTATCGCGATACAGGTCAGGGCGGTCTTCGGGTCCGAAAGCCAGTTATGCACCAGATTGGGGAGTCCGATCTGGGTCAAGAAATAATTCAAAAGCCCGACGTGCTGTCCGCCCTGCTGGGTCGAGCTCAAGATCCAGTTCCAGAGGATGCCCACCACGACTTCGGACAATACCGGCGGCAAGAAAAAGACCAGCCGGTAGAACCGCTTCATGCGGATCTCGCGGTCACAAGCCAGGGCCAGCGCAAAAGCCAAGGCGTTCTGGAACGTGAGCGCGATCAAAGTGATATAGAACGCATGCCACATCGACACCCACCACCTGTTATCCTGCGCCAGCTCCTTGAAATTCTGCAGCCCCACCCAGTTCATGGGGCCTATGCCCGGCCACGAATGGAACGAAATAACTATCAGGTTGATGAAAGGAATTATATAAAAGAACGCAAAAATGAGCACGGCCGGGAGGACAAAAAGGAAATTCATCAGCGGGTCCAGCGACCTGCGACCGATCGGACCATGTGCATACGGAGAAACCGACATCATTCTTTCCTCAAAGGACTTATTTCCCGGACTTCTTTTTCATCTCGCGTTCTTTGACCTGTTGCACCTCTTGTGCCACCTGCTGGGGGGTCTTCTCTCCTATGATGATGGACTGTATGCCCTTATCGAAAGCCTCGATCACCAGCGGTTCCTCGTTCAACGGCCATATCGCGGGATGGGTAGTATTTTCGATCGTCCGGGAGAATTCCTCCAGCACCGGCGGTACATCCTCCAGGGCTTCCTTGTTGGAAGGAAGATTGTTGGTCTGCCCGGACAAAAAGGCCTGCTGGTCCCTGGCCGTGAGCCATTTAAGGAATGCTATCGCTTTATCCTTGTTGGGGGACATATTGTTGACTACGAAAGACGACCCCGCCCCGCCCCAGTTCTTGACCGGGAAAGAGGTATCGATCGCCGGCAGCGGCGCCACGCCGTACTCCAGCCCGGGGTTCATGTCCTTGTAAATATTGACGCACCAGGAACCGTTGAATGCGAAGGCCACCCGCTCAAGGGCAAAATCCTGTTCCGCGTACTTGTTGCCCTTGGTGACTATCCCCTCGATAAAGGCCCCCTTTTCGCTCAACGTCTTAAAAACGGTAAGGACTTTTATCCAGCCAGGGTCAGTATACTTGACCTCCCCGCGGTAGGTCGCCATTACTTTATCTTCGCCGATGATATTAAAGGCATAGTAGGATGCGAAACAATCGATCATCCATGTCTCGCCGAAACCGGACACAAACGGCGCCACCCCCACTCTGCGCAGCGCTTCGATAGCCGTGATGAACTCATCAAAGGTCGCCGGGGGTTTACTAATACCCACCTTCTTTAGGAGGTTCTTGTTGTAAACCATCTGGATATTGAAGACATCTATAGGGACCCCGTAAATACCCGGCGGAACATTATAGGGATTGCCCCCCCTGAAACGGTTCACTTCGACAGCTTTGGGGAAAAGGCTTTTTTCCCAGGCCCCTCCGTCAGCCTCGAACTCTGCGGTCAGGTCGGCGATGTATCCGGTCTTTATGAACAAGGCAAATATCCACTTTTTGTCTAGGATCCCATAAATATCCGGAAGGACATTGGCCTGCGAAGCCGCGGTTATTTTTTGAATATACGTGTCGGAGGGAGCGAAGAGTTCCATCTTGACTTTAACGCCCGTTTGTTCTTCATATTTCCTGGCCAGGGCTTCCAGTGCCGGTTGGCGGTCGGTCATCCAATGCCAGACCTCGATCTGGTTGGTGGGTTTGGCGGCCTTAGCGCAACCATGGCATAAAAATAACGCCAAACAACCAGCTAGCGCTAAGAAACAGCCAATAACTGTCAACTTCTTCATTAATTCTCCTGTCCGGGGAATAAAACGGAAAAATATATTAACATCTTGATTTTTTCGTGTCAAAAAAATATTCTTCCGTTGCTCGATACCGATCAAGCGGCCAAAAATACTTTTATTTCGATCACAAATCCATCCGCAATAAGTAACTCCCTGGGCAGCCGGACCTCCGTGTCGGTTTGATGTTCCACCGCGACCTCCTTGCCATTAAGAAGGACCTGGCCGATCTTATATTGGCCGAAATCAAGCCGCTCCGGGTTGAGGTACTGCACCGTTATCTTCCTGCCGGCGAACTGGCAGATGGCCCGAGCCTCTCCTGAGGAAAATTCCTCCCTGACCAGCTTCGGGGACAGGACGAGGTCCCCCATATCTCCTCTTATTCCGTAAGCCATTGTCAACAAAGTCAATATGTACCAACTGGCGGCTCCTGTCAAAAAATGGTACATACCCCGGCCCATGGAATCAAAATATTCAGGGATCCCTTTATAGATCTGAGCCCGGCCGCTGTCATTCGCCAGGTCATATAATGAACGTAGAACTTCATAGCCTTCCCTGACAAAGGACTGCTTGTAAAGCGCGTAACCGTACATGACCGCCATGTGGCTGAAGACAGCCCCATTTTCTTTGGTGCCAAAAGCAAAACCAAAAGCGCGCCCTAAAGATAGATAATGACGGACGCCAAAGTCGGTATTTAATCTGAAACTTCCCAGCTCTTTGTCTTGTAAGTACCTATTAACAGATGACACGATCTTCTTAATGTCATCGGGTGTGGCGATACCTTGCATGATGGGAAAGACCTGGCCTGTGAGCGTCATGCGCATGCGCCCGGCAACCTGTCCCTCTACCCGCTGGCCTTCGTTGTCATAATAGCCATTGAACAAAGAATACTTCTCCCCGCCTTCTTCGACGGAAAAGATTTCCTGCGCCCTTATCCGGGCCACCGCCCACTGCCCCTTGCGCCTTAGATCTTTTATCACATCAACAGCAGCCAGATGGACCGTCTCCCCCGAGACCTCGGGCTGGACCGCTTTAAAATACTCCTCGAACAACCTGTATTTCTTCTCGGCGATATTGTCATAATTGATAGGAGTGCTCAAACTATCGAACAACCGCTCCATCTCCCGCGCCACTACGACCTCTTTCAATCCGCGCTCCCTGACCAGCTTGTCCAAAAGGTCGGCAATCTGCAGCAGGTTGCCGGCGTAAAAAGACATAAAAGCCACGCTTTCGCCGCGCTTGAAGGCCATGTCCAGGCCGTCGTTCCAATCAGCGCTCTCCAGCCGGGTGATATTGTGTTCCCCCACATTGAAGAACTGGACCATATTCTGCAAAAGGATGTGCTCCAGCACGGTGCCGAAATAAATACGGCCCTTTTTATCCTTGAGGTGATTGCCGTATTCCGGCGTCCAGGCCAGATTCTTTTCCATGGTCCGTGACATTTGAGGATCGACGAAATACGGCGCCTTCTCAAAAAGCAGGTCCGCATCCCCGGTCTGGTTTATATACAAAAGAGTGGTGGCGAACGGCCAGGCCCCGTGGTCCATCCAGACACGGGTAATGGCGTTCCGGTCAGCCAGGAACTCGCCGGGCTTCTGACCGATTATCGTCGCATTGGAACCGTCGATGCGCACACCCCCGAAATTATTCAACAGGTTGTCCCGGACCTGCTCAGGCTCGATCAATATCAACGACAAAAGGTCCTGCCAGATGTCCCGCCATCCTTTGCCCCCTTTCCCATAATCATGGTCAGGGAGAAAGGAACACCCGAAGATCCTGCGCAAGACCGGCTGCAGCGTCACCCAGCGCATCCATGAGCTGAAATCTTTGTCCCCGTCCTCGAAAGCGATGGTCGCGGTCTTGGCCGTCCAGAAGAGCTTGTTCTCTGCCCACGCCTTCTCGAAAGCCGTGGAAGAAGAAAATTTCTTGAATTCCGCCAGGCCGTGCTCGCGGCTGTCCGCCAGGCCGATGGCGATGATATGATCTTTCCTGTCCCCCGGCCCCAGCTTGACAGCGGGAAAACGCAGGGCTCCCGCCGCTTCTTTGCCGTTCCTCTCCGCTTCCGAAAGCAGAGCGGCCCGCCGGTTCTCCGCCACGGCAGCCGGCCGCTTCCAATCCCCGCTCTCGCCTAATAAGCTCTCGACCGTGGGGAAAGTGCCGGCAGGGTTGCCGCCCTCCCCATCGATGCCGAAAACATAGTACACGCCATGGCCCGGACGGTGCCCTTCCTCGTTAAAGATCATGGTCGGCTCGACCGCGACCCCTTCCGGCATCTGGTCGATGCGGTTCAGCAGCGCGGTGACATGCTCATGGTCATGTTTATTGGCCAGCGCCCGGGCAAAGATGGGGATGACAGCCGTCGGAGTATACGTGACAAACACATCAGAGATATTGCGCACCGAAAAGCAGGTCAATTCGAGTTTTTCTCCCGCCACCGGGACGAAAGTAACTGCCGACAACTCCAAACCGAGGGCGGAGAATTCACGCGTCATCTTATGCCACAGCTGCCCGACCTCGACGGTAATGCTGTCGTCCGGATCATCCGCCGCCGCTCCTACCCCGCGCCCTTCCACGTGCAAAAAGAAATTACGGACCGGCGTCCGCAAGTCCTCCCTCGACACCGGCTTGGTCAGATACTTCCCTTTATCGATCTTGACATCCCCGGAAAGAAGCGGCGTAATGGAAGATTTTATCCCCTGGCCGTCCACTCCGCACAAAGGGGCATAAATAAGCCTTAACCGGGCCGCCTCTTTTGACCGGAAGGTCGTCCCGTCGGAAAGAAAGTTAAAAGAATTTGAACTGGGCATGACACTCCTTAAATGAAGCGATATTTTATCGTAGCTTATAAAAAAGGACAAGAAGATTCAATATTACTATAAATCAATATAAATAGACAGAAAGAGGACCATCGGGAGGTAATTTCTTGAAAACAATAAGGCGGCGGAGGGCCTTTAGGCGGCTTCCAGCGAATACTTCACGATGCGGTGTATCTTCATAAGATCGACCTTATGGAACTGGATACCCGCCTCCCATGCCTGGGGGGCATGGTTGCGGATCCAGCGGACACGCCCGTTAAGGTCGACAGGAGTGTGCCCGTCCGGCAGTTTGATCGATAAGGAAAGGATGTCGTCGATATAAAGGCGCTCTCTCGTCGCTATCCTGGCCCCTGTGGCCGAGACGTCCCGCAAATAAACATCCCGCCCGTACTCTTCCGCTGAGTCCTTGAATTTAGTCGGAAAACGGGCTATGAAACGCGCGAACAGGCGTCTTTCCAGCTGTTCCATATCATCCCTTCATTTTTCAGGAGCCCTTTAAGCCACCAAGCTGAGGCGGATCACATCGCCTCACGAACAGAAAAACGATTGTTTAACGTGCTTTCCAGCTCGTCACGGGAACCGTCGATAATATCGGAAAAAGTGAGTCCGATACGATATTGGTCGGAATCGGAGAGTTTTCTGACCCACTTGACCTCTCCGATAACGAGCACCGGGTCCGCTTCCGAGCGCAACGCTAATTCGATCGCTATCTTCTCATGCAGGGGAATTGAATGATTGGATATGAAGCCGATGCCATCTCGGCTGATATCAACCGTTTTGGTCTTCGCAAAGACAGACCCTTCTTTTCCGTCCACCGGGACCAAGCAGTTAAAACGTCTGGATTTTCTTTTATCTTCTGGAGTATTCATGTTAATCACATTCTACAATTGCATTGTTAGTTTGCAAGCCATTTTCAAAAAATGAAGAACTGCAAGTAGTTAATGCCCCATAACCTGTGCGACGGGGCCCCTTTTCCATAACCGGCGTCCGTTCCTTGCCAAAACGTGCCTTTTATTGACCTCGGCCCTCCCAATGTCCCGAAGTACTTTTAAATCAGATAGTTATGAATAATCAGAAACCACCAACAAAATCCTGCTGTTTCAAGAATCACCAATATTTCTACCTTTTCAATTTAGTATAACATACAAATTCTGGCCCGAAAAGTTAACCATAAAAATTCTAAAATTTTATCTCTTTCGGCCGGCCGTTCATTATAATAAAGCCATGTTCAAGGCCAAAAATAAAAAGATCAAATACTCTCTGGAAGAGTACCTAAAGATAAAGCAAGAACGCGAAAAAAGCAAGTTCCGCTTCCAGCCCTACCCTTGGCCGGTTTCTCTGGCCCTGAGCATTCCAGTCGTTTTCTTTATATTTCTGGTCTTGGCTTATATATTTTATGTTAAAGGTTTGAGCGATATATAATATAATCGATCCGGTTAGGAAAAAATGAATCAAACTGACGTTGTAACGGTCATAATCATTTCGCTGATGGTCCTTCGGGGCGCTTCCCAGGGGTTTGTCCGATCTATCTCCGGCCCACTTTGCTTGATCATCGGCGCCATCGCGGGTTACTGCGCGTTACTGGCCACCCATAATTTTTATATCGTCCTTTTGATAGCCCTGGCCGCCCCCTTCCTGTTAGGCTGGATGATCAACTCCATGCTTTACATATGGGCCGGGGACCAGCCGCCCAAGATATCTCTCTTCAGCCGGCTGGCCGGGGCGCTGGTGAATCTAGCCTGGGTGGGCACGCTGCTCGCTTTCACTATCCTGGTGGTGACGACTTTTCGCTTGCAGGACGAAAGACTGGAATCTTTGCGCCAGATCATGAAGTCCTCCATCACTTGCCGCCTGCTGGAAAAGGAACTGCTCGGCATTGCCGAGGCCTCCCCGCGCGGCTCAAGTTGCCCCACCAGCGAATGCGCCATGGACCCGGCGGACGCCGAGGCCCTGTCCAACGACGAGACCTTCCGTACGCTGATGGCCAACGAACGGCTCCAAAAGGTAATCTATGACCCCGTCCTGCGTGAGGCGATCGACAAAAAGGACATCGCGAAGTTCTTCACCAACCCCACGGTCGCAGACATGTTCCTCGATATAAAACTGCTCGGGAAGATCATCAAGGTCTATCCCAAGATCCGGTCAAGGATAAGCCTGACAGCTCCTGATCGTTGACCGGTATCTTGGATCCCCGGACCTCCTCTGCCCCATAAAAATAAAACAGGCAAATACCGATCGTGAAAAGCGCCGGTCTTTAAAACAGATCGGCCGACTAAACAACGGTTGAACAATAACACCAGGAGGCGTTCTGGTGCGGGACCGTGCTGAAGCCGTCGCCTAACGGAGTGAAGGCGCGTTCCACGCCGGTGAACCAGGTCAGGGCCAGCAGGAACTGCGGGAGGATGAAGATCGAACCGGAACCGGTGATCGAGACCCTGTATGGCCTGGTCATCAGTCGCCATAACCACCGGTCCAACAAAATAGCGATATCCTGCATGATCGCATTGATCATGTCGATGTGGTCTTGCAGGATGGTGCTTTCCCATTCGAGAATAACAAGCCAGATGAAACAATTCGCCAGATGATAAGCGGTAAGACGCTGGACTT
>CAYTIW010000010.1:21403-28633 GCA_964438075.1 uncultured Planctomycetales bacterium
AACATCCCCTAAATAATAGAGGTAATAATAATAACAAGGAATGATAAAACGCGGACTGGTCCATCCGTACCACCAGCCGGGGTCCATCGGGCGGATGATAAGCCCTCTGTCGGTCTTTGCCAACATCTCCCTATTCGAGAATTCCTGGGGCCGCGCTGCCAGGTCCTCCAGAGGCCGCAAGGTCAGGCCGGCCCCCGACCAGACCAATACCTTTTGGTCGCTCGACGGAAGAGTGGGCTTCTGGGCGGCCGGAGCAGACGGGCTCCCGGCAGGCGCGGGCCTGTAGGCCCGGGCCAGCGCGTCATTATAAAGGTACGGCTGGCCCGCCAGGGCCGCGGCCTCATGGATGAAAGTCCTGACGGCCTCCTCCGGCGAAAGGTCGTCCCTGAAGATGATGATCGTGTCGGGGCGGCCCCGGCGGGCAGGGGCGTTCAGCGCCACGACGCGGACATTATATTTATTTTCAAATGCCTGAACCGCGGGCCGCGATCCTGCCGGAGCACTTACCGCTAAAGCATCCAACGCCTTGGACGCGAAGGCGCCATGTCCGTTACCGGCGAGCCAGTCGGCCGCCTGCCGACGTTGCGCAGCATACCGCTCATCCGGGACCAGCCCGCCGGAGAGGACGTGCTCGGCTATGGATCCAAGCTCCCCGGCCATTTCTGCCGTCAGGCCGGCAGACTCGCCGTTCAGCCCGATGATCCTGGCCGGATCCCTGACCGCCGCCTTTCTGCCCAGCCAGGCCAGCGCCGCGCCCGGCAGCTTCCATAACCCCTTCATCCGCGGCGCCACGGTCAACGCCACCACATAATTGGTCGCATTCGGGCTGACCGGCCACTCCCATTCCGTCCGGGCAACGGTCTTCAGCCCAAGCGGCATGAATGTCTGGGGATCAGCCACGACCGGCATCCTTATCCAGGGCAGATCCGGATCCATTTCCAATAGTATCTCCCGGAAAGTTTCCGCCGAGACCACCGCGATCCCTCCGCGGGACAGCAGGAACCCAATACCCTTCAAATGCGTACGTCCGGCCCTGTTCCTCAACGCCTCGAACGCCTCCGACCATTCGATCCTGTCCTTCATCCCCAAAGCCTCAAAAGCGGCTCCCAGGTGGCCCGCCATGGATTTACGCAGATGCCCTTCAAAAGAGGACACCATGATCGAAAGGACCATGCTGGAGACCACCAGGTCAAATCTACCGCCTTCCAGACCCACCCCGAATACAGACGGAGCATCCTGAACGGCCTCCCTCATGGCGCGGTAGGCGGTGACCGCTCCCGGTTCCGCCGCGCTGATCTCGGCCGCCCGGCGCGTCAGATAAGAGAACACCAGGTCCAGGTCCGCCTTCACAAGCCGCACCTTCCTCTGCAAATGCTCCGGCAGACCGGCTACGGCCTTCAGGGCGCTCTGGACATCCAGGTCCAGCAAGACCACTTCCCCGAACATCGCGGCCAGGGTCTCCAGCGGTATGTCGAGGCAAGGTCCGGCCCCCAGCACGATGGCCCTTCTCTTGTGCTTGGCTCTGCCGGCCGCTTCTAAAATGACCTCCTGCGACCGGCTGAAATGTCTCCGGAACCGGTCGTTCGGCCATTTCTCATGCGTAAAGCCCATATTCTGATTTCTTTCGAACAGATTGGCGGCAAAGCCGGCGTGCATCTCCTGGCCGGATACGTCGATAGCCCGGACCGTAGCCCCGGACGCTTTGGCGTCGGCCGTCTTATATTCCAGGGCCAGGGCTTCGCTGGCCTGGTGGGTCTGGCCCGACAGGGCGGCCGCTTCATGGATGATGGTGCGGACGATCTCCAGGACGGGCAGCTCTTCTCCCAGGATAAAGATCGTGTCCGGCCGGCCGCCGGCTCCCGGCACGTTGAGCGCGAGGACGCGCACAGAATATTTCTTTTCAAAGGCCCGGACCGCGGCGACCGATGCCGGCGGCGCCTGCGCCAGGAACGCGTTCCGCGCCCTGGCGGCGAAGGCGATATGGTCCTCTCCCCCCAGCCACTCCGCGGCCTGACGGCGGTGTTCTTCATACCGGGCATCCTGGACCGGCGGAACGGCCCCGGCGAGATCCGCGGCGACAGCTCCCAGCTCCCGGGCCATTGCATCCGTCAAGATCACGGTCTCCCCGTCCGGCCCCACGAGGCGCGCCGGGTCCTGCCGCAGGCTTTGGCTTTCTCCTGGTCCCAGTTTAGCAACCCCCAGCAACTTCCGCACGAGAACGCCTATTCCACCGCTCCGCTTGGCGAGCACCCGGGTCCTGAGCTCGTTATACGACAAATATACGCCCCCGCGCTCATAACGGCGCAATTGCCTCATGAAGCGGTCGGATATGCCCCGTCTGCGCAGCGATTTCCCGCCGAACGGTTTCCAGTTGTATTCATAGTCGTTATCGCTGCATACCACGATACCATCGTCGTCCAGGCTATCGGCAACGGCCTGAAGGAGACGGAAAGCGATCCGGTTCTTGCCGTCGTTGAAATGGAAGGCCTTGAACAGCGCATAACTGAGCGGTCCGTTCTCTCGGAGGTCTCTTTCCAGCCGGGACAAGCACTCCTCGTACTGAGGGCTGACGCGCTGGCCTTCATACGGCAGTGTTATCTGGTGGTAGATGATGGTCCGGGCCCTGCCGTTAAGCGGGAACCTCACCACAAAACGGTTGCTGCCGGCGGCCGAGGCTGCCTCCATGACAGCCTGCCGGTCTTCGGCGCTCCATTCCTGCTCTGCTGTGGCCTGGCCTGACACGGGGGATTCGACCGCGACGGTTATCCGGCTGCGGGAGACACCGTAGACGCGTTCCAGTTCGCAGCAGATGAAGTCGAACGCCCCCATTTCATGAACGGTGTTGAACACGGTCTCCGACCACCCGCTCTTGCTCACGTACTCCAGGTAGGTGGCGCGGTCATTATCGTCGGGACTGCTGCCGGGGTTCAGGAACGGGAGCTGGTCGGCGAAGATGAAAACGTCGGCGTCGGACATTTCTATAGCGGTGGAGATGTCGCCGCGGGAAAGCGGATAGAAGACCGTCCGCCCGGTCCGGGCTGCCCCAGCCATCTGCCGGAACAGGTTCAAGAATTCGCGTTTGTGCCGGCCTTTTGCCCTCTCGGCTTCCGTTCGGCCGGACCTTTCACCATAAAGATCGAACAGCCCTTCACCGGCGCCAGCCTCATCATCAGCCGCCGCAGCACTTCCCTTCTTTCCGCTCTTGTCTGACGGCGCCGCGCCTTTGTTAGACTTAGCATCCGTTTCCATCTTCGCGACCGCCCTCAGGTTCAATTTCTGGTGGCTCTCTATCAGTTTCCCTATGGTCACGGCGTTAAGCATGGCCAGGGCTATCGTCGGCAGGCTTATCACGCCCCACACGGCGGCGGAGCCTATAACAGCAAAGAGAGCGGCCCCGGCATAGAATTCTTTCTCCATCAGCTCGTAATATTCGCCTTTGAGGAACATCTTGCGCCCGAAATCGGACAGGAAATGCCCGGCGTGGAATATCGCCAGCACGTTCAAGGCGTTCATGGCCGAGAACAGAGCCAGCGGCCCCAGGGCCTTGGCTGAATCCGGGGCCTCGAAGGGAACATAACCCGTAAAAATGATCTTCGCGATCATATAAGCGGCCGGCAGGCCCAGCGATATGATGGTCTCCCAAATATGGGCCCTCTTGAGCCACTTGCCGCCGAACCACGAGCCGGCCCCCGGTTCCTCCCTTTCGCCGGCAGGGTCGGTCCCCGGAGTATCGGTGCCGTTCAGCCTGGACGCCGATGCGTCACGGAGCCCGTCCATTTTGAGGTTACGCGAAAGGACAGCATATCCTGAAGGCGCAGATCCCCAGCTGTGTATATACCCGTCGCCCAGAACGACCCCGTCCTTGGTCACGACGGCGATACCGCTGCCGCCCTGGCGGACCCTGGAGACCCAGGCCCGGCATCCGGTCTCATGGGCCAGCCAGCCGGCGATATCAGGCGAACCGGCGTTGCGCTCGTAGACCATTTCCAGATCGCGCAAGCCCAGCCCGAGCAGGATTCTGACGACCAGGCGGTGGTAAAGGCCGCCTTCATGCTCCGGATAGAGGTGGGCCAGGAAATATAACCTGGTGCCGTTCGGGGCCACACCGCTGCCCATCAAGGCCGAGCATCCCAGGAGCCCGTAGGTCTTGAGCGCTTCGTTGCCGCGCAGTTCGGCCGCCACCAGTTCCTTTTCCTTCACCGTTACGCTTCCGTCGGCACGCACGGTCTTTTCTATCCTGTGGGTGCCCAGGGCGAAAGAGTGGGCCCGCCGCTTGAGGTCGGCCTGCCCTTCATGCGGGGCCGGCGCCTGTCCGCTGGCCAGGCTTTCCAGGATCCGCCCGATGTGATAAAGGCTGTCGTCGATGTTGGGCGGCGAGATGGTGCAGGCCTGTTTCTCTATAACTGCAATAAGAGCTTCCACATCCTTTCTTATCCAGGGGTTGGCCCGGGCGAGCTCACTCAGGCCGTCGAGCCGTTTTTCCATCCGGAGCGCACCGTTGTAAGTATCCTCTCGACGTGTCCTATAGGTCTGGTAGAACCTGGTCAGGAAGGGAACCGTGCCCTCGGACGGGTCATCGACGAACCGGTCGCGCTGGTAACCCGTCTGCCCGTCCCCGTCGCTCACATTGATCTGGGCAAGGACATCTGCGGGAAGGTTGCCGGCAACGGGTCCGTTCATAGCGACGCCGTTGAGGTCCGACAGGGCAGCGGTACTGTACTGCTTTATCTCGACGTATTCTCCATCCTGCCTTTCGAAAGAGGTGTTCTGCAGATATATTTTCCCTTCTTTGACGATGATATCCGTCCGGTTGTAAGCGTAGCGGACGTGGACCAGCATATGTTTTTCATTAAAGGCCAGCCCGCGGCCGGTCATTTCCAGCATGATACGCTGGACGACCTTGGCCCTGGTCTGGTTATAAGCGACCGCCACCACCCGCAGACCGGCCAGTTTTTCCGTCTTCAGCAGCAGGTCCATGTTCCGGCGGAGTTCGTACAGCTCGTTATTGTTGAGCAGGTGCATGACGACCAGGCTCTCGCGGGAGATCCCTTCCACATTCTTATATCCTTTCAGGATGATGCCGGTACAATAGCTCAGGTTCAAGGCCCCCAGCATGTCCCGGCTGCCCGGCTCGCCCACGACCATCTCCCCGCCATCCGCCGAATACATCACCAGGCCGCCGCGGGTCGATACTTCCATGGCATCATCCCGGCCGTATTTGCGCGCGCGCACGGCCCGCTGTCCCAGTTCCATCGCATCTTTGATCGTCCATTTCTTCATCTCGAACAGCGACCGGATGTAAATCTGTTCGCGGAGCTTGCGGGCCTCCCCCCCCACAGACGACCGCGATATCTCTGCCGCTGCGGAGCTGAAAGACGGAATTATGTTGCTGTCGGCGAGATCAGAAGCGAAATCATGCGCGTCCGCGCGGTGCGTCCGGGCGCGCACGTATTCAAAGACCTCATGCGCCAGGAGTTCGGCCTCACCGGCCAAAAGGCGCGACAAGCCCTGGCTGGTGAGTATCAGCGTCAACTCGCCGCCTATATCAGCCAGGACACCGGCGAAATCATCCCTTATCCCCAGCTCTTTACGCCACACCTGCTCCGCCAGGACCACCACCCTGTCTACGGCCGACGGGGTTGTACGGGTCTCTCCGGCCTGCGACAGGAGCATGGACAGATATCCCTGTTGGGAGGCCAGATAGGCATTGACCTTTTCTTTGGCCTCCGGGCTGGCCTTGCCTTTACGGTCCACCACGGCATGTTCCAAAGCCTCCAGGTCGTCGCCGCTCAAACTGCCTTCCCTTCCGCGAGGCCCGTTATTGCCCGTATCAACGCTTCCTTTCCCGGCGGACGGGCTCCCCGCCTTTGCCCGGATGAAAGCGAACCTCTGCCGGAAATGATCTGCCGCTTTCTTTATGCTCACCGCACAGGCCTGGCCCCTGACCGACTGCTCTATCTCCTGAAGTAAAACTTCTATATCCTGTAATTTGGCCTCCAGCCTCCGGACGATCTCGCGGTTGATGTCGCCGGCGCTGACCTTTGCGCCGCGAGCCTGGTCCTCCACCATAAGCAACATAAGTTCTAAATTCATCGCCGTCACGAACTCGGCCGCATGTGAATTCATGGCCGTCGGGGAAATGTCGAGCAGCACCAGATCAAAGAACGGCTTCCGGGCGCTGCCCCGGATATCTGTCGTCGAAGCAATGATGTGCCAAAGCAAGCGCACCAGCATATGGGATCTTTCCGGAGCCCCCAGGTCCAGCTGTTCCATGTAGCCGGCGAAGGCGCTTACCTCCTCGGCCCGGATGTTCACGTTCCAGGACAACCCGGCCGGCTCATAGCCGCGGGCCGCGGCCAGCCGCTCGGAAATATCCTTCGCTGCCGCCGTCGACTCCTCGGGCGACAGGCCGCTGGTCCCGGCAGACGGGCCTTCCGTTCTGCCTTCAAAGGCCGGTGTGGGTCCTTTGCGGCGCAGGAAAGTGAAAAGGCTGGCATGCTCGCCGTCGACCACGCTGCGGTAGACCAGCCTCTTCTCCTCGAATATCTCGAACCCGTTCTCTTGCAAGAAAGAACACAGGCCGTCCAGATACCGCTGGTGGATGACCAGCCAGGAGCGGGAGGAAAGTTCCCGCGCCAGCTTCTCTCCCAGCGTGCGCCAGTCCGCGCTGCTGCGGGCGTAATAGATATAGACCCCGTCGGCGCTCAGGTCGCGGCCCAGGAAATCCGCTTTTTCGAAGACCACCCTTCTGTCCGCCCCCAGGTCCTGGGCGGCCCGGCGGCTGAACCGGACCAGCTCGTCGTCCAGCTCATAGCCGGTCAATGCCTGCCAATGCTCCAGGGCGGACAGGACCAGGACCAGGCGCCCGTCCCCGCTCCCCAGGTCCACCAATCGGGACAGACCCTCCCAGCCTTTAACCTCCGGCAGTATCTCCAGAAGGCCGACGGCGTCCTCCACCGATATCGGCGCGAAAGTGCCGTAACCGTGTTTCCTCGGCGAGGGCGTAATGGCCTCCTCGTAATACTCAGCGATCTTTCTGGCCTTGCGGGCAGCAGCGACCCCCGTTCGGCCTTCGCTCTGTAACGACAATATCTGCCTTTCGTCAAGTTCAGGATAGCGGCGGTGCAAGGCTTCGTGCTGCACGATGAACTCCCAGGTCCGGCGGGCTTTGGCGTCAGCAGCTTCGCTGGCCAGGCCCTGCGCGGCAAAATGCTGCCTGAAGATGCGGAC
>CAYTIW010000010.1:28733-61775 GCA_964438075.1 uncultured Planctomycetales bacterium
CAGCAGCTTCGCTGGCCAGGCCCTGCGCGGCAAAATGCTGCCTGAAGATGCGGACCGCCCGGGCCGAGATGTCCCGGCGCGAGCTCTTGTCCCCTGCCGGCTTATTCCCGGCCAGACCTTCTTCCGACGATATTTCCGCGGCCTCATCCATGTCGCCCGTTAGGGTCCGCTCATCGACAAAATCCCTTCCCAGGGATTCCAGTGAGACCTCTTCGTACTCCGGCCCCTCTTCCTTCCCTAACCCTGCGGACGATTCCATGAGGTCCGGACCCGCATTGGCAAAAGTGTCCCATTCATCAAGATAAACATTATCAACGGCATCAACGCCGAGGATATCGCCGAAGCTAAGCTTGCCATTCGAATCCCGGTAGGCCGGCTTGGACAAGGAGACCTTTTGATACTTCGTGTAATTGTATTCTCTCCAATACTTCTTCATGAATTGCTCGAGATGGGCCCGGACGCTGGCAGCGGCGTGCTCGGAGAAACCGTTCTCCGCCTTGTATTGGAACTGGTATGTCCCCAGGGCCTCGAACAAGGCCAGGGCCCCTTCCTGGACCAGTTCCGGATACAGGTCGCCTTGCGGATAGGCCAGTTCACCGGCGATCGATGTTACGAGAGACAGGTGCTCCGCCACCATGTAGCGGGAAGCCGTCTGCATAAGGGCCCGGGAACCCTCCGGGTCCTCTTTCCCGTTGACACGGTGGTTGAGCACCAGGACCAGGAAATGTTCATGGTTGGCCCCCTCGGCAAAAAGGCGCGAGGCTTGCACGGGACCTGCCCGCCGAGCCTGCTCGTACCGGGCCAGGAATTGCGTGGCTGCGGTCAAATGCGCTGTCAACGGCCCGTAGCGGCACAACAGGAAACGGTCCGGATCGTACAATCCCAGGGCCTGGTCCAAGACCTTGCGCTTCACCTGAGGATACCGTGCGAACACGTCCTTGAACCATGGCGCAAAATATCCCTTGGGAAGCGCTTCCACCAAGCTCTTGTTGGACAGCTTAAACTCCCGCTTCAACTGCCGGATCTCGTAAGCCAGTCGGACCGACAGCCGCCGTGCCAGGTCGCCCTCCAACAGGTCTTCCCAATATTCATGCTTGACCAGCCAGATATCCTCAGGTGAAATCACCTGGTCGGCCAGGAACCGGTCGAGGAAACGGAGGTTGGTATTGGTCCTCCAGTTGAAGAACGTGCCGGCCACCGACTCGGCCAGCTGCTCGCAGAAGTCGGTCGGGAGAATGCTCCCGGTACGCCGACGGAGATTCTCAAAGAGCGCCGCCTTTAATTTCGCTTTATATTCCCTCTTTTGCTCCCTGGGAGTGTGCAGGTCCAGATAGAAGCGGCGGACCTTTTCCTGCCCCCAGAAACTGTTCCACCTGGCCTGCGCCCGTGAGACTATTTCCTGTACCTGACCTTTGAGGCGGGCGATATTCCCAATGGCCTCACGGACCTCATCCAGCCGGGCCCCGGAGTATAAAGCTTCCTCTGCGTCGCTGTCCTGCTGCAACCTGGTGTAAGTCTCATAGGCCAGTTGCCTCAGACGGCGGAGATCGCTGCCGATGACCGCGCGCAGGGGCTCCTCCGTCCGGTCATCCGGCATGAGCTCACGGGCTTCCTTGAGCAGGCGCTCGCGGTCCAGTTCCTTTCTGGGCGCGCCGTTCCCGGCAATAAACGTTTCCAGGTCATCCAACGCCCTGGCGAACCTCGCCGCCTGTCGGCGTTTCGCCGACACCAGTTCGACCGCCTGAGCCGACATCTGCAGCAAGGCCGTATTTATCTGGGCCGCCGTCATCCGGTTCTCGTAGAACAACGAATAGGCCAGCCACACCGAGAGCCCTTCTTTGCCGGCCCGTTCGACCACCTCGCGGACGAAAGACCCCGCGTCGCTCTTATTTCTTAAATATCCTTCCAGACATACCTTCATCGGTACGGAGTAGCGGGCGGCGAGCCCGCGCAGCTCCCGGGCTAATGCCTGGAATTCCTCGTTGGACTTGGCGTTGGCTCCGGTAGTAAGCAGATATTTTATGAACGACCTGGGCAGCCCGGTCTCACCGGCCAGATAACGGACCCGGGCCGGCCTCACGTTGTCCAGCGCTCCTTCAGAAACGCCGTAATGACGGAGTATCCTCAACAATTCCCCCCGTGTCAGCTCATATTGCCGGCGGATCTCGTTGAACCTTGCAAGCGAATATCCCAACCCTACCGGGACCAGTGCCTGCCGTTCGGTCAGGCCGGAACCGAGCCATTCGCCTAACCGACCGCTGAAGCTGGCCAGAAACAGCTCAGGCTCAAGCAAGTTGGCAAAAGTCCGGTAGGACAGCCCGGCATACTGCTCCAAGGCCTTCTTCTGCCGTGCTGTCAGATACCCGCCCTGGACAAATGACCCCAGCCTTTCCGCCCTGGTCGTGATCAAACGTTTTTCACCCAACAGGGCATAGACCAATCTGCTGGTCCCCTTCTCTATAAAGCCCGCGGAGAGACCGGCCTGCTGGCAGGCCTGCCGGAAAAGCCCTTCTACCATCTGCCACTTACTCGTTCGGTTGGCCTGCTCCGACAGCACCCTGCGCAGGTATCTCCGGCTGTTCTTGACACGCAGGGCATCGATCAAGGCCACCTTGGTGATCCCCAGCTCACGATACTCTGCCAACAAGGACTCGACCGCTGCCGCCGTCATCCCCCGGCGGAGTATCAGGTCGATCTGCCAGTCGGTGAACTGTAACGCCTGTTCTCTCAACAATAAGTAGGCCTCCTGCAGCCGCCCCGCCATGGGCTGGAGGTCGAATACCCGGTCCCGGCGCAGCCGGCCGGCTTCGCGGGACGTCAACAATCCGCGCTGGACGAACGGGTCCAGGTCCGCTATCCCTTGATAGCTCTTCCGGGGCTGTCCGGCCAGGACGGCCGCGACAACGCCAGCTGTCGTCGCGGGCAACCCGGCTTCCTCTAAAGCCTTTCTCAACGCGGCCAGCTTGTCCTCCCGGGACGGCCAATACTTCTCCTCGGCGGACCGGTATGGATCCCTGGACGGCGCCGTCACTCCCTCGGGCAACTCGGTCCTTAAAGCCGCCCAGACCTCATCCCAGGAGGAGAAGCCCATCTCCTCGGCGTGCCTCCGGTAATAATCATAATGACGGAGCTTGGCCGTATCCGAAGTGCTCTTCGCTGCCATCTCGTCCGCCAGCCCGGCCAGGAACTGCTCCCGGGTCTTGGTACGGAACAGCTCTTCAACCCCTATGGACCGGAAGGCCACCGTCCAGTCGGCCAGGCCCAGTTCCGAGCGCTTCTCTGCACTGGAGAAAAGATCGAACAGCCACCAGTCGTTCCGGAACACATCCATCGAAGAGGCCCTGGTCCGACCCTGGAGCGCGAGCCCCAGATCGCGCAAGAACAGTTCCCTCGTATACGCCGCCTTGACGGCATCGCTGAACCGCCTGAAGCCCCAGCGCTCTTTGTAGCTGCGGAACCTATTGACGATGGCGGGATACTGCGCCTGTATGGTCTTTTTATCGCGGGCCTGCAATATAAGGATCGCGTCCGCCAGTTCTCCCAGGAACTCCGACCGCGGATATTCGGCGGTCAGTTCCTCGGTGACGGAAGTATTGCCGTCGCTGACCGGGCCTGCCAGGAAGGCCTCGTCCGCCGGCAGCCAGCCTTTTTCCATGGCCGCCCGGGCTGCCGCCCTGATAGCGCCCATGCGGGTAGAGAAATACTCCGGGGTAATTCCAGTCGACCTGAAGATATTGCGGAAATGATGTCCTATCGTTTCCATACCGATATTGAGCGCCAGGCCGATATCTTTCCGGTCCTTGCCCGCCACAATAAGGTTCAATATCTCGGCCTGCCTTTCCGTCAGCGGAACAGCAGGCGGACCGGCCGGCTTTTCGGCACGGCCCTGGCTGGCGGAAAGCCGGTAATGGGGATCCTTCTCCGCCGACTGCTCCTTGATATCCCGGGACAGGTCGTACCGCAACAGCTTGCCGTCGACGCCCAGAAGCGGGCGGCCGTCGCGGTCCCTGACCAGTGTCATGAAGGCCGGCCGGCCATCCAGGATCTCCAGCCTGACCTCGCTGCCGGCATAACGCGGCATCTGCACGAAAGGATCCTCATCGCCCAGCGACCCCATACCGTTTTTCTCGCTCAAATACAAACCGGTGATGACGTTGTCGCTGAGCCTGGCCCGCTGGCCGGCCGATATGCGCCCGTAGAACACGTCTTCCAGGATGCCGGGTTCCAGATAGATCTGGGCCTCCCCTGGTCCGGACATCTCGCTATGCTTCTTCACAGCGCTATAGACCCTGGCCGCGTGGACCGGCGCCTTGCCTGTCTCCGACAGGATTCCGGTCACAAAGGCCGCCGGACAACCGTCCCGCAGTCCTTTCTCCAAGACCAGCGTGACCGGCTCCCGGGCCCGCTGCTCGCCGAACTTGGTCCACTTCCGGCCCAACAGCTCCACGATCCCGTTGTCGGAAGTGCGGAAATGCCTCAGCACGACGCTCTCGCGGTCCGCCAGCAGTTCATTGACCGCCTCGTTATTGATCGTGGCCGCGAAAGAAGTGATGTTGCGGCCTGACACAGGTTCCTGTGCCAGGACCAGCTGGATATCCTCGGCATTCTGCAGGAAGTAGATCGCCGTGATTACGCCCTCGTCCCGGAATTCGAGATATTTCCCTTTCTTGTGCCCGGCGAACTTGGCGGTCTTGTCCCCACGGCCCTGGGCCACGCGGCCGTCGGACTGGGAGGTCTTGAGCACGGCGACCTTGTCCGGCACACCATTCTCCCGGGCCAGCTCTCTGGGCGTCAGGAACCGGTAACCGCGCATCAAGGCGACGGTCCGGGCGTGGGCGTATCGATCGGTGCCGAACGCCGACTCTATGCGCTCGTGCTGGATCATCTCCTGCGGATCATAAATGACGGCCGTCCGGCCACTATTCTCGACGATAACTGCATTGGGATGCCGGGCGCCTTTCAACAGGAAGGAAGCGACCGCCGCGGTCTCGACATAAAGCACCCCGTGGAGGATATACGCCCCGAAGGTGAGCTCGTCCGCGAGGATGAAACGGTAACCGGTGACTTCCGCCGGGGCGTTAGGCAGCCGGCCGCTCGCGAGCAAGGCCTCCAGCATGGGGCGGGCCTCCTCGTTGGCCCTGGCGAAAGCTGCCCGGTCCTCGCCTTCCATGTCGAACGCGCGGCCTTCCGCCTCGGCCGCCGCTATCGAGGCCTCGATCTCTGCGGGCGCGACCTTGCCGGTAAGACCGGCCTCCCGGTCCGGTTCCACGCCGTCCCGGGATGGTCCCGGGCCGCTCTGGCCGTCATCGGCCAGTATGTCCTTGCACCGGGCCACCATCTCCGCCAGCGTCCTCCTGAGGCATAGCAGTTCGGGCTTGTGGGTACTGCGCCACGGGACCACTGCCGAGCGGTATGTCCTGGCGTCATCGAGCTCCACATCGTTATAACGACGCAACAAGGAGCGGCCCAGCCCGGACTTTAACGGCTGCATCTTGACCTGCCATACGGCGGCCAGGCGCGCCTCCTGCTCCGTCAACGTGACCCCCCTGGCCTTCAGACAGTAATTCAGCAGGGCCTTGTTCAGATACTGGATGGCCTCGGAGATCCGGCGGACACGGTATATGTCGCCGAACCCGTATTCGATGCGGACCCACTCCCGTCCGCTGACGGGCTCCGTAACCTCTTTATTCCCGTCGCGGATGTTGGCCACTTTGGCCGTCTTCTTCTCTTTGATCCGGTTATCGCTGACCCAGGCCACGGCGACCGCGAACATCAGCCACCGGGCCTCGTTCTCCAGCTGCCATCTGGAAACCTGGTCGAACAGCTCTTTAGGTATCCCTATATTCACCTGCACCGAAACGATATCGCTGTTCCGCATCCTCCCGAGCGACTGCAGCCTCCTCAAGATAAATATTTGCGTATCCAGGCCGTAGGATGGCCTCAGGCTGAACTCGGGGAACATCTCCCAGTCCTTCTTGAAAGGCAGGGCATTGGCCGCCAGATATTTCTCCGAGTTCCTGAGATCTCTTAACAGGTCTTCCTTGGAGAGGTTCTCGTCCGGCCACAATTCGATCTCCAGCCCGATAGGCGTATCTAGGACGCGTCCGGCGGTCTCGTAACGGTCGATCTCGCCGATGCCGCTGCCCGCGGTCAGCCGGATGGCATCCACCGCTCCTGGAGAATAAGATGCCCGGACAAAAGCCTCCAGCCAGGACATGATCTCCGGTTCCGTCCGCGCCGGAGGCTCTTCCGCCGCGATCTCCTGGACCTTGACGGCAGGCAAGGCCGTCCCGGCTTCAGGGGCCGCCTGCGGGGCGACGGCGGGGGTCTTCCGTGCCAGCCAGTGCCTTAAATAAGCCCGGGCCGAGGAGACCATATCCCCCAGCCGTTTAACCGGCCGCTCAAATAGAGGGTTCTTCGCCAGCAACAGGCCCGCCCCGGCCAGGACCGCCGCCGCGATGCCTGCCGGCGCCCACCATCCGCCCTGGCCCACCGTCAACGCCAATCTTTCGCCCAGCAGCCCCTGGCCCATGAACGGCGCCGCCATGCCGGCCTGGAACATCTCGCCGGCATGGGCCAGGAACGGCACCAGAATCAGGGGAGCGAAACAGTACGTGGTCATACCGCCATTACCCCGGCGGCTGTTCGGATCGGTCCCCGACACGATATAATTGTCGCCGGCCTCAGGGGCGTGCCCGAAAGACTGGGTTGGTGCGGCTAAAGCCTGTATCTGCTGCTGCGTATCTTTGTGATCCTCTACGACCATCCAGACGGCGATATAGTTCAGATAGCAATCGTCCATCATCAGGTCTTCGACGCGGACGACCCTGGCGTGATCCGGCCAATAAAGGTCGTAGATATCGGGATACCTGGCTTTGAGGTTCGCCCGCGTATCGATCAGCGGCGCGATCTTGCCCTTTCCGCACTGTGTAGCGGTGTAATCGATGATCAGCTCCCGCACCTGTCCGTTGCCCATCCGCACCAGGGCCGCCAGGTGGTAATGCCGGTAATTTGTCAGTATGCGGACGTCTATGCCTTCGGCCAGCATGGCCTCTCCGACCATCGAAGAAAAGATATTGCAGCCGGTCGGATATTCCGGGTTCTCTGCGCTGTAATACGCTTCCACGAAGTACCGGTGCCGGGTTATGAACGACAGCACCGCCTCCAGCGGGACGACCCGGACATCGTCCATGGAAAGGACCCTGGCCTCTTCGCCGAGATCGTCCGGCAGGGCCAGGTGATCCATCTGTGGCCTGGTACGGGTGAGGATCAGGAATTGCCGGTCGAGGACCTCTTCTTCGGTCAGCAACGGTTCGCCGGTGCCCTGCTTGGCGATGACATCCGCGCAATGGAACTCTTCGTGCTGCACGATAAAGTCCCATACCGCCGCCGCCTGCTCGCCGGTGAACGGCCCGTAACCATTGAGCTGGAACGCGGTCTTGCCGGTCAGGACATTGATGGCTTCTTCTCTGGAGATATGATAGGTGATGCTGCCGGTGTAAGGATCGGTGAACGCGACGGCATAATTGCCTTCCGGCGTCATCGGCGGCGCCGTGATCTTGCCTGACCTGACCAGCGCTTCCAGTTTCCAGGTCACGTACTTCTCCAGCGCGCGGCCGCCCTGAGGTATGATCTCCAGCGCTTCGCGCTCGCGAGGCCCGGCCAGCCTGGCCACCGCCGCCGAGACATCCGCCGCGGCGAAGGTCAGTCCAACGGAAGGCGGCCCTTTCCGACGGTCCTTGAGCTCGGCGTTCACCTGCTCCAATAAGACCTTCTGGCCGTCCTCAAAGACCAGGTACCAGTAAGTGTGTTTTTCCAGCTCCACATTGAGATCGTCGCAGAACTGGCCTTTGATCACTTCATATATGAACGCCGGACGGCGGCCGTTGTACAGTTCAGCCAAAAACGCTTTAGCTTCTTCCGCCGACAAGCCGTCAAAGGCCTCCGCGAAGGACAATGTGTTCATCCCGAATTCGATATAATGCTCGTCGCCCTGGTTGGGGAAATCGCTGGCCAGGTGGACGATATAACAATACGTTTTCACCAGCAGCCGCCCCGTGGCGTCAACGTCATCGGCCAGTTCCTTGTATCCCGCCAGGCCCTCTCCCTCCCGCTCCCCGACCGCGGCCGGCCGCTCCTCTGCCGGCCACCAGCCGACGAGGAAATACTTCCCGCGCCCGCCGGTCCATCTCGTCCGTCCCGGAGCGGACAGCCTGATCTGTCCCTCCGGCGGCAGTTCGTAAATATAATTGTTCTTCGGGCCTTCTTTCCGGACCAGCCCGGCGGCCCGGCAGCACTCCGCGACCTTGAAATTCCTGCCGGTCGGGAAATAATGCAGCCGGACGGCCGAATGCGCGTTGATCACGTCGGCCAGGAATATCTGATCGACCTGGAACGGCAGCACCCGGCAGCTCACGCAGAAGGCCAATATCTCGTCGGCATAATCCTCCTTCAGATGGATCATGCCCACGATGCCCAGGTCGCCGAAACGGTCGCGCAGGCGCAGGACGTAGAATTTGCCGTCGTCATACCTGCGAACGCCGGTGACATATTCCTCGTCGTACGCGAACCCGGTCGCGTTGAACTGGTGCGTCTTGACGGACAGCTGCGCCACCCTCGCGGCGTCCTCCGGCCGCATCAGGCTTATGGTCGCTTCCATTTTCAGGCTGGCGAAGAAGCTGGCCTTGTCGCCGTGCAGGTCCTCGAAGAGGTCCTGCCGTTTCTGCCGGTCGAGATAGTACCGCACCTGGTCGGACTCCTCGGAGGTGAGAAGCCCGGGCTTGAACATCGCCTCCAGGCTCTTGAGGTCGGTGGCGCCGCTCGGGACGTCCAGCACCGTCACTTTCGGCAGGATATGCTGGACCATGCCCCTTTCGTAGCGTGAGTCGTCGAAGTAGACGATGCTTTCCAGCCCGATGCCCAGTTCACGGGAGATGGCCTCCAGGTTGTCGGTCTTGTCCCGGCCGTTGACCAAAAGCAGCCTGAAATCATTCCGGCGCAGGAGCATTTCCGGATGGCGGTCCAGGACCTCTTCCACGTCCTGGGGCAGATTGCGGCTGTTCAGCGCCAGGATGACCCCGCGCTGTCCCAGGGTGCGGAGCAGCTCCTGGAACTCGCGGTGCCTGGCCGTGACCCGGACGCCTTCGGCTCCGACCTCGTCCAATATCCCGGACCATAAAGTCCCGTCCGCGTCGACCACGATACAGGCCGGCCGGACAGCCTGGACAGCGGGCGCCGGGACAGTGACCGCCGGCAGGACGGCCGGCTCTTCCGCATCTGCCGGTCGCGTCCCCTTGGCTCTCCAATAGAGCAATACACCCAGCTGCCGTTCGATGATCTCTTCCTCGCTCAAAAGACGCTCGGCGGTGCCCTTCTTGGCCAGGACATCCCCGCTATGGAACTCCTCGTGCTGTTCAATGAAGAACCAGACCGCGGCCGCTTCCTCTGCCGTGAACGGACGGTCGCGCTGCAGCCGGAAGGACGTCTGGCCGGTCAACACTTTGATGGCTTCTGATTCCGTTACGTAGGCGGCGACCTTGCCCGTCCTCGAGTTGGTGAAAGAAACGACATAATTCCCTTCCGCGGTGACCGGCGGAGCTTTCATCCTGCCGGAGCTCACCAGCGCCTCCAGTTTCCCGGTCACATACCGTTCCAGTTCGCGGGCACCCGCCGGGATCATCAACAAGGACTCCCGCAGCTGAAGGTCGGGGATATTGCCGATCACCGCTGCCGCTTTCGTCGAATCAAAACCCAGCCGGCCCTGGCCGCCTTTGCGACCAGAAACAACGGCTTCCTCGCTGTGGCTGGAAGAAGGCGTGGCAAAAATATCCACCAGCACTAATTTATATTCACCCACCGTTTCCCCGTTATAACCCAGCTCCCTGTAACTGAATCCGGCCGGTAAGGCCTTCTGGAGCTTCTCCGGGCTCCAATAGAGGGAAGACTTGCCGGGGCCGTTGAGCACCCATAAATAAGCCCGGCCCCCCTGCTTAAGCACGGCCGGCAGACCGGCCAAGGTCCTCCGGATGACCTCAAAATCGATGCCGGCGCAACTGCCGAAAGTGCGGATATTATTGGCATCCTGCCCTATGGAAAGAACCGGATGGTTGAATACAACAAAATCAAATTGAGGATGATCCTCTCCGGTAATAATGCTCAATCGTTCGTAAAGATCACTTTGACCCAGGACCACTCTTTCCTGGACACCGGATGTTTCTCCAGCCAGATTCGCCGCCGCATCCCCAATGGCGCTGTCAAGGATGTCAACTGCCACCACCTGCCGCGCCCCTGCCCTGGCCAGAGCGATCGCCAGGACCCCCGTTCCTGTCCCCAATTCCAGGACCCGCTTTCCTTTGAGATCCTCTTCCCGCGCCTGGATGAAATCGATGAACTTGGCAGTATGCTCTTTATCCGGCGGGAACGTCCCCTCTGAAGACAGGACGTTCCTTTCCAGCGCCGGGACCCATGTCTGCCTCGCGGACCCTAAGCCCAAACGTCCTCTATCGCGACCTGCCCCCGACTTCGGAACAGCAGGCGACACCGGGCCGGCCGACGGGCCGGATGGAGAGGCCATCTTCTGGTAATGTCCTCTCAAGAAATCGACCTGCTCCCGGGCCAGCTTGAGCGACAAACCGTACCGCTCTTTCAGGGACTCGATGTGCCGGCTTATCCTGTCCAATCCCTCGAGTTTCTGCTCCGCTGTCGCCCCCGGGACCTGCAGAGCTTCCATGAATTGGCCGTTCACATGGTCTTCCAGCCAGCCTTTCAATATCCTTATGGCGCCGCTGGTCTCCTGGATGTCCCCGCCCTGCCGGCCTTCGAAGAAACGGTTGATGGTGATCTCATTGAAACCGAACTTCCTGGCAAGGGTGGCATAGCTGTCTTGACCGGTGAAGCGCATCATGAGGAGCCGGGCGATATCCTGGGCCGTCAGGTTGTCCATACGGGAACTGCGGGCTATCCTGGCGACGGCAGCCTGGAAGACGGGATCGCCGGCATCGAACCTACCGCGCACGTGTTTCAAGGCCAGGCCGAGGTGGACCTCAACCAGCTCAGCGACCAAAGCTTCATAAACACCCCTTTCGCCGGCCACCTGCTTCAACTGCTCGCCGGCGGTCTTGAGGCGGCGTTCCAGGTTCTTGCGGTGCATGCCCAACTGCTCAGCCATGGCGCTCCTGGTCCGCTCGGGATGGCTTAAGACCAACGCGAGTATCCGTTTTCTCCCGGCCGAACGCTCGTCTGCCGAAGGCCAGTTCTCCAGGATGTCCCTGAACAAGGCTTTCACCCTTGATCCCGCCGCTGTGTTCTGCAGCGCGGCCTGGAGGAACGACATGATATCTTCCTCGATGACCTGGCGCAGGGCGGCCCTGATCTGCCGGTAAAGGTCCTGCGCCGCAGGCTGTTTGGAAATAACTTTCATGAGCCTTACATAAGCGCCTCTGGTGACATAGTCTTTCCTCTTGGCCCCCAGCAGAGCCCGCGAGACCTGGCTCACATCCACTCCCAGTCTGGCCGCCAGCGGCACGTCCAGGCTGTCCACATCGACGGCGCCTTTTTCGATGGCGTAACGCAGGACCGTCCTTTCCCGGTCCTTCAAATGACGGATATTGCTTACCGCCCGCCACAACTCCTGCGGCCCCATCGCTTCAATTATCAATTTAAGCCATTTCCGCTCTTTATTCAGCCTGGGGCCGCGCAGCCACTCGCGGGCACCCGAGCTCTTTCCGGCCTCCGGCGCAACGGCTTTTTCTCCCGGCCGCGATCCGGCAAGCTGGCGTCCCAGGATATCGGCATCGGTCAGGAGCCTTTCGCCCGAAGAACGTTTGGCCAGGATATCGGCGCGGTGGATCTCCTCGTGCTCCGTTATGAAATCCCATATCTTGACCGCTTCGGCGCGGGTGAACGGCCGGGCACGCTGGGAGCGGAAGGCGCTCTTCCCGGTCAGGACATCGATCGCCTCCTCTTGGGAAAGGTTATAGGTGATGTCGCCGGAGACGGTATCGGTGAAGGCCGCCACGTAATAACCTTCGGCCGTCACCGGCGGAGCGGTGATCCTGCCGGACCTGACCAGCGCCTCCAGTTTCCAGGTGACATACATCTCCAGCTCGCGCCCGCCCTGCGGGATGATCTCCAGCGCTTCCCGCGCCTGACGGTCAGCTATCCCGCCCACAGCCGCCGAAAGCTCCGTCGAATCGAAGTTCAGGCTGCCTTTGATCACCTTCTGCACTTCTTCAGGTGTCGGTTCCATGATCGCCGCGGTGTAGTCATAGATATAGGTGGAATGGATGCCGCCGTAATTGTCGTGACGGCCCGGGAAGACGACCCGGGCCAGCTTGGCGGCCGGCTTGTTGTGCCCGCTGGTATGGAAACCGGCGGCCAGCCCGAAATGCCTGGGCTGTTCGGTGGTCAGGGTGTGTAGCCGCTCGACCCCCAGGGCTTTCATGTATTCCGCCACGCCGACGACCAGGATCTGGGCCAGGCCATAACCGCGCCAGTCCTTGTCGACGCTGATATCATAAAGGAACGCCGTCTGGAAGGTCTCCTCTTCGCCTTCGGTCGGCCATATATGTTCATGCCGGCCGGTACCCTTTGAGGTCATGTTCTCATAGATGTAAAGCGCCTCCTCGTCGTCAATGGATCGGATGTCCGGCAGGCGGTGCATGACCGGATAGATCACCGCCAGCACTTCCCCTTCGGGGGACTTCACTGCCAGGTTGTAGAACGGATTGTTGCGGACACGCTGGGCCAGCTCCCTGGGCCGAGCCCAGAAGGCCGGCTCCCAGGCCTGGCGGTTCAGCCTGACCAGAGCATTGATGTCCTCCAGGATCGGGTTAGCCAGGATGAACTTACGCCCCTTGACCTCCACTTCCTTAATACGGCGTATCGGCAGAGTTAGGACTTTCGCTGACCGCCCGGCCTCCTTGACCTCTGCCGGCGGCTTCCCTTTACCGGGCACCCAGGCAACATAAACAGGTGTTGTGTTCGCGGCAGCCTCCAGCATCTGCAGCCCAATTGCAGCGGCAGCCGCCTTCAAGTGCCGGTTGGCTTCAGTCCCGGTGGAGATGACCAAGGCGGCGCCCGGGGCCATCAACGGGAGCAGGGCGGAAAGCATGTCCTGGTAGGTCTCCTTGGCCGTCGTTTTCGCGCCTACAATAATGTGGCTGATCTCGAAATATTCCGGATTGAACAGTCCGGAACTGAAGACCAGGTCCACCGGCGTCACTTCGAACCCGGCGATATCCTGTATAGCGGCCTTGATAAAGCGGGCCTTATTGACCCGCACTTCCTTCGGGCCGACCTCCCTGGCCCCTGGTGTTCGCTTGAGCCGTTCCAGGTCGATCTCCGGGTCGACCACCACTATCTCCTCGATATCCGGCCGGGAGGCCATCAATTGGACCGGCAGGCTCGGGCTGCGGGTGCCCACCAAAAGTAGACGCTTGAATTTATTTTCATCGACTTTCACCGAATCCAGGGCTGAGAAGAAAATGTCATCGGTGTAATCGAACTCGTCCGCCCGCGGATAACGCCTGAAGAGATCGTACAAGGACTGCACGTCGGCAACCGTCCGCGGCAATTCCTCATCCGCCAAGGCCGGCAGGCCGTCCAGGAACTGGCGGTCGAGTATTTCTTCCTCGGTCAGGAGCTTCCCGCCCGAAGAGCGTTTGGCCAGGATGTCGGCGCGGTGGAGCTCTTCGTGCCGGACTATGAAATCCCATATCCGGACCGCCTCGGCGCGGGTGAACGGCCGGGCGAGCCGCAAATGGAAAGAACTTTTTCCGGTCAGGACCTCGACGGCCTCCTCCCTGCTGAGATTATAGGTGATGTCGCCGGACGCGGTATCGGTGAAGGCCGCCGCGTAATACCCTTCGGCCGTCACCGGCGGGGCGGTGATCTTGCCGGACTTGACCAGCGCTTCCAGTTTCCAGGTGACATACATCTCCAGCTCGCGCCCGCCCTCGATGATGACCGCCGCTTCCCCGCGATCGCGGCGGTCGATGACCCTCTCCACCGCCGCCAGCGCCTTGACCGAATCGAAGTTCAGGCTAGTGCCGAAGTCGCTGTCGGACCCATCGTCGACCTTACCGTAAGCCCCGGTCCCGGCCGAAACCCCCGCAGCGACCAGAGCGGTCCCTTCGTGCGCTCCCAGGGCCGCCTGATCAAGCCCCTCCTCCCCCGGTGTTCCGGAAAGCGCCTTCCGGGCCAGGATGAGCGGGTCGACCGCCTGCTCCACCCAGGCCTGATAGGTGTCCATCATCTCCTCGCTGATATCGACCACCTTGACCGGGATGCCGAACTCCTCCTTCAACAGCGGCTCCTGCTGGCGCATGAACTCCTGCAGCCCGCGCACATACTCGGCCCGTTCGGTGTCCTCTTCTTCCGGCAGGAACCGGGCGCCGGTGTCGGTGAAGAATATGACCCCGTCGACCCGGCGGCCGATCTTCCCTTCCAGGAACGACCAGTTGTCGACCAGGTCGTCGCTCGTGATGGTATGGCCGGAATAACGGCGCAGCTTGTAACGGTAATTCTCCTCCAGGTAATCCTCATAAGGGATCTCCTGGCGGCTGGACTTGCATTCGACGATATATGCCCGACCGGACCGGTCCTCGACCACCAGGTCAAGCTCGGTAAAATATTTCCCTTCCAGGAAGGCGTCGCGGCCGGATTGCAGGACCTTGAACCCGCGGTCGCGGAAATATTGCAAAGCTTCCAGTTCCAGGTTCAGCCCGACCAGGCGCGAGTAGATGATCCCTTCGATGATCTTGGAGAGGTATTCGTTGTTCCGGAACGCCCTGATCAGGTCGCGCCAGGTCATATCGGCATACGCCGCGGTCGCGGGATCCCTCCGGGCCTCTTCCTCTATCTCGTCGGAATAATGGATGATTATGCTCTCATCCAGGCCCTGGTCCTCAATGAAATCCCTCACGACCTGCTTGAACTCATCCACGCCCTGGGTGTCTATGACCAGGTGGACCTCGTCCACCGCCCCTACCTGCTCCCGCGCCTCGCCTTTCTTGCCGTAGAGCCGCTCGACTTCCTGCAGGAAGCCCAGCAGCCGCTGGCTGCCTTCCTCGACCTTGGAACGGTGCTGGTCTTCCGCCGAAGCCGTCCAGTCCACCGGATGGAAGAACACCTGGTGGGTCTGTACTATCACCGTCTTGATCTGTCCGTACTGCTCCTTATAATTGTTAAGTATGCCGTCGATAAATTCCCGGGTCCATAGTATGCGTTCGTTGGCCTCGGCTATCTCCGCCATGCTCACCCCTCCCTTGTGGGCGAAGTAAAGGAGGGTCAGCAGCTTGCTGCGCACTTCCGCGTAAGTGCTGGCCATGACGTCGAGGGTCTCCCGGAGGCCTTCCAGGGTATAACCGTAGTTCTTGATCAGGTCCCGCACCAGCCGCTCGGTCTCCTGATTGGCCGCCATGGCCTTGCCGATATGGATGTAATCGGACTCGATGAAACCGTAGCGGCGGTGGTAGAACACCGGGACCTGCACGAACTGCAAGCCGTGCCGTTCCAGCAACGCCGGGCCGACATTCTCCAATATACCCTGGCGGTAGGACTCGTGGGTCGGATGGGTCTGGGCGTAAACGATCTCATAAGGCAGTGCCGACAGCCCGGACAGCGGCCCGATGCGGGAGAAGAACCCGGTCCTTTCAACCCTTTCCAGCAGACTGTCGTAACGCCGGACCTGCTTCTCGACCTCCTCAGGCTCGAGCAGCGTCTGCATGTTCTTGGCCTCGATCGCATAGCCCTGACCGTCCTTGTGCGCCAGGATATCTATCTCGCTCTCCATGTGCGGTACCGACAACGAGAACAGGTCGATGGTCAGGCCCTCTTCCTGTTCGAAATAATAGGCAGTCAAGAGCTCTCCCATGACGCCCGGCAGGGCATCGCGCTGGATCGGATGGTGACCCGACCCGTCGTGGCCGTTGCCCTCCTGTATCCGGCCGATGACGTAGACCAGGCCCGGGACGTTCCGGAAATGGTACAGCAGGGCGAAGATCGCCTCTTTGTTGGTCACGGTGCTGGCGGCCAGGTTGACCAGGCCGGTGCGCGCCTTCTGCAGGTGCTTGGTGTAGTAATGCCCGTCCAGAGATATCTGGTCGAGTACGGGCATATTCTTGATCAGGGCGTTCATTATGGCCAAGGCCCTTTCACGGTAGGCCGGGCTGGAGATGCTCTTGCTGAAATATTTCTCACTGGCGGCCAGTTCCCGTTGGGCGGCCTTTTCCGACAGGGACTCTTCCTCGCGGAGGTCCTTCATTTCCCTGACAATGTCCTCCAGCCCTAACAAAAGCCGGCTGGGGGCCTCGTCCTCCCGGCCCCCGAAGGCAGCCTGTATCTCCTGCTCCTGGCCGCGGGAGTGCAGCTCTTGGTTCAGCACTTCTTCCCATCTTTGCTGGAAGAAATCTTCGGCCCCTTCCGGATAAATGCCGTAGCCGATCCACCGTTGCAGCGGGGCCAGCAGTTTCATCCCCGACGCCGGCTGGCCATAAGACCCCGCCTGGTCGGCGGAAATGGCCGCTTCGGCCTCGTAGAGGAGCACCGCCTCATTATTGAGGAATTCCCGGCTGATGACCATCTTGCCGGGGAAGGACAAGGCCAGGAGGTAATTGCCTTCGTCCTCGATGGTCGCATCGAAGGTCGCGATCTGCCCTTGCTGGAAATATTCCTGCAAGACCCTGTGGACCGGCAGGGCCTGACGCAGCAGGCTGAGCAGACGGCCCTGTTCTTCCGGAGTGGCGTGCTTCATCAATCCCTGTACGACCGGGCTCTGCGCATCGGTCAGTTCGCCGAAGGCCTCCCGGGCCTCTTCGTCGATGCTTTCCCGGGCGAAATAGGTCTCCAGCTTCCTGACCAGGTCATAGACCGTTTCGACGTTCTCCTCGCCCACGCGGCGCAACAGGACTTCCAGCTGGTCCATGAGGGCCCCCTGGAGACTATGGCCCAGGTCCTGGATCTGCTCGTAAACCCAGCCCTGTTCCGCAAGGTCCAAGGCGCGGAAGCGAATGTTCCGTTCACGGAACACGGGCCGTCCGCGGCCGACCAAGCCGTAGGTCCGGTCTCCCAGCCGGCGCTGGTTAGCCGAGGAGATGCTCAAAGCCGCCTCCTCTGATGTCCGGCGTCCGTTCCGCCTGGCTTTCCTCGTGGATAAGTCTCCCTTGGATCCCTTGGGAACGGAGGCGGCGGTCCCGTTATGTCCGCCTTGGGCGGCTTTAAATATCTGTGGAACAACTCTCGGCATCAAAGGTTTGAGGACTTTTCCGGCAGTCCGCCCGGTCTTCGCTGCCGGATGTTCCGGCGTGACCGCCGCTGCCGTTGAGGTGTCGGCAGCGTTCCGGCCGCCCGTCACGGGACGCTTCACCTGGACCAAATAAAGGTCACCCTTATCCGTGTTCATGTAATTGAGGTCGTCCTCGAGCTCCTTGACCCTGCCGTCCAGGCCGTACAACCCGTGCTTGACCCTGGTAACATCAATGTCCAGCCCCATCTCCCGGGCTATCTCCCGGACCGTCCTGATGCCGAACACGGCATGCCCCTCTTCCTCATTACCGATCTCGAACCTGAGCCAGACCAGTCCGCCGTCCCTGAGCAGGCCCAGCGCCTTTTCCAGCATCGGCTTGATCATCATGCTGGTCGGAGAATTGATGGTGACCAGATCGAACGGTTCCTTTGAAGAGTACTCTTCGACCGGGACCGTCCGGTAACGCAGCGGCAACCCCGGATTGGCGCGGACATATTTATCGCGCTGGGCCTCCGACCTCTGGTCATTGTCGATGCCCTCGAGAAGTTCGAGGTCGTACCCGACGGACCTGAGCAGTCCAGCCAGCTGGACCAGGAAGTAACCGTAGCCGGTGCCCATGTCCAGAACACGCAGGCCGCGTTCCTTTGATATCCGGGCAACCTTCAGGGCAGTGCTGATAAGGGCCCGGTCATTGCCCTCGACTATGATCCTTTCGACATCCGGATACAAATAACCGCCTTTTAGACGATCCAATTCGTCCTTGTCCTCTACCACGGTGGCGGTGAGCACCGCTTCCTGGCGGCTGGCTTTCCTCTGCTCCGCCTCCGGCGCATCTTCCCGGTTGAAATGCTGTTCCAGCAGATCCATCGCCGCGGAGATCCTGGAATTGAACTCCAGGCCCGCCTCGGCCGATAACGACCGGCCGTTCTGGCCGGCCTTGAAGGCCGTGATCTCCGCTGCGGACGGGAAGGCGATATCCAGTCCCGCCTCCCTGATCAAAAGGCGGGCGATGAGGGCGGCGGTATATAAATTCTTCGAGGCCGTGGCGATCATCTCCCTGGTGAGCCCGGCGAATTGCGGGCCGTAGGAAGCGATGCTTTCCACTTTCAGCAGGGATTTCAATCCAACGTCATACAATTTCCTCATCCCCTGCAGGAGCACCTTGTTCCTGGAGGCGCCCTTCGCTTCCAATATCCGCCACAGGCTCCCCACGACATCGGGCTCCAATTCGAGGACCGGGAGGTTACTGGCGGCCAGCGTCACCAGAGTGAACCTGACGCTGTCGAGCTTTTCATCCCGCGGACCGGCTGCTTTCAGCGCGCTGCGGTTGATCACGTAGAGATCGACCTCGCCGACGCCGGCGACCTGGAGCCGCCCGCTGAAGATCGGCCGGGCGTCATGGTCCGATTCCGTGACCAGGACCATGTCGATGTCCTGCGGACCTTCCCGTACTATACTGCCGCCGTAGACATAGGCCGCCAGCATCCGCTGGCCCGCGGCCGCCTCCCAGGCTATGGCCATGAGTTCCGCCGGGCTGACCACGCCGCCGGCCGGGCTGTAGACCACACCGGCCTTTTCATCTTGTTCCTTTTCGGCAGCAGCGGACGGCGACAACTGGCGGTCGAGTATCTCGTCCTCGCTCAGGAGCCTTTCGCCCGAAGAGCGTTTGGCGAGGATATCGGCGCGGTGCAGATCCTCGTGCTCTGTTATGAAATCCCATATCTTGACCGCTTCGGCGCGGGTGAACGGCCGGGCGCGCTGCAAATGGAAGGAACTCTTTCCGGTCAGGACCTCGACGGCCTCTTCCCTAGTGAGGTTACAGGTTATGTCGCCGGAGGCGGTATCGGTGAAGGCCGCCGCGTAATACCCTTCGGCCGTCACCGGCGGGGCGGTGATCTTGCCGGACTTGACCAGCGCTTCCAGTTTCCAGGTGACATACATCTCCAGCTCGCGCCCGCCCTGCGGGATGATCTCCAGGGCTTCCCTGTCCCTGGTACCGGGCATCCTGGCTATCGCCGCGGCCGCCTGCATCGAGCTGAATTCCAGCCGGTCATCAACCGCGGGCTTGTCCATCAACTGCAGCCGGAGCCGCTCTTCCTTCAGCTGCAGCTGCACTATCCGCAGGAAGGTCCTCGAACGCAGGGCTTCGTTCGGCCAGCTGCTCCGCACGACATAGCCGTCCCCGTCCTTTTCCAGTTTTATGGTCGGCGGGCTGTCGATGATCTCGTCGAAGCTTTGATCCTGGTAACCTCTCAGCCGGACGCCGGTCTCATCCGCCACCACGTAGCCGCCGACATCGTTATATTTCTTCCAGCTCATGCCTTTGTCGACGGAGAAATGGACATATCCACCCTGCCGGACCATGAAGCCCACGCCTAAGGGGTGCAGCTTGTTCAGCGGGTTGTGGCAGGTGAACCAGACGCGGATGCCCAGGTTGCGGTATATCCTGTACAACCCGATCCCGTGTATATTCTCCCGGATGTTCTGGGGCTTGATGGCCGTGGTCTTGTCGGCGTACCAGGAATTGACCAGGGACAGCGCTTCATGGATATCCTCCAGGCTGTTGGACTCGTCCCTGACGTCCGCGGCCAGGGCATCCAGCCCGTCGAACACGTGCGGGCCTTCATAAACGGTCCCCTTATAGGTGAAGCTCACCCGGCCCTGTCCGTCGACCGGGAACCAGGCATGCGAGTAGAGGTTCCCGTACACATCTTTGAGATAAAGGTTGAACCGGCGGCGGTCGGACGCGGCCAGGCGCTGCAACAGCGGGTGGCGGACGTAATTGGCCTGGTTCCATACCGCCCGTCCTTCCATCTTGTTCAGTTCCTCGATCACGCTGGTGCCCCAGCCCTGGTGGGACGACCAGTCCTTCGCATACCACTCGACGGAACTGTAGTTCTGGCGGTTGATGTCGTTGAATATCCGCCACCACCACCGGCCGGCTTTCAGCGCCTCTTCCAGGCCGAGCCTCGTCATGCGGGCCGCCTCCTGGACATGTTCGCGCAGCTCGTTCCAGGTATGCAGGACCACCGGGCCTTCCTCACGGCCGGCCGCGGCCGTGATGATGCGGTCGATCCTGTCCAGCCGCTCCTGCCACCATTCCGCCGGCATCTGCCCCACGGCGGCAAAACCGGTGGACACATCCACCCCGAAGTAAGAACCGATCAGGTCCTCCCACAGCTCCCGCTCCTCTTCGTTAAGCTCGTTCCTGATCTGCTGATAAAGCTCCTTGTACTTCCGGCGGATATCATCGACCGACTGGGCGAAGATGTCGTCCTGCAGGCGGGACTGCGCTTCGTTATATTCGCTCAGGCGCTCCGTCCACCAGCCGAGCCTGTCGGCGGCGATCTCCGCGTCGTCCCAGTGTGCGGCCACCAACCGTTCGGACGCGGCGTGGCCGTAGAAATTGTAGCCTTTGTATATCGGCAGATGATAGCCGATGAGGTTGAGGAAACGGATCTTGTCATGGTTACCGGTGACGCCGCGGGCCACGCCCAGGTCCATCAGTTCTTCCGTGGCCAGCAGGCATTTGATCCCCCACGGGCCGCGGTCGGAGGCGTCGCCCAAGAGATAGAACAGGAGCTTCAGCTCCTCTATCTCGACCCCCTGTTCCGCCAGCTGATCGCGGATGGACCTGCGAGGGAACGACTCATGATCAAGGATAACGGTCCTGCCGGTCTCGTTGGAAATGGCGTCGGCGATATAACGCAGGAACAGCTCGATCTCGCCGTGATAATCGGACATGACAATGACCTTGGCCAGCCGGCAGGAAGAGCTGTCCTTCAGATAGGCCGAGATCCTGGGCAACAAGAAGTTGATCTGGCTTAAGCGTCTCTGCGGGTCCCTGGAGCCGGACCTGATCTTCTTGACCTTGACCGGCACGATCTCGGGCCGCGCGCCCTCTTCCCAGGAGATCGACAGCGAAGTCCTCTTGGGCTGGTCGCCGCTGTTATCATCGGCGGAGACGTTCACCCGGCGGTCAAAAGAGGTCTTTTCCCCGTCCGCACGTCCGCCGCGGTTACGGCCTGTCAAGCCGCGCCCGCGCTGGCCGTCGGTCCCGCACTTCCGGGCCGGGAAGATCGTGGTCAGGAAGTTCTTCCTGCCGCGGTGCGAGGACGTGATAGAAGAAGTAAGCGGACGGCTATCCGTTGGACGGCGGCTATGGCCTTCCTTGTCCAGGCCTGTGCCGGCGGCCTGCCTGGCGCAGATCTCGGCTTCGCTGGCATTGGGGTACCGGCGGTGCAGTTCTTCATGCCGGACAGCGGACCTTTGCGTGGCCAGGCGCAAATACCGGAAGGCGGGATGCGGCTCGTCATAAGGAGTGGCGATGGCGGTGGTCAACAGCCGGCCTGCCGGCGGGGCGCGCTCGCCGTGAGCTCTGGCGACCAGGAAGGCCTTGACAATATCCAGGGCCATGGCGAAGAACCCGGCCGCAGACCGCAGCTCCAGCCGCTTCAGCTGGACCCAGCCCGCTGCCAGGTATACCTGGGCGGTCAGGGTCGGCTCGCTGCCCGACGGTACCAGCGTGCCGGCCAGATCATCGGCGCTTTCCTTAGCGCCCGGCTTCTCGGACGACGGCGTTTCCTGGCTTTCGGGCACATCCGTTTGCGCGGGTTCAAGCTTGACCACCCCCGTGGTCTTCCATATAAAGCTCATCCGGTAAGGCAGCATCACCACTTTGCTGGCCGACAGCCGGGCAGTCCGGAACATCTGCTGCCATCTTTCCTTGGGATAGACCGCCCAGGCGCCGAACCCGCCCGCCTTCAGGTGCTGCGGGAGCTGGTTGAGGATATCCTGCATGCGGCGCTCGCTGATGTGTACCTGGTGGACGACAAATTCATCGCTGACCGGCTCCGGTGAATGGCAGACGACCACGTCAAAAGTGCCCAGGCCTTCCAGCCCGTCGTGGACCACGGCCTTCACCCGGCCGTCCAGACCCTGCTGGCGGGCGTTGTGGGCGGTCAGCAGGACCGCCTTGATGTCTATGTCGGTCGCCAGGACTTCGGCGCCCAGCGAAGCCGCCAGCATGGAGGCTATGCCCGCCCCGGAACCGAGGTCCAGGACCTTGTTACCCGGACGCACCAACGGCCGGCCGTTGTTCCCCTTGAGGATCGCCAGCGGCATCCTTTGTTTCTCGGCCTTGGTCTCGGGGTATTCCCACACCGTCGGGTCATACACGCCCTGTAAAACCGTTATCGGCCGCGGCCACTCCGCCAGCCCGGTCTCCCTGGTCTGGGACTGCGCCAGCAGGATATCGGTCAATTCCTTGCTCTCGGCCTCTGACAGGCCGCCGTCGAGGTAGGCTTTGGCCTCCAGGAATATCTGCCGGAGCCTGTCGGGGCTTTCCTGCCAGCCATAGCCCGGGTTGAGCCACAGGACGCGTTTCAGGCCCCAGCGGAGAGCCTGTGCAGGCAGGCCGTCTGACCAGCCCCGGGCCTCGAACCCTTCCAGCCAGCGGGCGATGACCGCGGCGAACTTCTTCTCCACGAAAGCGTCGGCCTGCGAGCGCACGTAGGTCGGCCCCACGATACGACGGGCCGCCGGAGCTTCGATGCCGCCTTCCCATATATCGCCGGCATAAAGGCCGAACTCCGCCTGCAGGGCCCGGACGATCCGCGCCTTGCGGTCCGCGGTCAGTTTCCCGTTATTGGCCCGAATGATCTCGACCATCCGCGGCCTTTGTTCGGTCGGTATATTGCAGCTGACTTCCCTCCCGTTATTCCCGTTCAGGGACCATTCCACCAGGCCCAGTTCTTTCAAACGGTTCAGATGCTCACGGACGGCCTCGACATCAAGCTGGGTCCCTGCGGCCGCACGGGCGCGATCGCCCAAACCTCTTAAAGTTATCGATACGCCCGGCTCAGGCATAAACCCGAGCAGGTCATAATAGGTCAGGCCGCCGGACTTGTTGTACTGGGCCGATATCTTGCCGAAGAGCCCCGGTATCCCCATCTCTTTCTCGGTCTTCTCGAAGTCAAAGAACGGTTTCCAGGAGCCGTTCTTTACTTTAGTCGCCAGCTTCCGGACCACCTCCCAGGCCATGACATTCATGTTCTGCCTGGTGTTGAACTCATAGCCGAACGCCGCCCGGACCTGATCCCTTACTTCTTCGTAGGAGCTGTCGTTGATCAGATAATTCACCAGCAGGAACTCCTTGAGCGGGGTGATCAGGGTCTTGGTCCGTTTGTTGCGGGTCTCATAGCGGTTGAACCTCTGCACGGCCTTTCTGAGGGCCGACATGGCCTTGCCCACCGCCGCCGCGATCATCACCCGGCCGGTCATATCCTCCGGTTCGCCCAGCCTTTCTTCCCACCGCCTCTCGTCCTGGTGCCCGCTGGGCGCGTTCAGGGAGGACGGCCGGGTGAGGCCCCTCAGCTGCACGACGTTCACCGCCGTGTCTTTCCTGACCCCGAGGTGGTCGGCGATGGCCTGAACGCTGGGCGTCGTCCCGTCCGCAGAGCCCTCCCGGAGGGACTCTATCGCGCCTTTTACCCGGCTTACCTGGGAGAAAATGTCAAGGGGCAGCCTGACGCCGTTGCCCAGTTCCTTGGCCGAAATGACGCGGCTGAACTGGATGTCCAGTAATGTCAGCCCCGAGCCCGGTTGTTTCGGGCCCCTGACAAAGGCCATGAGATCGCCGCGGTCAGGATCGAACTTGGCCAGCCGGCCCATCGCATACTCAATAACTTCGTGTGAAAGGTCGAACACCGACATCCTGGTCGGGAACCGGGACTTGAACTTCCGGGCCTCCTGGACCACCAACGGCATGATGCCGGATATGAGCCGGTCCTGCGCCTGTTTGGCCCGGGCTATGGCCGCAGCCTCCGCATCCGGCGAACGTCCGCGCCTTATGGCGGCCATCAGGGTCTTCTGCTCCTCCCGGCCCGGATAAGGAATAGACAAATAGGAACGAAGCGCCGCAGCTTCATCATCAACATATCCCGCATCGGAGAGACCGGACCCGTCCTGCTCAAGGACTTCAACGAACTCGTCATCCTGCCCGGCGAGATCCGCTTCCGCCCAGGCCTTCCAGAACCCCGCCTCATCCGGCTCCGGCGCCTCATCCCTTACGGCCGATCTCAGGGACGTGGCCGGTGCCTGCGGCAACGGCGTTACATCCGCCGGCGCCTGTCCGCTATTCTCACCGCTGCCTCCGTTGCCGTTGTTCCCGTTGTCATCATTGGTCAGTTTCTGCATCAGCTTGGTCATCACGCCGCTCAGGACCGTAACGTAGCCTTTCGCCAGGACGTGCCTGAAAAGGGGCAGGCGGTCCCTGCGCTCTTCCGCCCATATCGCCAGCAGGATGTCGCCTTCCATGATCGCTTTCTTCTCTAGCGCGGTACGGATGACCGTATCCATGATCCGGGACATCTTCTGCCCCGGCTCAACCGTGATGCCCAGCTTGTGTCTTATGGAAGCATGCAGCCCGGTGGTCAGATAGCGGCGGGATATCTGCAGCCTGGCCGCGATCGTGTCTTCGTCGAATCCGGCGGCGCTCAGGCTCAAAATTTTAGCTTCCTGATCGGTCACCCTGACCCGGCCGTAATAACGGCCGATATAGACCTCATAATCCTTCTGCGGGCAGGCGATGAACCCATATTCCTGGGCGGCCTTGACGCACTCGACCAGGACCTCCCGGCCGGCGTCCTCGATGCCCAGCTTGCGGCTGATGTCGCTGACGAAAGTCTGCACGGTATGCGTTTCCAGGCCCAAGACTTCCGCCACTTCGCGGCTGCTGTCGACGTGCTTGTGCACGGCCGTTTCCAGTATCGAGCGTTCCCGGTTGCTGAGTGGGTTGGAAGCCACCTTCTCGGCGCCGGCGGTGTCCGCCGCCTCGATCCAGCCCTGCTTGAGCGCGTACCGGGCGGCATCGATCAATTGCGTGTGCCGCCATTTGTCGTTGCCCTTGAGCTCGCCGGCCGGGATCTTGCCGTACACGCCCTTGAACACCCGGCGGTAGAGATGGCCGGTATCCGGCAAGTTCAAGGCGGAGGCTATCTCCGGCAGGCTCTTCCCCTGCAGGACCAGCACGAGAATGGTCTGCGCTTCTGCGGTCAGCGGATTGGACGTCCTGGCCCGCACCCTGGCAATATCTTCGTCGGTTATCCCCGCGACCTCTTTGAAGCCCATTTCCCTGGCCAGGCTGATCAGTTCCGGAAGGCCGGAAATGGTCACGCGTGTCCCGCGGGCCTTGGACTTGTCCACCGCCACGCCGAACTTGCGGCGCACATCGCTCAAGCCGTTCCTGACCCGCAGCCGGGAGACGGCGACCCCGTACTTGTCGTAAATGTTCCCGGCCACCCGGTCAAAAAGCCCGTCGAAGCTGCCCGCCACCGCCTCGGCGGCCACTTCCCTCAATATCAGGCTTTCCTGGCCGGTCAGGCGCGGCCGGACCGCGCGGCGCCGGGTCGTCGCGGTCCTCTCCGCGGCCGGCTGACCGTTCCCGGCCAGCGCCGGGACGGGTCTATCCCCGGCCTTAAGATCGTCCCATAATTTCTCGGCGAAACGGTGGGCGCCCTCAATGTCGGAGGCCGCGCGGGTGAACTCCGCGATCTCGTGGACCAGAAGACCGGCGTCGCCGGACTTCAACCGGAGCAGGCCGGCCTTGGTAAATATGAGCGTCGCGACGCCGTCGATGTCGACCAGCACCGCCCCGAAATCCTGCTCGATCCCGAGGGCCTGCCAGATCGGTCCGGGCAGGACAACGACGCGGCCGACCGATTTCGGCGGCGCGCGGGACTCGCCGGCTTCGACCAGCGCCTGGCTCAGCCAGACGGAATTATCCTTGATCCAGGCGTTGACCAGGGACCGCTCCGCCGGAAGCTCTGCGCCCATTCCTTCCGCGACCGCCTGCGCCAGGCCGGCCACGTTCTCCGGCCTGAGGTTCCCTTCCCGGCCCAGTCTGCCTTCGGCCTTGGCAGGTTTCGCTACCTCCTGCACTGGACTGCCGACCAGCCCGGCACCCTCGGTCTCCAGCAGAACATCAAAGATCCTGAACTGCTCCCGGCTCTCCGGCTCCAGGGCCCAGCTGTAGAACGCGTCCATGGTCTGCAGCGGCAGTTTGGTCAGGTCGATCCGGCCGGCCTCCAAGGCAAAATACCCGGCGAAGAACGAGTCGAACGGATTGCCGCCCCGGTCCAATGCCGAGGTCAGGTCGATCAGTTCGCTGAAATCTTCCGAGCTGTGGAACACGAATTTCAGGAAATGCATGTAGGCCGAATACAGGTCGACCAGCCGGTACCCCGCACGCCTGTCCGCCGGCAGCCCGGTCATGATCTTGGCCGCCTCGAAATCGTGCCAGACCAGGCCTGCGCCCTGGCGCAGCGAAATGTTGCTCAGGTGCGGATAACCATGGTAGATCCCGGAGTCATTCAGACGGCGCAGCTGGATGCCGTAATCATAAAGGAGCTCGCTGTAAGCGCCCCAGAAACCGCGGGCCAGCCGGATGTCCCTGGCAGTCCTTATATCCTTGAAGACCTTCCCGTGATGTTCGAACAGGACATGCCATAACCTCTTGGCGTACGGCTCGTCGATACCGCGGATGAGGAAGCCGAACTTCTTGCCGCGGTAGGTATACCCTTCGTAGATACCGTAGCCCGCCGGATAGTCCAAGGTCAGGGCTCTGTCCCCGGAGGTCCTGTTGAGGTAGGCCAGGACCTTGAACTCGTTGGCGGCGTTCTTCCACGGCAAAGCACCCTTCAGGTTCAGACGGGACTTGAACGCGATCTCCCCCTGCTTGCTGATGCGGATGCTCCGGAATGTCCCGAACAGCTCCCGGCGCGGCTGACCGATATCATCCTTGCTGCGGTAGATCACGCCTTTGACGTCCAGCGCCTTGATGAGGCGGCGGCCCAGCACGACGGGTTTCTCCAGGTTGATAACTATGCGGCGGCCGCCCCGGACATTGTCCGGCGCCATGTTGCGCCAGGTCACACAATCCCACAGGCGCTGGCGGTCCTTCGGACTAAGCTGGGCCTCGATCTGCGGTTCGAGGTACTGATAGGACAGGCGCAT
Source organism: uncultured Planctomycetales bacterium (assembly GCA_964438075.1). GTDB lineage: Bacteria > Omnitrophota > Gorgyraeia > Zapsychrales > Fredricksoniimonadaceae > JAAXVU01. The sequence goes on from CAYTIW010000010.1 coordinate 55,993, forward strand.
TTCCGGCAGAACACCGTTATTGGCGCGGCGGATCAGGGCGGCCAACACCAGGTCGGCGCGGGCGGCCAGTGCAGGCACGGAGCGTCCAGCGGCCTGCAGACGGGCCCACAACCTCTCGGCGAACCAGTGGGCGCCGCTGAGGTCGGTCCGGGCGCGGGTGAACTCGGCGACCTCGTGGACCAGGAGCCCGGCATCGCCGGACTTAAGCCTGGCCAGACCGGCTTTGGTCAAGATAAGGACGGCCGCGCCGCCGATCTCAGCCATGACCGCCCCGAAATCCTCTGCGATACCCAAAGATCTCCATTCCTCATCGGCGACAACCACCACGCGGCCGACCGATCCCGGCGGGGCCCGGGACTCGCCGGCCTCCCTCAGCGCCTGGCTCAGCCAGACGGAATTGTCCTCGAGATAAGAATTGACCACCGCTTCCTCGGCCGGCCGTTCCTCGGCCCGGCCTTGCAGTACCGCCTGCGCCAAACCGGCCACATCAGCCGGGGTCAGGTTCCCTTCACGTCCCAGGCCATCCGCCTCCATAAGACCTAATCTGCCGAATGTTTCTTTATACTGGTCGTTGAATACCTCCACGGCTTTCCGGACGGCCTCTTGCAGCGCCGGATGGACCTGGTCGATGTCTATCTTTTGGACAAAGTCGGCCAGGAACACGTCCCTGGTGCCGATGAATTGCTTCCGCTGGAACTCCTCGGAAACGTTACCGAACAAGGTGCTCAGGTTATGGGTGCGGTCGGCGAGTTTGACCAGTATGGCTATCGCGCCTTCCAAGCTGCCGGCAGCTTGCAGGATCCGGGTTAAATATTCTCTTTCGGCGTGTTTGAGCTCCGGCGTCTTGGTCAACAGTTCCACTATGTTGGCGATAAGCGTTCCGAACCTGGCCAGCAGACGGTCTTTGGTTATCAAACCGTCTTCAACGGAGTCATGCAGCAGGCACGCCTCCAGGATCAGCACCATGACCGCATTGTCCAGCCCTGCTTCCAATGGCTGCAGGACCTTTTCGAACAATATCTCGACCGCGCGGACAGGATGCATGGCCAAAGAATCCATGCCGTCTTTCCTGCTCAACGGTACAAAGACCTCATTGATCGCCAGAATGGACCTTAGTCTTTCCATTTGGCCGGCGTCGAACACCAGATTAGTTATCCGGCCCAGATACTCCAATCCGTTCTCTATCATGCTCCGCTTGCGAAGAGAAGGAAGCTGGCAGCCCGGAGAATGGCTGATGTGCCGTATGCCCTTCAGCAGGCCGGCCGCCGACAATTGATCCGGGATGGTCACTTCGAACATGAAATATTTCCCGGTCCGGTTAGCCACAACTCTGCTATAACGGGAACGGTCCCATAAACGATACAACCATCTCCGCTCCTTGAAACGCCCGGGCTGCACATCGTAACCGTGTATGGGCGACATCAAGAGCCTGATCGATATCCCCAGCCTGACCAGCAACGCCGTGATATTGGCGAACCTTTCCACCGTCGGGATGATGTTCACCGTCAAGACCCAAGTACTGCCTTGGGCCGGATGGGTATCCTGGTGGTCCCTTATGGCCTGCAAGCCTTCCAGGATCTTCTGCCGCTTCACGCGCGCTGCCGTGCCGAAAACGAACCTTATCCCCTCCAGGCCCTTGCCGGTCCTCACAAGTTCTAAATTGAGAAGCCAGAATTCCCCGTTCGCCCGCATGACCTGGACAACGTCATTTATAAGACCGATTCGGTTATGTCTGAACCATATCTGGACAGTGACCACAGGCCTTCCGGCGATCCGGCCCTCTTTCAGGCTGGCCTGGACATGCTGTCCGGCTATGGCGGCCTGGGCTGACAGGTCCGGTACGACCTGGCCGCTCGACTTGAGCTTATTCAACAGCTCCTCGGCGAAACGATGGGCGCCTCTTAGGTCGGTCCGGGCGCGGGTGAACTCGGCGACCTCGTGGACCAGGAGCCCGGCATCGCCGGACTTCAAGCGGGCCAGGCCGGCCCTGGTCATGATCAGAATGGCCGCGCCGTCGATCTCGACCATGACCGCCCCGAAATCATTTTCGATGCCCAAAGACCTCCAGTCCTCATCGGCGACCAGCACCACGCGGCCGACCGATCTCGGCGGGGCGCGGTACTCGCCGGCTTCCCTCAACACCTGGCTCAGCCAGGCGAAGCTGTCCCCTAGGTAAGCATTGACCAACGCCTGTTCCGACGGAAGATCCTCGGCCTTGCCTTCCAGCACGGCCTGCGCCAGCCCGGCCACGTTCCCCGGCGTAAGGTTCCCCTCCCGGCCTAACTTGCCTTTCCCCTTATTACGGCCCTTCTTCTCTGCTGGCGTATGATCATCTTTTGCCCTGCCCCTTTCGGCCTGACCGTCCCGATCCTCGTTGCCAATCACGGCAGTGTCCTCACCCGCGCTCGCAGGCTTGAGCGTGTTATCGTTCTGAGCGACCGGTGTTATATATCCCGCTTCGATCATCTCCTTAAGGCCGGCCAACCGCGAGATCAGTTCCTCCCGGTCTTCGCTCTTGATAATGACCAGCGCCAAAAGGTCCGCCCTTAAAGCAATATCCAATCCAACCGGCGACGGGGCCTTCCCGAGCCCGGCCAGCAGATGGATTATTCCCACCAATTTGGCCAGGTCCGCTTCCAGGACCTCGGCTGCGTGCCTGTGTTGGACATGATAACGGGTGATATTCCGCACCAGCTCTTCCAGCAGCTCGCGGTGGGTGAAATAGGCCTCAGCTTCCAGCCGCTTCAACACCGGGAACCGCTGCGCGGAGAAAGACTTTATCCGTGACTGGGCGGCCCTGTCCATGCCCGCCATTGTCTCCCTGACGGTCCGGGCGAAGGTCTGCTGTACCCTATCGCCGAAGTACTTGACGGTCGGCTGCCGGGCAGGAAGTCTCTTTGCTATCTCTTCGGCAAATTCATGGGCGTCGGCGATACCGGACCGGACGCGGGTGAACTCGGCCAATTCGTGGACCAGGAGCGCGGCGTCGCCGGCCTGGAGCGCCGACAATCCGCTCCTGGTGACGATAAGGGTCAGGGCACCCTCCAGGGAGACCATGACCGCACCGAAGTCCTGGCTGACGCCCAGCCGACGCCAGACAGACTCGCTCAACATGACCACTCGCCCGATAGCCCTGGGCGGCGCCCGGGATTCACCCGCCTCGGAGAACACCCGGCTCAGCCAGGAGAAGTTCTCCTCCAGGTAGGCGTTGACCCGCGCCTGTTCCACCGGGCGCTCCTCGCCCTGGCCGGCCAGGACCGCCCTCGCCAGGGCCTTCACGTTCTCCGGGGTCAAGTTGCCTTTATGGCCCAGGGTCCCCTTGTCACCGGAAGTCCCCGCGCCTTCGGCCCCATTATCCGTCGATGATTTCCGTCCCAGCACCAGCACGCCCAGCGGAGGCAGCGTTACGGCCGCGGAATAAGGCTGTCCCTGGAACGGTACCGGCTCCGCCTTGACCAGCCCGGCAGTGCCGGTTCCGCTCCCGCCGAAACTGTTCGCGTTGCTGTTCAAAAGCACATGCCACTCTCCCTCGGCGGGCAGGCCGATCCGGTAGCCCTCACGCTGGACCGGGGTCAGATTGAACGCCACGGCCAGCACATCCTCGGGATCGTTCCCTCTGCGCAGGAAACTGGCCACGCTGTTCTGGGAGTCGTTGGACTCTATCCAGGCGAAACCTCGGATGTCCGTGTCCAGCTCATACAAAGCCGGGTGCCGGCGGTAGAAAAAGTTCAGGCTCCTTACCCACGACTGCAGCTTCCTGTGCAGAGGATACTTCAGCAATTCCCACTCCAGCCCGCGGTCCTCGTGCCATTCCTTCGGAGCCCCGAACTCGCCGCCCATGAAATGCAGCTTCTTGCCGGGCATGAAATACTGCAGGCCGAACAACAGGCGCAGGTTGGCAAAGGCCTGCCATTCATCTCCCGGCATCTTTTCCTTCAGGGAACGTTTGCCGTGCACGATCTCGTCGTGCGACAAGGCCAGCACGTAGTTCTCGTAGAAAGCGTAGTGCAGGTAGAACGTGAGGTCATGGTGCTGGTACTTCCTGTAGATCGGGTCGCGGCTCATATATCTGAGGGTGTCGTTCATCCAGCCCATGGCCCACTTATAGGTAAAGCCGAGACCGCCCTGGTAGGTCGGCCTGGATACGCCCGGCCAGGAAGTGGATTCCTCGGCCACGGTTATGGCCCCCTTGTATTCTTCGCGGTGGACCAGCTTGTTCATGTCCTGCAGGAAAGCCTTGGCCTCCAGGTTCTCGTTGCCGCCGTAATAATTGGGGATCCACTCGCCGTCCTTGCGCGAATAGTTGCGGTAGAGCATGGACGCCACCGCGTCGACCCTCAGGCCGTCGATATGATATTGCCTGAGCCAGAACAGGGCATTGCTCAACAGGAAGCTCCGGACCTCATGCCGGGCGCAGTTGAAGATCTCCGTGCCCCAGTCCTTGTGCTCGCGTTCGAACGGATGGTCGTAGGAATACAAATGGGTGCCGTCGAACCGGCTCAGGCCGGCCTCGTCCTTGCTCGGGAAATGCGCCGGCACCCAGTCGAACAACACCCCGATGCCGCGCTGGTGCAGGTAGTCGACGAGGTACATGAAATCGGCCGGGGTCCCGTAACGGGACGTGGGGGCAAAATAATTGGCGACCTGATAGCCCCAGGAAGCGTAGAGGAAATGTTCCGCCGGCGGCATGAACTCGACGTGCGTGTAGCCCATCTCGGCCACGTATTCGGCCAGCTGCACGGCCAGCTCCCGGTAATTCAGCCAGCGGTTGCCCTCTCCCCTCCGCCAGGAACCGAGGTGCATCTCATAAATGGCCATCGGCGCCGCCAGGGCCTGCCGGCTCGGGCGCGCCGCCATCCATTCGTCATCGTTCCACTGATGATCCGGGATGGCGCTGACTATCGACGCGTTGCTGGTGGGGTTGGCAGCCGTCGGGAACTGGCTGAAGAAAGCATACGGGTCGGCCTTCTCGCGCACCGCCCCGTCCGCCCCCCTGACCGCGAACTTGTACAAGCCCCCTTCCGCCACGTCGGGCACGAACAAGGCCCAGATGCCGCTGTCATTGCCGACATTCTCGCTGACGCTCTCCAGGCGGTACATGTAATGACGCGTGCGGTCCCAGCCGTTGAAATCTCCTATTACGGAAACCTCCCGCGCTTGCGGGGCCCAGACGGCAAAGAACGTGCCGATGCTGCGCCCTTGCGCCTTCACCGGATGCGCGCCCAGCTTTTCATATATGGCCGTGTGCGTCCCCAAGCCGGTAAAGAAGAGCACGTCCCACTCGCCGAACTGCAGCTTGCGCAGCCGGCCCAGTACCTCGGCGTATTCGCCTGTCAGGGCCAGTCCGGCGGCCCCCAGCACCTCCATCAAATGCTTGAGCTGGGCAGGACGGACCGCGTAATGACCGTAATTCGCCCGGGCCGCCGCCTCGGCCGACCCGGTCTCCAGTTCCGCCAGGGCGTGCCGGTACAGGAGATCAAGTACCTCTACGCCGGTGCCAGAGACCAATTCCAGAGCCTGAGGATGGAACAGGACCGTGCGGCCGCTCCGTTCAACGGACATAAGCGACCGGCCGCCGGCCGAGGTCTCAGGGGTATCCAGCGCGAACCTGACGCTGAACCCGACCGCCTTGTATCCGGACCTGACCAGGAACTCGTTCAAGGACCGGGCGAAGGCCGCCAGCTTCCGGGCGTCCATAGGGCCGGCGTCTACCTCGCTGGCCCAGCCCGGCACTCCTTTTTGCGCGGCGAAAGAAATAACGGCCGTCCCTTCTCCATAAATAC
>CAYTIW010000010.1:61875-66724 GCA_964438075.1 uncultured Planctomycetales bacterium
GGCACTCCTTTTTGCGCGGCGAAAGAAATAACGGCCGTCCCTTCTCCATAAATACCGGCCAGCTCCTGGTGCCTTGCTGCCGTGACCTCCAGGCCTGAATTCCGGGCAGCCGCGGCAGAAGTCAGGCCGGGCAGGCCCTGCTTCGCGGACCGCAGTTGACTAAGAATATTTTCAGCGAACTGATGGGCGCCGGCCAGGTCGGACGGGGCGCGGGTGAATTCGGCTATTTCGTGGAAGACCAGAGAGGCGTCGCCGGCCTGAACGCGGCTGAGACCGGACGCGGTGAGGATAAGGGTCAAGGTTCCGTCAATATCGGCCAACACGGCCCCGAAATCCCGGCCGATCCCGAGGGCCTGCCAGACCGTGTCGCTGACCACGACGGCACGGCCGACCGCCTGCGGCGGGGCGCGCGGCTCGCCGGCGTCCGCCAGGACGCGGCTCAACCAGGAGTAATTCTGATCCAGGTAGGCATTGACCAGCGCCTGTTCCACCGGACGCTCTTCGGCTTTACCGTCCAGCACCGCCCGCGCCAGCCCGGCCACGTCCGTTGGGGTCAAGTTCCCTTCCCGGCCCAACTTACCCTTGCCTTCCGTACCGGCCTCATTTTCCGTAACCAGTACGGCGAGGGATCGCGCGAGATGCTCCTTCACTATCCGTGTATAAACCTCCATCGCACCTTTGCTCTTATCGAGCACTTCTCTGGCCCGCCGGCCCAGTTCCTCGCGCAAACCTTGGTTCTGGAACAACGCGATGAGCCGGTTCCCCAGATCGCCGACATCCCTGAGCTGCACCACCGCCTCCTGCTGCAGGAACTTCTCCATGACGTCACGGAAATGCCCCGTGTACGGCCCGGTGACGACCGGCTTGGCAAAATAGGCCGGCTCCATGACGTTGTGGCCGCCCAGGGTCGGGGTAAAGCTACCCGCCACCACGGCCACCGAAGCGATGGCGTATACCGCCCTCAATTCCCCGAAGGTATCCAGGATGATGATCGGAGGAACGGCCTGGCCGGCCTCGACCGGTCCCGTCGATCTCCTGGCCGCCGGCAGGCCTGACATCTTCATCCAGTTGCTAAGCCGGGCCACGGTGGACAGGTCGCGCGGGGCCCAGATCAATCTGACATCCTGCAGGCCGGGCGTGCGGACCAGGGCTTGATAGGCCGCCAGCAGGGTCTCTTCCTCCCCTTCGTGGGTGCTGCCCAGGACCAGAACTTTGTCTCCCTCCGCCAAACCGAGTTCTCTCCGGAGAGAGGCCTTCTCCTCTTCGGTGACATCTTTGACCGCCGTGTCGAACTTGATATTGCCCACCACGGTGATCTTGGCCTCCGGTATACCTCTGCCCAGGAGCTGGACCTTGGCCCGCTCGGATTCAACGGCGAATAGGTCGATGGCCGAGCGCATCCGCTTTCCGTGGAACTTCTCGTTGAGGTAGAACACCGCTCCGGCGGCTATCGCGCCGGAGAAGAACGTGTTCACCACGATGATCCGGGAGCCGTATTGCTGTTTGGCGATGCGGAAGAAATTCGGCCCCAGGCCCAGCAGGTTCTCCTGGATCATCACAAAAGCCGGCGCCAGCCTCTTGAACCATCTCTGCAGGACAAAGTTGAGGTCGGCTGGGTACGACAGAATAATAATATTTTTCCCCTTGAGCTCGGCCAGGCTTTCGGCGACCCGCCGGGCCGTGGTCAAAAGGACAATCTTCACTCCCGGGTTCTCGCGCCGAACCTCGTCCATCAAAGCGACGGTGTTCAATATCTCGCCCAGTCCGCAGGCGGAAAAGACCACGGTCTTGCCCTCGGCCTTCAGCTGTTCCCTGGCCTTGGCGGGGATATGGCCCAGACGGTCCAACAGGTCGTCATAGCTGTAGCGGCCCCGCAGGAGGTGCCGGATGAAATTAATGCCGTTCAAAGACGCCGAGATAAAGAGCTTGAGCGCCGTGAGCGGCCTCGAGCCGGACTCGAACAGCCGCCAGTCCGCCGCGCGCAGCATGGCTTGCTTGAGCTGTCCCTTCACGGCCATCTTCAGCCGCCAGACGATCTTGTTCCTTATATAAGAGACCGGCGATACGGACGGCTTGTCCTCGGACCGGCCCGGCTCTGGAGAAAGCGCGCGCTCTGTATCCGTCCGGCGGTGCGCACGCAGGCCGCGGACCAGTTCCCGGACGGCCTTTAACGCGCCGGACAAAGCACGGCCGCGTACCGGTACGGTCGGGGTCCCTGTCTTCTGTTCCAGATGATCCCGTTCCGCTGCCAGCCTGGCGAGCATGCGGTCCGTGACCCTGACCTCCATCACCCGGCCGCTGGCCGCATACCGGATAGCGGCCCCGAACATTTTCTGCCAGAAGCCCGTCGATCCCGGATGCGGGGCGAACTTTAATACTCCGGAATGCTGGCTGGCCCTTTGCGCCCACCACGCCGCCAGCAGCCATCCGGCGCCTCTATACCCTTCTCCGCTTCTGATCCCGTAACGGCTGGCCGCCGCAACCTCGACCGAGCTTCCCCAATAGGACGGCGCCTGCCGCGGGTTCATTTCGTTATAAAGCAGATACCCCAGGGCGTAAGCGGCCAATTTGATCACGCCCTGCTCGTCGCGCTCCACCCTACCGGTCTGCGCGTCTTGCGGTCCCAGGGCATAAATCTCGATGTTATGCTCCTGGTCCAGGAGGTCGCTCTGCAGATGCAGCTGCGGGAGGACCGTCTCCTTGGCCGCGCCGAAATATTTCTCCCAGCCGCGCCAGAAATCGAACTCGCTGACCCTTTCAATGACCACCGGCCGCAGCGCGGTTCCGTCGGCTGTCGGCAGGAGGACCGGCCCGCTGACAAAGTCGTTAAGGCTGGTGCCGGCGGTTTCTATCGGCAGTCTGGCCGGCTTGGCCGAGGCAGGACCAGCGGCCAGCGGCGGGACGCCCTGTTCATTCGACATGAAACGGGACGAAACTGTCTCCGCGAAGAGATGCGCGCCGGCCAGGGCGGACTGGGTGCGGGTGAACTCGGCTATTTCGTGTACCAACAGCTGGACGTCGCCGGTCTGAAGGCGGGCCAGGCCGGACTGGGTGAGTATCAACGTCACGACACCGTCGATATAGACCAGCACCGCCCCGAAATCCTCCCGGATGCCCAGCTCTTTCCAGGCATAGGCCGGGAGGATGACCACGCGTCCGACCGCCTGCGGCGGGGCGCGGGACTCGCCGGCTTCCGCCAGGATACGGCTCAGCCAGGCGTAATTCTCATCCAGATAGGCGTTGACCATCTCCTGCTCGGCCGGGAGCTCTCTGCCCAGGCCGTCCGTTACCGCCTTGACCAGGCCGGCCACGTCGGTCAGGGTCAGGGTCCCGTCGCGGCCGAGTTTTGCCTGGGCTACGGCCTGACCATCAGATGCGTTAGCCCGTCCCGAAACCCCGGCCACCAGCTCGACCAGTTCGGCCGGCCGCAGGAAGAACATATGCTCGCTCACGACCGGCTCTTTCGCCCTCGTGACATCGAGCATCTCAACGCCGGCTTTCTTATAGCTGGCCTTTATTTCGTTCCCGAATTTCGCGATCGGGTCCTGCCGGCTGAAAACAACTAACGTCTTGATGCCCAGTTCCCTGATCGTACGGGCGATGGTTTTTTCGGCCTCGTCGGTAGGTTCGTTGGCCAATACGGCTGAGAATTCTTCCAGCAAGGCGTCTAAAGGCATGTCCTTCAATTCAGCGATGATCTCTTCCCGGACCTCCTTGCTGATCAGGGTGGCGCTCTCGATCTCCTGGTTCATCATCGATCTGGCCAGTGAATCGACCATCGGAACGGCCTGGATATACGGCATCGCGGCTGCCGACATGTCCAGCGCCGGGCAGAACAGGCCATTAAGGGCGTGCCGGGTGTTGTCCTCCAGCATCTGGCGGTATTGTTCCGGACCGAAGCCCCAGGCAAGCTGGCCCCACCAGGTGAGGGATGATCCCAGCATGTTGTCGTAAGCGCCTAACACGTAATGAGCAAAATAGCGCGCGAAGAAAGGATTGATATTCACTACCGGTATGTTCGGGATATCCTTCCTGATGCCTGCCAAGAGATCAAGTTGGCGGCCGTTGACCCTGAATTGACGGCCCAGGTTCAGAAGGGCGTAGCGGAAGAATTCATTGGCGATAGAGTGCGTGAGGATCACGCGCCTGTGCCCGGAGAAATGTCCGGCGACGGCCTGCAGGTGCAGCGCGTTCTGCAGGAGATATTCCTCCCCGCGAGGCAACGCCATCGCGTTCCATGCGCCTTTGTCCTTGAGCGGGGTCCGGCGCGGGACATCGACAAAAACGAACCTGTTGCCGGTCAAAGTTCTGGCGGCCTCCAGGACGGCCTTCCAGGCGCGCGTGGCAAAACCGTGCAGACACAACACGATAACGCTGTCCGGGGATGGTTCCGCGCTCAAACAGACTTTTGTCTCAACCAGCTCCTGGCTAACCAGATCACGGTACCGGATCGTTCTTGCCGGGAAGGTACCGGCCTGTCCTTGGATCCTCTCTGAAGGTGAGGCGGTCTTAATTGCCGGCAGGGCCTGTCCTGCGGCCTGCAATCTCCGCGCGACCTTTTCCGCGAACCGGTGGGCGCCGGCCCGGTCGGACCGGGCGCGGACAAATTCCGCGACCTCGTGGACGATCAGCTCCCCGTCGCCGGCCTGGATGCTGGCCAAGCCCGACCGGGTTACGATCAGGGTCGCCGCTCCATGGATCTTCACCAGCACGGCCCCGAAGTCCCGGCCTATCCCCAAGGCCTGCCAGACCGCATCGGACAGCGCGACCACGCGGCCGACCGCCCGTGGCGGCGCGCGGGACTCGCCGGCTTCCGCCAGGATACGGCTCAGCCAGGCGTAATTCTCAT
>CAYTIW010000011.1:0-38871 GCA_964438075.1 uncultured Planctomycetales bacterium
TCCCGGAGCGTGTATTCTCCCTGGTCCTTTCATATTTTACCGGGATAGGCCAGAAAGATATGCCCACGGCCACCTTTTCGCGGGTGTGGCCGGACCGGTTTATTATTTCATCTTTCTTCGTCTTTCTCGCCGTCTTTTTATTCAGATGCATTTCTAAGAAGGAGGGCCATGCCCCGTTCTGGATAATGGCGAGCGCGCTTTTGTTCCTCGCCCATGAATTCATCATTCTCGGTATCCGTTACGAGCTCTGGATGACCTACCCGGTATTTATCTGTTTGATTTTCCTGATGGCCGGAGAATCACTCAAAGGGCGTCGTTTTATAAAGGCGGTCTGGCTTTTTGCGGCCGGCGTCATAGTGGCCGCCGCCGCTCATGGCGTTTATTCAATGAAAGACGGGATGGTCAGCCTGAAGAAGTATTTTTTGATGCCGTTCGATAAAATGCAGGTCTACGCTTTCAATCCGACCGAATGGGTGTCGGTAGTGGAACAGACCGCCAATTATTTGAAGGCGCATCTTTCGCCAGGGGAGAAGTTCTTGGCCGTTCCGTACGAGCCCATGTATTATTGGTTATTGGACCGCAGATCTCCTGTGAAAGAAACGATGTTCTTTGATTTTGTGAACATTACCGCGGAGCAGGAAAGGCGGATAGTATCCGACTTGGAGCAAGAGCGTGTTAATTATATCGTGATGTCGAACAGGGTGCATTCTTCCGAGCTCGGATTGGGGGTCTTTGGCGTGACAAACTCGCAGCTGTTGGGCAGGTACATTAAAGATAATTTTATTCCGGTAATAACATTTGGTAAGTGGGATGTCGATCCGGCTTGGTCATGTGATCATGCGATCAAGATCTTCAAGCGAAAAGGATAGAAGATCCAGGGATATACCCTAAGGTTGAGGTGGGCCGCCGCGATAGCGGTCGGTTCCCCGGATCCATTTATGGGCAGTGGTGCCGTGGATCGTTTGCCCTTGTTTACGGGATGTAAACTCTTTATCTGGGGGTGGTTTTAGCTTTGGGGAGCCCTTATTCTGTTCTTGAACTGGGAGTATATAAGTTTGACAAAATGCCTTCCTTATATATAATAACTTCACTTTTTATCTACTTTAGATATGGAGGTTCTCTATGGATAAGATGACCGTTCGCGACGTTGACCTAAAAGGCAAGCGGGTCATAATGCGTGTGGATTTTAATGTGCCGATGAAAGACGGTGTGGTGCAGGATGATACGCGCATTAAGGCGGCTCTGCCGACCATAAATTACGTACTGGAAAAGGGCGCGAAGAGCCTGGTGCTGATGTCCCACCTGGGCGACCCCAAGAAAGACATGCAGAAGGCCAAGGAAAAGGCGGAAAAGAACGGCAAGCCTTTTGATGAGAAGAAATATATTGAAGGAAAGCATAAGATGGCGCCCGTGGCGGCCCAGCTGGCCAAGCTGCTCGGCAAGGAAGTGAAGCTGGCTCCCGCCTGTATGGGCCCCGAGACCGATGCCATGGTGGCGTCCATCCCCCAGGGCGGGATACTCATGCTTGAGAATACCCGTTTCCATAAGGAAGAGACCTCCAAGGAAGCCGCTGACCGCGAGAATATGGGCAAGGCCCTGGCAAAGTACGGCGATGTGTTCGTTAATGACGCCTTTGGTTCCGCCCATCGCGCTCACGCCTCGACCGAATCGGTGGCGCATTTCCTGCCCGCCGTGGCCGGGTTCCTGATGGAGAAGGAGATAGAGTACCTGGAAGACAAGGTTTTGAAGAACCCGGCCCGCCCTTTTGTCGCCATTATCGGCGGGGCCAAGGTGTCTTCGAAGATAGCGGTCCTGGAAAGCCTGCTCGGGAAGGTCGACCGTTTGATGGTGGGCGGAGGCATGGCGTATACGTTCATCAAGGCCAAGGGGCTTTCGGTCGGTACTTCCTTGGTGGAGGACGACATGCTCGACACCGCCCGCGCTATCCTGCAGAAAGCTTACGAGACCAAGGTGTATATTTATTTGCCGATCGATCATATAGTGACCAAGGAATTCTCCCCTGACGCAGAGGCCCAGCATGTGGCCCGGGGCAATATAGACGAGGGCCAGATGGGTATGGATATAGGCCCGCTGACGGTACAGAAATTCGAAGGCGCTCTCAAGGGCGCCAAGACGGTCTTCTGGAACGGCCCCGTCGGGGTGTTTGAATTCCCGAAGTTCGCCGTCGGCACGGTAGCCATCGCCAAGGCCATCGCCGGACTGCCGGATTGCGTGACCGTTATCGGCGGCGGAGATTCGGTCTCGGCGGTCAACAAGGCCGGGGTGGCGGATAAAATGTCGCATATATCGACCGGCGGAGGCGCTTCTCTCGAACTGATCGAAGGCAAGGAATTGCCGGGTGTTAAGGCTCTCAAAAATAAGAGACCGGCCGGCGGTTGCGGCTGCGGCTGCAATTAGCCGACGGCATGGCGGGTAGGACAGAAAAGAGGTTTCAATGCGTAAGAAGATCATTGCGGGTAACTGGAAGATGTTCAAGACCGTGCAGGCCGCGGTCGATCTCGTAAACGGCCTGAAACGCGAGTTGACAGATTACGACGCCGTAGATATCGTCGTTTGCCCTCCGTTCGTAAATCTAGACGCTGTTAAGGAACTTTTGATCGACCACAATATCAAGTTGGGCGCCCAGAATCTGTTCTGGGAGGACGAAGGCGCCTTTACCGGCGAAGTATCGGGGCCGATGCTCAAGGCGGTCGGGGTCGATTATGTGATAATCGGGCATTCTGAGCGCCGCCAGTATTTCTATGAGACCAATGAGACCGTCAACAAGCGCCTGAAGGCCGCCATGAAACACGCTCTGCTGCCGATAGTTTGTGTCGGGGAGAACTTGTCGGAACGCGAGGGCGGCAAGACATTTGACGTGGTCAAGGATCACGTGACCGGTTCTTTGGCGGGCCTGACCAAAGAAGAGATGGGGGGCGTGGTATTGGCCTATGAGCCGGTCTGGGCCATCGGGACCGGCAAGACGGCGACGGCTGCCCAGGCGCAGGAAGTGCACAAGTATATACGCGGATTGCTCGTGAATATGTTCGGCCAGGAAACGGCGGAGGCGGTGCGGATACAGTACGGCGGCAGCGTGAAGCCGGAGAATATCGCGGAGCTGACATCCCAGCCTGATATCGACGGTGCTTTGGTCGGAGGGGCGAGCCTGAAGGTGGATTCGTTCACGGCGATCGTAAAGAACTCGAAGTGAAGTTCGGGGTGTTGCCGTAACGCTATTTCATGTAATAGGTGGATCTGAAAAAGGAGTTCATGTGGGTTTTTTTACTGTTATTCACGTACTGATCGCCATTGTTTTGATCATTGCCATATTGATGCAGGCTGGTAAAGGCGGCGGCCTGGCGGAAGGGTTCTCTTCCGCGGAGAACCTTCTCGGGACCCAGACCAACAAGGTCATGGTCAAGTTCACGGCCGTAGTGGCCGCCCTGTATTTCACCATGGCGCTTGTTCTCGCCTTGCTTAATGCGCGCCAGGAACATTCCTTGATGGCCGACCTGCCATCGGCCAAGCGCGGAGCGGTGGTCAATATGGAAAAGCTTTTCGATCAGACAGCCAGCCAGACGATCACTATCAATGCAGCAGCGCCGACGGATAAGCCAAAGGAAGCGAAATAAAAAGAGGGCGCGGCCCTTGGAGAACGCAGGCGGTCCAGCCAAGTTCAGCATATTAAAACCGACAAGCACGGCAGCATTTCTTCTGCTGTGCTTTTTATTTTGTTTTGGCGTTGCGCCCCGATATGCTGCCTGCGCGCAGTTGCCAGTCCCATCCGCTGGTCCGCGTTACGGGGGGGAACTGGTGCGGGCGACCACTTCCGACCCCAAGTCCTTCAACCCCATATTGGCCAAAGAGACATCGACCAGCGATATCCTGGGACCGGTCTTCGAAGGCTTGACGACCATCGACCCTTTTGACCTGCACGTGAAGCCTAACCTGGCCGAGAACTGGGAGGTGAGCGCCGACGGCTTGATATGGACATTCCGCTTGCGTCCGGGATTGCGCTGGGCCGACGGGGCCCCGTTGACCGCGGATGATGTGGCCTTCACCTTCAATGACCTTATTTTCAACGACACGGTCCCCAACTCCGCCCGGGATATTTTCACGATCGCGGGCAAGCCTATACGGGTGGAGAAGGTGGACGGCCTGACGGTCCGGTTCATTCTGCCGTCCCGGTTCGCCCCTTTTCTGCGCAGCCTGGGACAGGAGATATTGCCGAAGCACGGTCTGGAGGCCTCGGTCCGCGAAGGCCGTTTCAATTTCACCTGGGGCATCGACACCCCGGTCGGCCAGATCGTCGGCAGCGGGCCGTACCGCCTGGTCAAATATCTGCCCGGGCAGAAAGTCGTTTATGAACCAAACCCTCACTATTGGAAAAAGGGCGAGAACGGGGACAGGCTCCCGTACATCGGGCGGCTGGTTTATCTGATCGTGCCCAGCCTGGACGTGGAGCTTTTGAAGTTCGTGGAGGGTTCCCTGGACGCCTATTCACTCCGGGGTATGGATTATCCCTTGTTGAAGCCGCAGGAGAAAAAGGGTGATTTTACCATCTATGACATGGGGCCGGACATGGGGTCCAATTTCATCGCCTTCAACCAGAACCCCGGGCAGAATCCCAAGAACGGAAGGCCGTTCGTCGCTCCGTATAAATTGAGATGGTTCCGGGATGTGCGTTTCCGCCGGGCAGTAGCCTGCGCTGTCGACAAGCAGAGGATCATAGAGATAGTGAAGAACGGCCTGGGTTATCCGCAATATTCGCCGGAAAGCCCTTCCGTCGGGTTCTTCTACAACGCTAAGGTCCCCAAATACGATTACGACCCGGCCCGGTCGCGGGCGATCCTGGCCGAAGCCGGTTTCGCGGACCGCAACCGGGACGGGGTGCTCGAGGACGCTGAAGGCCATCCCGTAGAGTTCAACCTTTTCGTCAACGCGGACAACACGGAGAGGGTCGACATCGCCTCGATCGTCCGCCATGACCTGGAGGGCCTGGGTATAAAGGTGAACCTGCAGCTGGTGGAGTTCAACACCCTGGTATCGAAACTGACCTCCAGCTTCGACTGGGAGGCGATCGTCCTCGGGCTGACCGGCTCCATCGATCCGCATTTCGGGCAGAACGTCTGGCTCTCTTCCGGACAGCTGCATCTGTGGTATCCGCAGCAGAAGAGCCCGGCCACAGCCTGGGAGAAAAGGCTGGACGAGCTTTTTGCCCTCGGAGCGGAAGAACTGGACGAGAACAAACGCAAGGCGTATTACGACGAGTACCAGAAGATAGTGGCGGAAGAAACGCCGCTGGTCTACACGGCCCTCTCGGCGCGTTTGACCGCGGTCCGGAACAGGTTCGGGAACCTGAGGCCCGCTCTTTTCGGCGGGGCGTTCCATAACCTGGAAGAGATCTACGTGAAACCATGAAGTTGCGGGTGTGAACAGCTATGTGGCGCTTCATCCTTAAACGCTTGGCCGTGGCGGTGCTTTTGCTCGTGGTCATGAGCTTCCTCACCTTTATGCTCATGCGTCTCACCCCGGGTAATTTTTTGGATACCTTGCGCATGGACCCGCAGATATCCAAAGATACGCTGGCGCATTACGAGAAACTCTACCAGCTCGACAAGCCGGCGTTGGTCCAGTATTTCCACTGGCTGTCCAACTTCGCCCGCGGCGACCTGGGGCATTCTTTCTATTACAACATCCCGGTCGCCCGGGTCATATCCTCGCGTCTGTGGAACACTTTCGTCCTGTCCTTGTCGGCCCTGCTGCTGACCTGGCTGGTGGCCATCCCTCTGGGGACCTGGGCTGCCCTCCGTCAGGGAAGCTGGGCGGAAAAGGTGCTGCAGATGATGTCTTACGTCTTTCTTTCATTGCCGAGTTTCTTTGTTGCCATGGTGCTCCTTTTTTGGTCCAGCCGGACCGGCTGGCTTCCTCTGGGGGGGATGCAGAGCGCGGGATACGACGAGCTGTCCTGGTTTGGCAAGACGGCCGATCTGTTCAGGCACCTGGTCATCCCGACTCTGGCTCTCTCGCTGGGGTCGATCGCCGCCCTGCAACGGATCATGCGCGGCAACATGCTGGAGGTCCTGGGCAAACAATACATCACCGCGGCGAGGGCCAAGGGGCTGCCGGAGCGGCGGGTCATTTATGTCCATGCCCTGCGCAGCGCGGTCAACCCGCTGATCACTTTGCTGGGCTATGAATTCTCGGGCCTTTTGAGCGGGGCGGCCCTGATCGAGATCGTCACCAGTTGGCCTGGTTTGGGGATGCTCATGCTGACCGCCGTCAGGGCCAAGGACATCTATCTGGTCATGGCCAGCATGATGATGGGCGGAGTGCTTTTTGTCGTCGGAAACCTGCTGGCGGATATCGCGCTGGCCAAGGCGGACCCGAGGATAAGGTACGAGGGCCAGTGATGGGAAAGGCCTTCAAGCTTTTCGCCCTTGGAAATACAGGAATAAAGAGGCGATGAATAACAAAGCATCGGAAAGCGAACTGCGACTTGCCTGGGATCGGTTCTTGAAGAACCGGCGGGCGGTCGTGTGCCTGTGGGTCCTGGCCGCGCTCTATTTCTCCGTCCTGGCGGCGGACATCATAGCCCCGTATTCTTTCAAGACCGAGGGGCGCGACCTTTCGTATTGTCCGCCCACGCCGGTGCACGTCTTTCACGACGGACGGCTGGAACGTCCTTTTGTCTACGGCATGGCGCTGTCCTTCGACAAGTACCACAGAAGGGTCTACACGCTTGACAAGTCTCGACGGTATCCAATAAGGTTCTTTGCCTCCGGCGACGAGTACAAAATGTTCGGGCGCTTTCCGGCCCGGTTCAAATTGTTCACGGTCGACCAGCCGGGACGGATTTACCTCTTGGGGGCCGATTCCCGGGGGCGTGATATCTTCTCGCGGATCGTATACGGCGGGCAAGTGTCCCTCACTATCGGGCTGATAGGCGTTTGCATCTCGTTCACCATCGGACTCCTGGTGGGTGGCATAGCGGGATATTTCGGCGGCAGGACCGACGATATTCTAATGCGGGTCTGCGAGATGATCATGATGGTGCCGGGTTTCTATCTGCTGCTGGCGCTGAGAGCGGCCGTGCCGGAGAACCTGACCTCGGTCCAGGTCTATTGCGCGATCATCATCATCCTGTCCTTTATAGGCTGGGCCGGCCTGGCGAGGGTCATACGCGGCATGTGCCTGTCGCTGCGGGAAAGGGACTATGTCCTCGTTGCTCGCACCATGGGCGCCTCGCATGGACGGATCATCCTGACGCATATACTGCCGCATACGGTATCTTATTCGATAGCCGCGGTCATGCTTTCTATTCCGGGATATATTTTGAGCGAGTCGGCCCTCAGCATGATCGGTCTGGGGATACAGGACCCCTACGCGAGCTGGGGCAACATGCTTTCCGAGGCCATGAGCATCGTCCGGATCCATTTTGCGCCGTGGATAATGTGGCCGGCTTTCTTTATTTTCTTGTCGGTGATGTGCTTTAACGTCGTGGGCGATGCCTTGCGCGATGTGCTGGACCCATTGACCAAAGGCAAGGAGGCCAGCGGTGGGCAGTGAGCTTTTGTCGGTCAAGGACCTGCAGGTGCGTTTGCGGGAGAACGGCAAGCCGGTACTCCGGCAGGTGTCGTTCGAGCTGCCGGCCGGCAGCACGGTGGCGGTGGTGGGCGGTTCCGGCAGCGGCAAGACCACTCTGGGGTATTCGTTGCTGGGCATACTTCCTCCGGCCATGGAGATATCCGGCGGAGATATAATATTCGAAGGGCAGAATATAGCTGGGCTGGGGCCGGAGGCATTGAGAAAGCTGCGCGGACGGCGCATCGGCATGGTCTTTCAGGAGCCGGTGAGCGCCTTTGATCCTCTCTATACGGTCGGGTCCCAGATCGCCGAGACTTTACAGGCGCACGGCCTGTGTTCGGGAGCTCAGGCGCGGGCGCGTTCTCTGGAGCTGTTGGAACTTTGCGGCGTCCCGGACCCTTCCAGGGTGGCAGGCAGCTATCCGTTCGAACTTTCCGGCGGATTGCGCCAGCGAGCGATGATAGCGCAGGCCATTTCCGCCGGGCCTTCGCTCTTGATAGCCGACGAACCGACCAGCAGCCTGGATGTGATGTTACAGGCGGTGATCATAGAACTTTTCCGGGACCTGCGAAAAAGGCTTGGCATTTCGCTGCTGCTGATAACGCATGACCTGGGGGTGGCGCGTAGTCTGGCGGACCGGGTGGTGGTCATGTGCCAGGGGGATGTGGTTGAGCAGGGCCCGGCGTCCGCGATCTTTGCCGGTGCCGTTCACCCCTATACGCATGAGCTGCTCGCAGCGGAGGGGTTATGAGCGTATTGCTGGAATTAAACGGACTGGCGAAGTCGTTCTCGGCTCGGGGGATCGGGCGCGGAGTTAGTCCTGATGTCAGGGCGCTGGACCGGGTCTCGCTGCGGGTCATGGCGGGCGAACATCTCAGCGTCGTCGGCGGTTCCGGATGCGGGAAAACGACGCTGGCGAAAGTCATTATGGGCTTGCTGGTCCCGGACACCGGGGATATTTCATTTCGCGGCCGCAGAGTGAGCGATGCCCCCGCCTTCCGGCGTGATTTCCGCCGGCAGGCCAGGATGGTCTTCCAGGATCCCTTTGCCAGCCTGGACCCGCGGTTCTCGGTATATGCTATTTTGCATGAAGCCTTGTGCTTGGAGAGACCGTCCCGGCCGGAGGCGCGGGAGGAAAAGATGCGGGAGGTCCTCCGCGCGGTGGAGCTCCCGGATGACATCCTGTATCGTTATCCCCACGAATTTTCCGGTGGCGAGCGGCAAAGGATCGCCATCGCGCGGGCCCTGATGACCGACCCGTCTCTTTTGCTTTTAGATGAAGCGGTCTCGTCCGTTGATGTGCTCGCACAGAAAAGAATATTGGACCTTCTGGAAAGGCTGCAGGACAAGTTGCCCGTGACATATATATTTATTTCTCATAATCTTAGGGCTGTCAAAAAAATCAGCCGGAAAATTGCTGTCATGTCTCAAGGAAGGATTGTAGAATATGGGACGGTGGCTGATATTTTTGACCGGCCATCGCATCCTTATACGAGACAGCTTTTACGCGCGGCTTTGGAGTACCGGTGCTCCGGCGCCTTGTCCCTGCCCCTTTCCTATGAAGGGACAATGCAGGATATCGGAGGCGGGCATCTGGTCCTTACCGTGGGAAAAACAGGGGAGGGAAAATGAGCTTTGCTTTCTTTTGCAAACTGAACCAGGCCTTCGGCGTTATGCTGCTGGGGGTACTCTTCGGAGTGGCCGGCTTTTCGGCCACGGTCGAGGTCAAGGACCTTGACCTCTGGCTGCATATGAAAATGGGGGAGTACATCTTGACGCATGGCGTTGTCCCGGTCGTGGATGTGCTTTCCGCATCGGCCCAGGGCATGCCGTGGATCAACCACGAATGGCTCTTTCAGGTGGTGGTTTTTCTGGTCAAAGACAACTGGGGCATGGACGGCCTGTTGTACATGCAGGTCATCCTGGTCCTGGCCACGTGTCTGATCCTGCTTTTTTTGACCTATCACCCGGACCGGCAGCTGCTGGCGGCGGTCATGATGGGGCTCATGTATTTTGTTTACCAGACGAGATTCACTTTGCGGCCGGACCTGTTCAGTTTTCTTTTCTTCGCGCTCTTCATTTATATCCTTTCCGCCAGGCTGGATGAGCGGTGGGCTATCCCGGTGCTGTTCGTGCTGCAGGTCCTTTGGACCAATATGCACGGTTACTTCCTGTTGGGGATACTTTTTGTCTTCATCGGGATAATATCCGAAGCGATCAAACGGCACGTCCCGCTTCCTTGGGAGTGGGCGCAGGAGGGCCGTCTTACCGACGATGAATACCGCCGGCTTTGGTGGGCGTTCTTCTTCCTGGTGCTGGCGACTTTCGTCAACCCTTTCGGTCTGCAGGGGTCTTTGTACCCTTTGAACATACTTAAGGCCGTGTCCGGGGATTCGAAGATATTCTTCGAGAACATCACCGAATTGCAGCGCCCCATTACCATGGAGAATCTGACTTTAATGACGGATAACTGGCCGTTGAGGATGATGATATTCACATCTTTCCTGAGCTTCTTTTTCAACCGGCGCAATATCGATATCAGTGCCTTGTTGTTCTGGATCGTAATGCTTGTTTTCGGACTGATGGCATTAAGGAATATGACTTATTTTGCCATTACCGCTTATCTGGTCACGATGGTCAACGCTTCTAACCTGAAAGTAACGGACCTGGTCCCCTTCAAGGCGGAAGATGAAAAATTTGTCCAGGTGACCGGGATAATGGCCAGGATCGCCATTATCTGTTATCTGATGAATTACGGCAATTCCATGTCCGTGCAGGGGTATTATGATTTCGACAAGTATGAGCGCAAAAGCGTGTATCTCGGCGTCGATTTGCGCGCTTTCCCCCGTAATGCGGCGGATTTCTTGATTAAGAACGGGTTCAAGGGGAGGATCTTCAATGATTTTAACTCGGGCGCCTATCTTATCGGCAGAACGTATCCGGATATTATTGTTTATATGGATGGCCGGACGGAACTGCGGGGCCCCAAGTTCTTCGAACAGTACCGCAAGATGTGGGACCAGGGGGACGAAAAGCTCTTTGATAGAGAGATGGAACGCTTTAAAATGAAGGGCGTATTCGCCAGCACGGCCATGGGGGCCGCCCCGGAGAAATTCCTGCAGATGATGTCCAGGAAGAAAGACTACAAGGTGGTCTATCTGGATTACGATGCGGTCATCTTCCTCAAAGACATCCCGGAGAACGCAGAATTCATTAAAAAGCATTATATTGACCTCAGCAAATGGAAAACGAAGAAACTGGACATAAGGCGTTTCGGCCCGGCGCTGGCATCGCCTTACCAGAATATGGCCCGGGCCCAAAGTTTACTGGCTATGGGGTACATAGACCAGGCGATGGCGGAGGCCAATGCTGCGCTGGAGATAGACCCGACATATTCGCAACCTTACAGGCTGCGGGGGCGTGTTTGCTTCGACAGCCGGGACTGGGAGAACGCGTTCCGCAATTTTCGTATCGTGCTGGCCTCGGAGCCGGATGATATCCGCCTCCGCGGCAAGCTGGCCATGTCGTACCTGGAATTGGGAGAGACCGATTACGCCCTGAAAGAAGCGGAGAAGATGATAAGCCGCGCTCCCGGCGATGCTCAAGGCTATTACATGAAGGCAAAGGCGTTGATCAAAAAAAAGGAGTATAAGAACGCCTATGATATAGCAATGAGCGGTCTCAGAATGGCGCCTAAGACGACCAATGAGATGCTGGAGGTCGGCGACGTCGCTTTCAAGGATAAGTTGTATGACCAGGCGGAGATATATTACCGCGAGGGGGTAGCGCGGGATCCCAAGAACGCTAGCGCGCATGAAAAAATGTGTATCCTGCTCCGTGCCCAAGGCAAGAACGAAAAGGCCATCCTGGAATGCAAGAAAAGTCTGGCGCTCAAGCCGGATAATGGTTATTTGAGGAAGATGCTTTCTGAAATGAAGGATCCTCGAGGAGGGAAGTAAAAATGCGTAGCGTGCTAACTTTTATTATGGCTGGCGGAAAGGGAGAAAGATTGCATCCTCTGACCCGCGACCGTGCCAAACCGGCGGTCCCGTTCGGCGGGATATACCGTATCGTTGATTTTACACTTTCCAACTGTATTAACTCCGGTTTGCGGAGGATCTTCGTGCTGATACAGTACAAGTCCTTCTCGCTGCAGAAACACATCGTGGCCGGCTGGGACGTGGTCTCCACCCAGTTGGGAGAGTTCATCGATGTTATACCGGCCCAGCAGCGCCTCGGAGAGGATTGGTACAAGGGCACCGCGGATGCGATATACCAGAACATCTATGCTATCAATGACCACAACCCGGAACTGGTTTTGATCCTGGCCGGAGACCATCTTTATAAAATGAATTACCAGAAGATGATCGAGAAGCATTTGAAGATGGATGCGGACGTTTCGGTGGCCTGTATCAAGATGCCGAAAGAAGAGGCGATCAATTTCGGGGTCATTGAAGTCGACCAGGACAGTTTCATTTGTGGTTTCCAAGAGAAACCCTCTGTGCCGAAGACCATCCCGCAAGAACCGGACACCATTTTTGCCTCTATGGGCATATATCTGTTTAACAAGAAGACGCTGGTGACGGAACTGGAGAGCGATTCGACCGATGTCAAGTCTGAGCATGATTTTGGCAAGAACATCATCCCCAAGATGGTGTCGGCGAAAAAGAAGGTTTACGCCTATAACTTCGGCCAGCAATCTGATTATTGGCGCGACATCGGGACGCGGGATGCCTATTACCAGGCCAATATGGACCTTATCCGTCCCCATCCGCCCTTGAGCTTATATGACAAAAGCTGGCCGCTGAGGACGCATTATTCGCATTATCCGCCGGTCCTGATGCGGACCGTGCAGGAGAAAAGCCAGAAGATGTTGGGCCTGGTGGTGGATTCTATTATCTCTCCCGGCTGCATCATTGAAGGCGGCCGCGTCGAGAGATCGGTGCTTTCGCCGCTGGTGACGGTAAGGCGGAATGCCAGCGTGAAGGATTCAGTTATAATGGAAGGGAGTTTGATCGGTTCTGGTGCGCGTATCAAGAATGCCATCATCGATAAGCAGGTCATCATCCCTGACGGAGAAAAGATAGGTTATGACCTTGATCTGGACCGGACGCGTTTTGCTGTTACTACGTCCGGGATCGTGATAGTTGCTAAAAAGACCGCAATAGCGGAGCTCAGCTGATAAGGGTCCGGACCTTATCTTTTCCGATGAATTCGGTCTTTTCTGGTATAATAACATCTTATATTTGTACGGATGGCGTGTCTTTAAATATAACGGGCTGTGAGGACCAGATCTGTTCAGGGGGCCGGCGAAATCAAGGCTAATGCGAAAATCTGGGTGACGGACGCCTTTGATCGGCAAAGGGGCTCTTTTTTATCCGGGCTCCTTCTAAACGGATCAGTCACAAAACGCCTGGGTGGAAGAATTTTCTAAACATCCATTGACATGCCTTTATTCGTCGGATAAAGTTAATCCGTAAGTTTATAAATAAATAGCGGGGAGCGCTTTCCTGCCAATATCTTGAGGTATTTAACCGGGGGTTGTTATGGAAATACACGGAAATCTAATGACTATCGACGAGGTCGCGGAATACCTTCGTGTAAAAAAGCGCACGGTTTATGATTGGGTCAAGAAAGGCAAGATACCGGCTATCAAAGCAGTAGGTTTGTGGCGGTTCCGCAAGGAGCGCATAGACGAGTGGCTTGAGGCAGAGCCTGAAGCCAAGGCTGAAGCACAACGATAACGAAATATAGGAGTTGGGTGAGCTCCTGTGATTAGAACTTGCGCTTTTTGGAGCCGGGCATGTATTTCAAGAAACTAGAGATTTTTGGTTTTAAGTCTTTTGCTGAGAGAACTATCCTTAATTTCGAGCCGGGCATTACCGCTATTGTCGGCCCCAACGGCTGCGGTAAGAGCAACGTTTTTGACGCTGTTCGTTGGGTCCTAGGTGAACAGAGCGCAAAGCAGTTGCGCGGTTCCGGCATGGAAGACGTAATTTTTAACGGCACCGACACCAAGCTTGCCCTCGGGTTCGCCGAAGTCAGCGTAACCTTCGATAACGTTTCCCGCACCCTTCCCGTCAATACCGACGAGGTCATCATCACCAGGCGTTTATTCCGTTCCGGCGAGAGCGAGTATCTCATAAACAAGGAGGTCATGCGCCTGCGGGATGTGGCGGAACTGTTCATGGGAACGGGCGTGGGCGCAGAGGCCTATTCTCTCGTGCAGCAGGGCAAGGTCGATCTGGTGGTGAGCGCCAAGCCGGAGGACCGGCGCATGATTTTCGATGAGGCCGCCGGCATAACGAAGTACAAGGCCAAGAAGCGCGAGGCCCAAGCCAAGCTGCAGGATACGGACCAGAACTTACTGCGTTTGAACGATATTGTGACCGAGGTCAAACGCCAGATCTCTTCCATCGAGAGACAGGCGCAGAAGGCCCAGCGTTATAAGGTCGAGTTCGAGAAGCTGAAAGGCCTCGAGACGGCCTTCGCTTCCTGGCAGCTGGCCGCGGCCGATAAGGAGCGTGAAGAAGTGGACCGCGTTCTGGAGGATATCCGTTCGCGCGAAGGCCGCTCGGCCACGGAAATGGAAGAGTACCGTCAAGTCGTGGAGCGCGAATCGTCGCTCTTGGAAGAGCTGGAGAGCAAGGTCCGGGAAGTCCGCGAACAGGAGCTGAAGCTGGACAACCAGCTTGAACTGGCCAACCGCCAGATAGGGTTCAACGAAGAGCGTCTTAACAGTTTGAACGAGAGCGAGGCCAAGGTAGGAGAGCAAAAGACCGCTCTTCTGGAAAAATGCAGGCAACACCAGGAAAAGATCAGCGAGACCGAGAAGGCCATCGCGGATCTGGTGGGTTCGATCGAACAGTCGGTAAGTCTATTAGAGCAAAAGAAGGCCGAGCTCTCCCGGCTGGTGGCCTTGATAGAGGAGCATCGTTCGGCTATCCGTAGTGATGAGGAGCGCATACTGCAGATGAGTTCCCGCCAGGCGGAGATCCGCAACCAGCTGACGGAGAACATGAAGGAAGAACAGGGGATATTGGCCCGCCATCGCCGGCTGGATATCGAACAGGCCAAGGTGATCTCCGAACGGGAAGTGGTGGAGCAGAAGCTCCAGGGGATTTCGGAAGGCATCATAGCCATCATGGCGCAGCGGCAGAGGTTGAGCGAAGATCTGGCCCGCGAGAAGGATTTCCTGTCCCGTCATAACGATGAGCTGGAACAATTGAAAGCGCGCATCGATTGGCTCGAGAAGAAAAAACTGTTCCTTGTCTCCCAGAAAGATTTCATCGAAAAGCTGCAGGTGCAGTACCAGGACATACCCGATCCGGTCATTAACGGCCGCTTCCTTAGCCCGGTTTCTCCGTCTGAAAAGCATAGCGGTATAATCGGGAAGGTCAAAATGGTTTCTGATCTGGACCCGTCCCGCTTCGAGAGCCTGAAGCAGTATTTGGCGAACTTGGAGGGGGAAAAGCTTTACGAGATCATCTGCGAGACGAAGTTCATCGAGCTGGATCCGCAGGAAATGGCCGCGCAGATCGCGGCGATAGACGCCGAGATCCGTGAGATCGCCGGCCAGCGGGACCGCAAAGAAGCGGAGATCGCTGAACAGTCCAAACTGGTGGAGAGGATACAAGAAGAGCTTCACGTCGAAGAGAAGAACTTATCGGTTTCCGAGTCAAAGCAGCACGATATCGGGGCCGAGGCCGGAAAGCTTTTTGCGGAATTGGAGGCGGTCCGGATGGAGATCACGGACGCCGAAAGCTCGCTGGTCCGTCTCAAGGAGGCGCAGTCATCTTTACAAAATGAACTTAAGGGCGTAGAGGCCGAAATAGATTTCGCTCAAGAAGAGATCAGGGGCCGACAGGCCGCCGTTCAGGAGAAGAATAGTGCCCGTGAGGAAGCAGCTGTGGCCGTGGTGCAGCTCGAGACCGAAGTGGCCGGGGGGCGTGACAAGGAGAACGGATGGAGGGCCAATCTCGATATGTTCCGGGCCGATCTTAACGGGTTCCTCGATGAGATCAGCCGTTTTGATCAGGAGTCCGCATCATTCAGCGGGCGGCGTGAAAAATTATTGCATGAGGTAGAGGCGGTGCGGTCGTCGATAGCGCGTCTGACCCAGGAGCGTGGTGAGCTGCAGACGGCCTTTGTCCGCCAGGAGGCGGAGCGGCAGGATGTAGAACAGCGTTTGTCCAGCGTCCGTTCGCAGATCAGCGCGATAGAGAAAGAGGTTGCCGGTCACCGGGACAAGGTGCATGAACGTGAAATGCGGCTGCAGCAGATATTGTTCCAGAAGCAGTCGATAAGGGAACGGATGTTGCAGCGGTATCAGATCGATCTGGACCTGCCGCCGACTGCGGCTGCCCCGGCAGTGGCAGAAGGGGTTGCGGTCGACGGGGCCGTAGCGCCTGCGGTCTCCGGACCAGTTGAGGTCCCGGCGGATTTCAATTCCGAGGCTGTTGGGCAGGAGATACAAGCCCTGGCCAAGCGTTGTGACGCTTTCGGTGCTGTTAATCTGGTGGCTATCGAGGAGTTCGAGGAGCTCAAGAACAGGTTCCAGTTCCTGACCAAACAGCAGTCGGACCTCTTGACGGCCAAGGATTCGCTGGAACAAACGATACGGAAGATCAATAAGACCACACGGCAGCTTTTTGTCGATACCTTTACGAAAGTCAACGAACAGTTCAGGGTCTATTTCCGTATGCTTTTCAACGGAGGCGAGGCCCAATTGATACTGGTGGATCCGGAGAACGCATTGGAATCAGGTATTGAGATCGTGGCTCGTCCACCTGGCAAGAAGCTGCAGACGATCAGCTTGTTGTCCGGTGGAGAAAAGACCATGACGGCCATTGCGCTCATCTTTTCCGTCTTTCGCGTAAACCCAAGCCCGTTCTGTGTTTTGGACGAGATCGATGCTGCCCTGGACGAGGCTAACGTAGATCGTTTTGCTGCGGTTTTAAAAGAATTTGCCAAAATAGCCCAATTCATAGTGATCACGCATAACAAAAAGACCATCGCTAATGCTGACGTCATGTATGGGGTGACGATGCAGCAGACGGGCATTTCCAGGGTGGTTTCGGTAAAACTTTCTGAAAGCGGCGACCAGCCTTATGGCCCAGCTATGCAAGGGCAAGGCGGTATAAACGGTGCAGGGCAGGCAGAGGATGGCGCAGGGACAAAAACCAGAGGGGATGAAGGGCTCAGGCAAGAAGCGTTGGTTTCGGTCTAATTAATTCTTGAAGGGTTTTTAATGTCTCGCAACTCATTATATGCCAGAGGCTTATATGCTCTGGCGTTTCTGTTTTCTGAGAAACCGTTTTCTTGACACCTTTTAAAAGCGTGTGTTATACTTTAGCACTCTAAACTTAAGTACAACAATATGTTCATGCATTTTCTTAAAAGTTTGAACTGGATCGACCTGCTGATGTTGGCTATCTTGATAAGGATCGTATATATCGGGATGCAGGCGGGTTTTGTCATCGAAATGTTCAAGTTGCTGGGGGCCTTCCTGACGGTCTTTATCTGTTTTCATTATTATGCCCCTTTTGCACAGGTTCTCGTAGGGATAACCAATTCGCCTTGGTACAACGCGGCAGAGGTTCTCTCGTTCTTGATATTGTGGGGGATATTGTTCTTTATATGTAAGTTGATAAGAGATGGCATGTTCATGTTGTTTACCATTGATGCTCAATCATTTGTGAACAAATGGGGCGGTGCTTTGCTCGGGATCGGGAGGTTCTTCATAATAGGCAGCATGGCCTTGTACCTGTTGTTTATTACGCGGGTCGAATATTTCGAGACAAAAACAATGGGGTCTTTTTCTGGCAGGCATATTGTATTCGTCGCGCCCAATTTTTATAGTGTGTTGTGCGAAGGATTTGTTTCAAAGGTATTTCCCAGTGAAAAGGTGAGCAAGGCGGTCAGGGAGCAGTTGAAGAGGGTGGAGCCCGAGTGATCCGGGCTTGGCGATTGAAGAAAGCGCTAAGGAATGGTCGAGGTGTGGCGTGGGGCTGATACCGGAATTTATCATAACGCAGGTCATTGATCGAACCGACATAGTCGAGACTATCGGAAGCTATATCCCGCTTAAGCGGGCAGGCAGAAGTTTTAAAGCTCTTTGTCCTTTTCATCATGAGAAGACACCGTCCTTCGTGGTCAATCCGGACCGGCAGATATATCGTTGTTTTGGGTGCGGCGAGGGAGGCAATGTCATCGGTTTCGTCATGAAGCACGAGCATCTCGAGTTCCCCGAGGCGGTCAAGATGCTGGCGGGGAAGGCGGGTATTGCTATTCCGGAGACAGGGGCCGACCCTGCCCGGGACAGCTTGCGTCAGAAGGTGTTTGAGATCAATGAGGCGGCTGTTGAATATTTTCATGCGAACCTTATGTGTTCCAGGGATCCGGAGGCCAAGGCAGCCCGGGATTATCTAAAGTCCCGCATGATTAACGCCGACTGCGCCAAGCGGTTCAAGCTGGGTTATGTGTTCGACAGCTGGGACGGGATCCTTAAGCATCTGCAGAAGAAAGGCTTTGACCAGAAGGCCATAGGCAATTCCGGGTTGGTCGTCGCAAGGGAGGACAAGAAAGGTTTTTACGACCGGTTCAGGGGCCGGTTGATTTTCCCCATATTCGACCACAGGGGGAGGACTGTTGCTTTCGGGGCGCGTTCCCTCAAGAAGGACGAGAGGGCAAAGTATATAAATTCGCCGGAGACGCCCGCTTATACCAAAGGGCAGCATTTGTACGGTTTCAACTGGTCCAAGGACGCCGTAGGCCGTGCGGATACGGTGGTCATCGTCGAGGGATATTTGGATTTCATCCGACCTTACACCTCGGGGGTCGAGAATATAGCCGCCTCTCTGGGGACGGCTTTAACGGTCGATCAGATAAGGCTTGTCCGCCGCTACACGCATAACGTCATCATGCTTTATGACATGGATGCGGCGGGACAGATGGCGACTTTGCGCAGCCTGGACGTTCTTTTGCAAGAAGAGATGAATGTCCGTATCGCTACCTTGGCCGAGGGGGAGGACCCGGATTCTTTTATTTTGCGATACGGGGCGGAAGCTTTAAAGGATTCTCTGGCTTCGGCGCGGGACTTGTTCGATTTTGAGCTGGATCTGCTTTGCAAAAAGTACGGCGAAGCCAAGGCGGAATCGCGGGCCAAGATCTGCCAGGAGATGATTCCGACGATCGACAAGATCCCGAACGAGGTGGTAAAAGAGAATAATTTGACTAGGCTGGCCCAGCGTTTCAAGTTGCCGGACGGTGTGTTGCGGCAGATGCGTCAGCGTCTGCAGAATAAGCAGGCGGCCAGGGCGGTCGACGAGATAGGTGTGATGATCCGCAAGGAGGACAAGATCCCCAAGGATGAGGGGATCTTGTTGCGTTTGATGCTATTGGACCGGAGATGGGTGGCATTGGCCCGCACGGCCCTGGTCCCTGAGAGCTTTCGCCATCCGGCGACCCGTGAGGTCGTTGATAGATTGTACGAGTTCTTTGACTCCGACCGTGAAATGAGCCCCGCCGTGCTCCTGGAGCAGCTCAGGGATGCAAGGGCGCGGGGGTTGGTGGCGGCTACGGCGGACGACCTGGATATGGTCGGAGGAGATGAGGAGCGCGTTTTTAATGATTGCCTGGCCCGCCTCAAGCGGTCGCTCGTCAAGAGTAAGCGCGAGCAGTTGAGGGAGGATATCCGGCTCGCGGAAAAGGAAGGTAGCCGTGAAAAGGTCCTTGGCTTGCAAAAAGAATTTAATCAGCTCATCAAGGAATGAGGGGACGATACATGAGAGAAGCGGAAAAGGATAGGGAATTCCAACAGGATCTCGATAAGCTCGTAGAGTCCGGGAAAAAGAAGGGTTTCTTGACCTATGATGAGGTCAACGAGACCCTTTCCGATACCATTGATTCGTCGGAGGATATAGACCAGGTTTTTGATATCCTTGACGGAAAAGGTATCCGCGTGGTCGACTCGGACGAAGAGGTGGATCCGGAGGCCGAAGAGGCCGAGGAGACCCGCGAGCAGCAGGTCCGCCGTATACGCGAGGAGAGCCGCGAGGAGGACGTCTATGCGGACAAGTTCATCCCCCTGGATGATCCCGTGAAGATGTACCTCAAGCAGATGGGCTCCATCCCGCTTTTGACCAGGGACGAGGAGATATCGCTTGCCAAACGGATCGAAGAGGCTGAAGGCAAATTCGCCGAGGCCCTTTTTATGACGGCTTATGCCCGCAAGGAGGCCATCCGGATAATCCAGCAGGCGCTTAATGAAGAGATCAGCGTCGAAGATGTGGTGAAGGACGAGCTGGAGCGCCGGCCCAAACTGCTCAAGGACCTTTGGCGCATCCTGGAAAAGGTGAAGCGGGCCAAACCGTGCTCTCTGGAGTCGGCCAAGACGCTCTCGGAATTTAAACTGACGAGTTCGGTCAACGAGGCCATCATCCAGAAGATAATGGACCTTTTCGACGAACTGTACTATGTGGACAGGAATCTGGCCTCGAAAAGGCTGGCCGTCCCCAAGAACACTCTTTTGGAAAAACGGAGCCGGATACTCAAGGAGCTGGGTGAACCGTTGGAGGGGCTTAAAGAGCAGCTGCGTATTATCAAAATGCGGCAACGGGAGTTCAATAAGGCCAAGAAGCTGCTGGTCGAAGCTAACCTGCGTCTGGTCGTTTCGATCGCGAAGAAATACATCAACCGTGGGCTTTCCTTTTTGGACCTTATTCAAGAGGGGAACATGGGCTTGATCCGCGCGGTGGAGAAGTTCGAATACAAGCGCGGTTACAAATTCTCCACTTATGCCACCTGGTGGATCCGGCAGGCGATAACCCGTTCTATAGCCGACCAGGCCCGGACCATCCGCATACCCGTGCATATGACCGAAACGATCAACAAGATCATCCGGGTCTCGCGTATGTTCGTCCAGGAGTACGGGCGCGAACCGGCGGCGCAGGAGATCGCCAAACAGATGCGCATACCGGTCTCGAAGGTCAAAGAGATCATGAAGATATCCCAGGTCCCGATCTCCCTGCAAACACCTATCGGGGACGAGGGGGATACGCATTTCGGGGATTTCATCGAGGACAAGAAGGCCATTTCTCCGGCCAACGCCACTCTGCATTCGATGCTTAAGGACGAGATCCAGTCGGTGCTGGATACGCTGGATGAGCGCGAGCGCAAGATACTGGAATTGCGTTTTGGAATAGTCGACGGGACCAGCCGGACGCTGGAAGAGGTCGGCGCGGAGTTCAATGTGACACGCGAACGCGTCCGTCAGATAGAATCCAAAGCGCTGCGGAAGTTGCGTCATCCGACCAGATCGCGCCGGATAAAGATGTTCCTGGACATGTCCGTCAAGGAGGATTATGCGATCTGAGCCTTGGAAACCAGAGGAGTTGTGATAAAATATAAGCCTGTCCGTATTTCTGGGCAGGCTTTTTTATGGCCTTCGGGAGGGAGAATATGATTAAACGTATGCTCGTGATATCGATAGTGCTGGCCGGAATCGGAGTGGCTATTTTTGGTAATATCGCGAGGGCAGCGACAGAAGCGGAAGTGAAGAGTAATACCGCGAACAGTATTCGTAAGATCTATGAACAGCTTGTTGCCAAAAAAGATGTTCTGGAGGTGCTGGGCGGCATATCGGAGTCCGAACCGAAGGCGGACGAACTGGGCTGGCCGTATCTGGAATATTCCCAGACCTCGGCAGACGGAAGGAGATTTTATCTTTTGGTCCGGGCCCTGCCGTCTTCGGGTTTTGATTTCCACAGCAAGCTGGAAGGTTACCGCGAGTTCACCGATACGCTTTTGGACGTCAAGTTCATGGTTTATGTGAATAATCCGGAGGCGCTGGGCAGATTGGATATTTATGAAATGGTCAAGGAGGCGAGCACGGCGATCTATCCGGAG
This sequence comes from uncultured Planctomycetales bacterium, assembly GCA_964438075.1. Lineage (GTDB taxonomy): Bacteria > Omnitrophota > Gorgyraeia > Zapsychrales > Fredricksoniimonadaceae > JAAXVU01. The sequence continues at coordinate 21,496 of CAYTIW010000011.1, forward strand.
GAGGGTGACAACAGCCCCTTGAAAATGTCGGTGGTCCCTTCGCAGAACGAGTACAAGCTGCGGGACAAGATCGAGTTCGAGGTGTTCTTACGGAATGAAGGCAATGTTGGTCTTAAACTGAGAAAGCTGGACGAATCGTCCACTAACTGTTATTTCAACGGATCTTTGTGGGGCATGATGGATTCGGATTCTAAACCCGCATCGAGTTCTCGAAAGGAAGTTGTACTGTCCCCGGGGCAGTCCTTCCAGAAGAGGTTCAGTGTCAGGGTGGAGAAAAGAGGGCGATTGGAGATACGGTGCACTTACGGACTGAGGTTCATGGGTAATTTGCCTACCGCTCGCGCCTTTGTCGATATTAGGTAAATTATTTATATATATATAGTTTTTTGCGTGTTGCAAATAAAGAAGGCCTGTGATATTCTTTTGAAATTGATTTTTTGTTTTTTGGGTTTTCGGGCCTATAGCTCAGTCGGTCAGAGCAGGAGACTCATAATCTCTTGGTCCCAGGTTCGAGTCCTGGTGGGCCCAGTGGTTCAACAGGCATCGCCTGCCGAAAATCTGGCAGCGAAGCGGATCATCCTGAAGCTTGTTATCTGGGGCGCCAGATAGTGCCGAGGGAGATAGATCAGGATTAATGGACACATAGCTCAGTTGGTTAGAGCGTTGCCCTCACATGGCAGAGGTCGAAGGTTCGATTCCTTCTGTGTCCACCATCTTTATTGCAGATCGAGGAAGGCTTAGCGAATGACAGTATTGAATGTAAGGAAGGATGATGTTACGCCGGGAACGGTAAAGGCCACCTTAAGGAAGCTGGTTGCGCTGCAGAACATCGATGTCGAGCTGTACGAATACAAACGTGACTTGAAAGAAAAGCCGGCGCAATTCGAGGTGTTGAAGGCCGCTTACGAGAAGAAGAAGACCAGGCTGGCCCAGCTAGAGGCCCGGGCCTTGGAGCTGGAGCGTTCCAGGAAAGCGGAGGAACTGGAGCTGAAAAGCAAGGAGCAGGGGATCACAACGGCTAACGCCCAGCTGATGACCTTGCGCACGAACAAGGAGTATCAGGCCAAGTTGTTCGAGATAGAGAACATGAAGTCGGAAAAGTCGCTATTGGAGGATTCCATACTGAAGATGATGGAAGCGTCCGACAAGGTGGCCCAGGATATCGCCCAGGAAAAGAATTTTGTGGCCGAAGAAGAGAAGAAATATCTCGCGGAGAAGGAGAAGGTGGACCTGATCATCGCCGAGATACAGGATAAGGCGCAAGCGCTTGAGGCCCGCCGGAGGGAAGCTTTGGCCGGTGTCGACAAGAATATCTTATCAGTCTATGACCGCGTGATAGAGAACCGAGGCGGGACAGCGTTGGTCCCGGTGGTCGGCAATGCCTGCGGGGGATGCTTTATGCATCTTCCGCCTCAGGTCATCAACAAGATCAAGATGTACGATGAGATCATCCGTTGCGAGATATGCACGCGGTTCTTATACCTTCAGGAAGAGCTGTGATGAAGCTTTGTGAGGTCCATTCCGATGGCGCCTCGAGCGGTAATCCGGGCCCGGCCGGGATCGGCGTGGTGATAAAGTCAGAGGGCAAGACGGTCAAGACCGTTTCGGAGCCCATCGGTGAGGCTACCAATAACGTGGCCGAGTATACGGCGATCATCCGGGCCCTAAAAGAGGTCCGGGCCTTGGGTGCCGAGCACGTTCGGCTGCGCACCGACAGCGAGTTGATATTCTTTCAATTGAAAGGCGATTACAAGGTCAAGCATCCGAACATGAAGCCGCTTTATGAGGAGGCGCTGGGGCTTCTGAAGAGTTTCAAGAAAGTGGAATTCAAAGTGGTCCCGCGGGAGGAGAACCAGGAAGCCGACCGCTTGGCCACCGCCGCTCTTAAAAATATAAAAGCAGGCCATGATGGCCGCTCCGTTGAGTTCATCATCGGAGAGGAAAGTCCGAGCTCCAAAGGATAGCGCACCCGGGTAATTCCGGGTCCTTGCGCACTGTTCCCATGAAAATGGCGGAAGCGCGCGAGGAGAACAGAGCCACAGTGACGTAGTTCCGAGCGAAAGCGAGGAACGGATTCCTGAGCGCAAGCTGAGGATGAAGAATCCGCCCCACGGGGCGGAGGAAGTGAAACGCGGCGATCTCTGCGCGGAGCAAGGCCAAATAGGAGGAGAGTTCCCGGCGTCGACCATCAGGGCGGAGGCCTTCCGCCCTGACCCTGAAGGGATATGCCGGGACGCGGGCCGGTCCGGCCCGTTGATCCTCGGGTAGGCCGCAAGAGTCTGTCGGGCAACCGGCGGAGTCAGTCAGATGGCCATCCGTCCCGCTTAAGGCGGGATGAACAGAACTCGGCTTATATGGCCTGCATTATTTTGGTCGCAGGGCGCTCGAAGGGAGCATGTCTTTTAAAGCTTTGCCGACGGGACTGGTTTTGGTAAGAAGTTCAATTAACAGCAGTTATAAGGAGCAATCACATGTCAGGTCACTCTAAATGGGCGAAAATAAAACATAAAAAAGGCGCCACGGACGCCAAGCGCGGCGCGGCCTTCACCAAGGTCACCCGTGAGATCACCCAGGCGGCCAAGGTGGGCGGCGGGGATCCGGGCATGAATCCGGCCCTCCGGACCGCGATCGCCCGTGCCCGGGGGATCGGCATGCCCTCGACCAACGTGGAGAACGCGATCAAGAAGGGGACCGGCGAGATCGAAGGGGTGTCCTATGAAACGTTCACCTTCGACGCTTACGGCCCTGGCGGGGTGGCGGTGTTCATCGACGGGCTGACCGACAACAAGAACCGCACGACCGCCGAGATCCGCGCTATCCTGACCCGCAAGAACGGCAGCCTGGCGAGCCCGGGCAGCACTTCGTTTTTGTTCAACAAGAAGGGTTTGATCGTGGTCGAGACCAAGACGATCGCCGAGGATGCTTTGATGGATATTGTTCTTGAGGCTGGCGCCGAAGACATGACGACCCAGGGCGATGTTTATGAGATCACCACAGAGCCGACCAGTCTGGAGGCCGTGAGGTCGGCCCTGGAGGCAAAAAAGGTTGCTATGAAATCGGCCGAGGTCACCATGATCCCTACCACTACCGTCAAGGTCACGGGTATGGACGCGAAGAACTTGCTGACCCTGATCGAGGCCCTGGAAGAGTACGAGGACGTGCAGAACGTGTACGCCAATTTCGATATATCCGATGAGGATATGGCGGCGATCGCCGAGGAATAAGGCCGGGGCCGGGGGCTGGTCCGGCTTTGGATCCCGAAGCTATGAAGATCATAGGTGTCGACCCGGGGCTCAAGGCCACGGGGTACGGTGTCATAGAGATCGACGGGGATGGGCGCATCAGGCCGCTGGAGGTCGGTTCGATCGGCCCCAAGGCAGGCGACCTTTTTGAAACAAAGCTCTTTAAAATCCGCAAACACCTGGATGACATCGTGGCCCGGCAGGAGCCGGTCGCCTTGGTGCTGGAAAAACTTTACAGTCACTACAAGCATCCGGTGACCGCCGCCATCATGGGGCACGTGCGCGGCGTGATCTGCCTGGTCTGCGCGGAGCGGGGGGTCAAGCTCATTGAAGAGAGCCCCAAGCGCGTGCGCAAGGCCGTGGTAGGCAACGGCAACGCCTCCAAGGAGCAGACCCGCCGGGTCATCGCGAACTATCTCAAGATCGACCCGGCGCGACTCACACTGGACGCTTCGGACGCCTTGGCGCTGGCTCTGGGGTACGCGCACATGAGCCGTTTTTCCAGGTAAGCTTTCAGATATTGCCCGACAGTAGAATTTGGGACTATAAGCGGAGCCGGAATGATCGCCCGCATCAAAGGTCATATCGTTGAAAAGAAAGAGAATGCCGTTGTCGTGAACGTCAGCGGCATTTTTTATGAGGTCTTTGTGCCGACCTCGGTCCTGCAGAGGCTCGATGAAACGCAGGGGGCGGACGGAACGGTCACTTTGATCACCCACCATTATATGCAGGTCGGCCCTTCCAGCGCCGTCCCTGTACTGGTCGGGTTCCTGAACGAAGTGGAAAAGGATTTTTTCCTGCAGTTCATTTCCGTCTCCGGCATCGGCCCCAAGGCCGCGGTGAAGGCGTTGAACCGTTCCATTGCCGAGATAGCGTCCGCTATCGATAAGGGCGACGGCGCCTTTCTCAAGACCCTTCCCGGCATCGGGCAACAGAAGGCCAAGGATATCATAGCCAAACTGCAGGGGAAGGTCGGCCGTTTCGGGCTTATCCGCGACGAGGCGGTCTCCCGGGAAAAAGAACAGCCGGAGGCGTTCGAAGAAGAGGCCTTGGCCGTTCTGGTACAACTTCAATACAAGAAACCGGAAGCCGAGGCCATGGTCCGGAAAGCGCTGGAGCGCAACCCGGCCATTTGCACCGCCGAAGCATTGCTTAACGAGATCTATGCCGGCACCAGAAGGCCATAGCTGCCGGCAAGACGTGGCGGGGAACGTAAAGAGAGGGTCAGGGTACGATGGACCAGATGCAATCCGATCATTTGAAGGGGGCCGTTGAAGCGCTGCTTTTCGTGAGCGAGAAACCGGTGACGGTCGACCAGCTCAAGGATGCGGTCCAGGGCGCTTCGGCGCATGACCTGAAAGAGGTCCTGGCCGCGCTGAAGAAGGATTACGACGGTCTTAACCGGGGCATGGTGGTGGTGGAGATAGCCGGCGGCTGGCAGATGCTTTCCAGTTCGAACTACGCCGGTTACGTGCGTGAATTCTACAAGACCCGCCACAAGGAAAAGCTGTCGCGGCCTTCGCTGGAAGTCCTGGCCATAATCGCCTATAAGCAGCCGGTATCGCGTACCGACGTGGAAGTCATCCGCGGCGTCAATTCCGACGGCGTGGTGATGCACCTTCTGAACAAGGGGCTGATCAAGATAGTGGGCCGGAAGGAGGTGCCCGGGCGTCCGTATGTTTATGGCACGACCGTGCTCTTTCTGGAATATTTCGGCTTGCGCTCCCTGGAAGACCTGCCGAAACTGGAAGATTTCCCGGCTCTCATGCCCAAAGATAACGAGGTCGCGGCAACACCGGTCCCGGATACTATGCTGCCCGCCGTAGAGGGCGAGATCGCGGCCCCGGCGGTCCCGGCCGAAGGGGAGGTGGCCCCGGCGCCTGCAGCCCCGGAGGAACTCGACCAGACGGACCTGGAGAAAGTGCATAAGGAGCTGGAGGAAGAAATGGCAAGGGCCAGGACCCGTCTGGATATCGAAGAGCTCGAAGGCCGGGTGGAAGTGAGCCGGGATTTCATGGATCCCGGCCTGCTGGGCGAGGCCAGCGGCCAGTCCCGGCAGATGGGGGAGGCTGGGAACAGGGCCGATGCAATGGACGGCCCCGAGGAAAATAAAGGGTGACCCGGAGAGAAGATATGGACCTTTCCAGACTGCGAAAGAAGATCGATATTATCGATGCCAAACTGGTGGAACTGCTGAACGACCGCGCGAAAGTTTCGCTGGAGGTCGGCCAGGCCAAGAAGGCGGCCAATTCCGGCATCTACGCGCCGGACCGCGAACGGCAGGTCCTGAACCGCATTATGGCCCTGAATAAAGGCCCGATGTCCGCCGGGGCATTCGAGGCGGTCTACCGCGAGATCATGTCCTCGTCGATCTCGATGGAAAAGCCTTTGCGCATCGCCTATCTGGGTGCCGAGGGTTCCAATTCGCATGCCGCGGCGGTACGCAAATTCGGTTCTCAGGTGGGCTATACCGGCTGCAGCAGCATCCCCGAAGTCTTCCAGCGGGTGGAACAGGGGGATTGCGATTACGGGGTGGTGCCGATCGAGAACTCGGTGGAAGGCTCGGTCACTCATACAGCGGACATGCTGGCCGACTCCGACCTCCAGGTCTGCGCTCAGGTGATGATCAAGATCGCGCACCATTTGCTGGCGCGGTGCCCGATGGGGAAGATCAAAAAGCTTTATTCCAACCCGCAGGTGTTCGCGCAGTGCCGGAACTGGCTTTTGATCCATATGCCCGCCGATAGGGTCGAGCACATCAGCGTGGCCTCGACCACCGATGCTGCCCGGAGGGCGGCGAAAGAAAAGAACGCGGCCGCACTGGCTTCGATGGAATGCGCGCGGATATACGGGCTGTCGGTCCTGAAAGATAATGTCCAGGACATCGCCCATAATTCCACCCGCTTTTTCGTCATCGGGCACGAGGCGGCCAGGCCCACGGGCAAGGACCGGACCTCCATCGTCTTTTCGATCAAGGACAAGGTCGGGGTCCTCTACGCGATGCTGGCGCCTTTCGCCAAGAACGGCATCAACATGACGCGTATCGAGTCGCGCCCGATAAAGAAGAAGGCCTGGGACTATTATTTCTTCCTCGATTTCGAAGGGCACCGGGAAGACCCCAAGGTCCGCAAGGCCCTGGCGAAGCTGGAAGGCATGTGCAAGTTTATCAAGATCCTAGGTTCTTACCCGGAGTGATGAGATGAAAGAAAGAGCCAATCCCAATATTTTGAAAGTCAAACCTTATGTTCCCGGCAAGCCGATCGAAGAGGTGAAGCGGGAGTTCGGTCTGAAGAGCGTCATAAAGCTGGCGTCCAACGAGAACCCCTATCCGCCTTCCCCCAAAGTCCTGAAGGCGATCGCGGCCGCGGCCAAGAGCTCCAACCGGTATCCCGACGGGGGATGTTACGCGTTGCGCCAGGAGCTGGCCAGGTGGCTCAAGGTGAAGCCGCAGCAGCTGGTCTTCGGCTGCGGGTCGGACGAGGTGATCGTGCTGGCGTTGCGCACGTTCGTCCGCGAGGGCGACGAGGTCGTGATGGCCAAGCCTTCGTTCCTGGTCTACTCGATCGCCTCGACGCTGCAGGGGGCGAAACTTGTCGAGATCCCGCTGCGGGGGCTGAAATACGACCTTCCGGCCATGAAGGCCGCGGTGACGGAGAAGACCAAGCTGGTCATCATCGGTCATCCCGACAACCCCTCCGGACAATATCCGACGAAGGAAGAGGTCGCCGCCTTCCTGGACGGCTTCCCTGACAATGTGCTGGTCTTCTTTGACGAGGCTTATTTTGAATATATCCGGGCCAAGGATTATACCGACACGCTGGCGCTCCTGACATCCCGCCGGAACCTTATCGTGGCGCGGACGTTCTCCAAGCTTTACGCGCTGGCCGGGGAGCGCATCGGCTACGGGATCGCCGACCCCGAGGTCGCGGAGCTCATGGACCGCGCCCGTGAACCGTTCAATGTGACCTCCATCGCGCAGGCCGCGGCCCTGGCGGCGCTGAAGGACCAGCCTTATTATCGGAGGATCCAGGCCGAAACGATGCGCGAGCGGGATATCCTTTGCCAGGGTGTCGCCCGGCTGGGGCTGGGGTTCAGTAAGGGGGCGACGAATTTTATCCAGGTCAAGGTGCCAGGTAACAGCTCCGAGATCGCACTGGGGCTTTTGAAGAAGGGCGTCATCGTGCGCGACATGGCGGCATGGGGACTGCAGAACTATATCCGTGTCTCTATCGGGAGGCCGGCGGAGAACCGGCGGTTCCTGAAGGCATTGGGAGAGGTATTGAAGGGACGCTGAGAGTCCGTTCCGAGGGGGAAAGATCATGATAGTTGTATTGAAATCCAACGCTACCGAACAGAACATCCAGCATATCGTCGAGAAGGCCGAGAAGCTGGGGCTGCGGGTCAACCTTTCGCGCGGGGTGGAACGCACGGTCATCGGCTTTATCGGCCCGGAGGACAAACTGCAGATAATCCCGCTGGAAACATTTCCCGGCGTGGAAAAGGTCATCCCGGTCCTGGTGCCCTACAAGCTGGTGTCGAGGGAGTTCAAGCCGGATGACACGGTCATCCAGTTATCGCACGGTGCATCGGTCGGAGGCAGAAAGATCGCGGTCATGGCCGGGCCCTGTTCGATCGAGGGCTATGACATGCTCCTTTCGATCGCGCAGAAGGTCAAGGCCGCCGGGGCGACCATACTGCGAGGCGGTGCCTACAAGCCGCGCACGTCTCCCTATGATTTCCAGGGCATGGGCGAAGAGGGGCTGAAGATACTGCAGAAGGTTTCGGAACAGGTCGGCATCGCGACGGTCACTGAGGTCATCGACCCGCGCGACGTCGAGCTGGTGGCCCAGCACGTGGACATACTGCAGATCGGCGCCCGCAACATGCAGAATTTTTCGCTCCTCAAGGAAGTAGGGCGCATAAAGAAACCGGTGCTGCTCAAACGCGGCATCAGTTCCACCATAAAGGAATGGCTGATGTCGGCCGAATACATCCTTTCCAACGGGAATTTTTCCGTCATCCTCTGTGAGCGCGGTATCCGGACCTTCGAGACCGAGACCCGCAACACGCTGGATATAAACGCGATCCCGGTGGTGAAACTGAAGACCCATCTGCCGGTGGTCCTCGACCCGAGCCACGGTACCGGCCGCTGGGACCTGGTCGGGAGCGTTGCAAAAGCGGGAGTCGCTGCAGGAGCGGACGGCATCATTGTTGAGGTGCATGGCAACCCGGAAGAGGCCTGGTCTGACGGAGCGCAGTCGCTGCGTCCGGAGAAGTTCGTACGAATGATGGATGGATTGGCCCCGGTCGCCAAGGCCGTGGGACGAGAGGTTTAGTCTACAAGCTGCCTGCCGATCCGACCCCTTCGGGGCCGCCGGGATAGAGCCGCCAAAAGCGCTTTTCCTGTTCACGGGGCACTCGTTGGGGGGACAAGGGCAGGGGAAAGGCGAATATCGTGTTCAGAAGACATTTGTTCAGGAGGGTGGCAGTGCTGGGGACCGGGCTGCTGGGCGGTTCCGTGGCCCTGGCCCTGAAGGAAAAGGGACTGGCCGAGCGGGTGGTCGGGACGTCTCGGCATGAATCCTCGCTCAAACTGGCGCTGGAGAGGCATGTTATCGACGAAGCTTGTACCGACGTCAACAAGGCCATACAGGGCGCCGATTTTGTGGTCCTGGCCTCCCCGGTCCAGGTCATTATCGAGCATATCAAGGACATATCCAAGCATTTGCGCCGAGGCTGCCTGGTGACCGACGTGGGAAGCACCAAGGCCGCGGTGGTCGAAGCGGCCGAGAAATTCTTTCCTCCGCATGTGCTTTTCGTGGGCTCACATCCTATGGCCGGCTCCGACAAAAGCGGGGTGGGGCAGTCCTCAGCAGGCCTTTTCCAAGGGGCTATGTGTCTGATGACCCCGACGGATAAGACCAACAAGGTCGCCCGGGACAAGGTCAAGCACCTCTGGACCACGTTGGGTGCGGAGGTCAAGTATATCGACCCTCTGAAACACGACGAGGCTTTGGCCTACGTCAGCCATCTTCCGCATATCGTGGCTTTCGGGCTGATGCGCGCGGTGCCGGAGGAGTTCCTCCCCTACGGGGCTAACGGACTGCGTGACACCACCCGCGTGGCCGGATCGTCGCCGAAGATGTGGAGCGACATCTGCCTGTCCAACTACCGGCATGTGCTCAAGGCTATCGACGAATCAGTAAAATCGCTGTCCGAGATACGCAAGGCCGTGGTCGAGCACGACGAGGCCGCCCTGATCAATTGTCTGGCCCAGGCCAAGGTCAAGCGGGAGGCTTTGGAGAAGAAGGCATGAGCAAGCCGATGGTGGTGACTATCGACGGCCCGGCCGGGGCCGGTAAGAGCACGGTGGCCAAAGCTTTGGCCAAAAAGCTGGGCATATCCTTCATGGACACCGGGGCGATGTACCGGGCCATGACCATCAAGGCCCTGCGGAAGGGGCTGGACCTGGAAGACGAGGCGGCGCTGGTAAAACTGGCCCATGAGACCCGCATCGATCTTATAGACAAGCCTGGCCAGCCGCTCAAGGTCATGCTGGATGATGAGGATGTTTCGGAAGCCATCCGTTCGCAGGACGTTACCAAGAATACCTATTTTATAGCCCGCACTCCCGGCGTCCGCGAGGTCATGGTGCAATGGCAGCGCCAGATCGGGGAGAAGCGTCCCGTCGTCGGTGACGGCCGCGATCTGGGGACCGTGGTCTTCCCGGAAGCCACTTTCAAGTTCTATCTGGACGCGGAGTTCAAGGTGCGCTGCCAGAGGCGCGTAGACGAACTGCGGGCCAAGGGGCAGGCGGTGGACGAGGCCGCCCTGGCCCGGGACCTCTCCGAGCGCGACCAGCGCGACCTTAACCGCAAGGTCGGCCCGCTTAAAAAGGCCGACGATGCCATTTACGTCGACTCCACTTCGATGACGGCTGACCAGGTCGTGGAGTTCATGGTCCAAAAGATCCTGGAGCGGGGGAGCAAGGTCTATAACGAGTGGGACGAGACCAGGAGACAGTTGAGGACGCTGGAGGAATGGTTCCTGGATCTCGCCTGGGTTCCGCTGGTGCTTTTTTGCATAACCTGTTCGGTCGTTCCGTTATGGCGTCAGGCGTCATTGTCTTATGCCGGCCGGGAACATTATTTCTTCCTGACCAAGTTGTTGCACACCCTGAACCAGCGCCCGGAGGCGTTTATCCTGGCTTGTGTGGTCATAATATTGTCTTCGATAGCTGTCTATCAGCTGGTCCGGCGTTCGTGGTGGAGGGTGGCGGTGCATGTGCTTTTTGTCGCGTGGTTCGTGTGGTTCATCGGCCAACCGGTCGCGGAAGGCAAAATGAGGGAGACCATGAAGGGCTACCGCGATAAGTTCCCCAAAGTCACCCTGGAGAACCTGGGCCGGATATCCAACCGGCTGGAGGAATACAGGCAAGCCAACGGCATCTATCCGAAAAGACTGGAAGAGCTTTGTGAAGCTGCTCTGCGTCCCACCTGTTTCGATCCGGCCTTGTGGACTGGCGGTCCCTTTGCTTACGAACAGCAAGGCCTGGGCAGTGGTTATAAATTACGCAGCGCCGGCTGGGACGCCAAACTCGGCACGGAAGATGATATAGTCTGGTAGTGGCAGCAAAGCCGCAGGCGGTCCGCACGGTACTTTCCGGTCCCTGGTTTAAAAGGCGAAGACAGGCATACATAATGGACAAGACACTGATCCGCAATTTCTCGATCATCGCGCACATCGACCACGGCAAGTCCACGCTGGCCGACCGGCTGATGCTGCACTGCGGCGCTATCGACGAGCGCAGTTTCAAGAACCAGCTCCTGGACGACATGGACCTGGAGCGTGAACGCGGGATCACCATCAAGGCCTCGGCGGTGAGGCTGAATTACAGGGCCCGGGACGGCAAGGAATACCTCTTCAACCTGATCGACACCCCAGGCCACGTCGATTTCACCTACGAGGTCGAGAAGTCGCTCAAGGCCTGCGAAGGCGCGCTGCTCCTTATCGACGCCTCCCAGGGGGTGGAGTCGCAGACCGTGGCGAACTACTACCTGGCGATCAACAACAACCTGGAGATCCTGCCGGTCATAAACAAGATCGACATCGCCAATATCGACCTGAACGAAGCGGTCCGCCAGTTCAAGGAGGTGCTCAAGTTCAAGGAAGAGGACATCCAGAAGGTCTCCGCCAAGGAAGGGCTGAATATCGGGGAGCTGTTCGAGAAGGTGGTCTCTTTCATCCCGCATCCCTACGGCGACGAGGCCCTGCCCCTGAAGGCGCTCATTTTCGACATGAAGTACGACGTCTATAAAGGCGTGGTGATCTTCGTGCGCGTTATCGACGGCAAGATCGCCGTCGGCACCCGTATACGCCTCATGCACATGCAGAAGGAGTTCACCGTAGAGGGGATGGGTTTCTATACTCCTTTCGACGCCAAGACCAAGGAGCTGGGGGCCGGCGAGGTCGGATACATAACCTGCAATGTTCGCGACCCCAAGGAGGTCCGGGTGGGGGACACCATCACGGACGCCGCCAACCCCTGCGCCGCCCCGCTCGAGGGTTACCGGGTGCTCAAGCCTTTGGTCTTCTGCGGGGTCTATCCCGTAACGGCCGACGAGTACATGGAACTGCGCGAGGCGATCGACAAGCTGCGTTTGAGCGACCCCAGTTTTACCTACGAGCCGGAGACGTCGCAGTCCTTCGGGCACGGGTTCCGCTGCGGTTTCCTCGGGCTGCTCCACATGGAAGTGGTGCAGGAGCGCCTGCAGCGCGAGTTCAACCTGAACCTGGTCCTCACCACCCCGAACGTCGGTTACCGTTACGAGACCAAGGACGGGCAGATGACGGACATCGAGAATCCGGCCCAGCTGCCGAACCAGAGCTCGGTCAAGAGCGTCGAGGAGCCGTACCTGAAGGTGTCGGTATTCACTCCGGTCACCTGCATGGACGCGGTCATGGAGCTCGCCAAGCGCAAGCGCGGGGTCTATGTCAAAAGCGAATTCGTCTCCGACCGCATGCGCGTCATTTTCGAGATCCCGCTTTCCGAGGTCATAGTGGATTTCAACGACATGGTCAAGTCCGCCACCAAGGGCTACGGTTCGATCGATTACGAGTTCAGCGGGTACAAGTCCGCGCCTATAGTGCGGATGGATATATTGATCAACGACGAGATGTGCGACGCTTTCTCCTGCCTGGTGCACAAGGAGCGGGCTTACGAAAAGGGGGCCGCCTTGTGCGATAAATTGAAGGAGCTGATCCCCCAGCAGCTCTTCGAGATCCGCATCCAGGCCGCCTGCGACGGCCGTATAATCGCGGCCTCGCGGATCAAGCCGGTGGGCAAGAATGTGACGGCCAAGTGTTACGGCGGGGACATCACCCGCAAGCGCAAGCTGTGGGAAAAGCAGAAAGAAGGCAAGAAGAAGCTCAAGCAGATCGGCCGCGTGGAAGTGCCGCAGGAGGCGTTCCTGGCGGCATTAAAGATATAACCGTTCAACTGAAAGTAAGTTATGCCAAATAGCCAAAATATACCCGGTCCCCGTGAAAAAAAGGCGCTGGACCGTTTCTGGGACTGGCTGACGCTGGTCGTGGGATATCCCTTTGCCTTTATTATCCTGCTGATGTCCAAGCCGTCGCCGCAAGGGTTCGCGGCCGACCTGCGCGGCAAGATCGGACGGGCGGCGGCGCGGGAGTGGGGCGAAGCGGTGTTGGTCGCGCTCGTCCTGGCCTTGCTCATCCGTTCCTACCTCTTCCAGCCCTTCCGCATCCCTTCCGGTTCCATGCGCATGACGCTGATCGAGGAAGACCGGCTGTTCGTCAACAAGCTGGCCTACGGGCCGTCGCTTATTCCCGTCGAGCTGAGGGCGTTCAGTTCTTCGGACACCTACGAGCCGGCGCGCTCCCTGTGGACGAAGTTCCTGCGCTACCGCCTGCCCGGGTTCACCAAGCCTAAACGCGGCGACGTGGTCGTGTTCCGTTTCCCGGTGACGAGGGACAAGGATTTCATCAAGCGGCTGATAGCCGTGGGAGGCGAAACGGTGGAGATAAGGAACGGCAAGGTCTTTATCAATGATAAGCCGGTCACGGACGGGACCATAGCGAAGATCCATTATTTCAACGACGGTTATTACGGCAGGCCGTACGTGAAGATACTGGTACCCCAGGGTTATTTTTTTGTGATGGGAGATAACAGCGCCTCCAGCCACGACAGCCGGTACTGGGGATTTGTCCCGGAGCACTTCATGATTGGGAGGGCGGACGTCATATTCTGGCCTTTGAACCGTCTGCGGTGGATAAGATGAAATACACCCGTTCCGGGGAAAGCTGTCTTTTCCCTCTGCGTCAGCTCGGCTGCTGTGGGCTGGCACTGCTAGTGTTGTCCTCCGGCTGCGCGTCGCCTGCCAAAAAGCCGCCGGAGGGTGCGCGCCCCACGGAAACGACCGCGGAGCAGGTGGATGCCGTCAAGAAAGTGATGGGGGCCATGGGCGGTGGCCGCGAGATATCGAATTCGGACATGAAGCGGGTGGCCCGGGACATCCAGACGGATCAGGAGTCCCGTTCAGCCGTGGAGAAGATCATTGGCGTGTCGGGCAGCCCGGTCGTAAAATACTCGCCGGTAACGGGAAAACATTACAGCGGGGACCTGGAGTACGACCCCGAGACCGGGGCCAGACTGGAAGTGATAAAGGAATAATATGGCTTTGACGCTGGCGAACAAGATCACCATCGGACGCATCATCATAATCCCGGTCTTCATCGCGGTGATGATGTCCTATACGCCGGACCGGGAGTACCTGCGCTGGCTGGCGCTGGGGATCTACATCCTGGCCGAGATCACCGACGTCATTGACGGCTACATCGCGCGCAACTTCCGCCAGAAGACCAGGGCCGGCTCTATCTTGGATCCTCTGGCGGACAAACTCCTTTTTGTCAGCGCGCTTTTTTGTCTCTACAAGGTCGGACTGGACCATAACTGGGCGGTGCGGATGCCGTTGTGGCTGGTGATAGCTTTCGCCAGCCGTGATATCATCCTGATCCTGGGAAGTTTTGTTCTGGAGATCAAGTCCCCGGGGTTCGAGATCCGGCCCAATTTCTGGGGCCGGCTGACCGCATTTCTGCAGGTCGTGTGCATTGTGGCGGTGTTCCTGCAGTTCTCGGCCGGGATCGTGATCTGGGGCGTGGCCCTGGCGGTCACCGTCCTGTCGGGGGTCATTTATATGAAAGAAGGGATCGGGGTGCTTAATAATGGGCATCATTGACATCGTACTGACCGCGGGTTTGAGTTATCTGGTCGGGTCCATACCGACGGCGTATCTTTTCGGGAAGGTGCTGAAGGGGATAGATATCCGCCAGCATGGTTCCGGTAACGTCGGTGCCACGAACGCCTTCCGCGTGCTGGGCAAAAAGGTCGGGGCGACGGTCCTTTTGCTGGATATCGTCAAAGGCACAGTCCCGGTCGTTTTCATCAGCGGCTTTTTCCATCCGGACGTGAACGGCCGTATCGTGGCCGCTATCGCCGCGGTGGCGGGGCACAACTGGACCTGTTTCCTGCAGTTCAAGGGCGGCAAGGGTATCGCGACCACCCTGGGCGTCCTGATCGGCCTGACGATCTCCTTGCCCGGGATCCGCCTGGCGGTGGGGTTATGTTTCCTGTCCTGGCTGCTGTGTTTCCTTATAACCGCCTATATATCGGTCTCGTCCATCCTGGCAGGGGTATTGCTCCCGGTCCTGATGGTAGTGGTGGGGGCGCCGTTAAGCATGGTCCTTTTGAGCATCCTTTTCTGCCTGTTTGTCGTTTTCCGGCACCGGCCTAATATCCAGCGGCTATTAAGGGGCCAGGAGCCCAAAGTCCCGTTGCCCTTCCATAAGCCTCGCAAGTAGTTATTCCGTCGACATCCGAGTTTTCCACAGGCCGAGAAAGCATTTTCTCGGAAAGGGTTTCCCCGCCTTGTTTCACCGTTTTGAGGGTGTTATCCTTCATACGTCGGTGGAGCAAAAGGAGCCCCCAATGAAGAATGTCGCCTACATCAAGCGCACCCTTGTTGATCGAGGCCGTGTTATATCTATCCGGGAGAACCAGTCGGACAAGGACTGTTCCACCCGGGTCATGAAAAATTACGTGTACCTGGTATCCAGCGTGGATGCAATCCCTCAGGAACTCGAGCCCCCGGAGGTCAGGGTCATTAAGAAGATAATGGCCGAGAACAAGTCGGAGGTATTCGTGTTCAAGGTCAAAGGGGATATCTACGTGAAAGAGAAGCGTTTTATATATCGTATCCGGTATTGTCACAGTCTCTGCGTGCATCTATTCTGGAAAACCCATGTTCTCTCCACAAAGCCCGTGGCGCTTGCCTAGGGCGCCATGGCTTTAGAGAGACTTTCTGTAAAGACGGGCGGTTTGAGGTAGCCGCCCGTTTACTTTTTTCCAAGGATCCTTGGAAAAAAGCTCCAAGGCTGCCAGGCGAGCCTACAGCGAGCCGGAGCCGAGGAGATGTTACTCAGGATTCTGACAAAATTATCCCGAGTCCTCGAGGCAAGCCCACAGCGAGCCCGGGACAAGGGAAAAGACCCTCCGTGGTATTTTAGATTACCCCTAGCCCTTCCCCACTTTCCGCCAAGCGGCAGCATTGTTTTTTTTGTAATAAACCTACCCAGGCCAAAAACTTTTTGCTAAACTAGCCCTGAATTTTAGGGTCGGTCTCGGCCTTAATACTCTTTCAGACATGTTTTTTAATGTTGCCATTCCTGAAAATGACATGGGGACATTTTAAGGACTGATCGAAAGGGTATCAGCCTTCCTCGGCCGTTGTGAGATACACCATGCTGAGAATAATAGCAGTATGTTTGGTTGTTCCGTTCCTGGCGGGATGTGCGGTTCTTTCCCAGAGCCGAAAGGCTGAGTCGGCGGCAGTTCAGGCTTTTCCGGAAAAGGGAACGGAAGCGCCCGCGGCCATGGAATTGCGGAAATCAGTCCCGCCTCCAAGGCAAGCGGCGGTCAAGAAGCCGCAGGTCGGCCTTATCGCCGGCAAGACGGACTTCCGCGGTCTTTTGAAAGCCCCGTATGTGCGTTTTTCGATCGTCAGACGGGATGACCCGTCGAAGCGGTTCTTTTTCTATATCGGCAACAAGGGCAACCAGAGCGTGGTGCCGTGGGGTGAGGATACGGTGGTCGAGCCCGGTTATTTTACCTTGCAGATGGAGCCCGGCCCCTACAAGATAACCCGTATCGCCATCCCGGTCGGCAGTACCGTCGCGGAGGAGGACCTGGAGCTGGATTTCGAGGTGATTGCCGGCAAGACTTATTATGTCGGCACCTTGGATATTGAAGGCACCAAAGAAAAGGTCAAATTCGGGGGCGTCCCGTTGATAAGGCCCGGTTTCTCCTATCGGCTAGCGGTCAAGGACGAGATGGATGAGGCAGTGATGGAAATGCGGGAGAGGCTGTCGCCGGATATGGCTTTGATGGAAAAGAGATTGTTCACGGTAGTATCGGTAAATGACGGAGAACTTCCGCCTACCGACGTTCTTAGGCCCGGTACGCGTAAGTGAACACAATTTAAAGTGGTTCTTAAAAAGGAGGGGCAAAGTGTTATTGCGTTCATTGATTGTGCTTATGGCAGCGGTCTTGGTTTCCGGGTGCGCGACCACCTCGGCGAAGCCGGAGCCTGTCAACCAGTTGCAGACCCAGGTCTCGGACCTGCAGCAACGCATGGAAGAACAGGAGAAGGAGATCGTGGACCTCAAGTATGAGGTCAAAGAGTTGTCCGGTAAGGCCGAGACCCAGGCGGTAGTCCCGGTGGAAGAGAGCAGCCCGGTGGCGCCGCCCAAGAAACAGCCGGTGGTGTCAAAAGCCGTGGAAGGGATCTACGCTGACCTGGTGAAAGTGGATGTTTCCGGTACGGAACTGCAGAAGGCTTTGAAGGGCGCCGGGGTCTATGACGGAAAGATCGACGGCAAGATCGGTCCGAGGACCAAAAGCGCCATCATGGAGTTCCAGCGGCAGCATTCGCTCAAGGCTGACGGCGTGGTAGGCCCGAAGACCTGGAACGAGCTTAAGCAGTACAAGACCGAGTAATCCTTATTGTCGATTTTCGGGATAGCCACGGCGTTCTGCGTCGTGGCTATTTTATTT
>CAYTIW010000011.1:38971-52351 GCA_964438075.1 uncultured Planctomycetales bacterium
CGCCTAGCCGAGGAGTAGCATCAGCATGGAACAGTCCTGAAGACCCGGGCTCCCTGAAGGGTCGCCGCGTGGTCTTCAGGACGACCGCATAAGGATCCTTGTGCGGTCGCGAGCCCGGAGCGAGGGATAGCATCGCATGAACGCGATCAGGTGCAGGCTATGAAGACGAAAGTATTGGCGGTTGCGTTGAATCCCTCCCTCGACAGGACTGTCAGCGTCGAGCACTTAAAGCCGGGCCAGGAACTGCGCGCCCGCGAGGTCGTGACCAGCGCGGGCGGGAAGGCGGTCAATGTCGCGCGGGCGTTGAGGTCGCTGGGGATGGAGGCCGGGGTTTGGGGTATAGCCGCCGGAGCTGCCGGCCGCCGGCTGGAAAGTATTTTAAGGTCCGAAGGTCTGCCGCAAAAATGGCTCTGGACCGGGGGGGAGACGCGGACGAACCTGACGGTCTCGGAGGGGGCCTCCGGCCGCGCGACGCGTATTCTGGAAGCCGGCCCGGTCGTCGGCAAGGCCCTAACACAAGCCCTGCGGGCGGACCTGGCGCGGCAGTTACACTCGCTCAACGTGCTGGTCCTGTCGGGGAGCCTGCCGCCGGGAATGGCTTCCGGGACCTGGGCCGGGCTTATAAGTTCTGCCCGGTCGGCCAACGTCCTGACGGCTCTCGACACCAGCGGCGCGGCTTTAAGGGCGGGCATCCGGGCGCGTCCGTTCCTGGTCAAGCCGAACCGGGACGAAGCGGAAGACCTGTGCGGGTTCCGTGTCCGTACCCGGTCGGGCCTGCAAAAGGCGTTAGGGCATCTGTCACGGTATAGCAATATTGTCCTTATTTCGCTGGGGCCGCAAGGGCTGGCCGTCAGCGACACGGTCCGTATGTTCTGGGCCCGCGGCCCGGTGCGAGCACAAGGCCGGACGGTGGGCTGCGGCGACGCAGCCCTGGCCGGTTTCCTGGCCGGGTTCCTGAAAGGCGAGCACCTGGAGGAATGTTTGCGCCTGGCCGTAGCTTCCGGCACGGCGAACGTCGGCGCGGCGGTCCCGGGCGGGATATGCCCCCGTGAGGTAAAAGCCGTCCGGGCTAAAGTTAAAGTGGAGAGGTTGTGATATGTCCATCATCGACCAGGAAGAACGCAAGAGCAAGCTGAAGAGGCTGGATAACCCGACGAGCAAGGAATTGCGCGAGCGGGTACAAGCGGCCGCCAAGGATTTCAAGATCTCCTGGGTGCAGCTCGCGCAGTCCCTGTACGCCATTTGGCGCGACCGCCTTTATGAGTACTGGGGTTACGAGAAGTTCGAACATTACGTCGAGCGCGAGGTCGGGCTTAAGAAGTCCATGGCGCTGAAATTGGTCAAGACCTATGCCTTTGTCGAACAGCAGGAACCCGCCTACCTCAAGGAAGAGTTCCGGGAGTCCCGGGAGGCCATGGCGGTCCCGGAGCTGGACGCCATTCACGTCCTCCGGCTGGCCCGCAACAAGAAAGAGGTCACCAAGCAGGATTACCAGGAGCTGCGCCGGCAGGTCTTCGACAAGGGCCGTCCGGCGGGGCTATTGCGCCGGGACCTGACCGCGATCATCAAGGAACGCAAGGTCGTGGACCCGGATGAGGAGCGTGACCAGCGCAGCGCTGCGGCAGTGCGCCGCCTGCTGAACGCGATCCGTTCCTTCAAGAAGGACGCGGAGACCTTGAAGCTGGTCAAAGCGAACATCGTCAAGAAGGCCGATGAGCTCTTCCAGGAGCTCGAGTCGGAAATAGAATAAAACTGCCTCGGCCGGGGCCCGGACGGGAACAGGGCCAGGCCTTCCCGGACCTTTTTTTCGGTCCGGGGTCAACCCGAAAGGGAGCCATGAAGCTTACCAAACCGTTAGTTATCCTTGACCTGGAGACCACCGGGACATGGATTGAAAAGGACCGCATCATCGAGATCGGCATGATCCGGCTTTCTCCCTCGGGGGAAAAGAAGACCTACCTCAAGCGGGTCAATCCCCTGATGCCGATACCTCCGGCCGTGTGCAAGCTGACCGGGATAACGGACGCGGATGTCAAGGACGCTCCGGTCTTCAAGTCGATTGCCAAAGAGGTCGTGGATTTCATCGGGGAGGCGGACCTCGGCGGGTTCAACGTCGACAAGTTCGATATCCCGCTTCTGGAACGGGAGCTGACCGAGGCCCAGGCGCAGTTCGGGTTCGCCGGCCGTTCCGTTTACGACGCGCAAAAGGTCTTTCACCTCAACGAGAAGCGCGACCTGACGGCGGCTTATGCTTTTTATTGCGGCAAACCCCTTGCGGGGGCCCATTCGGCCCTGGCCGATACCGAAGCGGCGCTGGAAGTCCTGGCCGCGCAGGTCGAACGTTACGGCGGGGGCGACCTGTCCATCGAGGTCGTCGGCCGGTTCAATTACCGGGAATTGACCGAGTTCTACGACGCCGAGCGGAAGTTCCGCTGGTGGAACGGCGAGCTTTACATGATGTTCGGCAAATACGCCAAGAAGGAAAGCCTGCGCGAGGTCGCCCGCAAGGACCCGGGGTACCTGGAGTGGATGCTGTCGCGGGACTTCAGCGAGGAGGTAAAGGAGCTGATCAGCGGCGCCCTGCGGGGCCGGTTCCCCAAGTATGAAGAGAGCGGGGACCAATAGCCGGAAAGGTCCGGTCCGGGGACAAAGTTTTTATTGAAAAGTCCGGGATAAAAGCGTTAGAATACACCCCAATCTCGGTTCCTGTTGCAGCCAACAAGGAGGATGATATGGCTTTGGGCAAAATGAAAGACACCTGGTTCATCTGGGCCTTAGTTATTGTCGCTGGCGTGTTTGCGTATATGGCTTTCAACGGGACCAAGCCGAAGGAACAGATGGTGCCGGTCAAGGCTGCCCTGGTCGAGAAAGCGCCGGCGGCTGTCCCGGCCCCGGCGGAAAATCCCGCGCCCCCTCCCGTCGCCGGGATCAAACCGGACCATACCGCGACCGATATGCAGGAGATAGCGGCCAATAAGCCGGCGGAATCGGTGGTGGTGGCGCCGCAGCCGGTCAGCCCGACCCGTAAGTTCGCCGTCCAGGTCTATTCGTTCAAGGAGAAGGCCCGCGCCGAGGCGGCGTTGCAGGCGCTGAAGGACAATAACTATAAAGCTTATATAATGGTGAGCGACTTGGGGTCGCGTGGGACCTGGTACCGGGTCCGGGTAGGATCTTTCGCCAACGAGGCCGAGGCCCAGAAGTCGCTGGAAACCATCACCAAGGAGTTCAAGAGCGGGATCATCGTTGCGGAGTGAGGAAGGCAGGCCGGACCGCCCCGGCTGGCGGCCGACGCCGGGCGTGAAGGCGGCGACAGTCTACAAGCGACAATTACCCAAGCGAGGTGTTTATGCATAAGATGTTTTTATCCGGCATGTTGATCACAGGATTGGCCCTTTCCGGCTGCGCGACCCAGGTCGTCCGCCAGCAGCCGACGGAGGTTGTGGACCTGTCCGGTCGCTGGAACGATACCGACGCCCGTCTGACGGCGGAGGAGATGATCAAGCAATGTCTCGAAGGGGCCTGGGTGGGGAAATTCAACAAGGCCGAGGGCCGCGACCCGGTCGTGATCATCGGCACGGTGGTGAACCGCAGCCATGAGCATATCAACACCGATGTCTTCGTGAACGACCTGGCCACGGCGTTGACCAATTCCGGCAAGGTCAAGTTCGTCGCCGCTAAGGGCGAGCGCGACGAGGTTCGGGAAGAACGCGCGGACCAGCAGCTGAATTCGGCTGTCGAGACGCGAGCCCAGCTGATAAGGGAGACCGGTGCCGATTATATGCTCAAAGGATCCATTAACACGGTCAAGGACGAGACCAAGGGCAAGTACGCCATACTGTACCAGGTCAACCTGGAAGTCATCGACATGACCTCCAACGAGAAGGCCTGGATCGGGCAGAAGAAGATCAAGAAACTGGTCAAGAACCCTAAATATTCAATGTGATGTCATCTGGTCTGGTTGATCCCGGTTCTCGAGGGAGGAACGCTTTTCGGCGTTCCTTCCTTTTTTATTTGCTGGCGGCCTCGGCGGTGTCCCTGCCTTCCTGCGCCTCGGTGCCCAGACTGCAGCCGGAGATAAACAACCTGGTCGTTACCCACCAATGGTCCGCGGCCCTGGACAAGATCGGCCAGGAAAAGGCCGATTACGGACGGGGGAATTATCTTCTGTACTACCTCGACCGGGGCATGGTGGAGCAGATGAACGGCCGGCACGAGCAGAGCATCCGGAGTTTCGAGAAGGCGAAGAGGCGGTTCGAGGAGCTCTACACCCAGTCCCTGAGCAAGGAGGCGGCCAGCTGGACGGTGAACGATTACGCCCTGCCTTACCGCGGGTCGGATTATGAATATGTGCTGGTGAACATTTTCCAGGCCCTGAACTACGTACAACTGGGGCAGGCCGATGAGGCCCTGGTGGAGGCGCGGGACCTGGATTCCAAGTTCAGCGTGGTGGAGGAGCGGGCCAGGAACGCCCGGCGCGGCCATTTCGAGGACAACGGCTTCGCCCGTCTCTTCATGGGGCTGGTGTACGAAGCCGCGGGGCGGGGGCAGGACCTGAACGATGCCTGGATCGCCTATCGCCAGGCGCTGGCGCTTTACGACGGCTATTACGGCGGAAGATATGTTCCGTCGCTGTTGCAGGAAAGGCTCCTGGCCTTGGCGGCGCGTTTTTCGGACCCGGACCTGGGTGAACTGGAAAGACGATTTCCTCACATGGTGGGGCAGGCCAGGAAGGGCCTGGAGGGCAAGGCGGTGGTCTACCTTGTCCATTGCGTGGGCTATTCTCCGGTCAAGGTGGAGGAGGTGCTGCCGGTCCCGCTGAACGACGGTTTCGTGACCAAGGTCGCGGTGCCCCGGTTCGCCCGGCGTCCCTATGCGGTGCGCGGTTCGCGTCTGGTGGCCGGTCCGGCGGCGGGCTCCGGGGCCCGGGTCGTCGATTCCGAACTGGGAGCGGATATAGAGGATATCGCGCAGCGGGACCTGGAGTCCCGCCGCGCGCTGACCCTTTCGAAGGCGGTGCTCCGGCCGGGGCTCAAGTATCTGGTCGAGCGCAAGCAGAAAGAGAACGTGAGGAAAAAATACGGCGATGGTGCCGCCGAGGCCCTGACCGTGGTCAGCGATATATACAACCTGTTCACCGAAAAGGCCGATTTGCGCAGCTGGCAGTCCCTGCCGGCGCAGATCCGCATAGCCAGGATGGTGCTGGAGCCCGGCCAGTACCGGCTCAAGGTGCATGAGCTGGGCGAAGGGGGCGAGTTGGTCTCGACCGAAGACCTGGGGGATTTGGAGATGGCGGCAGGAGAGACCAGGTTCTTCCTCCGCCGGGCTTATCGTTGAAAAAAGGCGTAGAAAAATCTTTCCGTGCCACGGGGCATCCTTTATAATACAATCCTCTGCAGTCGTGAAGGGCTTGCGAAGGGAAAGTGGTCCCGCCCCTCAATGGGGCGCCCGGTCCCTGCGCGTTAAGGTACAGGTTGAAGGTTTTTTTTAAAAAGGAGTGAAGGAATGAAGAAGGTCATTTTGGTCACGTTGGTATCGTTGGCTCTGGTCGGCTGCACGGGCACGCAGAAAGGTGCCGGTATCGGTGCCGCCACCGGCGCTTTGATCGGAGGCATTATCGGCCATCAGAGCGGCCACGGGGTGGAAGGCGCGCTCATCGGGGCCGGCGCGGGCGGAGTGGGCGGGGCTTTGGTGGGCGATTCGATGGATAACAAGGAAGAGAAGGATAAGTAACCCCCGGGGTCAGCGGGCGCTTAGGCCCGTTATCATCCAGGGGCGGGCTTTATTTTATCCCATGAAAATTCTGATCGTTGACGATTCGCTGCTGGACCGCAAGCTCCTCTCCAAGAGCCTGGTGAACGCCGGTGTCAAGAACGAGATCCTGCAGGCGGATAACGGCGATGCGGCCATGGGCTTGATCGCCGAGAACATCGGGCAGATCGCGCTGATGTTTCTGGACTACCAGATGCCCAACATCTCGGGGGTGGAGCTGATGGAGGGGCTGGTGAAGGTGGAGGTGACGGCCAGCATCCCCATAGTGATGGTTACGGCGTCGGCCTCCGAGGACAGCAAGCAGGCGGCCTACGCGGTCAATCCGAAGCTGGCGGGGTACATCGTCAAGCCTTTTAAGATCGACGAGTTAATACAGGTGATCAAGCCCTACGTGCAGTTCTAATGGAAGACATCCCTTCTAACATCAGCAACCTGAAACTCTACGACCTGACGCTGATATTGATCAAGGCCGTCACCGATACTCTGCGCGTCAAGGGCGGGATCTCGCTGTCGGCGCGTCCGGAGGTGAAGGAGAAGAAGATCGTGCAGTTCGGCCGGCGCATGCGCGTGGACGGGCTGGAGAAATTCGGCGAACGCACGGTGTTCTCGGCGATATATTTCTACCGGGACAAGTCGCACATGGAGAAGCACAACGCGGTCGGCAGCCTGGTCTTTTACGTGCCGGTGTCGTACATATCCAAGCTTCTGCATCTCTTGGATTACCCGCGCATCGACGAGGACGACGAGCCCGCCGTGCTCGACGCCTGCGGCACCATCGCCAACCTTTTCGGCGGGGCCTTTGTCAAGGAGATGTCCGGGCGGGGGTATATCTTCCTGGAGATGTCGCCTTTCGAAAGTTATGTCAATACGGCCGTGGACGGGCTGGAATTCTCGGCCGACCAGAAATGCAAGTACGAGATGAGCATGGAGATAAAAGGTGAAAAGAGACTGGTGCTGGAGCTGACCATGGCACCCATACCCAATTATTGAGGACTTATGCCCAAAACCATATTGCTGGCGGATGATGACCGCACACTGACCAAGATCGTGGGGAAGTTCCTGGAGGATGACGGCTACCGGGTCCTGGTCGCCAACGACGGCGAGGAGGCCCTTAAAAAGCTGGAGGAGGTCACCCCGGACCTGCTTATCCTCGACATCCAGATGCCCAAACTGAACGGCTATTCTTTCCTTTTCGAGATGCGCAAACGCGAGCGGGATGCCCGCATCCCGGTCATAGTCCTGACCGGCCGGGAGGAACTGGAGGACATCTTCCGGGTGGAAGGGATCAAGGAGTACCTGAAGAAGCCCGTCGGCAGGGAGGAACTGCTGTCAAAGATAAAGAAGTACGTTTAACGGTACAAGCACAAGTTTAACCTCAATCTGAAAGAAGCGGAGGATCTATGGCCACACCTTTGGAGCAATGGGTAGACGAGCAGGCGAAATTGACCAGGCCGGCGCGTATCCATTGGTGCGACGGTTCCGAGGAAGAAGCGCGCAAGCTCATACAGATCGGGCTGGAGGAGGAGAAGATCGGCGCCACCCCGGTCTTCCAGAACCTGAACCAGGAACGCTGGCCTAACTCCTACTACCACCGCAGCCATCCGACGGATGTGGCCCGTGCCGAGCACCTGACCTTCATCTGCCATCCCGACAAGGAGGCCGTGGGGTCCAACAACAACTGGATGGACCCCGAAGAGGCCAAGGCGAAGATGCGCAAGCTTTTCGACGGCTGCATGCAGGGCCGCACCATGTACGTCCTGCCGTACATGATGGGCCATCCCGATTCGCCCTATGCCAAGGCCAGCGTCCAGCTCACGGACATATCCTACGTGGCGGTCAGCATGCGGATCATGACGCGGATGAGCCGGAAGGTGATCGACAAGATCGGCGGCAGCAAGGATTTCGTCAAAGGCCTGCATTCCGTCGGCGATTTCGACCCCAACAAGCGCTTCATCATGCATTTCCCGCTGGAACAGACGGTCTGGAGCGTCGGCTCGGGTTACGGCGGCAACGCGCTTCTGGGGAAGAAATGTTTCTCCCTGCGCATCGCCTCCTGGCTCGGTTACCAGGAAGGCTGGCTGGCCGAGCACATGGTGGTGCTGGGGATCGAGGACCCCAAGGGCCGCGTCACGTACATCACCGCCGCCATGCCTTCGGCCTGCGGCAAGACCAACCTGGCGATGCTGGAGTCGGCCCTGCCGGGCTACAAGGTCTGGACCCTGGGCGACGATATCGCCTGGCTGAACGTGGGGCCCGACGGACGCCTCTACGCCATCAACCCCGAGGCCGGGCTTTTCGGGGTCGCGCCGGGCACTTCGATGAAGACCAACCCGAACATGATGCGCACGCTGCAGAAGAAGGATTTCTTCCCCACCCTGTTCACCAACACGGCCCTGGACCTGGACCGCAACGAGCCCTGGTGGGAAGGCCTGGACGGCGCTGTCCCGTCGAACGCGCTGGACTGGCAGGGGCAGCCCTGGAAGAGCGGCGGCGAGGCCAAGGCCGCGCACCCCAATTCGCGCTTCACCGTTTCCATCTATAACGCCCCGACTTTATCCAAGGAGTACGACAACCCCAAGGGAGTGCCGATCTCGGCCATACTTTTCGGCGGCCGGAGGATGCATCTGATCCCGCTGGTGGCGGAGGCCTTCAACTGGCAGCACGGCGTCTTCCTGGGGGCCCGGACGGGCTCGGAGACCACGGCGGCCGCCCAGCACCAGGTGGGCGTGCTGCGGCGCGACCCGTTCTCGATGCTGCCGTTCTGCGGCTACAACATGGCCGACTATTTCGGGCACTGGCTCAAGGTGGGCCGGCGCCTCAAGCACCCGCCTAAGATCTACTCGGTCAACTGGTTCCGGGTGGACGACAACGGCAAGTTCATCTGGCCCGGTTTCGGCGAAAATATCCGCGTCCTCAAATGGATCATCGAGCGCGTGCACGGCGAAGTGGAGGCGCGGGAGACCCCGCTGGGGCTGGTCCCGGAATTGGCGGACCTGGACCTCCAGGGGCTCAATATCCCGCCCGAGAAGATGGCCCGGTTGTTCGAGATCCAGCCTGCCGAATGGAAGGCGGAACTGGAGGATATCCGGAAATATCTGTCCCAGTTCGGCGGCCGTCTGCCCAAGGAGATGTGGAGCGATTACGAGACAATGGCCAAGCGCCTGGGCTTCTGAGGTTTCTGACCGATGGTCCCCAAGCCCGGAGCCTGCTCCGGGCTTTTTTTGTCCCAGGACAGGCTCACGGGGAAGAACGCCGCGGTAAAAGAGGAAAGGGCCGTAAAAAAGTATGCCCGCCCGTTTACAAGGGAAGGGAATTATTGTATATTGTCACACAAATTTTTTTGCTCCAGGCAATAAAGGAAAGGAAGGCCGGCTCCAATGGCGTCTTTCGGATTCCACCCCCAGGCTATCGGTTTCGACCTCCAGAACGCGTGCAGTCTGGCCGAGATCTCGGCCTTGGCCTACCGCCCTCTGGACGAAGCCGGGCTTTATCTGCAGGGCCAGCTTGGTTTTACGCGTTACCAGTCGTTCGAGGTCCGGGATACCCAGGCCTTCATCGCCGCCAACGATGTGGCGGTCATCCTGGCTTTCCGCGGCAGCGTGACCCTGCAGGACTGGTTGACGGACTTCAAGATCCGGCTGGTCCCTTCCCGTACCGGGCGCGTGCATTACGGCTTCAATCAGGCCCTGGACGACGTGTTCTACGATATCTACGACACGGTCTGCACCTGGAAATCCCCGGAGCAAACGCTGTGGGTCACCGGGCACAGCCTGGGCGGAGCGCTGGCCGTCCTCGCGGTCGACCATTTCACGGATGCCGGGGTGGAGGTGGCGGGCCTTTACACTTACGGGCAGCCGCGGGTGGGGGACAAGACCTTCGCGCAGAACTTCGACCGCAAGATGGGCCGCGCCAGCTTCCGTTTCGTCAACGACGAGGACCTCGGGACCCGGGTGCCGCTCGCTCCGGCCTACCGCCATGTCGGTACCCAGTGTTATTTCGACCGCGAAGGCCGGCTTTGCCGGGATAACATCTTCTGGAAGCGCTGGAGGAGCATATCCGAGGCCGTGGCGCTACGGTCTTCTTCCGACGGTCAGGCTTGGCGGGGCCGGAACCCCGGCGGCGTCAGCGACCACAGCCTGCAGTATTACCTCAAGTACCTGCGCCAGGCCCTGGCCGGCCAGTCCCGCCATCCGCTTACTTTTGAAGAGCACATTAACAGCCCGGGCCGCTGAGCCCGTTGTTCCCTGGTCCGCACAGCTGTTGTATAATACCGGCCGGTAGCGGTTGAAGCGGGGGAAGTCCCGGTATTATTTTTCCCGTTGGTCCCTAACAATGAGGTGGAGCCATGTGGTCCAAGACGCTGAATATCCTGTTCTGTGCGGTATTGACCTGCGGCCATGTCCTGGCCGGCGGGGATGTCGCCTGCGCCCGCGGCCACCGGGACACGGTCAGCCCGGTGAAGATAGCGATCAAACTGCCTCGAACAGAGTACCGGACAGGCGAGCCGCTGGAAGGCAAGGTGGTCCTTACGAACCTTTCCCCCGCCAATGTCCCGGCGGTATTCGAGATACGCCTCTACCATGACGGCGAGCTGGTCTCCTCGCTCTCCACCTCCCTGAAAGGGGTCCCCCAGGGGACCACCAGGTTCGCCTTTAGGAATTTCGGTATCCCATCCCTGACCAAAGGCCCGGACGCGGAGGGCAGCTGGCGCATCCTGATCTACCAGCGCGGGCTCGAGCCGTCCCAGGGCGCCGAGGCCACCCTGGAGGTGGTCAAGCCGCCCCAGGCCTCCATACCGGGCAAGAAGAGGGCCCGACCGCGCGGCGAGTGAACCCTCGGTCTTCGGCCGTCCCCCGACATCCGTTTTCCTCCCAAGCAGGAGTTGTCCCTTTTCTCGATCCTCTTCTTGACAGGGTCCCTTGGTCTGCTATATATTATGCACCATAGTGCAAAACCAGACAGGAGGTCGTCGTGAGGCCGCAGAAGACCAGGTGGGTCAAGTGTTTACCGGGAGAGAGATGTTTCCGCCCTCGATGCAAGAAGCCGGGGGAGCTGGAAGGGGTGGTCCTGACCGTAGATGAATTCGAGGCCATCCGCCTGGCAGATCTGGAGGAGATGCTGCACGAGCCCGCAGCAAGGCTCATGAAAGTGTCCCGTTCGACCTTTACCAGGATCCTGGCCCGGGCGCACAAGAAGTTAGCCGACGGCCTGGTCAACATCAAGGCCATCCGGATAGAGGGCGGCTGCTGCCGGGTCTCCAAGGCGGCAAAGAGGAGGGCCAGGTGATGGCGGGATGGAAGAATGTTTTGTATGTGGCGGGCGGTTTCCTCGCCTGTTTTTACCTGCCGGTTGAGAATGCCCGTTTCAATAACGCCGTGTTCGAAGCCCTGGCGCTGGTCAAGTGGTACGCCCGGGAGCACGTGCTCTTGTGCCTGGTCCCGGCATTCTTCATCGCGGGGGCCATTTCGGTCTTTGTGAGCCAGGCGGCGGTGATGAAATATTTCGGCGCCAAGGCCAACAAGGTCCTTTCTTATGGAGTAGCTTCAGTCTCGGGAACGATCCTGGCGGTCTGTTCCTGCACGGTCCTGCCGTTGTTTTCCGGTATTTATAAGAGAGGCGCGGGGTTGGGGCCGGCGGTCGCCTTCCTTTATTCCGGCCCGGCGATCAATGTGCTGGCCATTATCCTGACCGCGCGTATTTTGGGTTGGCAGTTGGGCCTGGCCAGGGCCGTCGGCGCGGTCATGTTCAGTGTTGTGATCGGTCTTTTGATGCACCTGATTTTCCTGAAGGAAGAGCGGGAGCGTCAGGCGTCCGGCGACCTGATCGTGGGCGAGGCAGAGGAAATAAGGCCGTTGTGGCAGAACACGGTGTATTTCTTTTCAATGGTCGCCATTCTGGTGTTCGCCAACTGGGGCCGGCCCATGGCCGGCGATACCGGGGTCTGGAGCATGGTCCATGCCTCGAAGTGGTGGATCACGGGCTTCTTCGGCGCGGTCTTGATCGGAGCCCTGTTTTCATGGTTCAAGAAAGAAGAGCTCCAGGAATGGACATCCGTATCCTGGGCGTTCGCGCTGCAGATACTCCCCCTGCTTCTAGGCGGAGTTCTTTTGTCAGGTTTTCTATTGGGTCGAGCAGGGCATGAGGGGATCATCCCCTCGCAGTATGTAACGGCTTTGGTTGGCGGGAATTCGTTCTTTGCCAACTTTTTTTCATCCGTCGTTGCTGCCTTCATGTACTTTGCGACCTTGACCGAGGTGCCGATCCTGCAGGGGCTGATCGGTTCCGGCATGGGCAAAGGGCCGGCCCTCGCGCTTTTGTTGGCGGGCCCGGCGCTGAGCCTGCCGAGCATGCTGGTGATCCGCAGCGTGATCGGGACGAAGAAGACCCTGGTCTATGTAGGGCTGGTGATCTTGATGAGCACTTTCACCGGGATGTTCTTTGGCCTTATTGCCGGATAAAATATCGGGAGGTATTTATGGAAGACAGATCGAAGGATATAAAGAAGATGGTCCGGGACGGTTATGCCGAACTCGCCAAAAAGGGGGTGTCCTGCTGTCCCTCCGGCGGCTGTTGCACGTCATCCGGCTCGGCCAGGGATATCAGCCGGACCGTTGGCTACAGCGACGCCGAGATGTCTGCCGTGCCTGACGGCGCCAATCTGGGGCTGGGCTGCGGCAACCCGGTCGCCATCGCCTCACTGAAAGAGGGCGAGGTCGTTCTGGACCTGGGGAGCGGCGCCGGGTTCGACGCCTTCCTGGCGGCAAGAAAGGTCGGCCCGAAAGGCCGCGTGATCGGGGTGGACATGACGGAGGAGATGCTGGAGCGGGCGCGGGCGAACGCGGCCAAGGGCCGCTACCGGAATGTGGAATTCCGGAGGGGCGAGATCGAGGCCCTCCCGGTCGAGAGCGGTTCGGTCGACGTGGTCATCTCCAATTGCGTGATCAACCTCTCGCCGGAGAAAGACAAGGTTTTCCAAGAGGCGTTCCGGGTCCTCAAGCCCCAGGGCCGGCTGATGGTCTCGGACCTGGTCCTGGTGAAAGAGCTCCCTGTGTCGGTCAAACGATCGGTGGAGGCCTACGTCGGGTGCCTGGCCGGGGCGGAAATGAAGGACGCCTACCTGCGTTTTATTGAGGCGGCCGGTTTCCGGGATATCAAGGTGGTCAGCCAGGACAGCTATCCGGTCGACGCCCTGGTCACGGGAGCGGACGTGGGGGCAGCGGCAAGTTCGGTAGCGAGCATAAAAGTCCAAGCGGTCAAACCGTAGCCGGAAGGAGCCTTAAATGAAGATCGAGGTCCTGGGGACAGGTTGTCCCAAATGCAAGCAGTTAACTGCCAATGCCGAGGCCGCTGTTAAGCTGGCGGGGATACAGGCCGAGGTGGTCAAGGTGACCGATATCGACCGGATCACGGACTACGGCGTCATGGTGACCCCGGCCCTGGTGGTGGACGGCCGGGTGGTCTCAGCGGGAAAGGTGTTGGCGGCCGAAGAGATAAAAAAGTTCCTGTCTTAACAAGGAGAAGGGCCATGTCTGATAAATGTTCGTGCGGGATGCCGGGTACTTTGTATTTTGCCTGTTCGGGAGGCTCGGATGTCGGGGAGCTCTCGGACCG
>CAYTIW010000011.1:52451-62420 GCA_964438075.1 uncultured Planctomycetales bacterium
AGAAAGATGGGGTCGTGATGAAAAAGGATTTAACGGCGGTCATTGTCTTCTGTGTGGCGGCGGCGGTCGTGGTGGGGGCGCAGATGTTCAGCCGGCCGGTGTGCGGCGTGGATGCGGCTGTGCGGGCCCCGGCCATTCCCTCCGGCGGAGGAGCGGCCGCGGAGGCCGTTGTGCCCCCGATGTCCTTGCCGTCCCGGGTGGTGGTCTATTATTTCCACGGGAATTACCGCTGTCCCACCTGCACCCGGATCGAGAAGCTGTCCCGCGAGGCCGTGGAAAGTAGTTATGCCGGCGAACTGAAAAGCGGCGCGCTGGCCTTCCAGTCCGTCAACGTCGAGCGGCCGGACACCGAGCACTTTGTCCAGGACTATGGGCTTTATACGAAAGCGCTGGTGCTCTCGCTGGTAAAGGACGGGAAAGAGGTCCGGTACAAGAATCTGGACAAGGTGTGGGAGTATGTCCGCGACCGCGACCGCTTTCACGCTTACGTGCAGGGCGAGGTGGCGCAATTCCTGGAGGGTTTGAAATGACGGAGACCCTGCTCGCTTTCGGTTCGGCCCTGTGGCTGGGGATACTGACCTCGATCAGCCCCTGCCCGCTGGCCACGAACATCGCGGCCGTATCTTTCCTGTCGAAGAAGGTCCTGCATGTGAGGGCGGTGGTGCTGTCCGGCCTCGCGTACACCCTGGGCCGGATATTGGCTTACGCGGTCATCGGCTTTCTGGTCATCCAGTCCTTGTTGAGCGTTCCCTCGGTCGCGCAGTTCCTGCAGGTCAATATGGGCAAGGCCCTGGGCCCGGTCCTTATCGTCGCGGGGGTCCTGTTGCTGGATGTGGTCCCGTTGAGCTTCCCGGTCCTCTCGCTGTCCTCAAAGAAGCAGGAAGGCCTGGCCGGGTCGGGCGCGTGGGGCGCGCTGGGGTTGGGGGCGCTTTTTGCGTTATCTTTCTGCCCGGTGTCGGCCGCCTTGTTCTTCGGGAGTCTCATCCCGTTGTCCTTGCAGAGCGAAGCCGGGGTCTTGCTTCCGTTTATTTATGGGATCGGGACCGGGTTGCCCGTTCTGGCTTTTGCGATCGCGATCGCTTTGGGTGTCAAGTCGCTGAATCAGTGGTTTCAGAAGCTGACGAAGTGGGAGTTTTATACCCGGCGGATGACCGGCATCGTGTTCATTCTTGTCGGTCTTTATTATATTTGGATGCATTTTTTGGCTTGAATAGCGGAGGTTTATATGGCAGAGGGTCAAAAGAAGGAGCTATCGTTCCTTGATCGGTACCTTACGCTGTGGATCTTGCTGGCGATGGGGATCGGTGTCGGCGTCGGATATTTTTCTCCGGGCATTGCGGGGTTCTGGAACCGGTTCCAGACAGGGACGACCAATATCCCGATCGCCGTCGGGCTGGTCCTGATGATGTACCCGCCCCTGGCGAAAGTGAAGTATGAGGAGATCGGCAAGATCTTCCGCAACAAGCGGCTGCTCGGCCTTTCCCTTGTGCAGAACTGGATCATCGGTCCGGTGGTCATGGCGGCGCTGGCGATCGTCTTCCTGCGGGGATACCCCGAGTATATGGTCGGCGTCATCCTGGTCGGCCTGGCGCGCTGCATCGCCATGGTCATCGTCTGGAACGACCTTTCCGACGGGGACCGTGAGCTGGCGGCCGGGCTGGTGGCCTTCAACGCGGTCTTCCAGGTCCTTTTCTATGCGCCGTACATCTACATCTTCATCACGCTGCTCCTGGGCGCCTTGGGCATTGCCCAGGGCTTGAATATCCATATTTCAATGGCCGAATCGGCCCAGACGGTATTGATCTATCTGGGCATCCCGTTCTTCGCGGGGGTTGTCAGCCGTTTCGTCTTGATCAAGGCCAAGGGGCGTGAGTGGTTTGACAAGATTTATATTCCTCGGATCAGTCCGATCACCCTGGTGGCGCTTCTTTTTACGATCTTCGTGATGTTCTCGCTCAAGGGGGAGTACATCGTCCGTTTGCCGTTGGATGTCGTTCGCATCGCCATCCCCCTGACGGTGTATTTCATCGTGATGTGGTTCGTGACCTATTGGTTCTCTAGGAAGCTGAGATCTGATCATGCAGAAGCGACAGCAGTATCCTTCACGGCGGCCAGCAATGATTTCGAGTTGGCAATTGCCGTGGCGGTAGCAATATTCGGCATCAATTCCATGCAGGCTTTTGCCACGGTCATCGGCCCGCTGATCGAGGTGCCGGTGATGCTCCTGCTGGTCAACGTGGCGCGGATGTTCCGGAAGAAGGCCGAACTGGCCGAACCGTGTTGTTCGTGAAGAGGTGATAGGTGGAAAAGGAAAAAGTCCTGTTCGTCTGCATCCATAATTCGGCCCGCAGCCAGATGGCCGAAGCGCTGTTACGGCAACTGGCCGGTGACCGCTTCGAGGTCGAGAGCGCCGGGATCGAGCCTGGCCGGCTGAACCCGGTGGTGGTCGAGGCGCTGAAGGAGAAGGGCCTCGACATCTCCGGCAAGCGGACGCGGTCGGTATTCGACCTTATCCGGCAGGGCAGGGAGTACGGTTATGTGATCACGGTATGTGACGAGACCAGCGCGGAGCGGTGCCCCTCCTTCCCCGGAAAGGCCCGGAGGCTGCACTGGGGCTTCCCCGACCCGTCCCGGTTCACCGGCTCCCCGGAAGAAAGGCTGGCCCGGACCCGTGCGGTGCGGGACCAGATCGAGCGGAAGATCAAGGAATGGCTGGCCGCCGGCTGAGCCGACCCGCCCGCAGGGGAAAGGCAGAGACCTCGAGGGCCTTATTGAGGAAGGGAGAGCAACCGCGGGGTGAAGATACGGTTTAACGTTTGACAAGGCATTCGCTTTCAATAAAATAGCTCCGGGTCCGGGAGGCCCGGAGGAGCGCCGCTGTTCGGGTTGCCGTCTGGTCTCAGGATCAGGCGGCTTTTTATTAATTTATGGTAGGGCACGGATGAAGCTGGGTCTGGGAAAGAAGAACTCCGCACTGGCGGGTCAGGCAGCGCTCCTGGCGCTGGCGTTTTTTTTCAGCTCCTGCGCGACCCCGCCGGTAAGCCGGCCTGTCGTGGCCCCGCCTCCCGCGCCCCGGGTCGTGCCGGTCCCGCCGGTCACGTCGGCCCCGAGGCAGGATATTTTCCATGTCGTGGCGCCCGGCGAGACGCTGTGGCGCATCGGCCGGATGTACGACGTCCCGGTCGCGGACATAACCCGGGCCAACCGGCTGCCGCCGCAGCCTGTCCTGCAGAAGGGCGACCGGCTGCTCGTGCCCCGGGCCGCGCCCGTACAGCCCGTCATCTCCCTCTATCCCTCGGACAGGTGGAAGTACATCGTGATCCACCACAGCGCCACCGACACCGGCGACTCGCTCCTCTTCGACCAGGCCCATCTGAACCGGGGCTGGGACGGGGTGGGCTACCACTTCGTCATCGATAACGGGACGCAGGGGCGGGCCGACGGCCAGATCGAAGTGTCCCCCCGGTGGCTGAAACAGCTCCCCGGGGCGCACTGCAAGGCCGACGCCATGAACGAGCGGGCCATCGGCATCTGCCTGGTCGGCAACTTCAACGAGGGCCGGCCCTCCGCCCGCCAGATGGAGGCCCTGGCCGAGATCGTCAAGAACCTCCGCAGCTATTATCGCATCCCCGCGTCCCACGTTGTCGGGCACGGCCAGGTGCGGGGAGCGAGTACGGATTGTCCGGGAAAACAGTTCCCCTGGGAGCGGTTCTGGCGTCAACTGGGGAGGTAGGCGGACGGGCTGTGTAAGCCCGGTCCGGTCCGCCCGACCAACCTTTAGCTATGAGAAGCCTTATACTTTGGACCTTGCTGGGAGTTTTCGCCATGACCACGGACCTGCCGGCCGCGGAAAATACCCCTTCTCTCAAGACCGCCACTTTTGCCGGGGGCTGTTTCTGGTGCATGCAGCCGCCCTACGACCGGCTGGAGGGCGTGGTCTCGACCACCGTGGGTTACACCGGAGGGGACGTGCCTGACCCGACCTATGAACAGGTCTCCGGCGGCAAGACCGGGCATGTGGAGGCTGTGCAGGTCGTCTACGACCCGGCCCGGGTCTCCTACCGCGAGGTCCTGCGGGTGTTCTGGCAGAGCATAGACCCCACCGACCCCGGCGGACAGTTCGCCGACCGCGGTTCCCAGTACCACACGGCCATCTTTTATCACGACGAAGAACAGCGCCGGGAGGCCGAGGCCTCCAAACAGGAGATCGCGGCCCACGGCCCGTTCCGCAAGCCCATCGTGACCGCGATAGTCCCGGCCAAGCCTTTCTATCCGGCGGAAGAGGCCCACCAGAAGTATTACCGGAAGAACTCTTCGCATTACAAGTTCTACCGCTCCGGCTCCGGCCGCGCGGGGTTCCTGGAGAAGTCCTGGGGCCCGGGGAAGCCGGAGCAGGAAAAAGACCTCCACCCTCTCCGGTAGGGAGGAGGTTAGGTCCGGCGCATTAATCAATATTATCCCTACCCAAGCCCTGCCGTCTCTAATATAATCTCGGCATGTGGTTAGCTCTCGCCTTTTTTACTGCTTTCGTGACGTCGCTGCAGGACGTGGTGGCCAAGACCTTGTCGAAACGCGTCAGCCCGTATGTCACGGCCTGGGCCTGGATGTTCTTTTCGGTGCCGGTCTTCGGCCTGGTACTGATCGGCCAGAAACCGGTCGTGGTGGGCCCCGGCTTCTGGCCGGCCCTGGTGGGGACGACCGTTGTCCTGACGTTATCGTCGGTGCTGATGTTCAAGGCCATCGGTTCGGCCGACCTGTCGCAGAGCGTCCCGCTGTTGTCCCTTACCCCGTTGTTCCTGCTGGTGACCTCCCCGATCATCGTCGGGGAGAAGCCGCACCCGATGGGGATCCTGGGCGTGGTCCTGATCGTGGTGGGGTCCTACCGTCTGTTCCTGGACCCTTCCCGCGGCGGTTTCTGGGCCCCCTTCCGCACCCTGCTCCGCGAGCGCGGCAGCCGCTACATGCTGATCGTGGCGTTCTTGGCCAGCATCGGCGGCAACCTGGACAAGGTGGGCGTGATCAACTCGTCGCCGGCGGCCTGGGGCCTGGCGGTGCACAGCGCGGCCTCGGCCACGCTGGGCATGATCATGTTGTTCAAGATACCGGATGCCGGGGAGCAGATCTGCCGGCACTGGCGGCGCCTGGCCCTCCTGGGCGCCCTGCTGGGCGTCATGATGATCACCCAGATGATCGCCATCCTGATGACCCAGGTGCCGTACCTGATCGCGATCAAGCGCACGAGCGTGATCATGTCGTCGTTGTGGGGGTTCTGGTTCTTCAAGGAGAAGGCCGCCGGCCGCCGGCTGTGGGCGGTCCTGCTCATGGTGGCCGGCGTGTTCGTGATCGCTTTTACCAAGTAGCACTGACGGGAGGAACGGGGGAATGGACTTTGTCCTGAAAGAGCGGATCACCATCGGCGTGAGCGCCTGCAACGACGGCGCCAAAGTGCGCTGGAACCGCGCCGGCTGGGACCGCGTCGAAAAGCTGGGCCGCGAGAAGGACAGCTACACCTGGGCCCCGGTCTGCCCCGAGGTCCTGAGCGGCCTGGGCGTGCCGCGGGAGCCGATGAAGCTCACCGGCGGCAACGGCGACGACTTCTGGGCCGGCAGCGCGCGCCTCAGGAACAAGAAGGGCCGGGACGTGACGGGGGACGTGAAGTCCGGGGCGCTGGCGGCGCTGGAATGCGTGCGCCGCAGCCGCTGCGAGGCCTTTGCCTTCATGGAGGGCAGCCCGAGCTGCGGGGTCTACCGCACGACGCTGAAGGACCGGCGCCTGGGCAAGCCGCCGGGCGTGTTCGGCGCGCTCCTGTTCAAAGAAGGGCTGTTCCTGATCCCCGCCCTGGACCTGGAGAGCCCCTGGAAATGGTGGGACTGGTCCCGCCGCCTGCACGCCTTTGTCTGGCTCAGACGGCAGGAGTTCCGCGAAAAGAAAGAACTGTACGAGGCCTGGCACGCGCTCAAGTTCCTGTGCCAGGAGGCCGACGTGGGGGAAGCGGCCGTCATCGGCCAGTCCCTGGCGGCCTGCCCCAAAAAGCGGGACGACAGGTGGGTGGCGGACTGGAAAGGCCGCGTGCTGTCCCTGCTGCGCCGGCCTTCGACCCTGCGGCGGATCCAGGCGGTCATGGCCAAGCATTACGCGCATTACCGCAAGCATTTCAACCCGGCGTCCGATGTCCGGCCTCCTTCGGGGTTGCTGAACAAGACCGCTTTCGTCGAAGAGCTGCGCCGCATGGAGCTGAGGGCTTTTCAGGAAGGCTATCTTTTCGCCGGGCGGCCGGTGGCGTACCGCCCCGGGCGGTAAGGGAGGGACGGTCCGTTATGGGTAGAGCGGTGATCATCGATCTGGAAAGGGTGACGGTAAGGCGCGGCGGACGCCCGGTCCTCCGCGGCGTAGGATGGACCACGCACCGCGGCGAGCACTGGTTCATCATGGGCGCCAACGGGTCGGGCAAGACCACGCTGGTGGAACTGCTGGCGGGGTACCTTTGGCCGGGCGAGGGGAAAGTTTCGGTGCTGGGCCGCGAGTTCGGGCGCTCGTCTTTGCCGGGGCTGCGCCGGCTGGTGGGTTACGTCTCGCCCTGGATCTTCCGGCGGATGCCGCCCGACACTCCCGTCGGCGACGTGGTGGCCTCGGGCGCGGACGCCTCGGTCGGCCGTTACGGCCGCCAGACCCCGGCCCTGAAAAAAGCGGTGTCCAGTCGCCTGGGCTTTTTCGGCTGCCGCGGCCTCGAAAAAAGGCTTTTCGGGGAACTCTCTTCCGGCCAGCAGCTCAAGGTCGTCCTGGCCCGGGCCCTGGTCCACGACCCGGCTCTGGTGATCCTGGACGAGCCTTTCTCCCTGCTGGACCTGGGGAGCCGGCTGAAGATGTACCGTTACCTGGAGCGCCTGGTCCGTCGGCGCGACGCCCCGCAGCTGGTCCTGGTGACCCACCACCGCGAGGACGTGCTGCCGTTCTTCCGGCACGGCCTTTTGCTCCGGGACGGGCGGGTCGACTTCGCCGGCCCGCGGGCGGAAGCCCTGGCGCCCGGGCGCGTCGCCCGAGCGATAGGTGTTGACAAGTCGGCAGCGGAAAGATACTTTGTTTGATTATGAAAAGGTCTCCCCAGCTACTCTTCATTAAATTCACGGCCGCCTTCGCCAGCATCTCCTACGAGCTGATCCTGGCCCAGGCGCTGTCCGCTTTCCTGTCCAACACCGTCCTGCGTTACTGCGTGACCATCGGCCTGTACATGTTCTGCATGGGGGCGGGGGCGGTGTTCGTGGAACGGAAGCTGGCGCGCAAGGCGGCGCTGACCTTCTGGCGGGTGGAGGTGGCCTTGACGCTGGTCGGGGCGGCGGTGGTGCCGGGCCTCTTTATTATCGACGGTGTGAAGTGGGGCGCGCCCGTGCTTCTGGCCGTGGCGCACGGCCTGATCTGCCTCATCGGGTTCCTGACCGGGTTCGAGCTGCCGCTGGCCCTGGGGCTGGCCTCTCCCAAACACGACGGCAGGCCGGGCCGCAATGCCATCCTGTCGGTGGATTACCTGGGCGCCTTCGCGGGGACGGTGGTCTTCGCCCTGGTGTTCTACCCCCGGGCCGGGCTCATCGCCGCGGCCTGGACGGTCTCGCTTTTCAACGCGCTGGCGGCCTACGTGCTGGCCCGGTCCTGGCAGAAGGAGCTCGGCAGCCGCCGGGCGGCCCTGATGTCGGTGGCGTTGATGCTGTTGGCGGTCGTCGGCCTTCTGACCTCCGCCCTGCAGGAGAGCTATTTTATCGCCATGTACCTGCGCTAGCGGCCGCAGAGGCCCCGGCGCGAAGGGATGAAATGACGGAAAAGAAAAGACACGAGTTCGGCAAGCATTACCTGGTCGAGTTCACCGGCTGCGACGCCGGGCGCCTGGGCACGGTGGAGGCCGTTCGGGGCCCCTTCCTGGAGGCGGCCCGCGTGAGCGGCGCCACCCTGCTGGGCTCGCAGTTCCACCAGTTCGAGCCGCACGGCGTCAGCGCCATGATCTTCATCGCCGAGTCGCATTTCTCGCTGCACACCTGGCCCGAGCACAATTACGCCGCTTTCGACGTCCTGACCTGCGGGGTGATGGACGCCCAGAAGGCCATCGACCATTTGAAGGCCTCTTTCCGGGCCGCCGCGGCGGAGACCCGCGTCATCTCCCGGGGGTTCGGCTCATGACGGCCCTGGCCCTGTCCCTCACTTTTGTCCTGGCGGCGTGCAGCATTTTGTACGAGCTGATCATCGCGCAGACGGTGTCGACCTTCGCGCTCAACAACGTGGTCTGGTACAGCCTGACGGTCGGGACCTTCATCGGTTCGATGGGGCTGGGCGCGTTCCTGAGCCCGCGCCTCTTCCGCGGCCTCCGGCTGTGGGAACGGCTGCTCCAGATCGAGGTCGGCCTGAGCCTGGTCGGCGGGCTGTCCGTCATCGCCATCCATTACGGGCAGGCCGGCGCCGCCCTGCTCTTTACCCATGGACAGATGGTGGCGGGCGATATGGTCTTTTTCCTGTCCGCGTTCCTGGCCGCGGCGGCGATAGGGGTGCTGACCGGGGCCGAGCTGCCGCTGTTGATCGAGCTGGCCGAGAGCGGCGAGCCGGGCACGGACCGGGCGGCCAGGGTGGTGGCCATGGATTATTTCGGGTCCCTGGCCGGGGCGCTGCTCTTCCCGGTCTTTTTCGTCCCCCGGCTGGACATGCTGGCGGTCTCGTGGCTGGTCGCGCTGGTGAACCTGGCGGCGGCGGCCGTGCTGGCCTTCCGTTTCCGGGGCGAGGGCGGCGGCAACTTCGGCGGTTTCCTCACCACTTTCGCGGGCCTCTTCGTGGCCCTGCTTTTGGGCGGCGGGGCGGTGCAGCAGCATTTCCTGAAGATGTACTATTACTACGCCTATCCGGTGGCGGAGCTGCGGCGCGACGTGGCCCACCGCCAGACGCCGTACCAGTCCGTCGACATCGTGCGCCTGGGCGCGGAACGGAACAGCGTGGTGCCTTCGGTGATCGGGGCCTACAGCCGCAAGTACGCGCGCGACCCGGGCCTGCCGCGGGGCTTCGCCCTGTACCTGAACAAGGACTTCCAGTTCTACGCCGACGTCGAGGAGATCTACCACGAGACCTTCGCCCATGTGCCCGTGGCGGTCGCCGGCCAGGTGCCGCGGACGGTCCTGATCATGGGGGGCGGCGACGGGCTTTTGCTGCGGGAGGTCCTGAAGTACCCGGGGGTGGAGCGCGTGGTGCAGGTGGAGATCGACCGGGACATCGTCCGGCTGTTCATGTCCGACCCCGAGCTGCAGCGGATGACCGCCGGCGCCTACCGCGACCAGCGGCTGTCGCTCATCATCGGCGACGCTTATGATTACATCCGCCACACCGGCGAGCTCTTCGACGCGGTGTACCTCGACTTCCCGGCCCCGGCGGACTTCAGCCTGAGCAAGCTCTATTCCCGCGAGTTCTACGCCCTGGTCCGGCGGCACCTGACGCCGGGCGGTTTCGTGGTGGCCAACACGCCCGGGTTGATGGACGACATCAACCAGTTCGAGGTGCGGGGCCGCGGCGAGATGAAGACCTGGCACGTCCTCTCCAACACTTTGCAGGCCGCGGGCTTCGAGGAGGTCCGGCCGTTCTTCGCCCTGCTGGAGGACGACAACCCGCAGGCCCTGGCCATCCTGGAGCGGGAGTACCGTTTTTCCGGCGGGGAGAAGCTCGAACCGGAGGTCCTGAAGGAGAACCTCCGGGAGGACCTGCGCAGCATCCTCGACAACATCACTTCCGGTTTCATCTTCGCCCGGCCGGTGCCGGGCAGCGTGGCGCCCGAGTTCACTGACCGCGGCATCGCACTCGACGTCATGAACGCCAAACGCTACGGCCTTTCCATCGCCTCGCACAGCCAGTTCAGGCAGGAGAGCGACCCCCGCGCGGTCAATTCCATCCTCCGCCCGCGCCTGCCCGGCCTTTCGGCCTGGTGGAAGGTCCGCACGCCGTATTGAT
>CAYTIW010000011.1:62520-64216 GCA_964438075.1 uncultured Planctomycetales bacterium
CCTAAGGCCCTTTGCAGGAAGCGGTTAGAAATATGAATTTCCAGTTCCGATTTTTCTATTTTATTGTAAAATGCAATTAGCTCTTGTTTTACAGTATCCCTTTTTCCGTGTTGGGAGGGGTGCGGTTTCTCAGGCAGAGCTAGAGGCAGTCCGGCATCAAACCAGATACAGGAGGGGGTAGATATGACAGGATGGGACCAGGTTATAATGGAACCGGTAAAGACCATGTTGGATTCGATCTTTTTGTTCATCCCGCAGCTGCTGGGGGCTATTTTGATCCTCCTGGTGGGCTGGATCGTCGCGAAAGTCTTGAGCGGCCTGGTCCAGAAGCTGATGGACCAGCTCAAGTTCAATGATTTCTCGGCCAAGATCGGCCTGGCCGAGATGCTGTCCAAGGGCGGCGTGACCTGTACCGCGGCGGTCCTGCTGAGCGGGCTGGTCTACTGGGCGATCCTCATCATCGTGTTCGCCGTGGCGGTGGACTCCATCGGCCTGACCGTGGCGGCCAAGCTGCTGGAGAAGGTCACCAGCTACATCCCGAACGTGGCGGCGGCGGTGTTCGTCACCGTGGTCGGTATGTTCATCGCCAACGTCATCGCCGTGATCGTCAAGACCGCGGCCACCAACGCCCACGTCGACCGGGCGGAGCTCCTGGCCAGCATCACCCGTGGCGCGATCCTCATCTTCACCGCGGTGATGGCCCTGGACCAGCTGGACATCTCGACGTTCTTCGTCAGCACGACCTTCCAGGTCTTCTTTGCGGCTGTGTGTTTCGCTCTGGCCCTGGCCTTCGGCCTCGGCGGGAAGGACCTGGCGGCCAAGATCCTCTGGGATTTCTACAACAAGCAGAACGTGGGCCGGTAGCTGAAGCATTGTTTTACAGCATGATCAAGACCTCCACCCTCCCCGGGAGGGTGGAGGTTTTCTTTTTCCCCGTAAGCCTTTTGTTCCCCGTACGACAAAAATAGTGCAAATTAGACAAGGGGGGAATTATGCGATCTCTATGGCTTGCATTACTTTTCGTATCCATGCTGGCAGCCCCGTCCTGGGCGGAGCTGCGCGGCGAGACGGTGCTCTATAAACAGGGCGATGCCGTGCTGGAAGGCTACGCGGCCTGGGACGACAGCTTTACGGGGCCGCGTCCCGGGGTCCTGGTCGTGCACGAGTGGAAGGGCCTGAACGATTTCGCCCGCCGCCAGGCGGACCGGCTGGCCCAAATGGGGTACGTCGCTTTTGCCGCCGACATTTACGGAAAGGGCGTGCGGCCCGCGGACACCAAGGACGCCGCGGCCGAATCGTCGAAATACAAGGACGACCGGCCGCTCCTCAGGGCTCGCGCGCAGGCGGGGCTGGAAGCGCTCAAGGCCCGGCCCGGGGTCGACCCGCAGAGGCTGGCCGCGGTCGGCTACTGTTTCGGAGGTACCACGGTGCTGGAACTGGCCCGCAGCGGGGCCGAGCTCAAGGCGGCCGTGTCCTTCCACGGAGGTCTGGCAACTCCGACGCCCCTGGACGCCAGGAACATCCGCGCGGAACTTCTCGTCCTGCACGGGGCCGCTGACCCGTACGTCCCTCCCGAGGAGGTCGCGGCCTTCGAGAAGGAGATGGCGGAAGGGGGCGTCAAATATAAGCTGGTCAGCTACCCCGGCGCGGTGCACGGGTTCACCAACCCGGCCAACACCGGGGAGGTGCCCGGCGC